>NZ_QQBI01000069.1 GCF_004302915.1 Komagataeibacter xylinus | reverse complement strand
ACGACATCCTGCAGGCCGTCAAGCGATTCTGCCTCCGTACTACCAAAATCAGCGAAACTTCAGAATCAGGACACTAGCTTTTTTCCTCTTTTTCCTGACAACGGCTTTTGATTGCGTCCCCTGTGTCGCTGTCATAATCTGCATTCATGGTCCGCACTCCTTCTTCAAAACCTGCCACCCGCAAACCCGCCGCATCCGCGAAAGTTGGCACGACCGTCACGAAAAACAATCTGAAAGCCCTTGGTGCGGATCGGCTTGCAGACCTTCTGGTCGAACTGTCGGAACAGGATGCCGTGCTCACCCGGAAGCTGCGCATGGCGCTGACAGCCACTCATGCGAAAGACAAACTCGGCAAGGAGATCGAAAAGAGGCTGCGAACGATCCAGCGTTCCCGTGGATTCCTGCCCTGGGACCGGATCAAACCCCTTACGACCGAGCTCGATGCCTTACGGCAATCCATTCTCAACGATGTTGCAACGACGGATGTCGGGCAGGCCATTTCCGCCATGCGTCTTCTCGTGGAACTTGCTCCTTCCGTCTATGAGCGCTCTGATGACAGTTCCGGTTACCTGTCAGATGTGTTTCGCGAAGCGGCCTCCGATCTTGGCTCCCTCTGGGGACGACAGGCTGGTCGGGATCCGGCTGTCACTGTCAGGGATATGCTCACACTTCTCGATAACGACGGGTATGGCACCTGTGACCATCTGCTTGTCTCGTGCGGTGAAGCACTGGGGAAGCCGGGCGCGGCCATACTCAGAAACACGCTGCTTGCACGACTGCACGACCTTCCCGCCTCAAATGCGAAGGGAGACTATCGTACCGACTTTGCGCGCATGCAGACCCTCGGTCATCTGAAGGATCTGGCCGATGCAATAGGTGACGTCGATGCCTATATCGAAGCAGTCAACCTGAGTGAACGTCAGTCCTCTTCTATTGGCGATGTTGCACGTCGCCTGCTGGACAAGGAGCGTGCCCATGAGGCGCTCGAATGGCTCGACCGGGAGACTGAGGAGACGCCCCGGTTCCGCTGGGAAAATGACGATCTTCGGATCGAAGCGTGCGAAGCCGTGGGCGATCGCGACACAGCCCAGTCCCTGCGATGGAAAATCTTTCAGGAACGCCTTAGCCTGCCGCACTGGCAAGCATATCAACGCCAACTCAGCGATTACGACGCGATTGATGCTGAAGAACAGGCACTCAATCACATCCGTAATTTCCCGGTCAGGGGCGTAGCCCTTTCCACTCTTCTTAAATGGCCAGCGCTCGACGCTGCTGCCCGTCTCGTGCGGGAGCATACGGCAGAACTGGACGGGCGTAATTACGGAACACTACGTCCGGCTGCGGATCGTCTGTCTGAATCGTATCCCAATGAGGCGACCCTTCTTTACCGCCTGCTGGTCGAGGCCGTGCTGAATAAGGCGCTTTCCCGCTATTATTCCTATGCGGCGAAGGATCTCGCCTCCTGTCGGCTGCTTGCACAAATGCTGACAGCGACAAACGGCATGGAAACCCATGAAGCCTTTATGACCCGCTTGAAAGCGCAGCATAAGCGCAAGCTGGGTTTCTGGTCGCTGATCGGTGAATAATTAAAGACAGCGATAGGGGCAGCTGAATGTCTGTCAGGTTGTGAAACGTTATTGGCGTAATCAAGGAGTTCGTCGACCTGCTTCATGATGTTCACGATCAGCCGGTTTGATGTGATCAGCATTACGGAACGCATGATGGTTTCCTTCACTGACATTCAACTCCTCAGCATCCTCTCAGGATCACAGGGAGCCGTCCACGCCATCAGTTCTCAGTGAAAATCAACACCGATAGGTCTGCACGACGGGCCAGCCTTCACGGACGGCCATTTCATCGCGCAGGCGCAACTGGTCCTCGATGGAGGCCGCACTCTGGTTGTCGGACGAATGGTGGGCATAAAGAGCTACGCGGGTCATTCACTCTCCCCTTTCCGGCCTGTCCTTCCCGTCCGGGCGATGGCCGGGAAGAGGGCAATTGTCGTTGGCCGCCCGCCCCAATTTCCGACGGGCGAACTCTTCGCGGGCGATCTGGCGGCCCATTGCGCTCGCCAGGGCAAACATCAGTTCATCGCACCGCGCTTTCGCGGCAGGATCGACCGGCCCGTTATCGTTGGCCGGGACGATACCGCCGAGTTTGCGTTTCGTATCTTTTACCATGCCGCCACCCCCCATTTCCGCAAAAAAACAGGGTATGAGGCATCGAAAAACTCACGGTCGGAACATCACAAATCCCGTGTTCGGGCGTTTACGTATGTCATAGCGGTAATCGGCGGGACTGGCGTAAGTCTCAAACGCCCCCGCTTCGCGTTCAATTCGGAGAAATTGCGGATCTTCACCGCATGATCGGGGAATCGAGCGACGATTTCCAGTTCGCCCCCAAATGCCGGCATGACATCAATCGGGTATAGCTTATCAAGCCCACAAAACTGTCCGAACGGACGGGGCCACCTCAAAATATACATAAAATTATTATTTGATATCGAAATATATATATCAATCTTGAAAGGTACCCAAAATTTTGATATATAAAACTGCATCATATATGTGAATTGATGCAGAAAAGAACATTGATATGAGCTACGACATAACAGGCATAGCAGAGCGATTGCAAGCAGCGCGCAAAACCAAGGGGTTAAGCCAACGCGAGTTGAGCGAGTTGGCTGGGGTGCCTCAAGCGCAGATTTCCCGGATCGAAGCAGGAACTGTCGACCTACGCCTCTCAAGCTTGGCCGCGCTCGCTCATGCCCTTGATCTGGAGCTTGCTCTTGTTCCACGCAAGGCTGTGGCCGTCGTGCGTTCCCTAAGCCGCGATGCGATCAGCTCCAACCGCAAAGACGTCGTTGCAATCCAAAAGGAGATGCAGCGAATCAGTGAGACAATGCGCGGCATCCAAATGAGCATGCCAGACCTCGAAGGACTTCAGCGACTTCAGAAGTCTATCTCCGACTTGCACCGGTTCCGAGTATCGATGCTCGACCTCGAGGAAATGAAAAAACTGCGTCACATAATTGAGCAGATCGGTCGTCCAGGAAAAGAGATGGTCTCACTCAATGAAAGCCTCAAAATAATGCGAACGATCCGCAACAAGGCTTCACATGATCCGCTACCCGATAGCGGAGATACCCTATCACGTCCGGCCTACTCTCTTGATGAGGAGGACGATGATGCTTGATGTTTCCTTCCTGACCGTCAAACTCCATGGCAAACCGATCGGGACACTCACGCATCTTGGCGATGAACGATCTATATTTACGTTCAATGACGCCTATATTGGTAACGCGGACAGAGAAACGCTCGGTTTGTCCTTCAAAGACCAGTATGGGGAGTTGCGGAACGACTTCAGGCCGATCAAGGTGAAGCTCATGCCGTTCTTCTCGAACCTGCTTCCTGAAGGTCGTCTCCGCAGCTATCTGGCAGAAAAGGCGGGCGTCAATGAGATGCGTGAGTTCTTCCTGATCCAAGCCCTCGGCCGCGACCTGCCCGGGGCTGTGACGGTCGAGGTCGCTGAAGATGAAGCACGGCCTTTGTTTGATGATCTCGATGATCAAGTCGAGGTTAAGGGCTCAAACACCCATGAAAACGCGCTCCGGTTTTCGCTTGCTGGGGTTCAGTTGAAATTTTCAGCCGTCATCGACGCTGCCGGTGGCCTGACCATTCCAGCAAGTGGGATCGGGGGCGGTTGGATCGTCAAGCTTCCCTCAAGAGAGTATCATGGCGTCCCTGAAAACGAATTTTCGATGATGACGCTTGCTCGCATGGTTGGCATCAATGTCCCACCTATCGGCTTGGTAGATATTAGCGGTATCAAAAACTTGCCGGACGGCATCGACCAGCTTGGAGACAAGGCTTTTATCATCGAGCGCTTTGATCGTTGCGAAGATGGCACATCCATCCATATCGAGGACTTTGCTCAGGTCTATGGGGTCTATTCCGAAGATAAGTACAAAAAGGCAAGCAACCGCAGCATCGCGTCGGTGATCGCGGCTGAGTCCGATCATAACGATGTTGCCGAGTTCATCCGTCGCCTGACTTTCAATACCCTCATCGGCAACGGGGATATGCATCTAAAAAATTGGTCACTCATCTACCCCGACCAGCGGACCGCCAAGCTCTCTCCTGCCTATGACTTCGTATCGACGATTCCCTACATTCCGGGCGATCAGTCGGCCTTGAATTTCAGTCGTACGCGACGGTTTGATCAATTCACGAAAGAGGAGCTTCTTCACCTCGCCGGCAAGGCCGCGCTGCCGAGAAAGCTGGTCCTCGACACGGCACGTGAAACTGTCGGTCTCTTCATGGATCGATGGTCATCCGAGAAGGCGCATCTTCCGATGTCCCGTCATATAGTCAAGGTCATCGACAACCATCTAAAGACTCTGCCTATCATAGGCGAGGCGACCAGCTAAGAAACGAAGCTGAATGAATATTGCCGCTGGATCCGGAGATAAGACTTTCAAGCAATGATGTCCGCTTTGCGAAACACAGTCCAGCACTCCGCATGACTAATGTGTAGGCGTAAGCAAACATCGCGAAGATGAATTATCCTTCTGACACAACATTCAATGGAAATTCCGGGCCTTCACAATGATATTTTCGGAAGACCTGCCCTGATCGAAGTCTGGAAGTATCTGCGACGATCGATTTCCCACATCGGCTAGCAGGTGGGAAAGATCCACAATCTCACGCGTCACCAAATGCACCACTTCCCCTTCCTTCTGCAACCGCCCGACAATCCCCAACATCTGTCCTGACAGGACCACCCTGCGGAAACGCTCGAACATATCGGGCCAGATGATGACATTGATCGTGGCCGTTTCGTCCTCCAGCGTCAAGAACACCACGCCCTCGGCCGAACCGGGCCGCTGACGGACCAGCACCAATCCTGCCACCGACAGGCTGCTCCTGTCCCGGGCCTCCAGGGCCTGCCGGCACGTCACCATCCCGCGTTCGCTAAGATCATCGCGCAGGAAAGCCACGGGATGATCCCGCAGGGTCAGGCCGGTGCGGTTGTAGTCGCGCGCGACCTCAGCCCCGTCCCGCATGGGCTGGAGCAGCACGTCGGGTTCTTCCGCTTCACGCACGACGGAAGCTGCGGCAAACAGCGGCAGGGGTTCGTCACGTAGTGCTTTGATCGCCCAAAGCGCCTCACGCCGGGCCAGACCCAGCCCCGGCCGGAAGGCGTCCGCCTCGGCCAGATGGGCCAGGGCCGCCCCCTTCACCCCTGCCCTACGCCACAGATCATCGACCGAGGCAAAGGGCCGGTCGCCCCGCGCTGCCACGATCCGGGCCGCATCCTCATTGGCCAGCCCTTTCACTAGGTTCATGCCCAGACGGACGGCAAACAGCCCGTCATTCCGCTCCGGGCCTTCAAGTATGCTGTCCCAGCGCGAGGCGTTGATGCAGACCGGCCGGATCTCGACCCCATGCTCGCGGGCGTCGCGCACAAGCTGGGCCGGGGCGTAGAACCCCATCGGCTGGCTGTTCAGGAGGGCGGCCAGAAACACATCTGGATGGGCGCATTTCATCCAGGATGACGAATAGGCAAGGATGGCAAATGAGGCCGCATGGCTTTCGGGAAAGCCGTAACTGCCAAACCCCTCAAGCTGCTGGAAGATGCGCTCGGCAAAGGTCGCGGGATAACCCCGCGCCGTCATGCCTTCGATCAGTCGCGTGCGGAAACGCGAGACCGTGCCGGTATTCTTGAACGTCGCCATGGCCCGGCGCAACTGGTCGGCCTCGGACGCCGAAAACCCGGCACACACCATGGCCACCTGCATCACCTGTTCCTGGAACAGCGGAATGCCCAGCGTCTTCTTGAGCACCTTTTCGAGTTCCGGCGTCGGGTAGATCTCCTTTTCCTGCCCGGCCCGCCGGCGCAGATAGGGATGCACCATGTCCCCCTTATGTGGACGGCCTTTACGATGCAAGAGGTCACATTGATTGCATTGTCGTATCTTTCTTCTGCGTATTTTCGCTC
>NZ_QQBI01000068.1 GCF_004302915.1 Komagataeibacter xylinus | reverse complement strand
TTGAGCTGCTCGACCGAGAGGTTGCGCATGTCGTGCGGCCACTGCACCCGGTCAAGCTGGGCGTAGCGCCCAAGGGTCGGAATCGCGGGTTTGGTCTGATCCATGATGTTCGCGTCCATTGTTCTGTGTCGGCCCTTGCCCATATGGGAGGAACCGACCCGGTTTTCGGTTAGGCCCCACGCCCCGGCAAGGGGCCGGGCGGGGCTGCCCCGGCGGCGATGAATGGCGGCTCATGGCAAACAGACCATGGCGACCTTAGCGTAATCGCGATGTGTTACTCCGGTTAGGCGTGCAAATACAGTCTCTAATTCCCTGACTGTTGTTAATTGGCAACACTGAAGGCAATAGCAATTGAATACAGGATGGTTTCTGTCCTATACCCTCGCGAAAGGCTTCATGTGTCGTACAAGTTCGCATTCTCGGCATGCTCTGTGTGCACGGCTGAGTGATGTTGGGCTTGTTTTCTTGTAGGTGGATGTGTCCATAGTCCGACCTACCAGACTTGAAATATGAGACCGGCGGTTGGGCCGGTGCAGGAGCAGAGGTTTCATGGCCGTTCCTATTATGCAGGCAGTCCGCGTCGGCGCCTATGTTGTCAAGCAGCATGTCACGCGGCGTAAACGTTATCCGCTCGTGCTTATGCTCGAGCCCTTGTTCCGCTGTAACCTGGCCTGCGCCGGTTGCGGCAAGATCGACTACCCCGCGCAGATCCTGAACCAGCGCCTGAGCGTGCAGGAGTGCCTTGATGCGGATACCGAGGCCGGTGCGCCCGTTATTGCCGTGGCTGGCGGCGAGCCCCTGCTGCACAAGGAAATGCCCGAGATCATCCGCGGGCTGATCGCGCGCAAGAAGTACGTATATCTGTGCACGAACGCCCTCCTTCTTGAAAAGAAGATGGACGATTACGAGCCGAATCCGTTCTTCTCGTGGGATGTGCACCTTGATGGCGACCCGCAGATGCACGATGCCTCCGTCTGCCAGGACGGGGTGTACGAGCGCGCCGTGGCCGCGATCAAGAAGGCGAAGGCGCGCGGCTTCCGCGTGTCGATCAACTGCACCCTGTTCGATGGGGCCGACCCCAAGCGCATCGCCACCTTCTTTGATGAAGTGATGGCCATGGGCGTGGACGGCATCATGACCGCGCCGGGTTATGCCTATGAGCGTGCGCCCGATCAGGAGCACTTCCTCAACCGGCAGAAGACCAAGCAGCTGTTCCGCGACATCTTCCGCCTGGGCAAGGGCAAGAAATGGCGCTTCACGCAGTCGCCGCTGTTCCTCAACTTCCTGGCGGGCAACGAGCAGTATCACTGCACGCCGTGGGGCAAGCCGCTGCGCAACCCGTTTGGCTGGCAGCGCCCGTGCTACCTGCTGGGTGAAGGTTACGCCAAGAGCTTCAACGAGCTCATGACCGATACCGACTGGGATGCCTACGGCACCGGCAATTACGAAAAATGCGCCGACTGCATGGTCCATTCGGGCTACGAGTCGACTGCTGTGATGGATGCGGTGCGCCGCCCGTGGCACATCGCCAAGGTTGCGCTGTTCGGCCCCGAGACGGAAAAGCCGATGGCGCCGGAAATCTCGCTCGACCACCAGCGCCCGGCTGAGTACGTGTTTACCCAGCACGTCGATGCCAAGATGGCCGAGCTTGCCGCCCGCAAGAAGCCTGCGGCCCCGCCACGCGTGAAGAAGGTCGCGACCCCGGCCGAGACGGCGGACGCAGCCGACTGATTACGCATTCCGGCATCACATCGACCGGATGGTTAAGGGAAGGCGGGGCATATGCTCCGCCTTTTCTTTTGCGCGCGGGTTGGGGGCAAAATATGCCCGCCGGGCTGAATATGCTGTAAGAGCGTGGGATCATGCTTGTTTCCCTGATTGTCATATTGTGCCTCGTTCTGCTCAACGGGCTTTTTGCCATGGGCGAACTGGCGCTGATTTCCGCCCGCCGGGCGCGGCTTGCCATTCTTGCGCGTGATGGCACCAAGGGGGCGGACCGCGCACTGAAACTGGCGGGCGACCCGCAGAGCTTTCTGCCCACCGTCCAGATCGGCATGACGCTGGTCTCGATTCTCGAGGGCACGTTTGGCGGCAATAGCATCGAGGCTGGTGTCAGCCGGTGGCTTTCACACATAGCAGCCCTGCGCTCGATTGCCGATGAACTGGCCATGTTCCTCGTGGTCAGCGCCATTACGGCGGTCATGCTGGTGCTGGGCGAACTGGTGCCCAAGCAGATCGCGCTGCGCCAGCCCGAACTCATTGCCGCCCGCCTGTCGCTGCTGCTGGAGTGGATGGCCTGGTTCACGCGCCCCATCGTGTGGCTGCTTGGCCGCTCATCGGAGCTGGTGCTCAGGCTGATGGGCATTGGCAATGCGATTCGCCAGTCGGTCTCGGTGGAGGAACTGCGCGCCTATATTGCCGAGGGTGCCCAGGCGGGCGTGCTGGAGCAGGAGGAGCGCGACATGATCGAGCGCCTGCTGCGCCTGGCCGAGCGCCCGGTCCGCGCCATCATGACGCCACGCACCGAACTGTGCTGGGTGGAGCGCCATGTGCCGCGTGCGCAACTGCTGCAGGTGCTGCGCTCGACCACCTATTCGCGCATCGTGGTGTGCGAAGGCGGGGTGGACAACCCCGTGGGCGTGATCCTGGCCAAGGACATGCTTGACCGGTTCCTTGATGGCAAGAGCCCCTCGGTCGAGATCGGGCTGCGCCACCCCATCTCGGTGCCTGACACGCTCTCCGCCTTTGACATGCTCGAGCGCATGCGGGCCTCACCGCTGGGCATGGCGCTGGTGCTTGATGAATATGGTTCGTTCGAGGGGATCGTGACCTCATCCGACCTGTTTGGCGCGATCGTGGGCGAGCAGCACGAACCGGGCAATACCCCGCCACAGCGTCTGGCGCATGACGATGTGCTCGTGCTCGATGGCGCCATGCCCGCTGATGAGGTCAAGGACCGCCTCGGCCTGTCCGACCTGCCAGCCGAGGGCAGCTACCACACGCTGGCGGGGCTTGTGCTGGCCCTGCTGCGCCGCGTGCCCGCAAAGGGGGACAAGGTCGTATTCTCGGGCTGGCTGTTCGAGGTGCTGGAAATGGAAGGCCGCCGCGTGGTGCGCGTGCAGGCCAGCCGCCAGCTTCTGGCCGAGAACTGAAGCGGCCAGCCGGAACGTAAGGAAGTTTTGGTAAGGCTTTAGGTTTCAAAAAGAACGCCGCCTTTAAAAAAGGCGGCGCCCAAAATTCTCATCTTAATGGATTGTATGGCCCGCATGGCCGGCCATGGCCATCTCGGCCCCGAAGCCGGGCCATTCATTGCGGCCCATCGCCTCGAGCGAGGGGGCGGCAACACCGAGCCTGTCGGCATAGATCCACAGATAGGTAAAGGCCCGGCGCACATAGTCGCGCGTCTCGCCATTGGGCAGGCTCTCGATATAGAGCAGCGGGTCTTCATCCTCGTCCATCGTCGCACTCCGGCGCGAGATGGCCGAGGGCCCGGCGTTATAGCTGGCCAGCATGCGGATCATGTCGCCGCCCGCGGGCACATGGGTGCTCCCCGCCTGGGTGGAAAGCTGGGCAAGGTAGAGCACGTAGCGCTGCCCTATGTCGAGGTTGGTGGCGGGGTCGTGCAGGTCGGCGGGGCGGCGGGTGAAGCGGTCCTTGTCATGCACCACAAAACCGGCGGTAACCGGCATGACCTGCATCAGCCCATGCGCCCCGGAGCCGGAAACGGCATTGCTGTCGAAATTGGATTCCAGCCGGGTCAGCGCATAGACGAGTGCCGGGTCCATGCGGAAGCCATGCTCGGGCTGGAGCGGCGGCAGCGGGAAGCGGGCGGCGTGGGTACTGTGCTCGCTCTCGTTCGTGTCGATCAGCATGAGCATCTGTGATGCCAGGTCCTTAAGCCCCATGGCATCGGCCACCATCTGGGTGGAATGGCACAGGGCGGCGTCGTTCTGGATGTCGGGCCACAGCCGTCGCAGCGCGGCCTCCGCCCGCTCGCGCTCGCCCACCTGCATCAGGGCAAACGCCCTGCGCCCGGCAGGGGTCGCGGCGACCGCCTCGATATCGATTTCACCCAGGACCGGGCTGCCCGCATGGATGGTCTGCTGGGCTGCCGCAAGCGTCATGTCGGCATCGGTGCTGATGGTATCGGGCGTGTGGGCCGACCGGTTGGCCGGTGAGGCCCGCAGGCCCAGAATCTGTGAGGCCAGAAGGCCATAGAAAGTATGTGGCGCCGCCGCCGCCCGGTGCAGCCAGGGGCGATAGGCTGCCACATCGCCTGTCGCCTGGTGCGCGCGGGCCGCCCAGTAGGCCGCCCCCGCGCGGATGCTGCCTGGCGTCAGGCTGGCGCGCGATGCGGCCTCGAACAGGGGCTCGGCAATGTCGGCGCGGCCCTGCCGCCAGGCGGCCAGACCGGCCACGTAGCCCGCAAGCCCGAGCCGCTGGCCGGATTTTTCAAACGCAGCGCGTGCGATTGACATGGCAAGCCGGTTTTCGCCGCTGCTGAACAGCGTCATGGCAATTTCGGCATGCAGATGGGCGGCATACAGGTCGTTCATGCCCGGTGTGATGGCAATCAGGTGCAGGGCGCTGCGCGCGCCCTTTACGCCCTGGGCCGCGCGCTCGCGCACGGTGCGGTCGAGCATGCTGTTGCGTGTGAACACCCGCAGCGAGGGGTCATCCTCCTCCGGCAGGTGGATGTGCTGCGGCGGGCGGCTGCTGTCCAGCATGTCATGCGCGGGGGCGGGGGGGAGTGGGCCTCCACGCACTGTCGCGGGCATGGCGGCCAGCATGGAATAGATGGCCGGTGAATCCGCAAGGCCCGAGAACGTGCGCAGCCACAGCCGGAGCTGCCCCGCATTGGGGTGATAGGCCGGGTTGAGGTAGCGAGCTGCCAGGATGTCGCCCAGAAGGGTGTCATCATGGATGGAAGCGGTCTCGCGGATGGCGGCATCGAACTTGCCATCGGCCTGCAGGCGGAACACCCGGCGGATGTGGCTGACATCCTCGGGCGAGAGCGGGCGTGGCATCCCGGCGTTACCATGCGCGTGCAGGCGTGGAAGGGCGAGCGCCGTTTCCTCGTTATGGTCGCCATGGCTGGCTGGATCATCGTCCAGCCGGCCGGGCGCCACTGTTTGGGCACGCAACGGCGCGAACGCCGCTCCTGCCAGAAATGCGGCGCCAGCCAGAAAGGCTGCCACCGCGTGATGGGGGGTATTGATTGTCCCTCGCATGGCGAAGCGGATGTAAGCCGTGCGCGCGGGGAAAGCAATAGCTAACGCATTTCGTGGCGGTAAATAAGTTTTCAGAACAGAATGGGGGAACTTATGTAAACACCGTAAAACTTATGCGCAAACAGGAATGAATAGCTAATTTCCGCAGGCTAATATGCCGGAATGATTATGTTAATACCCTTTATGATTTCAAGGGCATGTTTCCGATTGTTTCGCGTATGAGCAGCATGTCCTTCCACGCATCGCGCCGTGCCGTGGCGCTGGCGCGCAACTGGAAGGGATGGCGCATGCAAAGGGCTGGCAGCGTGGTGGCGGGGGTGCCATCTGGGCCGGTGGGCAGGGTGATGTCGCGCCACCGCCCGCGCATGCGCGCGGCCGTGGTGTCCTGCCCCGTGATGAGGGAGACGGCGAGGTTGCCAAGCAGCACCACCCGCCCCGGCCGCGCGAGCACGATGGCGCGCTGGATAAAGGGCAGGCAGATCCGCGCCTCCGCCACCGAAGGCGGCCTGCCGCCGGGCGGCCGCCACGGAATGATGGGGGCGGCGAGCAGGTCGGCGCGGTCAATGCCGATGCTGGCGAACATGGTCGCGACCAGCGCGCCGCCTTCCCCCGCGAAGGGGTGGCCGCTGCGGTCCTCATCCGCGTCCGGCGCCTCGCCAATCAGCATCAGCGGGGCCTGTTCGGGGCCTTCCACGCACACGCTATGGGTGGCGGTGGCCCGTAGCCCGCAGGGCTCGAAGCCGTTTATGGCAGCGCGCAGCGCGGGCAGCGTATCGGCCGCCGCCGCCGCCGCGTGGGCGGCGGCGGCCGCCTCGTCAATCAGCGTGGCGCGCGAGGGCGGCGGGGGCGGGCGATACGCTGCCCGCGC
>NZ_QQBI01000067.1 GCF_004302915.1 Komagataeibacter xylinus | reverse complement strand
GCGGTCTCCTCTGAATGGTCTTCCGACCTCATCATGGCACATTGATGTCGCATGGAGGCCGTCCACCCCATCTGGATGGGACCGGGCCGGACAATGGCCACCTCGATCACCAGATCATAGAACACCCGGGGCCTGAGACGTGGCAGCATGGACATCTGGGCGCGGGATTCGATCTGGAACACCCCGATCGTGTCCGCCTTCCGGATCATGGCGTAGGTCCGCGGATCCTCGGCCGGAATGGTCTGCAGCGTGTAATGCTGTCCCTTGTGTTCGGCCAGAAGGTCCAGCCCCTTCTTCATGCAGGTCAGCATACCAAGGGCCAGCACATCGACCTTCATGAATTTCAGGACGTCGATATCGTCCTTGTCCCATTCGATGATCTGGCGACCGTCCATGGCCGCCGGTTCGATCGGCACCAGTTCATCCAGCCGGTCATGGGTCAGGACAAACCCGCCGGGATGCTGCGACAGGTGGCGCGGCATGCCGATCAGGCAGCGCGCCAGATCCAGCGTCAGCCGGATCCGCCGGTCGGAGAGGTCGATCCCCGTTTCATTCAGCGCGTCATCATCCAGCTTGCGCCCCCAACCCCAGATCTGGCCGGACAGGGTGCGGATCAGGTCTTCGGGCAGACCCATGACCTTGCCGACATCGCGCAGCGCGCCCTTCGCACGATAGCGCGTAACCACGGCCGTAAGGGCTGCGTGGTTGCGGCCATAATGACCATAAATCCACTGGATGACCTGCTCCCGGCGCGCATGCTCGAAATCCACGTCGATATCGGGCGGCTCGCGGCGCTCTTCGGATACGAAGCGCTCGAAGAGCAGCGACGTCCGTGCCGGATCGATGGCGGTAATGCCCAGTACATAGCAGACAGCGGAATTGGCCGCTGATCCCCGCCCCTGGCACAGGATGCCCTGCGAGCGGGCGTAACGGACGATGCTGTGGACGGTAAGGAAATACGGTGCATAATCCATGCGCCCGATCAGGGCGAGTTCATGGTTGAGGATGTTCCTGACCTCGGGCGGAATGCCTTCGGGATAGGCCGCTGCCGCCCCTTCCCAGGTCAGGGCTTCGAGCGCCTGCTGCGGCGTCTGGCCCGGGACGGAGACCTCGTCGGGATATTGATAGGCCAGATCATCGAGCGAGAAATGGCAGCGCTCCACAATATCCGTGGTCCGGGCCACCGCCTCGGGATACCGGCTGAACAGTCGCACCATTTCTGCAGGCGGCTTGAGGTAACGGTCCGCATGGCGCTCACGGGCAAACCCGGCCTCGTCGATGGTGGTGTGGTTGCGGATGCAGGTCACCACATCGTGCAGGATACGCCGGTCGTGGGTGTGGAACAGCACGTCATTGGTCACGACCGCTGGCACCCGCGCCTGATGGGCGAGGTGCGCCAGTTCATACAGCCGCATCTGGTCATTGGGCCGACGCCGCAGGGTCAGCGCCATGGAGGCCCGGTCGCCAAAGGCATCCTGCAGCTTGCGAAGCTGCAGGGCGCAGGCATCATCCGCCGTATCCGGGATCAGGATGACAAGGAGGCCCTCACCCCATGTGACCAGATCCTCCCAGAGCAGACGGCATTTCCCCTTTCCGGCCCGGGCCTTGCCAAGGCTCAGCAGCCGACACAACCGGCCATAAGCGGCCCGATCCGTCGGATAGACCAGCACGGGCAGAAAATCGGCCAGATCGAGACGGCAGCCCACGACCAGGCGGATGCCGGTCTCTTTGGCCGCGACATGGGCCTGCACCATGCCCGCCAGGGAATTACGGTCGCAGATGCCCAGCGCTTCAATGCCAAGGGCCTTCGCCTGCTCGAACAGTTCAATTGGTGAGGATGCGCCGCGCAGGAACGAGAAATACGTCGTCACCTGCAGTTCGGCGTATGCCACGCTCATTCAAAGAGACCATGCAGGAACCAGCCCTGCGAACCGGTCTCGCCATGTTCGCCATCCCCGGTCCGGTAAACCCAGAATGTCTCGCCGCTGGTATCTTCCACCCGGAAATAGTCCCGCACGGTGGTCAGTTCGGCATCCCCTTTCCACCATTCGCCAAAGACGCGCTCGGGGCCATCGGCGCATCTGATCCGGTGGCGGATGCCGCGCCAGATGAAGAAGACCGGCGGATGGTCGGGCAACACCGCCATGGTCTGGATCGGCTCGGGACGGGGCAGCAGGCGCGTGGGGCGCGGCCAGTGATCCGGCCACTCCCGTGTATCTTCGGGTGCGAGGGCGGGCACGCGGCAGACGGCCCGTTCCGGCACGTCGCTTTCCACCGGGGCGAAGCGATACAGGGCCTGCATGCCGACACGATTGGCCAGGGTATCGATCAGGTCGGAAACGTCGGCTTCTTCTTCCTCGATCAGGGCGGATACACCCTGGCGATGCAGGATCGGCTCGGCCAGTGACGCGGTCAGCACCATGCGCTCGATCCCGAAGCCCGGATCGATAATCTCGATCCTGTCACAGAGCAGACGGGTCAGGCGTCTGACGTCCCGCACCGGCATGGCTGTGGCCACGCGGACGGCCTCGGTGCGGCTGTCCACCCGGTGCAGCAGCAGGTCGAGGCGGCGCACGCCCTGCTCGCGTTCCTCCAGCCCGGCGCACAGGGGCGGCACGAGTTTGGTGATGTAGCGGGCAATGGTCTCGGCCGCGCTGATCGGTTCGGCAAAGTTCCGGCTGACCTGCACCGGCGCCTGCAGCCGGACCGGGACAATGGCTTCCGCCTGCCGCCCGAAAGCCTGGTCCAGCCTACGGGCGACATCCGGGCCGAAGCGCAGGGCCAGCGGTGCGCGCGGCGTGCCGGCCAGCGGGCCGATGCGTGACACGCCCAGCCCATGGAGGCCACCAATGATATCCGCTGGCAGGCGCAGGGCCTCGATGGGCAGGTCGGCAATCGCTGCCGACGTTTCAC
Organism: Komagataeibacter xylinus; assembly: GCF_004302915.1. Classification (GTDB taxonomy): domain Bacteria; phylum Pseudomonadota; class Alphaproteobacteria; order Acetobacterales; family Acetobacteraceae; genus Komagataeibacter; species Komagataeibacter xylinus_C. The sequence continues at coordinate 3,212 of NZ_QQBI01000067.1, read as the reverse complement.
CGGGCGGCACGAGGGTGATGCGTCCCCGGCCATAACGCGCCAACGCATGGGCGGCGCCCCACGTATCGGCAATCGCGGCCCGGGCCGTGATCCCGGACTCCTTCAGGCGCGTGACCATGTTCTCCAGCATGACGGCCTCACCCCCACGCAGGTGATCGGCACCCGTCGTATCCAGCACGATGCCGTCTGGCGGATCGGGGGCCACGATGGGGGCGATGCGGTGCTGGAACCACAGCGCCAGCCGCTCCAGCCCTGCCTGGTCACCGTCCGGGTCGGCATCCATGATGAGCAGATCAGGATGGAGCGCCTGCGCTTTCGCGACAGGCGTGCCGGGGCGCAGGCCCAGCCTGCGGGCGGCGAGATCGACCGACAGGATGACCCGTCGCCGCCCTTCCCGCCCGGCCAGCACCAGTGGGCGGTCAGGCGCGGGCGCGTCGGTTCCCAGCCGCTTCCTGAGCCGGTCTGTCGGCCAGAGCGGCAGGTAGAGTGAGACGACACGGTGCCAGTCTCCCTTTGGCATCACAGGCCTCCACTTCGAAATCGGCGCATTCGCCCGCGCGGGCACGGATGAGTTCCAGCAGCCAGCGGGACCGGCCGACGCCGGGGACCGGCAACGACACGGATGGCAGGACCGAGACCCGCCACCGGGTGACTGAAGCAGTGGGCTGGCCGAAATCGGCCGCATCCGTCTGCCGTCGCCAGCGTCGGATGGCGATGCCCAGCGCGCCAGATGTCTCGGCCGCCAGCTGCAGGCGGCGTGAGGCGGTCATGGACAGGCGGGCCACCTCGGCCACGACTGCCCCCAATCCCTGATGACGCAATGCCTCCTCGAAACAGGCCAGGACATCGACGTCCGAACTGGCCGCGACATAAATGGTCCGTTGCGCCGACAGCCCGACCTGCTGCAGTGCCGGGGCATACAGGTCCTGACGGGTGGCGATCCACAGCACCTTTCCGCGTGTCCGGGCAGCGATCCCGGCGGAAAACAGCCCGGATGCCGCTGCATTCAGGGCGTCATGGCCGCCGCCTGCCACCTCATGCAGCGCGCCCAGAGCCAGGCCGCCATCTGGCAGACGACCGTCAATCTCGGGCATGCCGAAGGGCAGCACGCCCCGCCTGCGTCGGCCCTGGCCTTCGAGGCGGCTGACCTGAGCTCTCAGCGCCTCCAGCGCAGGACGGGGTTCGGGTGCGGGCATGGGGTCGGACAGTCCATTCGGGTGTTTCTGGCACGGAATCAGCGATTGTGTTCGTTATTTGTTCTGGCACGGTGACGAATGTCAACCCATTCTGGAAAAGCGGTTGCGATCCGGGCGCGGGCACAGGCCTGCCGACCGATTCAGGCGTGATGAAAACTGTCTGGATTACAGGGATTTATCAGGAACAGTCCGGCCATCCCTTTCCTGCTGGGTGGATACCATCCGGTAGGACACCCATATCCGGACTCGCGAAAGGACGGCGTGATGTGCAACCTCTATGCGATAACCAGTAGCCAGCAGGGGATCCGGAAGGCGGACAGAATCACGCCTGAACGTACCGCCAATCCAATCTTCCGCCTTTATCGGACATTTTCTCCAACACCGGTGATCGGGCCAATACCAATATCCGCACTCCCGCCTCGCCGTGGTAGCGACGCTGGAAAAGGGCGAAGCATTGCTGTGTGATGTCGCTCATAGCCTTTTCCGAACCTGAGCGTCCGCCAGATGGGAAATAGTGGTCTATTCACAAAGCCGAGCTGTTCCCGCCCGTCAAAATATCTGAATCTCTGCGCTCTCGACAGACGTTGCCAAATCCTCGAAACATGAAATGACTCACGCGGCAAACTCGAGGCACAGATTTATGCGCGTATCCCAAATGTAAAATATGAAGTCGGCGGGTGTGGCAGATCATGATTGAAGCATGAATCAGTTCCAGGAAAGTAATCTCAGGCCAGACTATCGATTTTACGCCTACAGTTCGGAACCCCACATCGACAAATTTCCGGCAACGCATGCTCCGGCTGAGCAAGATAAGAGGGAACTGTGCTGCGGCTTCCCAGCTAATCTCATCGCCAGGCGGGAAATCGTAAGATTTAGCGCCAGCTAGAACCTGTTTTTCCTTATAAAGTTAATGCATGACAAAGGCCGGGGCTTTGGGACACTCCTCACAATACATGATCCCGATATCTATCTGCTTTATATTCAGCTTTTCAATGATCTCGGCATTAGAGCCTGATCCGAAAGTTTTTCAGCACTGACAATGCCTTGCGGTTCTGCGGGTCAGCATGCGGATTGAGGCGATCAAAGTCCACGCTGTTGACGAGGCTATGGACTTTTCCCAGTCTTTGGCGAGCCGCCTGCAGCGACCGAGCCAGGCGAATGTTCGTTCGACCACCCAGCGGCGAGGCAGAATTTCAAAGCCCTTGGCTGTGTCTGATCGCCTGATGATTTCGACCGTCCATTTTCCCATGCTGGCGAGCGCGGATCGCAGTTTATTACCGGCATAGCCGCCATCGGCGAAGATGTGGCGAAGCCATGGAAAGTGTTTGCGTATTGCCGCCAGGACATCGACAGCCCCGTCACGATCCTGAATGTCAGCGGCATGAACAAGGAGGAAGATCAGGAAGCCGCAGGTATCCGTCAAAATATGGCGCTTGCGACCTTTGACCTTCTTTCCAGCGTCATAACCGGAAATTCTACCACTTTCCGTGGTTTTCACCGACTGGCTATCAATCACGCCCGCGCTCGGGGAGGCCTCACGCCCTTCAATCTCCCGCAGGTTCATGACCAGTACCGTGTTCATCGCTTCGAACAGTCCGGCATCACGCCATGCGTAAAAGTAGCGCCTGACCGTCGAGACCGGTGGAAAGCATTTCGGCAGCAGACGCCACGCACACCTACCCGAGGCGATATAAAGTATCGCGTTTACAACCTCGCGCATATCCGCCGTGCGAGGCCGTCCGCCCCGTTTCGCCGGAGACACGAACGGCATAATCAAAGCCCACTCGGCATCCGTCATATCCGATGGATATCGCAATCCCTCCCGGCTATGTTCGTGTCGGGCAATACCAGTCCATGCCACCATTCACTCCATCTCTTCGCAAAGACGGATGAATTACAACATGCTGGTATTGTTCAAAAACTTTCGGATCAGTCTCTTATACCAACCGTTGATTGCTATAACCCATGAGCCCAATTGCGCAGTCCGATTGACATGATGCGCCATGGTTGATTGAC
>NZ_QQBI01000066.1 GCF_004302915.1 Komagataeibacter xylinus | reverse complement strand
AATTTCTTTTGTGCAAAACAGACTTTTTCATAATCTAACCCGATGTACAACCCTTCTGTGAGATTTCCGCGTCGAGCCCTTCATAGAAAGTAGGGTAATATAACAGACCGTTATACTGCTCAAAAACTGGCAGCACCGCCTTGCGCGAAGCCGATGTCCAGCATCCAAAAACCGATGCACATTTATCGTTTTCCAGCAGTTTCCGTGCCTTTTCGGCAAAAGTGGGCCAGTCGCTGGCACCATCTTCCTGAATATACTTGATCTTGCGGCCCAGGACGCCGCCCGTTTCGTTGATCTGGTCGATCGCCAGCTTTTCAGCCTCGACCGAACCCGTTTCACTCAATGCCATCGTGCCGGTAATTGAATGAAGAATTCCTACCGTTACACTATCGTCCGTAACGGCCAGCCCGGATGTGTTGACCGATGCCGTAGCGGGTGTATCCGCCGAAGCCAGACCGGGAAAAATCATCCCCAACGAGAGCATGGACATGCCACCCAGCAGCTGGCGCCTGCTTGCGACATAACGGGATGGGGGAGTTCTTTTGTCTGACATGGCGCTTCTTTCCTTACATTCACCCGTGGGGAAACTGTATGAAGTGACGCCTGCCAGTTTCATGAAATGATGCTGCCCAACCATACGTCGATTGACGTACGGCACCTGCGTATCTGGCGGGTTCCGGGCCTGGAAATGTTCCGGTATAATAACCTTTCGCAAGTCACTTTCCTGAGTCCCGGCTGCCATCAAGGAAAGAGCATCCATGCCGCCACAGCAGCGCATTATTGGTTCCCGACGCGATTACAACCGGTGGGTTGCCAACGAAACACTGGAAGATTATGCGCTGCGCTTTACACCCCGTAGCGCACGCCGCTGGTCCATACTGAGCGTTGCCAATACGGCGTTTGGCGGCGTGTCCTTTCTGGCCCTTGAAATGATCGGTGGTTTTGCATTCCTGCATTATGGCTTCACAAATGCTGTGATCGCCCTGGCGCTATCCATATTCCTGATTTTTTTCCTGAGCCTGCCCATCAGTTATTATTCATCAAAGTATAATATAGATATAGATCTGCTAGCCCGAGGGGCGGGGTTTGGCTATATTGGCTCTGCATTGACCTCGCTCGTCTATGCATCCTTTACATTCATATTCTTTGCTATCGAAGGCATGATTCTGGCAGGCATGCTGAATACATGCTTCCATATCCCGTTATCCATGGGATATGCCCTGTCCGCGCTTGTCGTGATACCGATCGTCATGAACGGTTTCACGCTGATCAGCCGTTTCCAGAAATGGACGACCGCCATCTGGCTGGTCCTGCAGCTCGCGCCGTTTGTCGCCATGATGTGGCACAGTCCAGGCCGCTTCAGTGAATGGGTACACACCCCCTTTGCCCCCGCCACCGCGTTGGAGCCGATACTTGCAATCGGTGGGGCCATGTCACTGATCTTTTCCGTCATTACACAAATTGGCGAACAGGCGGATTTCCTGCGGTTTCTACCGACCCCACACACATATCGACAGCATATCGGATGGTGGACCGCCATTCTGGTCTGTGGCGCAGGCTGGATCTTTCCCGGCGGGCTCAAGATCCTTGCCGGCATGTTTCTGGCATGGCTTGTGCTGGGGCATGGCCTTTCGCCAGCAGACGCCCAGGAACCGACGACCATGTACCTGCTGGCATTTCGGGAGGTGACCTCAAACCCGCCCCTTGCCATGGGGCTTGCGGCAATGTTCATCACGCTCTCGCAAATCAGGATCAATATTACCAATGCCTATGCCGGCTCCATTGCATGGTCCAATTTCTTCTCCCGCATGACCCATAGCCATCCAGGCCGGATTGTCTGGCTCGTGTTCAATGTCGGCCTTGCACTTCTTCTTATGGAAATGGATGTTTATGCGACTTTTATAAATATTCTTCTTATCCATTCAAACATCGCCGCCTCATGGATTGGTGCCCTGACAGCGGACCTGGTCATTAACAAGCCGCTGCGCATCAGCCCGCCAGGCATCGAATTCCGGCGTGCCTATCTATATGACATCAATCCTGTAGGGGTGGGCGGCATGACCGGGGGGTTGATCCTTGCCGCCCTGGCGTGGAGCGGGGTACTCGGCGCGACAGCCGCGGCCTTCTCTCCCCTGCTCGGGCTGGCGGGGGCATTCATTCTGGTTCCCATGATCGGATATATGACCACAGGCCGCTACTACCTGGCCCGCAACCCCATGAAGCTCGCGCCGGGGCAGCCGATACTGCGTACATGCGTGATCTGCCAGAACACGTTTGAAGCAGAAGACATGGCACGGTGCTCCGTCTATGCCGGGTTTATCTGTTCCCTGTGCTGCACCCTGGATTCCCGCTGCCACGATCACTGCAAGCCGTCAGCAACCCGCATGCCGCAACAGTTTGCCCATATTGCCCATCGCATCCTGCCGCAGTCGGTCATGTCCCACATCTCTCCCGTCATGGCGCTTTATATATGTATCATCATGATCCTCATGGCGGTGTCGGCCCTTGTCCTGGGCAGTCTTTACTGGGCTATCTGGCAGCACTCCCCTGCTGAGGCGGCTCAGGTCAAAATCATATTCTGGAAAGTTTTCCTGTTCCTTCAGCTTCCCCAGACAGTGCTTGCCTGGTTTCTTGCCCTGCGACATCGCAGCTACCTGGCATCTGAACATGAAAACCGCTACCAGACCCGATTGCTGAGAAACGAGATCAGGGCCCATCGCCGTACGGATGCGATGCTGAAAAAAGCCAAGGATCGGGCGGAAAGCGCCAATCTGTCCAAAAGCCGCTTCATGGTTGGCGTCAGCCATGAGATACGGACCCCCCTCAATTCCATTCTCGGCTATGCTTACCTTCTGGAGCACCGCATGCTGGCACCCGGGCGCCAGCAGGAAGGGCTCAAGGTCATCCAGCGCAGCGCGGAGCATCTGAGCGGCCTGGTGGAAGGACTGTTTGATATATCGAAAATCGAAGCGGGCCGTCTGGATATTCTGCGTGAGAAGATCAACCTGCCTGAATTCCTGCGCCATCTGACCGGCATGATGGAATTCCAGGCCACGCAGAAAGGTCTCTCCTTCATATGCGACATACCTGAAAACCTGCCCCGATATGTTTACAGTGACCAGCGGCGATTAAGGCAGATTCTGATCAATCTTCTTTCCAATGCCATAAAATTCACAAAGCATGGTTCTGTTTCTTTCAACATACGTTGGAATCTTGAAATCGCTACCTTTGAAATCCGCGATACGGGCATAGGCATTCCGGAAGAAGACCGGGAACGTATTCTTGAACCCTTCCAGCGTGGCAGCATGGCAACTGCCAGCAGCATAGCCGGTACGGGGCTGGGCCTGACCATAACACAATTACTGGTGCAAATACTTGGCGGCGATCTGAAATTCACCAGCAAAGTGGGGGTCGGCACAACCTGCCGGGTCCGACTTATGCTTTCAGAAGCCCTTACTGATGAAAAAATAACGCCGGCCGTTTCCATGCCCGCGCATCACGGCAGCCAGAAGCCCCGTATATTCGTGGTCGATGATGATCCCATTCACCGAGGACTGGTTACCGACATTCTCGAGCCATTGGGTTTCGTGATCTATACGGCAACAAACGGCGCAGAATGCCTTGATACCGCGCGGCATGTCCCCATCGATCTGTTTCTTCTGGATATCATGATGCCCGGTATGAACGGATGGGAACTTGCACACAAGATCCGCCATGACATTAATCCCCATGCTGTCATTCTTATGGTGTCAGCCAACAGGATATCCCGGGTTTCTTCTTTTCATGACCGGCTGTGCGATGGCATGCTGTACAAGCCTGTTTCGATACCGGAATTCGTTGGCAAGATCGAGGCACTCTTGAAAAGCAGGAAGTCAGCAGCGCCATCTTCCCTTCGCCCGATGTCATCTCGAAAAATTCAGAAAAAAGACATTGAAGAACTCCGGCGACTGGCTCAGATTGGTTACATAAGCGGAATATTAAAATTCCTTGATCAGATTGAAACCGCACCTTCATCCGATATTGAAATCCTTCGGAAAATGGCGGGTCATTTTGATATTCAGAAATTACTATCCTTTCTGAATACATACGAGACAGAGGCATGACAGGGATCATACTGGTTATCGACGATGCGCCGGATAACCTGGCGCTCATATCCGATATTCTTGAAAGTGGGCAATACACGCCTCTCGTCAGCACTTCCGCCGAACAGGCTTTTTCCATCCTGCCGCAGATAGAAGTAGATCTTATCCTGCTTGATGCAGTCATGCCGGGAACAGATGGCTTTCAGGCCTGCCAGCAAATAAAAAATCAGGCACAGTATGCCCATATTCCCGTTATCTTCATGACAGGACTGTCGGAGCAGCAGCACATTGTGCAGGCATTCAATGCCGGGAGTGTGGATTATATCATTAAACCGGTACAGCCCGCGGAACTCCTGGCCCGGGTCCGGACGCATCTGAAGAATGCGCGCAAGGCCCATCATGCCTTTCGGGCTCTAAACTTTTCCGGGCGGCATTTCCTGGCCACCGATCCTGCCGGTCACAGCCTGTGGTTTACACCCCATGTGCCGGCAATGCTGGAATACACGTTGCATGAGGGCGCTCCCGCCCTGCCTGGCGACATGCAGAAATGGCTTCTGAACTGCATCAGTCAGCCTGATCAGGTAGAATCGCAATTTTTTTATTCCTCGCGCAAGGAAGGAGAAAACAGCATCACCCTGTCCTTTATGGGGCAGCAGAAACCGGGAGAATTTCTGGTTCGCCTGGCCGTTACGGATGCAAATCGGAACAGGGAAATTATTCAGAAAACATTAAAACTGACTGCCAGAGAAGCTGAAGTCATAATCTGGCTGGCACAAGGAAAAACCTATCGTGATATTGCAGATATACTTTCCATCAGTCCACGCACGGTCAACAAGCATCTCGAACAGAGCTATGTCAAAATAGGCGTGGAAAACCGCGCCTCTGCTACCGCCCGGGTGTTGCAGGTATTGCAGAAATAAAAAATGCCGGCTGTTGAACAGCCGGCATGAACAAGGTCATTTTTTAGGCATCGGCCCGAGTTTCACACCTTCGGGATAGTATTTCCATCCATCCCGGATACGGACTTTTTCATCCCAGGGCAGTTTGTACTGACCTGCTGCCAGATCCGTCACCCATGTCAGGTAATTGGCACGTTCGCCCCCCGGTTTGCCTACGTAGGCACGGCACCCAAGGTTGAATATATTATTTTCAAGAGCCCAGTTTTCACGTGCCTTGTCAGACAGTCGCGGAAAGAGTTCCGCCGTCACGATTTCCCATGGATTGCGCTGCCCCTGCTGAATGACATTTCCATCATAGTTGCAGACCGTACCTTCACCGAAATAGTAGAATACATTGTCATACCCGGCCAGATTAACCGATATGGTATACATGAGATTCTGCCAGGCATTGGTCCTGTTTGTCCATATCCACTGGTCATTTACCTGGGTGGAATATCCTGAAATACGGATATAGACGTTTGCACCCTTATAAGCCGCTTCACGCGCCAGTTCCGGGAACATACCATCGTGGCAGATACATACGGCCAGCTTCGAACCCTTGGGACCGTCGCATACTGGCATACCAAGATTGCCGGGTGACCACGGCTCGATAGGCACCCATGGCTGCAACTTGCGGTAATGCAGTGCTATTTCGCCATCAGAATTGATGATTATTGCTGTATTATACGGCGGCAGGGACGGATCTTCGTTCTTTTCCATCAAGGAAAATACGCCCCAGACATCATTTTCCCGACATGCCTGGCGAAAACGACCGATTTCCGGACTTTCCAGCGTAAGGAGCATTTCATCATAGGTCCAGATGGCTGTATTGAGTCCCTGAGTCGAATATTCCGGAAAAACGATAAGATCGAGATCAGGGTAACCCGCCTTGGTAGAAGCAACCGCACGACATATCTGGTCAACCTGTGTCTGAATATCTTCAGGACCCTTTACAACCGGAACAGGGTACTGAATCAATGCAACAAGAAGGGCTTCTTCCCATGCACTTACACTGCCAGTGCTACCCATGAGTATCTCCTCTAGACTATTGAAAGCTGTATTGCCTTAAAATGGCGACTTTCGTGACGAATAGGGAAAGGGTATTTGTCTTTCCTGTATCATGATTTTCTAATCATTTAAAAAACAATGACATACGTCGTTTAACGTACTGTTTTAAACGGTATTTCTGTCAGGAAACCAATCAGGCGTCGCACCAGCTCCGCTGCCTGCGCTGCAAATACAACCTGTGGGATGCACGCTGCTACGGCAGATTATATCAAGGTCGAGGGGCCTGTTAGGCCTTGATATAGTCTGGTGTTGTAGCGCTGAGGATGCCGCAGTCTTCTCATATCGGATCACGACAGCCCGCCACTCCTTGAGCCCTTCCCGCAGGTTTTCGGCCAGATACCAGTAGTCTGTAAGCCCATTTGGGACTGGCAACTTCCGGATCATTCTTCCTTGGCAGAATGACAGGACGCGCCCCCCCGGTCCCAGAGATCTTCACGGAATTTGTGCGCGGCATACCCACGTGTGAGTGCTGGTTGTAATCTCCCCAAATGTGCTGGTTGAAAATTCCCCAGTTTGAGAACTGTGCGTGATCGTCAT
>NZ_QQBI01000065.1 GCF_004302915.1 Komagataeibacter xylinus | reverse complement strand
AGACCGCACACGATCACACGTCAATATGGGTCAGAAAACTCTTGCATAACGGACGGCAACCACAGAAGAAATCCGTGTTTCCAGACTACATTGTCTGTCTGGAGGACGGAAAAAAAATGAAGATGCTCAAGCGCCATCTTCGTACTGTCTATGGCATGACACCCGAGCAGTATCGGGAAAAATGGGACCTGCCGGAAAGCTACCCGATGACCGCCCCATCCTACGCAGCCCGACGCTCTGCCCTGGCACAGGAGATTGGACTAGGGCGGGTCATCAAGGCGACACCGGCCCCTTCGGAAACATCAGGAACTGGGGTGCCGGTCACACGCCTGCCAGAGAAGAAACGCGGACGCAGGCCGAAACTGGCCTGAAGGTCCAGACCGGGAGAAACGGGACATGAAGGCATGGGCCGCCAGCCTCGGCACGGATAACCCGCTCCCCCTGCCACAACCCGGGCAATAAGGGGGACGCTCTCGCACACCGCAGGAAGGTAACGAGGCGTACATTGGTCACGGCTATCCGTCAGGTCATACCGGATCAGATCGGTGGTTACGACGAAATCCTCGGCCGCTTCGTCACTGTGCAGCGAGGGCATGGACCTGTTTTTGCTGCTCATGGTGGTCGATCTCCTTCTCGTGCAGGAAAGTGGGCAAAGAAAGGTCAGAGCCACTCTTATGCGTGTACCGTCTTCCCGCGCCGTGAAGATCGTGCAGATCCCGCGTCTGTTTTCGTGGGCGCCTTACGTAAGGCGCGATTCATAATTTCACGCAGCGCATCATTCATACGTGTCTGATAGCCAGGCCCGTCCTTCTCGAAGAAAGCCACGACATCAGCGTCAAACCGCACGGTTTTCTGCACTTTACGGGGTCGATAGAAGCGCCCCCGTTCCGCATGTGACCAGTCACGAATTTCTGGGGCTTCATCATCCGTCACAATCTGATTGTCAGGCATGGCCTCCACAGCCCGTAACGCCTGAAGCAGTTCAGAGTCCATTTTCGTATGCTTTGCGCTCATGGGCAGTTGCCTTTCTTACGCTGATAATACGACCGTATTCTTCGCCATCCTCCTCGTCTTCCACGGGTTCTGTATGAACGACGAAGAGAGTTGTGATGCCCCGTATCTTCCCTATGGTTCGCCACCTGTCCCCATCTGGATGGGGATCAGGGACAGACAATGCGAGCGGATCGCCGTCGAGAACAAACCTGCCGGTTTCCAGAGGCAGCTTATGCTTCTCCCTGTTTTTTGAATCCTTTTCAGGATCCCATACCCATATGGTCACAATCCGCTCCAGTAGTTACGGAATTGTAGTTACAACAGTATGATTTTTCAAGCCCGCATTCCTGCAACGGATTAACTCAATTCCCGATGACAGGATTCTACCACAGGCTCCCAATGTTCTCTGCCGAAGCAAGAAAAACTCAGTCTTCCTGTTGAGATATCAGCCGGATCTGGGCGATCATTTCATCGGCTGTGATCTCTCCGCACTGACGGGCATCCATGATTGCGGTGAGCGAGCGTATATCTGTGCCCACCTTATGTAACGATAAGGTAATAATTATCTGCGGGTTTCCTGTGGCCGGAAAACTCATATCCCTCCCTTCCCCTGCTTCAGCGAAACGTCCTGATCCCATCGAACATGGACATTGTCGATGACGCACAGGGTTCTCGGGCGCTGCGGTCACCAGAAACACGTGGACACAGACCGGAACGGGCCTGATGATCCGGCCTGGGAGGAACACCATCATGGAAACAGGTCATTCCGATCGGGAAGCCGAAAAGAACGAAGCGACACGCCGGGCACTGGCCGAGGCTGATGCCGGATTGTTCATCAGTGGTGAAGCGGTGAAGGCATGGGCGGCCAGCCTCGGTACCGATCATCCCCTTCCCCTGCCTGAACCAGGGCAATAAGGCGGCCGCAGTGCCGTAGAAGGGTGAATGTGACGGCCTATTATCGCAGGCCGGTGACAAGGACCGCTGCGCCTGGCGCCAGGGCAGCTTTCGGTTTTCTGGATCCTGGCCCTTCGTTTTTATCCTCATGATTATGGAAAATCATTGGAAAACCGCCATTGTCAGTGTCGCTAATCGGACCCCCCTTTAATATGTCTGTCCATGGCCTACGCCTTTCTCCAGTCCCGGCACCTCACAACGGTCGGACAGGAAAAAAGAGTCACTGGCCCACCTCCACAGACCAGTCTGCCAGCCTTACGACAGACCATTCCTGATCGCATCCCACGGACCACCCACCCGCACGATGGAAGCCTTCTGCCTCAGTGGCGCTGGTTTTTGTGCCCGTATGTCGCTTGCAGTCTTTCCTGCAGGTAGTCATGCCCGGTGACAGGCGGATAATGCGCATGCTCGCCGGAACGGGTTACGATCGGCTCGACCAATGCATCCGCATCGGGATCGAGGAAGAAGGCGATCGAATACCGCTCGCCTGCAGGGCGCAATACCCGATGCGGGGTCGAGACATACACATCATTGCTCCACCGCATCAGGCAGTCACCGATATTGCAGATGAACGTGCCGGGAATCAGCGGGGCGTCCGTCCAGTCGCTACCGCGCGGACGTACCTGCAGGCCCGATACGCCATTAACCGCAAGGATCGTGACATTGCCGTAATCGGTATGGGCACCCGCCCCCGGTGCCGTGCTGGCCTGTTGCGCGGGCGGATAGCGCAGCAGGCGTAGCGTGGCCATGGGGTGCCTGAATTTATCGACAAAGAAATCCTCATCTACCCCCAGGTCACGGGCAAAACCGCGATGCAGTGCCGCGCCTATATCGAGGCAGATGGCGAAATATGCCATCATGAGATCCTGCCATCCCGGAAGAGCAGGCCATGCGTCCTGGCCACCAGGCTGGTTAGGGCTGATGTTGAAGGCCTCCTTGCGGTCAGGCAGGGAAGTCGTATCAAGCCGTTCGACCCCCAGCCCCACATAGCCCCGATTCCGGCCCACGCGGCTCATGGCCACGGCTTCCTTGGCGGCGGCGGGCTGGGTGAAGAACGTGTGCGAGGCCTCGAAGAGCTTCGCTATCGTATCGGGAGATACCCCGTGGCCGGTAATGTAGAAAAAGCCGGTCTCGCGGCAGGCCCTGCCGATGGCGCTGGCCACGGCCTCCCGCTCCGCATCGTTACCCTGGCGCAGGGGGGCAATGTCGATAACAGGAATGTCATGAGTCATGGGACTGCTCCTATTTACCTCAGGACCGGCACAAAACCGTTACAGGTCCAAAATGCATAAGAGTATTTTTTAAATCTTACATAATGAAATTTTAAATATCTACATTCGTTATTTATATATCTTTTAGTACTTTTTGCTATTTTTTGGTGTCGGTGAACTTTTGCCTTGTATTGATACATTTTAATTGTGTGGTATTTTAAAAAAATAATTCATTATTACCTCAATATGTGAGTTATGCGACCTTTCTTGGTCGGCCGCCTTTGACACCATTTCGACGTGCCGCTGCGGCTTTTGCTGGCGATGCCTGTCGGCCTGCCTTTGCCGCCATGTAAGCACGGGACCCAAACAGGCCCGCCATCAGTTCCGGCACCAGTAGGTCAGCATCCAGTGCCTCCCAGTGCAGGCCGTAGCCTCCCATGATTTCTACCTGAGCCAGTTGCTCTGGCGTTGCTCTCTCAAGGCCCTGAGCCTGTGAGGCAGGGAATTCAAAGCGGGTGCCATTGGACAGCTCAACGGTTACGCGCCCTGTCGTGGCATCGTACCCAGCAGCAATCGCCTGGGGCACCGTCTCGCGCCGAATGCGACCACGTTCATAAGCGGCATCCATCTGCTTTTCGATGTCATGATCGTTGCGCATCAATCGTCCTCCATGCGGCCAATAGGGCTTCGCGTTGTTCCACCGCGATCCTGAACGCCTCGCGTACGTCTGCTCGCTTCACGCCGGGGGCAATCTCCCGGACCGTTGCCTTGGTTTCCCCAAGGTTGATGATGATTTCACGGCCATCACAGAACACATGGACATGGGCCGGATCATGGTCATTTGCATAGATCATGAACCTGAAGCGGCCCACTCGGTGAACTGTTGGCATGGTCACATCCTACCACAAAACCCAACAGGATGGGTATTTTTATTATGACCAGGGTAGGGATCGGTACATAGAACGGGCACAGATATACGCTGTGTCGTCACCAACCTGCGTGGCGGGAATGCCGGATGGCTTTACGACACCCTCTACTGCGCCCGGGGACAGGTGGGAAACCTGATCAGGCTGCACAAGGGGCAACTGGCCTCAGACCGGACAGGCTGTCGCTCGTCTCGCGCAAATCAGGTCCGCCTCGTGTTGCACACCGCCGCCTACTGGCTGATGCTGACGGTGCGCGAGGCCATCCCCAGACCCCAGCCGCTCGCTACGGCCGAATTCACCACGTTACGCATGCGCCTGATCAAGGTCGCCGGCCGGGTTATCGAGACCGCAACCCGGGTTCGCATCGCATTCGCCACAGCATGCCCCGAAGCCGCACTGTGCGCCGGTATCGCCCGGGGTCTGCAACCCGCCGGACCGTGACAGGCGGGGCTGTCGCCCCCGAACCCGCCCCAGCCCGCCAACTCAAGCGCCGACCAATCCTCACTCTGAAATCAGCCTCCAGGATCGCGTAGACCCCGCGCGTCCAGAATCAGGAAACCTCAAAAAGTCACAACCCGTGAATAAGGCGGGCTAGTCACTGCATACCCTCTCTTGGCACTGTCTCGGCCCCGTTCTGGTACCTGACTGACACCGCATTCGGGGCTGCATTGGACCCGGCCTACTAGGGGCTCTTCATACACCATTGCACCGTTGGTGCAGGCAGCATGGAAAAGGAGCCATTAATAATGGCCCTTGGGGAAGGCCCTGCCCGCTGGGATCCCGCTGCTGAAGACAATTCGACTGGAGATGTTTTTTTGTGCCTGGTCGCATGACGGTCATCCAGCCTTTCGCGATCCGGCTGCTTCTGGCCGGCATGATCGTGAGAAAGATTCCATGCTTCAACCCGCTCCTGCTTTCCTGCATGCGGCCGACTTCAGGAACCTGCCCCTGCGCTTCTTCGCGCCACCGTCCGGGCGGCCTGATCTACCCTGGGTCGCGATCAGCGATCTTCTGGCCCTGTCACGCCTGACCAGACATCAGCAACAGGTCACACTGACCATGTTCCGTAATGGCGACTTCCAGGCGCTCTTTCGGACCGTGACACATGACGACGATATTCTGGTGATCTGCCCGGTTCTTTATGCCCGGGAGATCTGTCATGCTTTCCAGGATGAGGGACTGATCGATGCAGACCTCAATGATTTTTTCATTCGAACGAACAAGACGGCTTTCAGGAAACAGCAGGAGAGCATGCCGGACCGTGACCCGGCATGGTTTTTCCAGGCCATGGGTGCCCATGCCGATTTTTCATGGCCGCAGACATAGCGTCACCTGATCGGCATGAAAGGAAGCCTGTGCATGGCTTCCTTTCATGCGAATTCCGTTCTTTCCCGTTCTATCGAAATCTACTCTGTATGAGCATATGCTTCACGTATCCACCGCCCTCAACCGCCGTGTGGCAACAGGCATCACCTGACGCCGAAAAAATGACATTTCTCCCTATCGTGATCCCACGCTGCTCCCCAGTCGCGCAATCGTAGGTGGTCTCATCCCCTTCATGCCTGCCGGAGCCCCGCATGACGGATCTGCTTTCAAACCTGCCCTCACGACAGCCTACCCCCCTGACTGTCTTTCAGGCCCGACTGGACGCGCATGCCCAGCAGAACTGGCAGGACGTGTTCGCAGGTTTTTCCACGCTTCGGGCCATTACCTTTTCCAGCTCGCTGGAATTCCTGCTCGACCTTGCCGAACAGTTCGAAGACATGGAAATCATCTTCGGCGCCGAGCATATCCTGACCAAGACCCACCTGGCCCTTGTCCAGGCCAGCCAGGTTTTTGAAGCCTACGGGTTCCGGGACTGTCTGGCTGACCAGAAATCCCTTGTGGAAGGGCTGCGCCAGCTCCTCGGTCCACGCAGCAGCCTCTTCCTGCCGCGCCTGCATGATGGCACGCTGCGCTTCCGGCTGATGACCGGCCGCCCCAGTCATGAAAAGCTCTACCTTCTGTCCGGCCCCGATGGCCACCGGGTGGTTACGGGGTCCGCCAATCTCAGCCTGTCCGCCTTCCATGCCCGCCAGCACGAAGTGATCATCACCTTTGATGACCCAACCGCATGGCACGTGTTCGAAGACTATTACCAACGCGATTACAAACAGAGCGTGCCAGTTGAAGACGAAATCCTGATCGGCGTTTCTCCCACTGCGAAAACAGGGCAGGCAGATATCCGGACGGACCCGATCCCCTATGAGGACGTGCCCATCGTCCGGGCCATCCGGGCCGGGCTTGCGCATGTGGAACAGGGCGGCATCCCCGTGCCGGACGGCTTTTCCGCCACGACCCTGCGCATGGCACAGCGCCTGCGGCAGGAACTGGAAACCGTGCCCCTGCCCATGAACCGCAAGGGCATGGCCCTTGTCACGCCCCGAACGGTCTCGACCTTCCTGCATGCCCGCAACAACCTGCCCGCACCGGATCGTCCGGCAGATGACATCCCACACGCGACCCTGTCGGTCCGGACGGGCGAAGTCCATCTGAATGACCGGTTATGGCTGTCGGAAAAGGAGACCATACCAGCCGAGCAGGTCGCGCGGGATGCGCGCATGCTGGTCGCCTATATCAGCAGTTTCGCGGCGTTTTATGGCAACAGCCAGAGTGCCATGGCGTCCTACTGGGCTTTTCTGGTCTGGCTCTACATGGCTCCCTTTGCCGCTTTCCTGCGGCAGGGGGCCGTCATCAACCATATCGACCCGTGGCTCTATCCACCCTATGCCGTGCTGTATGGCCGCTCCAGCGGGGGCAAGACCCTGTTCACGCGGATCATCGCCCAGTCCATGTTCGGGATCGTCAAGAGCATCCGCTCATCGGACTTTACCGCACAACGTGCGCTGGCCCTGCGCTTCGGGCT
>NZ_QQBI01000064.1 GCF_004302915.1 Komagataeibacter xylinus | reverse complement strand
GAAGACCGCACACGATCACACGTCAATATGGGTCAGAAAACTCTTGCATAACGGACGGCAACCACAGAAGAAATCCGGGCTCATCGAAGGTTAGAAGTAAGATAGGGCCGGTTCAGGGATAAATGTCTCAACGAAACGTTGCTCACGTCCCTGATGCATGCCCGCCAGATTCTGGCTGACTGGCGGGCAGACTACAATACAGTGCGCCCCCACATCCCCAACTGGATGGCAAACACCGGACCCGGTCGCCAGACAAGGGTCTCAAGGGCATGGCAGAACGGCATGATAATCTGGATAATGAAGCCAGACGGAACTCACCAGATGTATGAATGATCTACGTAGCAGTCCCGTAGATTTTGAGGATGAATCTCCTGTAGCTTCCCGGTATGGGTTCTGAGCGGGGGCGTAAGAAAAAATGGTATATGCCCCGTTCCTGTCTCACAGTCTGGACCTTCTCTGCCGTGACCATTTTGCCGACATTGTCATACCATGGTGCAGGTCAGGCTGACTGCCAGTCCGTTCCGGGCCGAAATCGCGCCAGACGAGCCCGTCGGCTTCGTCGTCTGGCGCGTGTCAGAACCCTGAAATGGCAAAGAACACTCATGTATTGCTCGGGGGCTGTGCTGATCGGGATTATTTCCGTGATCTTTGCCCATCTGGGGGATGCGGCGGCCGATCTGCGTTACCACATCGTGGCCCTGAATGCCTGGTCCATGCTTCTGATTGCACCGCTTGGACTGGTCGCCATTACCTGGTTGACGCGCGTGCTGTTCAATGGTGCACAAGGCTCGGGTATCCCCCAGACAATAGCAACATTGCATATGCATAATTTCATGCTGGTGGACCGAATTCTGACATTGCGCATTGCGCTCGGCAAGATCCTGATGACATGCCTCGGTCTGATCTGCGGCGCCTCAATCGGTCGTGAAGGACCCAGCGTCCAGATCGGGGCGTCCATCATGCATGCGTTCTCGCGGGCCATGGGTCAGCATAATGACGTCACCCGACACGGTATGATCCTGGCGGGCGGAGCCGCCGGCATGGCTGCGGCCTTCAACACGCCCCTGGCCGGAGTTGTATTCGCCATTGAGGAACTCGCCCATTCCTTTGAACAGAAATCGTCAGGACGGACACTGACCGTCATCATCTTTTCCGGGATCACCGCGATTGCCCTGCTGGGGAATTATACCTATTTCGGTCGCACCAGTGCCTCCATCCCGGTTGGTGTCGCATGGTTGGCCGTTCTGGTGTGTGGTGTAAGCGGTGGGCTGGCAGGCGGCCTTTTTGCCCGCCTTGTCATCAGGCTGTCAAAAGGATTGCCGGGATCACTTCGTCCGTTTGCAGCACGTTTCCCTCTCGGGTTTGCTGCTCTATGCGGTCTGCTTCTGGCCCTGATCGGACTGGCATCCGATGGTGCAACCTATGGTACGGGCTATCTCCAGGCGCGAGGGATCGTGGATGGCAGCCTCCATTATCCAGCGTCCTTCTTTCTCCTGAAGTACCTTTCCATGCTCATTACCTTCTGTTCGGGGATACCCGGGGGCATGTTTGCACCATCTCTTGCCATTGGCGCCGGAATGGGCGGATGGATCGAGCAGTTCCTGCCCCATACATCTCCAGGCGCGGTCGTTCTGCTTGGGATGGCGGCATATTTCTGTGGCGTTGCCCAGTCCCCCCTCACGGCGACGATCATCGTAATGGAAGTATGCGATAACCAGCAGGTCACGCTGGCGCTTCTCGCGACTGCGTTTCTGGCGTTCGGGGTCTCGCGCACGGTCTGCCCGCATCCGCTTTATTCCGCCCTCGCCGCGGGGTTCATGGAGAAGACGGAACGGAAGGCAGGTCAGGAAAAAACACTTTCAAGGCAGGAAACTGATCCCTCCTGAACCGGGACCCGGGTTGCAGATGCAGTATTCCGAGCCAGAGAACCGTCAGTCAACGAAAGAAGACACGATGCTGCAGCAGGTGCCGAACCGGAAACCACAACCGGAACAGACCGGGAGTTCCTGCAGTCTGGTTTTCCTGGCATCAGCGTCAATCCTGATCGGGCTTGCGACCGGTGCAATCTGTGGGGTCTTCCGCCTGTTTCTTAAAGGGCTGGAAACCGCGCGAACGGATCTGGCTCTCCGGTTTCTGCATGGTTCTCCGTGGGAGGGTTGCTTTCTGGTCGTGGGGGTTGCCCTGGCGGCCCTTGTCGCAGTGGAAATGGTGCGCCGTTTTGCGCCGCTGGCATCAGGCAGCGGTATTCCCCATGTCGAGGCCGTGCTGTCGGGCGTCGCGGTCCCAGCGCCATGGGTGCTCATCCCGGTCAAGTTCATTGGTGGTCTGCTGGCGATTGGAAGTGGACTGGCCCTGGGACGCGAAGGGCCAAGCGTGCAGATGGGTGCCGCGGCAGCCAATACGATCGGACGACTGCTCTCTCTGGGGCAGGCGGACTGTCGCGCTCTCCTCGCCGCTGGCGCAGGAGCCGGTCTTGCAACGGCCTTCAATGCGCCTGCTGCAGGTGCCGTTTTTGTCCTGGAAGAACTGGTGGGACGGTTTGAAGCCAGAATGGTGTGTGCGGCACTCGGGGCGTCCATTTCAGCCATTCTGATCAGTCGTGGCATCCTGGGCGGCCAGCCTGATTTCATCGTGTTCCATCAGGTCCTGCCTGAAGCGATCGCGAAGCAGCTATTCTTTGTCATGACCGGTCTCATGACCGGTCTGCTGGCGGTTGGATATAACCGGACAATTCTTGCGGCACTGCGCCTTGCCGACCGTCTGCCTGTCAGCATACCCGTCAGGGCCGTTCTGATTGGTGGTCTGGCTGGACTTGTTGTGTGGCTTGATCCGCATCTGGCAGGTGGAGGGGACTGGATTACCCAGGCAGCGATAAATAATACGATAAGCTGGCGTATTATCCCTGCCCTGTTCGTTTTCCGGTTGATCTTCGGTGCGATTTCCTATGCTGCCGCAACACCAGGAGGACTATTTGCACCCATGCTTGCCCTGGGGGCACTGTCCGGATTGGCCTGCAGCTTTGTGGCGCAGATACTGAGCCCGGATACAGCGCTGGCGGCCACGCCATTTGTGATTGTCGGCATGGCCTCCATGTTTGCGGGATCCGTTCGATCGCCCTTGACGGGCATTATCCTCGTCATGGAAATGACCGGATCGTCCGATCTTGTATTGCCGCTTCTGTCTGGAAGCTTCGCGGCAATGGTAGTGGCAGGAGCGCTCGGCGATACACCGATCTACGAGGCGCTGAGGCTCAGGGCAGCAACCGGAAGACGCTGAAATTATCACCTTTTGGAATACCTGTTTCATAAGGAATCATTCAGACCGGGATGCGGATGACGGATAGAGCCTGCGGGCGACCCGTTCCATGGTCAATCCCTGCACGATAATGGTGAACACTACCACGCCGTAACAGACAGGCAGCAGCAGATTGCGCAATTCACCGGGTGGCAGTCCAAGCGCCAGCGAAACCGAGATGCCGCCACGCAGGCCGCCCCAGGTCAGGATACCCAGAACACGGCCACGCTCCCATTGCCGGAGATGAACCGGGAGGGTGGAAAACAGCACGCTCAATGCCCGCACGGCGATGGACAGCGGGATCACGGCAAGCGTTGCCAGCACCGTAAACAGATGCGGCGTGATCTCCAGTATTTCAAAGCCGATAAGCATGAACAGCAGGACATTCAGCACTTCGTCAATCAGGGTCCAGGCGATATCGAGTTCCTTGCGGGACGCTTCATCGAAAACGGAATGGCTATAGCTTGTTCCGAAACACAATCCGGCCACGACGACAGCAATCGCGCCTGACATGCCAAGGTGGTTGGCAATGCTGAAGGTTCCGGTCGCCAGGGCCAGTGACGTCAGCAGATCGATATGCGGATCCCGCTGCCCCTTGAGCACACGAAGCGCAATCCACCCCGTCAGTGCGCCCAGCAGGCCGCCACCAAGCGCCTCGCGGCAGAAGCTGAGGGCAATCCCGGAGGCGGCTACGCCCTGACTGTCTCCGGTCGCCAGTCCGATCGTCACACCGAAAATGACGACCCCGACGCCGTCATTGAACAGGCTCTCGCCCGCGAAAATGGCCTGAAGCGGCCCCGGCAGCCCCAGACGCTTTAACATCCCCACGACCGAAACCGGATCAGTAGGTGCGAGAATGGCGCCGAGCACGATGCACCATGTAAAGGGAACAGCGTGGCCCAACAGCGGAAAAACACTCCAGGCCGCGCCCGCCAGAAAGGCCACGGCCAGAACAGTCCCGAGAATGGACAGGGCTGTCACGGACATCAGTTTCGCACGCAGGTGTCCGACATCAACCTGCATGGCTCCGGCAAAGAGAAGAAGTGACAGCGCACCATTCAGAAGCGCCGCGGGTAGGTTGATGACCCCCAGCACAGACCGCGGCAGGGCCTGAAGATCATAGGCCGGGATCAGCAGGTTCAGAACCATGACCAGCAGGGAAGTCAGCAACGAGAAGATCAGAACGCCGATCGTCACGGGAACGCGAAGCGTGTGGTGATTGAGAATGCTAAAGGCAGCGGCAAGCACGAGAAGCAGGGCGATCAGGCTGATGGTATCCATGGTATGATCGCTGGCCTTTCTGGCGTTTCGCGTCAAGAAAAACCGGTGCTCTCTTTTATAGACCGGGATCTGCCAGAAGGACGGATATTCACAAAAGGTTACCGGTTCTGGCATCCCGAGCGGAATGCCCGCCATCACTGATCCGCCCTAGCCTGAGCGCATTGGTAACGACGGTGACGGAAGACAGCGCCATGGCGGCACCTGCGATCATCGGCGATAGCAACAGTCCGAATACCGGGTAGAGGACGCCTGCCGCAACCGGAATGCCGATCCCGTTGAACAGAAACGAGAAGGCAAGGTTCTGCCGGATATTGCGCATGATCGCGTGCGCCAGTTTTCGGGCGCGGACCAGCGCACCCAGGCTGCCATGGGCCAGTGTGATGCCTGCGCTCTCGATGGCGACGTCAGTTCCTGTTCCCATGGCGATACCTACGGAAGCCGCCGCGAGGGCCGGCGCGTCGTTCACGCCGTCTCCCGTCATCGCCACATGGCGGCCGACACTCTCCAACTGTCTGATGATATCGGCCTTGTCCTGGGGCTTCAGCCCGGCGTGTACCTCTGCAATGTTCCCGGCAGCCTGTGCCACAGCTCTTGCAGTCGTCTCGTTATCGCCAGTCAGCATGACGATGCGCATCCCGTCATCATGCAGCGCCGCTAACGCAGCTTTCGTGTCTTCCCGCAGCGGATCGGCCACGGCAATCGTCCCCGCTGCTTTCCCGTCTATCGCAACAAACATGACCCCCGCGCCGGACTGACGATATCGCGTTGCATCTGCCTCCAGCGGAGCGGGATCTGCCCCGGCCTGCTTGAGCCTTTCGGCATTGCCAATCACCACCTGACGGCCATCTGCTGTGCCGCTGACGCCGAGGCCGGGCTGTGAGCCGAAATCGCTGATCTGCACCAGCGTGCCATGGCGCTCCTTCAGTGCCCGGACCACTGCCTGGGCCAGCGGATGCTGGGACTGCGCTTCGATTGAGGCCGCCAGGCGCAGCACATCGTCCTCCTGCCACGCTGGCGCAACGTCGAGGGCGATCAACCGGGGATGTCCTTCCGTGAGCGTGCCGGTCTTGTCCACCACCAGGGTGTCCACCTTGTCCAGTGCCTGCAGGGCCTCGGCATTGCGCACCAGAACGCCCTCACGCGCGCCGCGCCCGGTGCCAACCATGATGGACATCGGCGTGGCCAGTCCCAACGCGCAGGGACAGGCGATGATCAAAACGGATATGGCATTGAGCAGGGCATGGCCGAAGCGCGGCGCGGGACCGACAAAATACCACACGACGAAAGTCACGAGGGATATACCCAACACCAGCGGGACGAACCAGTCCGACACGCGGTCGGCGATGCTCTGGATCGGCGCACGACTATGCTGTGCTGTGGCAACCATTGCCACGATGCGGGCAAGCATGGTGTCGCTGCCGACCGCCCGTGCCTCGATTTCCAGGCTGCCAGTGCCGTTAATGGTGCCACCCGTCACCGCATCGCCCGGTTTCTTCGCCACGGGCGCAGGCTCGCCGGTGATCATCGCTTCATCCACACTGGACGCGCCGTTCAGCACCATGCCATCAACAGGGACAGATTCACCGGGCCGAACGCGGAGACGGTCGCCTGTCGCGATATCTTCGACCGCAACATCGTTTTCCTGGCCGTCAGCGCCAATGCGATGCGCCTGTTTCGGCGTGAGATCCAATAGCGCGCGGATCGCGTTGCCGGTTGCGGCGCGAGCGCGCAGTTCCAGGACCTGCCCAACCAGCACGAGTGCCACCACCACGCCCGCGGCCTCATAATAGACCGGAAGGCTGCCGTCAGGCATCCGGAAGGTCGCGGGGAAGGCGTCGGGAAAGATCGTTGCCACGAGGCTGTAGCCAAAGGCCGCACCCACGCCGAACATGATCAGGGTGAACATGTTGAAATGGCCGGTGCGTAGTGAGGCGAGACCGCGCTGAAAGAACGGTAACCCGGCCCAGCAGACGGCAGGCAGCGTGAGCGCGAGTTGCACCCATGGCGACAGCACAGGCGGCACAAGATGCAGACCGACATCGCCTCCCATGGCGATGAGCATGAGCGGAATGGCAAGCACCCCGGCCACGATCAGGCGGCGCGTAAAATCCCTGAGTTCGGGATTTTCCTCATTGTGCCCGGTCGGATCCTCCGGCTCCAGCGCCATGCCACAGAGCGGGCAGTCTCCGGAGTGATCCTGCCGGATCTGCGGATGCATGGGACAGGTCCAGATTGTGTGGTTTCCGGCAAGAGAGGGCATTTCGTTCGTGGACGTATGATGGTCATGGCCGGTATTGCTGCCCGATTTCTGACCATGTTCCATTGCTGGCATCGTCGGAGCATTACCAGTTTTCTCTGCAGGTTCCAGCGCCATGCCGCACTTAGGGCATTTTCCCGGATGCGTTTCCCTGATTTCCGGGTGCATCGGACAGGTCCACGCCGTCTGGCCTGCCAGGGACTGGTCATGGGTAATGGACGCCTCGTCCGCCACGAAAGCTGCGGGGTCTGCCCCGAATTTCCGCTGGCAGTGTTCACTACAAAAATAATAATCGTGTCCATCATGCAGCGTGTGAAATTTTGCTGTCACAGTATTCACACTCATGCCACAGACCGGATCATGTACGGTCCTGGGCACCATCATCTGCCGATCATCCTGTCTGGTATCCGTCATGCGTGTTGCCCCGATGGAAGCGGCTGAATTTCAGACTGCGATGGAACAGGCATTGAAACCATGTCACAGCACAGACAATGAAACGACCACTTTGTCGAGACAGTTGCCCGCATACCGGTGATCCCCCAAAAGAGCATACATTCAGCGATTACATGATCGTCAGCAGGCATTGACCTATGAGGTGGTCCCGTCCGTTCGGACAGTTTTGCGGGCTTGATAAGCTATACCCGATTGTTGTTATGCCGCCCTTCTGACGGCGTTGCTGTTGGCCATCTGGTCCGGGGTTAACCCCGGACCAGATGGCGTCG
>NZ_QQBI01000063.1 GCF_004302915.1 Komagataeibacter xylinus | reverse complement strand
GGTAGAGCTTTTCATGACTGGGGCGGCCGGTCATCAGCCGGAAGCGCAGCGTGCCATCATGCAGGCGCGGCAGGAAGGGGTCGGTACATAGAACGGGCACAGATATACGCTAAGGGTGGCTGCTGAGGGTATATGACGGAAAACAGATGTTTTCCGTCATTCTTTTTCTTGCCGGGAAAAGATAGCCGCCAAGATAGCAAAAACTGCACGACAAACCCTGTCGTTTTGAATTACTATGCGGAAACGCTTCTGCTGAGGTTTGTCGTACATGCTGGTCGGTTATATGCGAGTGTCCTCAGCCGACGAACGCCAGTCAGTGGATCTCCAGCGCGATGCGCTGATTGCGGCTGGCGTCGATGCACGCCACATCTATTCCGACAAGGCCCAGGCCCAGGCCGAGGACCTCCTTCATGCCGTCGGCGCGCACGCCTAGGGCGATATGCACCGCCTTGTTGCGCACCACGCTTTCATTGCGGATCTTCACCCGCAGGGCATCGAAAAACACCACCGGATAGACCGCTTCCAGCGGTCGGTTCTGGCAGGATGCCACTTCGTCCAGCACGGCGTCGGTGATGACGCTGATCAGGGCCGGCGAGGCCTCCACGCCATAGATTTCAAGCAGATGGTCCTGGATCTCACGCACGCTCATCCCGCGCGCATACACCGAGATGATCCGCTCGTCGAAACCGGGAAACCGCCGCCGGTAGCGTGCGATCAGCTGCGGATCGAACGTTCCCGCCCGATCGCGCGGGATGTCCAGCCGCACCCGACCGACATACGTCAGCATGGTCTTCTGCCCGTAGCCATTACGGCAGTTCGGGCGGCCGGCCACAGCCTCGCCGTCCAGATGCTGCTCCTTCTTTCGCATCAAACGCTTAAACACGAAATTTAGGATAGGCCCGGGCGGCCCTGTGCCCGTAGACCTTACGACTTCCGACCCGGGCCCGCAGAAAGGGAGCCACGCCGGATAACCGAACCCTGGCGGCTTGCCATGAAGGACAGGCTGGAAACTACAGAAGCCGAGGATCTTTACAAACTACGAAAACAGACCGTGGAGCCGGTCTTTGGAATTATCAAAAGCATCATGGGCTTCAGAAGGTTCAGCCTGCGTGGCCTTGCAAAAGTCACGACTGAATGGACACTCGTCGCTCTCGCATACAACTGCAAGAGAATGGCACGACTTCACGCAGCGTAAGCCAGGTCACCCTCGGCCTTATGACCCTCAAAATGCCCAACCCGACAGGCTGCTAGAGCGATATATATATGCCAAATAATATTACATAATATGTATGATAATAATTTTAATTAACAGTAGCGTATCCGTTTTGTATTTTACATCTCTAATCTCCGGGCATTGAAATGAAATATTTTGTTATATTTTTACTAAATGCTTTGTTTATTTTTCCGTTCGAAAAGGCGGAGTGTAATGATGAACCATTATATTCTGGTGTTTCATTCCACGAGGCCGTTGCAATGGCGTGGGCAATGGATCCTATTCACGATAAACTGAAAATTAATCATCATTCAGCCAAAGCGCGCGCTAAAGCTGCATCATCATGGTTTGCTGGTGGTCCTACCGTATCTGGTGATTATATGGATGATCACGTGATTGGTAGTAATGAAGGTTACACAACCTATCAAGGAGGTATATCTGTGCCCCTATGGCTTCCCGGACAAGGAAGATCTACTCGCGCTGTAGCCGATGCAGAAGCTTTATCACTTGATGAAGAAATTAACGTTGAACATTTATTTGTATCAGTTCGAGTCCTCGATGCAATTTTAAAAGAAAATATATCATATCATCGCGTTATGATTGCAAAAGAAAATTGTGAAATCATACGCAAAATTTATTCCGAAGTAGAAAATGGTAAAAATAATGGTGAAGTTCCAGAAACTGATTTATTGATGGCAAAGTCAGCATACGAAGTTGCAGAAAATGAATTAAATTCTTCTGAGGAAGAATACAGTTATAGTAAATACGAAATTAATGAAATTATAGGTAAGGAATTGCATGTAGAAATTTCTGGTTATGACAATTCTTACGTTTCAAAACTTCCATTTAATTCAGAAAAAGATATAGAAAATAGAGACCCAAGAATAAAACTATCTATTAAAAATGTAAATTTAGCCGAAGAGAATTTAAAACTAGAGCGTCGCTCTTTTATGCCTAATCCTGAAGTTGGAATCGACGTTATTCATGAAAAACAATATGGTAGCCCATGGGACGATCGTGTGGGTATACATTTTAGCATCCCGCTTCCTAGTGCAGTGCGAAATGTACCTCTTAGATCTGAAGCAAGCAATCGCTTGGCAAAAGCAACAAGCGAAGAAATAAAAACTCGCCGGATGGTTCATGTTGAAATAATGAAGATCAGAGAACATTTAATATCATCTGAATCATCATATAAATACATGAGATCAGCTGAAAAAGACATTGGAGATCGTATAATTCATCAAGAAAAAGCATGGCGCGAGGGGGAGGTCAGTTTGAAAAGCCTATTAATGTCAATAGAAGAGTACAATAAAATAAAATTGTTAAGCATGAAATATGAATTTGAGTGGCATGCCGCTTGTATTAGAATCTTAATAGAGCGCGGAAAGATTCCATAGATATTATTCATATAGAATAAATAAGTATTTATGTTAAATTGTGGGGAATTCACTATGAGAAATATTTTAATTTTGTTAGTTATATTTTTATCAAGCTGCGCGCATGAAAATATTCAGAAGGCGGATAATGTTTGTAATATAAAAGGAGAAAGTATTAAATTATATACACATGGCATGTATGGTGGGTATCCGCAATCCGTTTTGCGAGATGTTGTGTCAAGCAGTGTTTCCTGCCCTAACGATAATAACGAAATAAAATATTACCATATTATGTTATTGTCTCATCCGCATCTACATATCACAATCATTCGCCCTCTTGGGCAAGGTCAGAAAGGTTATCTTTCAGCAAAGATATTTGCTAATGGTAGATTCATTATTGGGGAGCGTACATATCTATCTCCTTTTTCACGAACACAATCTCCATATTCGGTGAAAGCAGACATTCATCGTGCTACAATGCACTTATGGCACGATTTGGCGACCCATATGGCACACAAGGTATCTACCAAAATATAATTATAAAATAAATATTATAATATAGATATTGCAAATGTAAATCAACATTACATGAGAGCGTTACAGCTGTCGTTGAGAGGGTAATAAAGCCAAAAATTGTTAACGCGAATCAGGAAGCTATTAAAACAAGAGAGAAAGACCATAAAACTCAGGATACGAAACGTTATCAGTCTCTTGACGTTGGGTAAGAGGGGTTACGCACTGCAACCAATTGATATGAAATCCGATATATACTGTTGAGTAAAAACTATCTGTTGCCAATTTACAAAATATATATCTATACAAATTACTAGATCTCCGTTCAAATGTCTTGTCAGGAATATTATGATAGCATGTGGGATACTCACGCCCCGCTCCCTCCATAGCGCGGCACAAAACATAATAGGACTGATGCGGTATATAAGTACCATTGTTTTGGTACAAAGTATTACAGATATTGCTCATAAGAAGGTTTCCGTAAAATATTTCTTGTTCCTTTTTCATAATTTTTCAATAATATGATTTAGAAAAGATCGCTTGATCGATAAAAATCACCATTTCCGTATTGATCGTTTGTACTATTTTTATGTTAATATAGAAGCCATGAATCTTTTCTCTAAATATCATGATCATCTTAGGCAACCTTTCATCTTGGCCGGATGCGTGTTCGGCACGCTGATGGCATCCATACCTGTCGTTCGAGCGCAGGAAAGCTGGCCGAAAGAACCAGTGATCATCGCGCAGGCCGCTCTGACGAGTGAGGGCATCGAAACTGCACAAGCGCAACCCGGTACATTACCGAATCATATCGAAGCACAGGCCTATGTCGCGACCGACGAACGACGGGTCAGCCGTATCCGACCCATCGGTACCGGACGTGTCACGGACGTCCTCGTTTCTCCTGGACAGGTCGTCAAGCGTGGCGATACCTTGCTGCGATATGACGATTTCAGCCTGAGCGATGAACGCCAACGCCTCCTGTCCGCCGAGGATGCTCTCCGACAGGCACAGGCGCAGGAGCACGACGCGGTTCTCACATGGCAAAGAGGAGAACATCTGCGTGGCGGCATCATCTCCTCGGGTGAAGCCGAAAGGCGTCGCGCTCACATGACCGAAATGCATGCTCTCGTTTCCCAGCGCGAAGCTCTGGTGCAAAACGAGAAAGAACGCATGAGAAGATTTTCCTCTCCGATCGAGAAAGTGGACGGCCTCTCATCCACTGTCATCTCCCCGGTCAATGGCATCGTCAGGCACGTCAATATCAGTGTCGGCGAAGATATCACGACGACCCCGGCAGTTCCAATCGAGATTGACAATCTGGATTCGGTCTGGATCATTTCAGAAGTCTCGACAGAAGATGTGGGTAAGCTGGCCATCGGTGGACAACAGCAGACCTGGTTCCGTGGAATGGACGATCCGATAATTTCCCGGATCGATCTGATCGAAGGAGATGTAGATATAGGGACACGGCGCGTCTCGGTACGCAGTTTGCTGTCGAACGCGCAGTCAGCACTGCGTCCGGGCATGCTGGCTCGAACGCGACTCTTTTTCTCTCACCCCGTTGCCGGTCAGGTCATACCCACCGCCGCGTTACAGACGATTGCCGGTCAGAAATGCGTTTTTGTGCAGATCGGCCGGGATCGTTATACGCCACGGCATGTCGTCGTCGGCCCCTCGCTAGACGGCCGCACCGTCCTTACTCAAGGTATCGCGGCAGGCGAGACCGTCGTGACGCGCGGTAGCTTCGTTCTCAAGTCCCAGGCCCTGCTCAACCCAGCGCCCGAGAGCGGGCAGGTGGAGAAATGAATTTCGTCCTGAAACTGCTGGCAGGGCGCAAGGCTCTGCTCGGTGCAGTTATCCTGATCATGATTGCAGGGATTTTCGATCTGCAATCCCTACCGGTCGAACCGGTACCTGACATTTCCCCGCGACAGGTTCTTGTCTCGGTCAGCGCTCCCGGCCTCCCGACTCAGGAGATCGAACGCCTCGTCACCGTGCCAGTAGAGACGGTACTCTCCAGCGTCGTCGGGTTGGGCTCCATGCGCTCCGTATCCCGGACTGGTGTGTCAGTGCTCTATCTTCAGTTTGACGATGGCACGGACATCTATCGGGCCCGAGAACTCGTCTCTCAAAGATTGACTGAAGCGCGCAACGCGATTCCAGTCGAGCATGCGTCTCTCAGCATGGGGCCAATGACAACAGGCATGGGAGAGATTCTACAGCTTCAGATCCACGGTGCCGGGCACTCGCTCGCCGAACTCAACACGATCATGACGTGGAACGTCGTCCCAAAACTGCGCCTTATTCCCGGCGTGGTCGACGTCAACGTCAATGGTGGCGCATCCCAGACCTATGAAGTCGAACTCGATCCCATCGTTCTGCGTCGTTATGGCATATCTGTTTCCGACGTCTTCAAGGCGGTCGACAGCGGCGACGAAGCCGCGGGCGGCGCGTGGCTGGAGCAGAACGACGAACAACATATCATAGGTGGCCGGTCGCTGATCGACAGCCTGGAGGAGTTCGGGGACATCCAGGTCTGGAGCGGGGCGAACGGCGCGGCGGTCCATATCCGCGAACTCGGCCGCATCCATGAAGGACAGTTGCCGCGCCTCGGTGCCGTCACGAGGGATGGCAAGGGCGAGATCGTCAATGCGGTCATTCTTCTACGTGAAGGTGCAAACGCCAAGAAGACGCTGGCGGCAATCAAGGCCGCCCTGCCCAGAGTGACGCATAGCCTACCGCCGGGCATAACGCTCGAGCCATACTACAGCCGCTCGACCCTCACCAACGTCACGATCACGACCGTCCGCGACAATCTGGTCATGGGCGCCATACTTGTCTTCGCGGTGCTGCTGGTCGTCATCGGCGACTGGAGAGCCTCCCTCGTCATCATCTCGGTCATACCATTTTCCCTGCTGTGCGCGATGGTCGGCATGAATCACCTCGGTATTTCCGCCAACTTGCTGAGTCTGGGCGCAATTGATTTCGGCATGATCGTCGACAGCGCTCTCGTGATCGTCGAAAGCGTCATGAGCCGCCGGCTCGCTCCAGGAAGCAGCTTCGCCGGGAGCATTGCCCAGATCGTCGCACTCGTCACCCGTCCGGTTACCTTTGCCATCCTGATCATCATTCTGGTCTACCTGCCGATTCTCACCTTGGAAGGCATCGAAGGCCGGATGTTCAAACCGATGGCAGAGACCATCATTCTCGGTCTCCTCGCTTCGCTCGCATTCTCGCTGGTCTGCATCCCGGCGCTTTCTCTCATGCTGATCCGTCCCCATTATGCGCAACCACATGATAGTGAGCCTGATGATGAAAGCGCGCATGACACGCGCCTCATCGCCTTCCTGCGCCGCGGTTTTCTGCACGCCTCGCGTTACTGCATCGCGCATACAGGACGCGTGACCGTGATCGCCCTGACCATTCTGGGCATATCGGGTTTCATGGCGACAAGACTGGGTGGAGAATTTATCCCTCAGCTTCAGGAAGGCGACCTTGTCGTGACCTCGACACGCCTGCCGGGTATCTCGCTGGACGCTTCGCTCCGCTCAGTCAATGCGATCGAAAAGACCCTTCACACCTTTCCGGACATTCGGACCGTTGTCAGCAACACGGGCACGTCTACCATTCCGACAGATCCACAGGGCGGCGAACAGACCGATACCTATATCCTGCTCAAACCACGCTCCGAATGGAAAACGGCCTCGACACAGGAGGGATTGGTACGCGCCTTCGATACTGCACTGCGGAAGAACAATCCCGGTTCGCTCTATAACTGGAGCCAGCCCATCCAAATGCGCATGGACGATCTCCAGTCCGGCGTGCGCTCTCAAATCGCAGTGGGCGTCTACGGTCCGGATCTGAAAACCCTCTCGAAGCTCACCGCACAGATTTCGGAAGTGATCGCGGCTGTTCCCGGAGCCGCGGATGTGGCTCCACAGGATGTCGGCACCATTCCTTACCTGCATATTGACGTTGACCGCGCTGCAGCCGGCCGGTTGAATGTTTCAACAGCAGAAGTCCTTGATGTGATCGAAGCAGTGGGCGGCCACGTTGGTCCCCCCGTCTCAATAAACGGGGCTCTGGTGCCGACCGAAGTGCGCTTCGGCCCGGACCACCGCAGCAGCCTGTCATTGCTACGCCAGTTGCCGGTCGTGACGCGTGACGATCATCTGCTCGAACTGTCTCAGGTAGCCCACATCACACTGGATGATGGACCAGCCGCGATCCGCCGCGATCAAGGTGAACGTCGCATGATGGTACAGGCCAACGTGCGCGGGCGCGACCTGGCATCCTTCGTGCAGGCAGCACAGCAAACGGTCGCGAAGAAAGTGCTGTTTCCACCCGGTTATCGGATAGAATGGAGCGGTCAGTTCCGCAATCTCCAGACGGCCGTCGCCCGTCTCGAAATCGTGGTCCCGATTACCCTTGTACTGATTTTTCTGCTGCTCATGCTGGCATTAGGCGATCTCTGGCTGGCAACACTCGTCTTTATCAACCTGCCATTCGCGGCAACGGGGGGCATCATCGCACTCTGGCTGCGCGGAATGCCGTTCAGCATTTCGGCTGGCATTGGTTTTATCGCGTTGTTCGGAGTGGCCACGCTCAATGGTGTCGTGCTCGTCTCTTGGATCATCGAAAAACGTCGCAACGGTTTCGATGGGTTCACCGCAGCGACAATAGCGGCACGAGAACGCTTCCGTCCCGTCATGGCTACTGCTTCTGTTGCGTGCCTCGGATTTTTTCCAATGGCATTTTCTATAAGTGAGGGTGCGGAAGTAGAAAAACCGTTAGCCACCGTCGTTATCGGCGGTCTGGTCTCCTGTACCATACTTACCCTGCTCGTCTTGCCTGCTTTCTACATAAAGCTCAACAAATGGCGGGAGGCCCCGTAATAGATATTCACAAACATGTTATATGATCAATGAGTGTTGATTTTCACTGAGAACTGATGGTGCGGACGGCATCATCATCCCGCCTGATCTCCTCGCCCATGTCTCACCGCTGGGATGGGAACACATCAATCTCACCGGCGAATATCGCTGGCCTAAATCCTTAGCGTAGGATTTAGGCTCCTCCTGCAAACGATCCCTTCCAGTTCCAGCTAGCAGGGATCCATGGCATCAGCAGTGGACGTGAAAAGGATCGCATAATACCAACCGTTGATTGCTATAACCCATGAGCCCAATTGCGCAGTCCGATTGACATGATGCGCCATGGTTGATT
>NZ_QQBI01000062.1 GCF_004302915.1 Komagataeibacter xylinus | reverse complement strand
TGAACCTCAATGTGGCCAGTTCTACAGGTGTTCACTCCAAGCGTACGTAAAATACACTTTCGTGTCGTGATCCCTAGGAGAACTGCTCCAGGCCGAAATACATGAAAAGCAGGCCCGGTCGGTACGCTACCAGATGACCATTGCCCGGATGCCGCGGGCACAGGATGTCGAGGACTTTCAGTTCGCGGATACGCCCGTCAACGAAACCCTTGTCCGTGACCTGGCTCGGGGCGAATTCCTCGACCTCAAGCGTAATGTCGTGCTTGTGGGGGGCACAGGTACCGGCAAAACCCACCTGGCCACGGCCATTGGCCGGAGCTGCATCCGCACAGGTCGGCGTGGCCGGTTCTTCAACGTGGTGGACCTGGTCAACCGGCTTGAGGCTGACAGTCGGGCGGCAAGGGCGGGTCGGCTGGCCGAACAACTCGGCCGACTGGACTTTGTCATCCTCGACGAACTGGGATATCTGCCATTTGCCCAGTCTGGCGGACAGTTGCTGTTCCATATGATCAGCCGCCTTTATGAACAGACCTCGGTCATTGTCACCACGAACCTGTCCTTCGGTGAATGGGCCAGTGTATTCGCCGACGCCAAGATGACCACGGCACTGCTCGACCGTCTGACCCATCACTGCGACATCATCGAGACAGGGAACGAAAGCTGGCGGTTCAGGAACCGTAACTGAACCTCTCTCCAGATCCATACCTGCCCCGGCCTGTCTCCTTACGCCTACGGCTTCAGGAGACAGGCCGGGCCTTCAACAGGGGGTTAATATTGCATGCCGATCAGGGGTTATTTTTGAGTGCCGATTGACAGTCTGAGGCGGTAAAGGCCGAATAGGGTAGGTTGACGTTAACATGACATCCTTACGTGGTAGCAATATGCGTTTTTTCTAACACGTCAGAATGATCCGTCAAAGAAATCCAGTTTCTTTGACATGTCACTTTCTATTTCGGCTTCATATCTCTCCACAGACTATTCCTGCTCTGACGGAACAATGATGACACAAGATTTCTGAGTTTTTTCCTGACCTGAGGCCACTTTCTGGCAAGCTGCAATCCTGTCTCTGTTGACCTCAACCAGCTGGCTGTCCTCACGTACACGTTGCCAGCCTTCAGGATTGCTGACCGCCATCATCATGGCCCCAGAGTTCCAGCGATCTTTCTCCCCAACAATAAAAGATGCCACTCGCGTCCCGACAGAAGATGGCAAGAGATACGCCAGAACAGGAGACAACCCGGTCCCTGCAACCAGACAGGCCAGCCCTACCTTCAACACCCACCAGCTTTGCCGGTCCCGGGTGCGCGCCTGCCCGACAATGTCGGTCAGTTGCTGCCGCTCCACCTGAACCGCACGGATCGCGGTATGAAAGGCGGCCTGCATGTCCTGACTGACAGAAAGCCCTGCCTGGCGTACCCCCTGCCCGTAGGCCTGCGGTGTCATCTTCAGCGTCGGACTGGCCTCGATCGCCTTCATGCGCGCGCTCACGTCGTTCAGGGCCTTGACCAGTCTGGCCAGGTCCGGCGTGTAGTCAGGCGGCCGGTTGTCCCGCCATGCCTGGGGCAGCGCTTCCACGCTGCGCCGGAGCACCGTCATTTCGGCGCACAGATCCTCAAAGGCACGGGCTGCCGGATCCGTCTCGCTCATGATGGAACCATCCCCACATCCAGATTCAGTTTTCCGGCACGTCCAGACGATCATCATCCTGGCCAGCCTCTTGCGTTCCGGCCCTTTCCTGCTTTCCGAAAAGCAGCCGCCTTCGCCCTTCTTCCATTGCCAGGAGCGTAAGCCTGTTTGGCCGACTGTCTGAAGCCGCGTTCTGAATAGTCTGTCGCAATCTTTCCGCATTACGCGGACTACTCAGAAGATGCGCTGTCTCCTGACAAACGGCTTGTTCTTCTTCCTGCACAACATCCCTCCCCCGGTAGCCTGCCCCCCGATCAGGCAGCCCGTTCCAGCCCCAGATGTGTCACAAACGGATCAAAGTCCCGGTCACTGTAAAGAAGCCGATACCCGCTTACGATGCATCGTGTGGCAATCAGGGTATCAATGGTCTTCCGGATGGTGATGCCTCTGCCGCGCAGGTCACGAAAATATCGTGCCGCCTCGATCATGACATCACGTCCCCCGATCTCCACCAGATCCAGGGCACCAAGCATCCGCCGTGCCGTGTTGAAATCCCGCTCACTCGCAAATCCCTGGAGAACTTCCGTCATCATCAGATCCCCAATGGCGACAGGTTCTTCTCCCAGAAGCCGGTCTAGAACATCAACCTGTGGCGTCACCGTACCCCGGAAAAAATCGATCCAGACCGAGGAATCCACCAGGATCATGCGTCGGAACGCATGGCATCCAGATCACCCTGCCAGTCGAGCTTCCCCCGCAAGGTACGGAGTTCCCGCTGCTGCTTCAGCCTGATCAGCGTCCGCAACCCGAGTTCGACCGCTTCCTTCTTGGTTTTGACACCAGACGCCTTCAGCGCATCTGTCATGAGGGCATCGTCAATGATGATGTTTGTTCGCATGATGTGTATCTCCAATAGAAATCATACACATTAAATCATCCGCTCTCAAGCATGCCGCAGGACATCAGGTATCCTCCCACGGATTGAGAACCCGCACACCGGCCGCCTCGAAAGGAGACACGTCGCGGCTGGCCACGACATAACCCCGGGATGCAGCGGTTGCCGCAATATAGCCATCTGCCTTGCCAATCGCCCGACCTTCTGACCTGGCCCGCACCATCAGTTCGGCATAGGCCTGGGACGCCGCCAGATCGAACGACAGGACACGCCCCGCGAACAAGGGCAATACCTCCTGTTCCAGCCGCTCATGCAGTACAGAACGCCGCCGACCGGTCGGCATCGCCCCGATCCCGAAACGCAGTTCCGCCACCGTGACGGCAGACAGAAAAAGCGTCTCGATCGCCTGTTCATCAATCCAGATCAGAACACGCGGCTCCGGCACAGGCTTCCACGGCTCCGAGATCACATTGGTATCAAGCAGGATCATTCGAAGGACATCGGCTCAGCCGGGGTCTGATCCCGAACCTGCAAGGCCGCGACATCCTGTTCGCTCACACCCGCCTCACGACCGATGGCTGCCAGCAGCGATCCCAGCCGGACCCTCTGCTGCGGCCGGACGGCCGCTTCCAGAATGGTCCGGATCTCCGCTTCCGTACTGCGCCCATGCAGCACGGCCTGCGCCTTCAGCGCCCGATGCGTCTCTTCCGGCAGGTTGCGAATAACGACAGAGGACATGACAGGACTCCCCATTTCTCAAGATTGATATCATAAATATCATTTCGATATCTTTCCAGAAAAACCCTATATCCCCTCATCCAGATTCAGTTTTCCGGCACGTCCAGACGATCATCGTCCCTGATCTGCCCCTTTGTTCCGATCCGCTCCAGAAGAGCTTTGGCACGAGCAGGCGTGGTCCGTGTCGCCCGTGCGGAAAAATACCGTTCCGCTTCTGCCTGCCCACCCAGCCGGGCCGCGACAGCCGTCGCAACAAAAAGGTTCATGCTGACACCTGAAAGCGCCGCCTGACGCGTTGCGGCTTCCCGCATATCTTCCGGAAGCCGAAGCTGGATTTTACTGCTACTCATCCTCTCATCCTTCGCAAAAGAACACCTGGCCGCACTGCTGGAATACCGAACCGTGATACGGCCCGCTGCATGTCTTTCAGATTGAACGTGGCGATCGCATCCGCATTTCCGTTGATCGCTGTCTCAACCACAAGTTCATCATCACCGTGCGCACCTGTCGGTCGCCACCTGTAATCAAAAGAAACCGGGACGCAGCACCCTGCAAGTCCATCAAGAACCTCCAGAACTTCATCCCCCTGAACGCCCATTCGAAAAAGGTTTTCAGAACGACGCAACACCGCCTCGTATTCGACCAGGAGGGTCGTGGAGAGCAGCAGACTGAAATTCCTATCCAAGGCCCCCAGCAAAAGCTGCCGGGACGCTCCGTCCGGTGACATGAATCCCGAAAGAACAACATCCGTATCAAGAACAACGCGCATAGTGACATCATATATGACGTCACTGCTTAACGTAAATCAAAATCTCCTACATCCCCATATCCATATCCCGCCCCCTGGAACGCGACAGCGAGCGCGTGCGCTGCGGCTGCAATCCATGATCGAGCGTCGATCCCTTCCGGACGCCCAGTTCATGCCCCTTCTGCCGCAGGAGGGATTCAAGCTGCGCGTCCCGCTTCAGCTCCCTGAGCGCCACACCCTGCTGCTCGCGGCTCAGCCCGTCCCATACCTTCACGAACCGCGCCGCCCGCAACTCGGGGGAATGCCGCACCTTGTCCTCGTGTTCCAGCCCCTCGACCAGCCTGCGCGCCCGTGCCGGCCCTT
Organism: Komagataeibacter xylinus; assembly: GCF_004302915.1. Taxonomy (GTDB): domain Bacteria; phylum Pseudomonadota; class Alphaproteobacteria; order Acetobacterales; family Acetobacteraceae; genus Komagataeibacter; species Komagataeibacter xylinus_C. The sequence goes on along the minus strand of NZ_QQBI01000062.1, from coordinate 4,135 downwards.
CCAGCCCGTACAGGGCCTGCCGGATCTCCGGCTCATGCTTCACGGCGGTTTCCAGAGCGATCACCGCCCCGGGCCGTAGCCGTTCCAGGGCCGTGCTGGCGTCAAGCCATGCCTTCTTCTGGTGCTCCAGCACCGGCAGGTCCTGCTCCACCATGCGCCCGATATCCCGCACCGCCCGCGCATACTGCTCCACCGCCTGGTGGAGCGGATCACCACCCGGCACAAACCCGCCCAGTCCGGCCGGCACCTGCGCGCGCTGCACGCGCGGCAGCCGCAACCCGGCAAAAGGAGAGGCGGGAGCCTCACGCTCAACCCCACTTTCCCCCTTCCCGGCCCCGGCATCCATCCCGGCCGACACGTCTTTTTCCGCCGTCCGGCCACGCCCCCGCACGGACAGGTCCAGCCCGTCGAACATCCCGCGCTTCCGCTGTGCCGGTGCCGGATCCGGCGTACGGACAGCTTCGGTCTGCCTGTCCTTCCGGGGGCCAGAGGCAGCCTTGCCGCGCTCCACCACGATCTCGCTCTCGGGGACATGCAGCCCGCGTCGTCGCGCAAACCCGGCATCCCGATCCCGGACATGCAGGTAATCCAGCGTGGTATCCTTCAGCCGCTCGCGCGACAGCCGCCGCACCAGCCCGTCCCGGTCGCCCACGTCATCCCGGCCCCAATGGACGGACACGCTCTCCCGATGCCGCGACAGCGCCACATACGCCCCGTGCCGGTCCAGGCTCCCCGTCGCCAGCACATGCGCCCGGTCCACCGTCACACCCTGCGATTTGTGAATGGTGGCCGCATAGCCATGATCCAGCGCGTCATAATCAGCCACCGACACGGACACGACCCGGCCGCGCCCGGTACCACCCGGCCCGTCGAGCTGCACCGACAGCACGAGATCCCCGGCCTCGACCGACCCCGTGATGCCCCGCACCGTGCCCAGCGTGCCGTTCTTTACCCCCAGCGCCCGGTCATTGCGCAGGAAGTAGATACGCTCCCCGTCCGCGAACACCCGCTCGCCCTGGGCGGTCGGCACCAGCACATCATCACCCAGTTCACCCGCCTCCCGCCGGATCTCCCGCGCCGCTTCGTTCAGCGCCCGCACATCGACACGCCGATGCGCCAGCATGATCTGGCTTTCCTCTGGCGCGGCCTGACGCGCTTCATCCCATCCGGCCACCACCCCGGCCCGCGCCTCTTCCAGCGTGTCATGACCGCGCACCAGGCCAGCCGTCTCATAGCGCTCCAGCGCCCTATCCGTCCGCCCGGTCGCCAGCTCCTTCGTGGCCGCCTGCTGCCAGCCTTCACGCTGCCGGCGCACGGCGGTGATTTCCACAGACCCGACCCGCTCGGCCACCGCCCGGAACGCACCACCGGCTTCGATCGCCTGCAACTGCTCGGGATCACCTACCAGCACGACCTTGGCCCCGGCCCCGCGCGCGGCCGACAGCACCCGCTCCATCTGCTGCGATCCCACCATGCCGGCCTCATCCACCACCAGCACGTCCCCGCGCTCCAGCAGGTCGAACCCACGTTCCCACGCACGCTCCAGGGAGGCCAGCGTCCGGCTCTCGATCCCGGACCCGGATTCCAGCCCTTCCGCTGCAATCCCCGACAGCGCTGCCCCGCGCACCCGATACCCGGCCTCTTCCCATGCCGCGCGGGCGACACCCAGCATGGTGCTCTTCCCCGTCCCGGCATACCCGACCACCACGGACAGGTCGCGGGACTTCGTGACCTCGCCCACCGCCAGCGCCTGCTCGTCCCCAAGCCCGTCCCGCGCCATCGCCGCCCGACGCACCGCCAGCGGCACCGCATGCCCCTGGGACTGCCCCATCGCGAGCGATGCCTCTTCCAGGCGCTGCTCGACCCCGATCATCTCCCGTGTGGAGAACCGTTCCCGCCCATGACCGTCCTTCCCGAGGGCGACCAGCTCCGGACACGCCTCCACCCGAACCATGACAGCACTGAACTGCGCGGAATCCGCCGTATGCCGATCCACGAACCGCGCCAGGTCCTGGCGGGTGAATGTACTCTGCTGTCGGGTCAGCGCCTCCAGCGCCACATGCGGCTCGGCCAGCAACCTTTCCCCATTGCGCCGTGCGATCTCCAGATGGTCGGCAACCCGCTCACACGGTTCACCGCGCTCCGGCCGGCGTGACCCTGCGGGTCCGATCTTGTTCTGTGGCTCAAGGTCGATCCCCTGTGCGGCAAACGACCGATGGTCGATCCGCACATCCAGGTCCAGTTCAGCCAACCGTTCATTGGCGAGCGACGCCCACCGCTCCCGCCACGTCAGCAGCAGATCCCTGTCATTCCACGAACGCTCTTTCGCACCGAACCCGATGAAAGGCTGATTCTGCGCCAGCCCCAGACCTTCATGCCGGAGCCGTGCCGCCGCAATCAGTCGTGCCGTTCTTCCAGCCGCTGCAAGCGCTTCTCCAGCGTCGAGAGCTTCAGCAGGATGCCGCGCTGCGTCTCCCGGATCTCTGTCAGCAGACGGATCATGAGCTTGAGCGGATCGTCTTCCCCTTTCTGCTCCATCAGGTCCAGGATCCGGCGCGAAGTCGTATGCGCCCCTGCCGCTTCGTTCAGGATGCGGGATTCCGTTTCGTCTTCCATGCACAGCCTCTCCGGTTCTGACTTCGATCCGCCGCGTGGACAGCATCACATGCGCATGGGGCTTCGCCTGTCCGTCTTCGCCAATATCCCAATGCACATTGAGATCGGCCACCATGCCGCGTTCCACGAACTGCTCCCGCACAAAATCCCGTGCCAGCGCGATCCCCTGCGCCTGGGTCATTTCGCGCGGGATTGAAAACTCCACCTCGCGGGCAAGCTGGGCATCCTTGCGCTTCTCGATCGCCTCGACCTCGTTCCATAGGGTCGCACGATCAAGAAACCGTTCCGGTGCGCCATCGGGCAGCAGGATCTCGGAATGCACCACGCCGCTCTTGTTGGAAAAGTCATGGTCGCGATCCAGCCGCAAATCATGCAGGCGGGATGCCGCGCGATAGGCCGCTGCCGCCACGGCGCTCCGGCCGGTGGCGCGGCTGATGACCTTTGCATGCAGGTGATAGATCGCCATGAGCGCGATCCTATCACATCATTTAAGCGCACGTCATGAAATGACGTATAAGCGCGCACTCACATTTTACTGTGCCACAAGGGTTGATTGCTCTGGATGAGTGACGCGGTTCTCGCCTGTGTGATAGAGTATGGCACAGACCAGCAGGACAGAGGACCGGAAATGCGCAGGCCACGGGACATTGATGCGGAACTGAAGGCGCTTCAGGAAAAGACCAGGCAGCTTAAGGCGCAAAAAACCCTCCAGCTCGGTGAACTGGTCGAGGCGACGGGAGCCGATACCCTGTCCATCGAGGCGCTGGCCGGGGTGCTGCTTGCGGCTGTCGAACAGGCGGACGGCAAACCCGAAGCCGTCGCGAGGTGGACCGAACGGGGGACGGCGTTCTTTCAGGCCGGCGCAAAAAAGGGCGGCCGGAAAGGAACCGGAAACGATCAGGACGGATCTGCTGGCGCTTGAAAGACGGATCAGGAAGCAGGAAGCCCTGATCCATCGCCATCAGGCACGAAAGGCACGCACCGACATGCGCGACTGGGCGAAGGCGCGACGGGAACGCACCCATCATCTGATCGAACTGGGCGGCCTGGTCCAGAAGGCGGGACTGGTCGATCTGACCGATGATGACCGCGCCACCCTGCTCGGGGCCTTCCTGGACATTGCGGGGCAGCTTCGGGATGGCAAGAATACCGCTTCAGGCGACCTGAAAACACGCTGGAGGCGCGCGGGGCTTCATGCCTTCGACAGGGACCGGGAACATGACAGGACAACAGGCAGACGTGACCATGACTGACCACGAGACACGATCATCCGAAGCTGACACGCTGCGGGAGCTTACGACCCGGATTGTCACAGCTTATGTCAGCAGCAATACGGTTCCGGCGGATACCCTGCCAGGCCTCATCGCCACGGTGTTTCAGGCGCTTGGCGGTCCGGGACAGGCGACGACCGGAACACCGGATCTGGTGCCGGCCGTGCCTGTGAGATGGGGTGGTTGCCGTCCTCCCCGCACGGCATCGCAATGTGCCAGAATGGTCGTTGGAAGAAACGACTGCGCGA
>NZ_QQBI01000061.1 GCF_004302915.1 Komagataeibacter xylinus | reverse complement strand
AAAACATCTTTTCTACAAAACAGACTTTTTCATAATCTGACCCGATGTACAACCCTTCCGTGAGATTTCCGCGTCGAAGCAAAAGATTTACTCGCCCCCGGCCGCACATGGGGAGCCGATCTGGACGGCGGATATCAGAGCGCGAATGAAAACGCCAAAGGCAGCGCGAAGATTTACGGCAAATGGGGAAAATTCGACGCTCTTCTGGCTTATGCCGGACAGTCCTTCAATACAATTCACTTAGGAGGAGGTCAAAAGCTCGCTCCAAATGACGGAACCAGCAACAGCGCTCTGCTAAAGTTGGGTTATGATATCAGTGATCGAATTCGGATCGATTTTGGCCAGCAGTTTTATTACATTGAAAATTATCGGCCCGGCAATGCACAAGCAAAACATCTCCAGATCTATGACTCGTCTATTGGAAAATATGTTCCGTACAACCAACAGACGGGCATCAGACAGGATGACTCTACATTCCATGTAACCACCCACGATGCTCACGGCAACGAAGATGGGAGGTTAACGCTTTACAGAACTAAGAACACATCCTGGTCCGGTCCGTTTCAGAGTCTATATTCAGGTGAAACACAAACTTTAGAGACCTACGGTTTCGACATACAAAAGACATTAAGAAAGGATTTTAGACGGTTTGGGAATCATACGTTTGTTATAGGTTCAAATTATTACCGAGACATCAATCATACTCTCCAAAAAAATGGGCAAGGGGGAGGAAATATCCCCGATGGACAACAGCAAGTTTACGGGTTCTACGGATCAGATGAAATCAAGTTTCCGCACGGCATCGTACTAACGCCAAGCCTTCGTTACGACCGCTACAATACCTTTGCGTCTGACTCATCCACCAGCACTAGCGGTGCAATTCTACCCAAAATTACCTTAGCGTGGCATCCAAATCGAAATTGGATGGTCTATCTTAGTTGGGGGAAAAATTACCGCGCCCCTACAATTCAAGAAACAAATATGAACTACATCGTAACTCCCAATAGTTATTATTTCCTTCCAAATAATAAATTAAAACCAGAAAGCGCGCGCACATATGAAGGTGGTTTCAGTTACAATAAAAGTGGATTATTCTCAACCAAGGATCACGCATCGGTACGTGCTACAGGATTCTATGAAGATGCTACGAACCTTATTCAGCTATCTGTAATCGGACATCACTGGAGCCCACTCTACCAAAGAAACGAGATAAATTATCAATATACGAACATTCAACATGCCACCCGCTATGGAATTGAACTTCGCGCAACCTATAATATAGAGAACATCAATTTTGGCTTAAGTTATAGCCACCTCCGTGTAAAAGATGCAAACACCGGAGCCAACCTTCTGGCTCAACCAGATAAAGTCGCGGCAGATGTAAGTTACACTTTTCCAAAAATCGGGTTGACCGCCATGTACAGCCTCACAGCTGTAGAGGCGCAGGATTATGATTCTACGATAACCCGCAGAAGACCAGGCTATATGTTGCATGACATTCTTTTTGACTGGCAGATGCCAGGCAAGCCATGGCGTGTGAATTTTGCCGTCACCAATCTGACCAACAAGACATATTATATGTACAAATCCATCTCTAGCAATAATGATGTGCCTGAAATTGGACGAAGCTTTAGGTTCAATATTGCATATAAGTTCTAAATGTTCATTTTTACTTTGTTTTTTTAAATAAATATGTTAATTTTTTCTGCCGGTACGTCGATGTGACGGTCGGCAATTTCAAAGACAAGGAGTCTATCAATGAAAATCACCGTGCTTTCTCGTCGTGAGATCAAGGTCTCAACAATGGCCGGCTCGATCTGCGGTCCGGGTACAGTCTGTGGTGGTTATAACTGAACCATAGGGGGTGCGCGCTATGCGCGCACCCTTTCCTATTCAAATTAAGGGAGACCATCATGCGCATAGGTTTTAATTTTACCAGAAGCGAAGTTCTGCCAATTGCAAACAAATTACTAAATGATGGTCATATAAATTACTATGAAATTCTTATAGATAATTTTCTTCATCTAGACCCGCACGAGCTTCTGGCAACTATTAAATGTCCAGTTGCTTTCCATATTATGCGATCTAGATTTTTAGAAAATGATAGAGAATCTCTGAGCCAGATGGCTGAACAAATTCGCTATCATGCACATATTCTAAAGCCTATATACATTTCTGACCACCTTGCGTCTTTTTCGTGCAATGGCCAAAACCTCTCATTCCTTTCCGAGATAGACTACAGGAACAGAAAGGTTTTAATTGAGAAAGTGTCGTGGTGGCAGGAGCAAATTGGTGAGAAGTTATTTCTTGAAAATTTTCCGTCTATATTAGACGGTGGATTTGAAGCGCCCGAATTATTTTCTGATCTACGAAGTAAAGTCGGGGCAGGACTATTGTTTGATATATCGAACGCTGTCTGTTCCGAGATAAACTGTGGCGCCTCCACGGAAAGCTGGGTCGGCGAAGCAAACGAGACACGGCATTTTCATGTAGGAAGTTACGAGCCGTCGGTAAGTGATCCGAATGTAATGATCGACACACACGGCACGGAGATTTCTGTGGAAACGCTGAATTTTCTCTCCGAACTGAGATCACGGCTTTGCCATCCAGAAACGACCATCACGTACGAACGAGATCGTAATGTTGAATATAATAGTATTGTTCAAGATATCACAAGAATACGACAACAACTTACATTGGAAAAGAGTGCTGTTATATGACTGCTGATCATGATTTAGAGCGTGATTGCGATGTTGTAAGCAGCATGACGCGCCCTTCACGAGAAAGAGAATTCAATCTTTCTCACCGCCAACAGGTAAGGATAAATATAGCGTTACGAGGAACGTGGCACGCGATATTCGATCCCTGCCCTTCTTTACAGGAAATAGATGACGAAAATAATGGTGTCATATTCAGGCCATTTATGGAATGGGCCTATGAGCATGGTCATCCCTTGGATTGGACCCTTCACTTGTCAGTTTATGACTGGCGTGGTCAATCTCCGTTGGTCGGGAAATTATCAAAAAAGGTCTGCCGTGAAGTGCGTGCCGTCGCTGCTGCCCAATGGGCAGCTTTTGACCGCTCGTCCTTTCTGGGAATTGCGATTGCACATAGCTCTGATCCGACATGGACTGTCGCGTTCAAAGCACGGAACGTCCACCTGATAAGGACTGTCGAAGAAATAGATATCGGCTCACCACCGGCCCCTCCAGAACACGGGTTCGGATACTTTCTAATTCCGTCATGGAAATTGGAAACATTTCCTGGGTGGACATTGCTCAATAACGTCGCATCGCAGAATTGAGGCGTGTAAGACGCGTTTTAGATCGTTATCGGGAGATAAGGATGAGATCGTTAATGATGTTTAGAGCCTTGTTCGCGTGCACTTTCATAGCGGGGGCATCGTCAAACGCTTATGCAGCACCAAAACTCGGGCAACTGACATTCCAGGCGACATTCGGCGATCAGCCGGTAAGTTGCACCCGAACGCTCTCGCCGGTCGGCACGCAGGGCGACACGGTTCTGGTCAACGATCTGCGCTTCTACATCCACGATGTAGCCCTACTCACGAAGGACGGCCGCACGGTGCCGGTCAAGCCGGGGCCGTCCGGCCTCTGGCAGCGTGACGGGATCGCGCTGATCGACCTAATTGATCGCAATATTCCATGCAGCGATACGGCTCCGTCGCCGAACTCGACTATCAGTTTTGTTTGGCCGCAAGGCCATTTCACCGGCCTGCGCTTCACCGTTGGGCTACCTATGGCCGCCAATCACGGCGATCCTACTATTGCACAGCCACCGCTGAACATGACGAGCATGTTTTGGACCTGGCAGTCAGGATATCGTTTTTTTACACTTGATATCATGATGATTCCGAAGCCTGGCGACAAAGCGCGACCCCATGGCTTCCCTGTCCACATCGGTAGCACCGGCTGTGAGTCCGCCAGTCCGGTCGAGGCGCCGAAGGGCGCGTGCACGGCCCCGAACCTCGTCACGGTCACGCTGCCGGAGTTCAATCCGGCGCATCAGACCGTGAAGCTCGACATAAGTCGACTGCTCGCTCTGAGTAATGTCAGCACCAACCAGATTAATAGTGCGCCAGGTTGCATGTCTGGACCGGACGACAAGGATTGCGCAGGTGTGTTCCGTGAGTTCGGCCTGCCATTCGGATCAGAGACCTCTCCGCCGGCTCAGTCGGTATTTCGGGGTCGATAAGATGCGCACGTTATTTCGCAAAGTTCTCCAGATGTCCCTTCTGGGTGGGGGGGCGCTGCTTCTATCGGCCGCAACCCGGCCCGCGACGTGGCATTGGGACATCCCCTCCTGGGCGCCTGCGCCAGTCGTCCCGTCCGATAATCCGATGACGGCAGAGAAGGTCGCACTGGGGCGGCGGCTGTTTTATGACAAACGGCTATCGGAGAACGGGACGCTCGCCTGCGCGTCGTGCCATCTCCAGAAACTGGGCTTTGCCTCTGGTGTCCCGACGCATGTAGGCGCGCATGGCGAGCCGGGACTACGCACGCCGATGCCACTGGCGAACGTAGCCTATCTGCCGAGCTACACCTGGGCCAATCCACAGCTCACCACGCTGGAGAAACAGATGCTGATCCCGATGTTCAGCGACCAACCGGTCGAGCTGGGCATGGGCGGCCAGGAAAAGGCGCTGTTCGCCCGGCTCTCGGATGATCCCTGCTATGCGCGCCTGTTCCGCGTCGCCTTTCCCGAGGCGAAGGGTGCGATCACACTCTCCACGGTCACGAAGGCGATTGCATCCTTCGAGCGCACGATGCTGTCCTTCGACAGTCCCTACGACCACTCGCTGCATGGCGACAAGACGGCGCTGTCCCCGGCCGCGCAACGGGGCGAGGCGCTCTTCTTCGGCGAGAAGCTCGAATGTTCGCATTGCCATAACGGCCTGAATCTGACCGACAATATCCGCGCGGCTAACATGCCCTTTCCAGAAACAGGCTTTCACAATACCGGCTTGTATAACGAGGACGGCAAGGGGGCCTATCCTGCCAGTGATCACGGGCTGCGGACAGTGACAGGCAATGCAGAGGACGAGGGGAAATTCCGCACGGAAAGCCTGCGCAACGTCGCTCTGACGGGTCCCTATATGCATGATGGCTCCATCGCCACGCTGCACGACGTGCTGGCAGCACATTACTCGAAGGGAGGTCGGTCGGCGACAGGGCCACACGGAGAGAACCCGTTACGCGACCAGTTCATCGAGCCGTTCGAAATCAGCGAGGCGGAGATCGCGGACGTGATCGCCTTCCTGAAGTCCCTAACGGATCAGAGCTTCCTCACCAACCCGGCGTTCTCAGATCCGGGAAAGACCTGCCCTTTGGCTCTGCCCTCAGCCTCTCCCTCTGGTAAAGGCGCACAATGATGACTTCGCGACTAGTGTACGGCTTATCGCATCTTAGCAACTCCGCCATGTCATCAGGCGTCGATATGGTATCTGGATCTGGTGTCTTCGTCTTCGATTCTTCGGGTAAAGACTATATCGACGCGGTGTCGGCACTGTTTTGCGCCACGCTCGGCTTTCATAATGAACGCCTAATCGAAGCCGCCTCACGCCAGATGCGAGAGCTGCCAGTCTATCCCACCGCGCTAAACCGGACGGTCCCTGTCGTCCACGCGCTTGCGGACGCGCTCAGCGCGGCAGCGCCGATACCGGACGCTCACGTTCTTTTCGCCACAACCGGATCGGAAGCAATCGAAACTCTCATTAAAACGACTTGGTATATCAATAAACAACGAAATCCAAAACGGCATAAAATAATCACGCGTCGGGGGAGCTATCATGGATCGACGATATTTGCCACGAGACTTGGCGGGATCGAAAGCATTATCAATTCATTCGATCTGACGGGTGACGATATTCTGTATGCTGCGCAACCGCGCTGGCCACGCGACGCGTTGGCTGGAGAAACAGAAGAAGAATATGCACATCGCCTGGCGCTGGAACTGGCAGAACTGATAGATCACACGGGTGCCGAAAATATCGCGGCCTTCCTCTGCGAGCCAGTCTCGATTGCTGGCGGCATGTACCCAGCGCCGAAAGGATATTTTGAAGCAATACGCAATGTCTTGTCGATGCGCGATATTCCTCTTTATTTCGATGAAATCGTGACGGGCTTCGGTCGAACCGGAAAGATGTGGGGAAGCCAGACTGTCAAGCAAACACCCGACTGTCTGGTCGCATCGAAGGGGCTTTCAGCGGCCTATCAACCGATTTCGGCGGTCGTCATGAATGATGATTTTCACTCCGCATTGGTGGACTGCTCGATTATGCACCATGGGTTTCATCATGGCGGCACATATCACGCACATCCTGTTGCCGCTGCCGTCGCCCTTGAAACGCTAAAAATCTACGAGGATGAAAGAATAGTAGATCATGTGCAGGATATTTCGGAACATTGGATAAAGATGATTTCGAAACTTGCGGCACACGAGCTGGTCCGATCCACACGGACAATCGGATTATTAAGCGCGATTGAAGTCGGATTTTGTAGCTACAGGGAGCTTGATTTCCGAAATGATGAGAAGACAGACATAAAACGGTCAGTTGTGAAAGCGTGTATGGAACACGGCGTCCTGATAAGAATCTCATACGACAGCATAATTTTAGCACCTCCTCTCATTATTTCTAAAAAAGACATTGATGAGCTTGAGCAACGCATGACGAAAGCTTTCAATACTATTCTGTTTTCAACAGCATAGCTGCGTCGAAGGCATTCCTTTCGTTGGTCAATAAGAGACTTTTTTCTCTGAAAATATTTGTCTTTCTGCTGTAATTCACACCAAGCAAGGAAAGTAAACATGACTTCTATCCGTAAAATCGTTGCCTCTATGTGTCTCGCAGGGAACTTCGTTCTGCAGATGGCGGACCCTGCCTATGCACATGCCCACCTGAACGCCGAAATACCCGCTGCGGATAGCACGGGAACGGCACCGCAGAGCCTGACGCTAGGCTTTACTGAAGCAGTAGTTGTCAAGCTCACCGGCGTCGTTGTTACTGGCCCCAAGGGTAATGTTATAGAAACAGGAAACGTTGCCCTGTCGGATGACGGCAAGACTCTGACGGTCCCGCTCAAAATTGACCTCGTGCCTGGACGATATTCCGTAACCTGGCACGCCCTTGCCGTCGATGGACACAAGACTCACGGCGTCTACGGGTTCACAGTTACTAACCGATGACACCGGATGCTTTCCTGATCCTATGTCGCGCCGCACGAGACAGCCTGGCGCTCTTTCTTACAGGTAGTCTGCTTTTTGCAGGGTGGCTGGCTCCGCGCGACCTCGGAATCGCACTCTCTGCCCGCCTGAGAAAGTTTTGGGCATGGGGGAGCGTTTTTACGACAGTAATAGTCATTGCAACACTGCCAGCCGAAGTCTCCGAGGTCGGAGATGGGTGGCAGGATGCCTTCTCGCCGACTTTAAGCAAAGCCGTGCTTGTTGACACCACCATTGGACAGGCGTGGATCATTCAGGCCGTAGCTGGTGTCTGTCTTCTACTTCTAACTTGGCGTAAATGCGGCGCGCTCCTGTCGGTCATACCCGCATGCTTGCTTCTGACGGCGACAGCTCTGACAGGTCACGTGCGCATGATCGGTATGGGCGCGATGTTCTTCCAGGCCGTGCATTTGCTTGCAGGTGGTTTCTGGTGCGGGGGCCTCATCCCCGTTGCCATGCTTGTCAGTGATACACGAAAAAAGAAGTGGGATCGCTCCATGCAAATGGCGTTAGCACGGTATTCGGCTGCGGGACATATCGCGGTGCCTTTGGTCCTGCTTACCGGCTCTGGACTGGGCCTGAACATCCTGGGCGGATGGCCGAAGCATTTCACTGTCTATTCTACACTACTCATTCTCAAGCTGGGATTAACGAGCGGTATGGTCTGTATCGCCTGCGTCAACCGATATGTTTACGTAAGAAATCTACGACAGAAGAGAAACATTACCGCCAGCCTTAAATATCTTCAACGCGGAACAATAGCCGAAATTGCATTTTCTGCTGCTATTATTGCAATTGTTGCTGTTGCTGGGCGAATGGACCCGACAACCTTATCTCTACCTACAAACTAGAGCCATGTCGACATAGCTATATATGCAAATGAATCGAATGGGAGCTTAATTATGGAGTATCATATTTATTCCAATATTTCCTTATATTTTTTAGGTATTAATGAATCATATTCTCGCATTCTACAACACTCACACTACAAAATATCTAATTTTAATTTGTATGTGAGGGCAGAAATGAAATGGTAAGACACCCTCCTCTTGATCTACGGGAACTGCAATGCGTGTGCGCAATTGCTCTTCAAGGAAGTATCCATGGCGCGGCGCGCGCTCTAAATTCCAAACAGTCCGCAGTCAGTCGTTCACTTCGACTACTTGAGGAGCGCGTCGGAATTCAGCTTTTCCGCAGGACATCATCTGGCACAACGCCTACGCCAGTCGGCGAAGCATTCCTCCGACAGGCTGAGGCTCTGCTGCACGACACAAATACTCTTTATGAATATACTCGGAGATGCGCCTTTGGCGAAAGCGGTATCGTATCAATAGGAATACAAAGCAATATACCGCCAGGACGAGTATCGGACTTCATCGAACCTTATAGAATTCTTCACCCCGGTATCTCTTTTATATATCGTGACGCATCCCACAGAGATGTAATTTCGGCGCTTTTCGACGGTATCGTTGATTTAGTAATTATAACCCTTCCACTGAACGAACCTGGCGCAGCTACCTTACCACTGTGGAGCGATCGAATTGTCGCTGTGACACCGACACACCATCCTCTTGCCTCATCTGTAACAACGTGTTGGAGCGATTTACAGGAAGCAACTTTTGTCTTCGGCAATGACGCGAATTTCTCACACTTGAGGAAATTTTGGGTTATTTTGTAGAATTCAGTCATCCCACAGGAGCCCGATCTGG
>NZ_QQBI01000060.1 GCF_004302915.1 Komagataeibacter xylinus | reverse complement strand
ACAGGCTCGTGCCGCCTGATCGTTCCTTTATTGTTCATGCCAAACGTTGTTTAGCGTACCATCCACACGATGGCCTCTCCTATACCCGCACCGTCGAGCACGGCTTCCTGAACAAGACCACCACGACCTCGAGCGAGAGTTCCACCGACCAGGTCGGCAGCACGGTGGCGGCCAATGACAACGTCACCATGGTCTCGGGCAGGGATATGTCCGTAGCGGGCACTGTCGCGGGCGGCGGTAATGTCACGCTCCAGGCGGGTGGAACGTTCACCGAAAACGCGCTGAAGGATACGGCGCAGTCTGCCTACAGCCAGGAGAAAAGCGGCCTGTTCGTGGGCACCAGCGGCGCCGGGTTCGAGGTTGGGTTTGGCAAATCGCGCCAGACCGCCAATGACAGCAGCACGACGTGGACCCCCAGCGAAATCGGGTCAACGGGCGGAGACGTAACCGTTGCGGCGGGTGGTCCGGTCACGATCAACGCGTCCGGGCTTGAGGCGGCGAAGGACCTGAATGTTTCAGGGTCGTCGGTTTCGTTCAATGCCCTCAGCAATGTCGCGAAGGATTCCCAGACCAGCGATTCCAGCTTTATCGGCCTGAAAGCCGGCCTGTCGGACAATTCCGTCGTCGGGCAGGTGGCCGACATGGCGCTGAGTGCGGCGCAGGCGGCAAATGACAAGGATACCGGGAACCGGGCACTTGATGCGGCTTCGGCCGGGATCAGTGGCGCGCAGGCTGGCATGTCGATTGCGCAGGCCCTGAGCAAGGATGCCGCAAGCGGGGAAGTTGAACTTGTCGGGGTGAAGGCCGAGGTCGGGTTCTCGCATGACCGGCAGGCCGAAAGTTCCACCACGACGACGGTGCAGGGGTCGATGGCCGCCGCCGGGGATGCCCTGACGGTCACGGCGACGGGGACCGGGCGTGGTACCGTCGACAGCAATGCCGGTGATATCATTGCCACGGCGTCGCAGCTTTCCGGGCAGACGGTTACCCTGAACGCGCCGGGGACGGTGACGCTGCAGTCCGGGCAGGACACCACGCACACCACGTCCAGCCAGTCTTCGGAGTCCGCCTTTATCGGGGCGACGGCGTCGCTGAGTTCGGATGGCGGCTTTGGGGTCAGTGTTACCGGCCAGGTCGGCGGCTCCCATGCCCAGAGCGATGCGCGGAGCGCCACGCAGGTCGATACCACAGTGACGGGCACGGATAACGTAACCATCAACAATGCGGGCGGCGCGACCACGCTGGACGGGGCAAAGGTCTCGGGTGGAGCTGTGGACGTGACGACGGGGAGCCTGGACATCGCCTCGGCGCAGAACACCGCGAGCTATTCCAGCAACCAGGAAAGTGGCGGGTTCAGTTTTGCGATCCCGGTCTACGGGGTGGGGGGTGAGAAGGGCTTCTCGGTCAACGCCTCGGGCGGCGCGCTCGGTGATACCTACGCCTCGACGGAAGCCAGCGGGCTATCGGGGATCCATGCTGGCAATGGTGGTGTGAACATCGCCGTTGCGGGCAATACCAGCCTTGACGCCGGGGTGATCGAAAGCACGGCGGCATCGGCGCTCAACAGTCTTACGACAGGCAGCCTTACGGCCAGCGGGGAGAAGAACGTCTCCGATTATGCCGGAGCCTCGGCCAGCTTCTCCTTCAGCACGATGCAGGGGGGGGGCGACACTGACAGTGCAGGGTTTGCGGACAACGGCATGCCCATGGCGTCGGCGGGGGTGGTGGCTGGCTCCCATGAGACGGAAAGCCAGTCAGCGATCGGTTCGAATATCACTGTGGAGACGGGTGCCACGTCCGGGACCCTCTCGCGTGATCCATCTAGCGCCAACCAGGCCATCGCCAACGATTTTGACGCCAGCAAGGAAAGCAATGTCCTGGCGCTCGCCAATGAGGCCGAGACGGTAACCCAGGCGGCCGCGTGGACAGCCAAGCAGGGTTATGACATGGCCAGCGAGGGAGCTGACGACAGGGCCACGGTCGGAACTGATGCGCGCGACGCACAGCCGACGCAGGACAGCGCGGCTGGCACAGGAGATGCGACGTCATCAGGATTACGGCCTGACAGGTTTGGCGAAGATGGTGGACCTGGTGGCTTTGAGACTCTCGACTTGAGAATGGGGCCAGGGATAAAAAGGGGGGATAGCACGGGAAACAACGTCGGTGCGGACGTACCACAGCCAGTCGAACCCGACGTTGCAAATCCATGGGATACTACGACGCGGGTGCACCGGGAAAACGTCCTGAGGCTTGATTCCTCGGGGGGGCTGACGGTTGCACCCGATATGGCCAACGAGTATCCCGGTGCCGAGGTCGCAATGACGGATCGGTTTGGACCGGGAGTTGCTCATTATTCGCCGGATGCCGTAGTTTCGGGGATGGGTATCGGGGATCTGGGTATTAGCATTCCTGGCGCAGGAACATATCGTTCAACTGGTATGTTCACGGATCGCGGCGACCTGAAGTTCACCAAGGACGGCAGCAGTGATATCTACATTTTAGGGGCGCCCGGGCCGGTCGATTACACCAAGATAGTCGATTATACCAAGACAATGGGCGGGAAAGTTTCGGCCGAAACGCTATCGCTGACAGGAAGAGATAATGAAGTTTCATCCTCCTCTAATTCAATTGATGCGGGCGGAATGCAAGATGCTCCGGCTTCCCTTTCGGGGGGAATTAATATAGATTCATTGCCGTCTATCGAAAAAAATTATTTAAACAATAATATTTTATACCATTATACAACAGAATCTGCTTTGAAAAAAATATTGGAATCCGGCTATCTAAATCCTTCATTGAAGGAAAAGAATCCAAAAGATGCACGTTATGGAGATGGGCAGTATTTGACCGATGTAGCACCCGGCACGACAACACCGGCAAAATTGTCTCGAGCCCTTGTGGGACTTCCTTGGTCCGGTGACAAATTTACTCACTACTTGGCAATCGATACGACTGGGCTAAATGTTATATTAGGAAGGAAAAATGTATTTGTCGTGCCAAATTCAGGGCCATTAGATATTTCTGATCGTTTGACATCATCTGGGAAGGTTAAATAAAATGGAATATATTAAGTGTATTTGGTATCATCATGATGAAGACGAGCCGGAAACAATCTACTCAGAAGTTGATAATAAAAGGGAGGAAACTCGAAAGATTGAAATATATAAAAGTGGAAAATTTGGGATTGCAGCTGGGAATATTTCTATAGGAGGAACGTATTTGGCAGATGTTGATGTTCCACGCATTTCCGATATAAATAAAGATAAGCAGTTTAAGGCGATAGAAATAGATAAAAATGATTTCGAGGAGGCGTGGAAGAAGTATATAAGTTATATAAAATGATATATTAATTTCTTATACTGTATTCAGATTTTGCGATGCATGCTTATTGAGTGTGTATTAATTGAAATATTATTATCAATTTGGTTTAGTGAATGAGAAAGTTATTATTTGCAATTTCAAGTATTTTTTTAGTAGGCTGTCATCCATCTCCTGACTCCATACGGGCGCCCGGCAGTGCGCAGGATATGTCATGGTCTACAAAAGAGGGCACGGCAACGATTGCGGGATCCGCATCCATGCGTCTCTTTGACCATCGGAGTTATCCCACCCTTCAGGGCGGAAATATGCAATTTGCTGTTGGCAACGGGCACGAACTGACCTGTGCCGGGCATGATGTGCAACTGCTGCCGCAAAGTCCGGCGTCTGATCCTGTTGTGGATAATATGTTCCGTTATGGTGTGATGACCGGGCCTAAAGTTGCTTCTGCTGATGTTGCACCCTTCGTCCGGCATGTCACGTGTGGAGCAGATGGACAGTTTACATTCTCTAACCTCCCTGTCGGCGTCTGGTATGCGGTTACGGAGATTGGCAGCAAGAATATTGCCGTCAAGGAGGTCAGGACCCTGCCTGATCAGACAACGTCAGTTACGCTGCAGCATCGCTGGAATTATCCGCCTTCGTGGCGACACGGACCGTCTCTCTGGTAGGCGGGCCTGACGAGGAAATCCCTCACTCCTTTTCCTGATACTCTTTCTGGCAACTGGTTCAGGCGGGGCGGGGGATCACGCTGGGTTCGGTTCCGGCGAGCGCGCGTCGCAGGACATCGAGCAGCATGATTACAGCCACCGCGCGGCCGAGACGGAGAATTTCGGGGCGTCGGTCAGCACGGGCGGGAACCTGACGGCGGCCGCCCTCGGCGGCGACCTCACCCTGGCGGGCGCCACGGTCGCGGCCGGGAAGTCGGCCACGCTGATGGCGACGGGCAACGTGAACCTCAACGCGGTCACCGACAGCCAGTCCTCCTATACCCGCACCGTCGAGCACGGCTTCCTGAACAAGACCACCACGACCTCGAGCGAGAGTTCCACCGACCAGGTCGGCAGCACGTTGGCGGCCAATGACAATGTCACCATGGTCTCGGGCAACGACATGTCCGTGGCGGGCACTGTCGCAGGTGGCGGCAATGTCACGCTTCAGGCAGGCGGAAAGTTCACCGAAAACGCCCTGAAGGATACGGCCAACGCCTTCTATGAGCAGAAATCGTCCGGACTGTTCCTTGGCACCAGCGGGGCTTCGGCCAAGATCGGCTTTGGCAAGACGACCGATACCGACACCTATTCCCAGACCAGCTGGACCCCCAGCGAGATCGCGTCGACTGGCGGCAATCTGAGCATTACCGCGAACGGGCCGGTCACGATCAACGGATCCGACCTCGGGGCGGCGAAGGATGCGACGGTCACGGGATCGTCCGTATCGTTCAATGCGCTTGAGGATGTCGCCACCCAGACCCAGACGCACAAGTCACTGTTCATCGGCGATACCACGGGGCTCAACCCGAACTCGGTCGTGGGACAGATGGTGGATATCGCCCTGTCCGCCTCCCAGGCGAGTGGCAAGGATAGCGGGCGTCTCGCCGGACTGGACGGTGCAGCGGCGGCGGGCATGGGCGCCCAGGTCGGTCTGCAGGCGTCAAAACAGGTCAAGTCCGTTTCCAGCCTGTTCGAGAAAGGCGACACCGCCAAGGGCAATATCGACCTGATTGCGGTGCAGTCGAATATCGGCTTTGACCTCGAGAAGTCGAGCACGACGCTGACGACGGGCACGGTGCAGGGTTCGACGGCGGCGGCGGGCAATACGCTGGCCGTGACCGCGACAGGCGGCGTGCCGACCGACAGCCAGTCGGGCAATATCGTGGCGACGGCGTCCCAGCTTTCGGGCCAGGACGTGACCCTGACCGCGCCGGGCCAGGTGACGCTGCAGGCGGGGTATGACACGACGCACGAGGTCGCCAGTTCGAAGTCGATCTCGGCCAGCGTGGGGGCCTCGGCCAGCATCGGCACGAAGGGGGCCGGAGTCAGCATCGAGGGGCAGTTCGGCTTCTCGAAAAGCAACACCAATGCCGCGTCCAGCACGGCGGTGGACAGCACGGTCAGCGGCACGGACACCGTCACCCTCGCCAACGCGACCGGTACGACAACCCTGAACGGGGCGGAGATCAGCGGGAAATCGATTGATGTCGCCAGCAAAGACCTGACCATCACCACGGCGCAGGATACGTCGAACTATAATTCGAAGACCACGGGTGTGGACGCCAGTTTCTCGGTTCCGGTCTGGGGCGCGGGGGACATCGGGGGCAGCGCGAGTTTCAGTCACACGACTGTCAGGGACAGCTATGCCTCGACCGAAGCGACGCAGTCCGGGCTGTATGCGGGCAGTGGCGGTCTTGATGTCACGGCGAGCGGTATGACGACCCTGAACGGGGGCGTGATCGAAAGCACGGCGGCGGCCGCGCTCAACCATCTGTCCACGGGCACGCTGGTGGCCAATGACATCGCCAACCACGCTGATGCCACGGCGAAGACGATGGGCTACCAGGCCAACGTCATGAATCCCGAAGGGGCTACGGGCGGTGGCACAGGCAGCTTCGCCACCGCGATCGGCGCAGGCATGGCGGCCAATGCCGGTGGCCTGCTGGGGGCTGCGACCCGTAAGGACGCCAGTTCGGTCACGCAGTCGGCCATCGGGTCGAACGTGCAGGTCGCCGCCGGCAGCACCAGTGGCGACCTCTCCCGCTCGCCCGCGACGTCCAGTCACCCGCTGACCAATACCTTCGACGCCCGGCAGATGCAGAACGACCTGCAGATCCAGCAGGTCGGGTCACAGGTCGTGGGACAGGTCGGGGGCATGGTTTCGGATGCGCTGGATGACGCTCATGTTGCCGGGTTTGGAACAGAGGACGTTTCAAATGCCTGGGGACGCATCGGCATCGAGACGGCGGGGAATGCGCTGATAGCGGGTCTTGCTGGAGGAAATATCGGCTCGGTGGCAGCCAGTACGGCGGCGGGCGACGTTGCCACGATTGCCACGCGCCAGTGGGCTGGATCCGTTGCCCGGTCCATTACGGATGATGCAGACGGCCAGCGCGTGATCGAGAATGTGCTGAGCAACATAATTGGGGCTGGCGCGGGCGCAGCGGCCGGTGCGGCTTCCGGTGGCGATACGACAGTCAATGCTCTTAGCGGGGCCGGATACGCTTCAGCAATCCAGCAGTACAATGAAGACCATGAACCGGAAGGTAATCTAGAAGAAAAATCCACTTCAGTTAAGAAAAATGAAATAACCGACGAGGGCAATCAGTCGTCTGCATATGTGTCGGCGCCGGGGCCTAATGATAGAATAATAGACCCGCGTTCCGAACCTTATAGGCCTGGATACACTTCTGCTGGACTGAAAGATAATGATGGAAACTTCGTATATATAGATAAACAGACACGAATTAATTATGTATTTGACGCGGAAGGTACGCCTCGAGGAGCTAATTTTGGAGGTAATGTTAAGAGTAGGATAGATGGTGATACTTCTTCATTTTCTCTCAAAGAGAATGAACCTAGCAGACAGTCTATTATAGTTGGCTCAAAAAACATTTCGGATGTTAACGAAAATAAGATAAAAAGAGTTAATGGAAGAACGCCAATTAATAGTCGTTACGCTGGGACGAAATATCCTCCCGAGAAGCTTCCTGAAAAAATAAGGGAAAAATATCCTAGCAGTGTAAATTTCAAGGATAATGGTTACCCTGATTTTTCCCCGTATTCTATAGCTACTATTGAAGTCGAAGGAATGAATGGTGTATATGTGCATGATTCTCAGTTAGCTAACAAGTTCGCAAACTTGTCGGAAACTCCACCAGGATATACGTGGCATCATGTTGAGAATGGAACCACAATGCAACTAGTTCCTAGCGACATTCATATTAATGTTCGCCACTCAGGCGGAGCTTCTGTAATAAAGAATAGATTGAGGAATAAAAAATGATAAATTTTGGCGATAAAGAAAGAAATTTATCAAACGAAGATATTTCATTTTGGGAAAAAAAATTAGGATTTTCATTCCAAAATTCATATAAGACGTTCATAAAAGAATATAATGGGTCTTATGTTTCAAACAATTATATTGAAATACCACCAGGTCAAGGGGCATGCCTATCAAAAATACTTTCTTTGGAAGAAGTTTTTGAATATATGAAATCAATAAATGACAAGGTTGTAGATAATAATTATTTTCCATTTGCTTTAGATGATAGCGGAAACTTTTTCCTTATGGGAAAGCATAGCGATACGGTATATTTTTATGATCACGAATATACAGGAATGTCTGCTATAACTGAGATTGCTAAAAATTTGGACGGATTTTTGACGATTATACAGCCAGTATCTCTGGATAATGTCCTTATGCCCAAAGGGAAAATTATTTATATGAATGAAGATATTTTAAATAAATTTAGGAAAAAACCTTAATTTTAATTCAAAATGTTTATAGAGGTGGCCCCATTCGTTCGGACAGATTTGCGGGTTGAATAAGCTATCGCCCGATGTTGCTATGCCGCCAATTTCTCGTTGTTGCTGATCGACACCGCTGCCGGGGTTAACCCCGGCAGCGGTGTCGGAGCGGATCCATGATACGCCTCATCGGGCGTGCGTCCAGCGAGCGCCGAGTGTGGGCGCCGCGAATTATAATGACCAATCCATTTCGTCAGGCCGGCACGAAGTTCCGAGCCGGTCTCGAAAGCGTGGAGATGCACGCATTCATATTTCAATGACTAACAGAGCCGTGCGATGAAGACATTGTCCATCCAGCGGCCGCGCCCGTCCATGCTGATGCGGATCTGCCGGCCCTGCAGCACTTCGGTGAAGCGCGGCGTGGTGAATTGGCTGCCCTGATCCGTGTTGAAAATCTCCGGCGTCCCGTAGCGGGCCAACGCCTCCTTCAGGGCCTCGATGCAGAAGTCCGCATCCATGGTATTGGACAGGTGCCAGGCCAGAACCTTGCGCGTCGTCCAGTCCATGATCGCCGTCAGATACAGAAAACCCCGGCGCATCGGAATGTAGGTGATATCCGAACACCAGACCTGGTTGGGCCTGTCGATCGTCAGGTCCCGCAGGAGATAAGGATATGTGCGATGCTCCGGGTGGGGCACCGTCGTCCTGGGTTTCTGGTAGATCGCAACCAGCCCCATCCGGGCCATCAGCCGTCCGATCCGCTTGCGGCCTACCTCATGGCCCAGACGGCGAAGGTGCCGCGCCATCTGCTGGGCGCCATAATACGGCGTTTCCATGAACTGTTCGTCGATCAACCGCATCAGCATCAGGTTGAACGCGTTTTCGGGCGCAGGCTGATAATATACTCCAGATCGGTTGAGCCTCAGCAAGGTGCATTGCCTGACAATCGGCAAGCGGGGACGTTGCGGGTCGATCATTTCCCGCCTCTGGTCACGCCCAAGCGAACAGAGGCATCCCGCAAAAAATCCCGTTCCACCAAAAGCTGGCCGATCTTCGCATGAAGCTTCTCGACCTCGGCCGCACTCGTCGCAGGCTCCGCAACGGCCTTGCTGTGAGTGCTGGTTGTAATCTCCCCAAATGTGCTGGTTGAAAATTCCCCAGTTTGAGAACTGTGCGTGATCGTCA
>NZ_QQBI01000005.1 GCF_004302915.1 Komagataeibacter xylinus | reverse complement strand
TGTCGTCCCGCCATCGTTCTGCTCCCGTCAGTGCGACAGGAATATCATATAATGATGCTTATTTCAGTTCCAGGTGAATAGAGAGGTTTGGGTGAAGCTTTTTTCAGAAAACTTCAGATAAACGCCATCCCATGCCTGCCCTTACGGGGTTCAGTCGCGGTAATCAGGCTGTTCGCGATCAAGCTTGCGCCGCAGCGCCTGCCAGATCAGGCGGCCTTCATCGGGGTCATCCTCAAACTGCCCGCGCGCGCGCAGGATCTGCGCCTCGGAGGGGATATGCAAAGGCACGCCCGTGGACTGCGCCGCAATCTGGATGCGGCAGGACTGCTCAAGGTAATACATGCGATAGAAGGCCTGCGCGATGGTGGCGCCCACGGTGAGCAATCCATGATTTTGCAGGATCAGCGCGTTATGCGTGCCAAGATCGCGCACGAGGCGCTCGCGTTCGCTCAGATTGTCATCAGCCGCAATCCCCTCATAGGGGTGGAAGCCAACGCGGCCATAAAATTCCATGTTGATCTGGTTCAGCGGCAGGATGCCATGCTCCTGCGACGCCACCACCATGCCCGCGAGCGTGTGCGTGTGCATGACGCAGGCGGCATCGGGCCTGCTGCGGTGAATGGCGGAATGGATGACAAACCCCGCCGGGTTGATCGGCCATGATGTTTCCTGCCGGGGCAGGCCATCGGCATCGACCACCACCAGGGAGCTTGCGGTAACCTCCTCGAACAGGAAGCCGAAGGGATTGACCAGATAGGCATGCTCGCGCCCCGGCAGCCTGACCGAAAGGTGGGTATAGACCAGGTCGGTCATGCCAAAAAGCGCCATGAGCCGGTAAGCGGCGGCGAGATCCTCACGCACGGCCTTTTCGGTCGGGGCCATTGCGGGCGCAGGCGAAAGGGAAGACATGATTCGTGAATATTCCTTCCTGTGGCAGGCCTGTCGCTCCTTTGTGGAGCATGGTCAGCCCCCTGACATACGACACGGCGCGACGATTACCCACCACGTGCCGCGCGTAAACAGGAATTTTTCAAAAAGGTGATGTCTTCTGAAGCGTTTTGAAAAAAGCTTCACCAAAACTTTTATGAGTTCAGGGTATTTTATTGGAGCCAACTTTTCAGCCAGGCTCCAGCCAGACGCCCGAAAACATGTTTTGAAATAATACGCCACCGGGAAACAATGAAATTTCCCGGGCATCCTTCTTTTGAAAAACCTGGCGTTTTTATGAATATTACTGAAATATATATTAAAAACTTTCTTATTGTTTCCAGTATTATATAGATATACTACTTTATTCACATCACCCCCATGGCAGGCGGAAACGCTTTCCTCCCCTATCATTACGGTTTATGGATAATGGCGACAACGAACCAGACAGGACCGACAGAGCAGTAACGCCCCCCACGGGAAAGCAGTGCATTCATGCCCTATATTTGGTGGATCGGTTTTGCATGACACGACAACCTGCCCCATCACCCCGCAAGGCCGCTGCCCCGCGCGGCACAGCCACGCGCCGCAAGGCGGATGGTTTTTACGGACAGGTTGCCGAAGTGGACCTGCGGCAGCTGCGCGTGTTCAGCACCGTGGCCGAACATGGCGGTTTTGCCGCAGCCGAAGTGGCGCTGGGCAAGAGCAAGTCCTCCATCAGCATCGACATCGCGGCCCTTGAAAACCGGCTTGGCCTGCGGTTGTGCACACGCGGGCGCAGCGGTTTTGCCCTGACGGCGGAAGGGCGCCTGGTGCTGGAGGCAACCGAGGCCCTGTTTTCGGATATCGCGCACTTCCAGCAGCGCATCAACGAGGCCAGCGGCACGTTGGCGGGGCGCTTCTGCCTGTACGTGCCCGACAATATCCAGATTCATGGTGACACCGTGCTGGTGCGCGCCATTGAAACCTTTACCACCCGCTACCCGGCGGTGTTCATGGATATCCGCTCCACCTCCGCGCGTGAGGTGGAGTTTGCCGTACTTAACGGGCAGGCCTGCGCGGGCATTACCCTGAACCCGCGCCATGCGGGCGATATACAGGCCACGGCCCTGTTTCATGAGGAACTGCACCTGTTCTGTGGCAGGCGCCACCCCCTGTTCAGCCTGCCCGAAAGCGAGATCACGCCCGCCATCCTGGCCGAGCAGCGCATGATTACGGTCTCCGGTGCCGCCACCTCGCCCATGTGGGACAGGCTGCGCCCGCACCTGAACTTCGCCGCGGCGGCGGAAAATGTCGATTCACGCGCCCTGCTGATCCTGTCAGGCAATTACCTGGGCTTTCTGCCCGAACCCTTTGCAGCCCCCCTGGTGCATGACGGGCTGCTGCGCCGCATCGTGCTCGACGGCCTGCAACTTGAAACCAGCTTTTATTTCCTCGCCCGCCCCAACCCCGAGACGGGCCTCATGCATGATACGTTTCGCGCCATCCTGGAGGCAGCCTGCTGAATCCGCTCCCCCATGCGCGCCCGTAAAGACCACCGCATGACCTCTGTGATGGCCCGGCTCAGATGCCTGTGCGCCGCCCCCTTTGTGGTGGCCACCCTTGTCATCGTACTGGCCGCCGTGCTGGCAGACAGTTGCATGGCACGGGCGGACATGCCCCCGCCGCTGCCCGGCTTCATCCATGATGGCACGCTGAGGGTCTGCACCAACCCCACCCTGCCCCCCATGACATTCATAAACGGCACCGACATGAAGGCGGTGGACGGCATCGACATGGACATCGCCCATGCGCTGGCGGCCTACTGGCATGTCACGCTGGATGTCACGACCATGGATTTTACCGGCCTGTTCCCAAGCCTTGCGGCAGGGCACTGCGGGCTGGTGGCGAGTGGCCTCGTCAGGCTGCCGCAGCGTGAACGCAACTTTGATGCCGTGGCCTATCAGGATACGGCCCTGGTCATCGTGGCACGCGCGGGCACGCAGTCCCTCGGCAGCATGGCGGACCTGTCGGGCCGCAAGGTGGCCGTGCAGGCCGGCACCAGCTACAGCACGCGCCTGACGCAGGAAAACGCGGCGCTGGTGGCGGCAGGCCACGCGCCGATGATCATCGCGCAATACCCCACCGAGGAACAGGTGGTGCAGCAGGTGCTGATCGGGCGCGCCTTTGCACTGGCCAGCCAGGATGTGGAACTGGCCTACCGGCGCGAACAGCTGCACGGCAGGCTGGGCGTGATCTTTACGCCCCCGTACCCGGAATACCGGAATTTCGCGCTCTATATCCGCAAGGATACCCCTGACAGGGCGCTGCTCGAACACGCCATTGCCACCCTGCGCGATAACGGGCAGATGGCCGCGATTGCGCAGAAATGGGCCATAACGCCCGAAGCCACGCAGGCGCCGGGCGCGCACGCACCGGCGCCAGCCTTTCGCTGGGGTACTTTTTTTGGCGCCCTGACCTCCGCCGCCTTCCTGCGCGGGGCCTTCATCACGCTGGCCGTGGCCGTTGTGTCGCATCTGACCGCCATCGTCATCTCGATCCCCATGGCGCTGGTGCTGAATGGGCGGGACTCCATGCTCAGGGCAGGGATCAAGGCCTATGTCGCCCTCTTCCGTGGCGCGCCGACCCTGCTGCAGCTCCTGTTCATCTGGAACGCGCTGCCCCAGTTCCTGCCATTTTTCCGCGAGGCATGGTTCACCCCCTTCCTGGCCACGTGGCTGGCGCTTTCGATCAATGAATCCGCCTATCAGGTCGAGATCAACCGCGCGGCCCTGAGCGCAATCGACCCCGGCCAGGCGGTGGCGGGCCATGCGCTGGGCCTGTCGCGCGGGCAGGTCTACCGCCATGTCATCTTTCCGCAGGCGCTGCGCATCGCCCTGCCGCCCACCATCAACGCGTTCATCAGCCTGCTCAAGACCACCTCGCTGGCCTCGGTCATCTCCGTGCAGGAACTGCTGGCGGTCACCCAGATCCAGGTCGCGCGCACATTTGAGTTTACCGAGTATTATGCCGCGGCGCTGGTTTACTACCTGGCCATGGTCTTCTTTTTCCTGCTGGTGCAAAAGCGCGTCGAACGCCGTTTTGCATGGGCCGGGCATGACACGGCGGGCGCGCATGCAGCCTGACCCCGGCGCCGTGCTGTCGATACGCAACCTGAGCAGGCTGTACAAGGGGTTCGTAGCCCTTGACCGCATCAGCCTTGACGTGCGGCGCGGCGAAAAGGTCGTGGTGCTCGGGCCATCTGGCGCGGGCAAGTCAACGCTGATCCGCTGCCTCAACCGTATCGAACCCCATGACAGAGGCTCGCTGCACATCAATGGCCAGCCCATTACCGCACGGACCGACCTGATCCGGCTGCACGCGCTCGTGGGGCTGGTGTTTCAGAACTACAATCTGTTCCCGCATCTCAGCGTGCTCGACAACTGCACGCTGGCGCCGCGCATGGTGCGCAAGATGCCGCGCGCGCAGGCCGAGGCACTGGCCATGCGCCTTTTGCAGCAGGTCAATATTGCCGGGCAGGCGCGCAAATACCCCATCCAGCTTTCTGGCGGCCAGCAGCAGCGCGTGGCCATTGCGCGCGCGCTGTGCATGCAGCCCGAGATCATGCTGTTTGATGAACCCACCGCCGCCCTCGACCCCGAGGCCGTGTCCGGCGTAGCCACGATCATGAACGACCTTGCGGCCCAAGGCATCACCATGCTGTGCGTCACGCATGAAATGCGCTTTGCGCGCCATATTGCCGATCGCATCGTGTTCATGGACCAGGGGCGCATCATGGAAATCACGCCCTCCGAGCAGTTCTTCACCAACCCACAGACCAAGCGGGCACGGGAGTTCCTGAACCAGATGATTGGCTAGGATCATAAACGTTTCCGGGTGCCGCCTTTTTTCAAAAAGGCGGTGTTCCTTGAAGCTTTTTGAAAAAAGCTTCACCAAAAACTTTGATCGTTAACGGGTTTTTTAAAACGCGCTTTTGATACCCCATGAAAAAAGGAGCCTTGCGGCTCCCTTTCCCATAACGATTGGACAGGTCTTATGACCAGCGCCAGTTCCTGATTTCGGGCAGGTCCTGACCGTACTGCGCCACATAGCGCGTGTGCTCGACCAGCTTGTCGCTGATCGCCTCGTTGGCATAGGCCGCCTTTTCGGCCAGGCCCGGCACGCGACGGATCACGTTCTGCACCAGATGGAAGCGGTCGAGGCTGTTGCGCACCGTCATGTCGAACGGCGTGGTGGTGGACCCTTCCTCGCGGTAGCCATGCACATGGAAGTTGCGGCAGTTGGTACGCTTGTAGATCAGCTTGTGGATCAGCGCCGGATAACCGTGGAAGGCGAAGATGACCGGCTTGTCGGTGGTGAACAGGCTGTCAAATACATAATCCTCCAGCCCATCCGGGTGCTGGCTGCGTGATTCAAGCGTGAGCAGGTCCACCACGTTGATGACGCGTATCTTGAGGTCCGGCAGGTGCTTGTTGAGCAACTGCACGGCCGCCAGCGTCTCGATGGTGGGCACGTCACCCGCACAGGCCATGACCACATCAGGCTCGCCGCCCTTGTCGTTGCTCGCCCATTCCCAGATGCCGATGCCCTTGGCGCAGTGGGCGATGGCGGAGTCCATGTCCAGCCATTGCGGCTCGGGCTGCTTGCCCGCCACGATCACGTTCACCCGGTCGCGGCTTTCAAGGCAGGTTTTGGCCGTGCACAGCAGGGTGTTGGCATCGGGCGGCAGGAACACCCGCACCGTCTTGGCCTTCTTGTTGAGCACATGGTCAATGAAGCCGGGGTCCTGGTGGCTGAAGCCGTTATGGTCCTGCCGCCACACATGCGAGGTGAGCAGGTAGTTCAGCGATGCGATCGGCGCGCGCCACGACACCTCATCCGCCTGCTTGATCCACTTGGCATGCTGGTTGACCATCGAGTCCACAATGTGGATGAACGCCTCATAACACGACAGGAAGCCGTGCCGCCCGGTCAGCAGGTAGCCTTCCAGCCAGCCCTGGCAGGTATGCTCGCTCAGGATTTCCATCACGTGGCCATCAACGGCCAGATGGTCATCGTAATCGAAGGTCTCGGCGTTCCAGGCGCGGTTGGTCACGTCCAGCACGGCGTTGAGGCGGTTGGAGTTGTTTTCATCCGGCGCCAGCACGCGGAAGTTACGCGCGGGCAGGTTTTCCTTCATCACATCGCGCAGCCACGTGCCCAGCACGCGCGTGCCCTCGCCAAGTGCGTGGCCAGGTGATTCCACGCTCACGGCATAATCCGTCACATCCGGCAGGCGCAGGTCACGGCGCAGCAGGCCGCCATTGGCATGCGGGTTTGCACTCATGCGGCGGTCGCCTTTGGGGGCAAGGGCCGCGATTTCGGGCATCAGGGTGCCGTTTTCGTCAAACAGTTCCTCGGGCCTGTAGCTGTGCAGCCATTCATCAAGCAGCTTGAGGTGGGCGGGGTTGGTCATGTCGGTAATGGGCACCTGGTGGGCGCGCCAGTACCCTTCCGTGCGCAGGCCGTCCACCGTCTTGGGGCAGGTCCAGCCCTTGGGCGTGCGCATGATGATCATGGGCCAGGCCGGGCGCGTGGTGTCGTTCTTCTCACGCGCGGCTTTCTGGATCTGGGCAATCTTCGCAAAGGCCGTGTCCATCGCCACGGCCATCTTCTGGTGCATGATGTCCGGGTCATGGCCTTCCACCACGATCGGGTCATAGCCGTAGCCCTTGAACAGGCTCACCAGTTCATCGGGCGAGATGCGGGCCAGCACCGTGGGGTTGGCGATCTTGTAGCCATTGAGGTGCAGGATCGGCAGCACCGCGCCATCGGTCCTGGGGTCGAGGAACTTGTTGCTGTGCCATGACGTGGCCATCGGCCCGGTCTCGGCCTCGCCATCGCCCACAACGCAGGCCACGACCAGGTCGGGGTTGTCGAACGCCGCACCATAGGCGTGCGAGAGCGAGTAGCCCAGTTCACCGCCTTCGTTGATCGAACCCGGCGTGGTGGGGGCAGCATGGCTGGGAATGCCACCGGGGAAGGAGAACTGCTTGACCAGCCTGGCCAGCCCGTCCGCATCCTGCGTCACTTCGGGGAAGTATTCGGTGTACGTGCCTTCAAGGTAGGTGCTGGCCACCACGCCCGGCGCCCCGTGGCCGGGGCCTGCCACGAACAGGATGCTGCGATCCTGTTCGCGGATGATGCGGTTGAGGTGCAGGTACAGGAAGTTCAGCCCCGGCGTGGTGCCCCAGTGCCCCAGCAGGCGCGGCTTGGTGTGTTCGAGCTTGAGCGGCTCGCGCAGCAGCGGATTGGCCAGCAGGTAGATCTGGGCAATCGACAGGTAGTTGGCTGCGTGCCACCATTTGTTGAACAGCGCGACATCCGCTGTGGACAGCGGTGTTGCGGATGCGGTTTCACTCATTTCCGTTCCTTCCAGAATGGTCCATTCCTGCCCGGCGCTCAGCCCAGACATATCAGCACGTGGCGGCGGATTGTCGTTTCCTCGTCGGTGGGGATCACCCGCACCTCCACGGCGCTATCGGCCGTGCTGATGATTTCGTGGTGCGCGGCATTCGCCGCCGCATCGAGGCGGATGCCCGCCCAGCCCATCCGCGCGCACACGGCGGCGCGGATGATGGCGTCATGCTCGCCAATGCCTGCGGTAAACACCAGCCCGTCCAGCCCCTGCAGGGCCGCCATCATGCCCCCCGCCTGCTGGGCGAAGCGGTAGACAAACAGGTCCAGCGCCTGTGTCACCTCGGCGCTGGTGCCTGCCTTGGCGTGCAGGTCGCGCATATCGGCCGAAACGCCGGACACGCCCAGCAGGCCGGAGCGGTGATAGAGGATGTTCTCGATCTCGGCCGCCCCCAGCCCCTCTTCCTTGAGCATGTACAGGATCACGCCGGGGTCGAGATGCCCGCACCTTGTGCCCATGACCAGCCCGTCCAGCACCGAAAAACCCATGGTGGTGTCAATGCTGCGCCCGGCCTGAAGCGCGCACAGGCTGCCACCGCTGCCGATATGGGCGACAAGCGTGCGCCCATTGGCCAGGTGCGGTGCGCGCTCGCGCAGGGCGGAGGCGATGTATTCATATGACAGGCCATGAAACCCGTAGCGCCGCACGCCACGCGCCGCATAGTCACGCGGCAGGGCCTGCGCCTGCGCCACGGCAGGCAGGGTGTGATGAAAGCCGGTATCGAAACACGCCACCTGCGGCAGGTCGGGATATTGCGCCAGTAGCGCGCGGATGGGGGCAAGGCTGCCAGGCTGGTGCAGGGGCGCAAACGGCGTCAGCGCCGCAAGCCGCGCCAGCACATCGGGCGTAATGCGCACGGGGGCGATGAACTCAGGCCCGCCATGCACCACCCGGTGCCCCACGGCCATGAGGTCCACGCTACCAAGCTGTTTGCCCACCCATTCCATGAGGGTGGCCATGGGGCCGAGATGCGCCTTGTCGAGATTCGCGCCATCGGCGGTGGGGGCCCATGTCTCGTCCACCAGCACGCGGCCACCCGCGTCATGGGCGACAAAATGGGGGTGGCTGCCGATTCCCTCAAGCTCGCCCGAGGCGATGCGATGGCTCGGGGAGGCCGCCGTCTCGCCTTTTTCAATGGCGAAGAGGGCAAATTTCAGGCTGGATGAACCTGCGTTGAGTGCGAGCACCGCCCGTGTCATGCCTCTCTCCCTGCTGCGTGCCTAGAACCGGCAGCATGTCACGCCCATCTGCCGGACCTGACATTGATGCGAATCAATTGGCCGCACCCAGCCTAACCCAAAGCGGGCAGGAGAACAGCCATCACGCCACATGGCGCCTCCGCACCACGCAGGTGGCCCAATGGCCGGGAAGGAGAAAAGTTTTTTCTAACCGACGCAGAATCAGGGAAAGACGCCGGATAAAAGGCCATAAAAGTTTCCGGATGCAGCCTGTTTTCAAAAAGGCTGCATTCTTCAAAGCTTTTTGAAAAAAGCTTCACCAAAAACTTTTTCCTGATGCGGCATGTCAGCCAAAACGCCGGGCCAGAACGGCCCTGGCCGCCGTGCGCGCATGCCCCGCATCACGCCCCACCTGGATCAGGGCGGGAATCTGGAACGGATTGCACACGATGCTACGGGCCAGTGCACCCACCGCAAGGCTGCCATCAGGCCGCAGCGCCACCACTGCGGCAGGCGGCAGGGTGCGGTCCGCGGGGTCGCACACCACGCGCAGCACGGCGAAGGGCACCTTGCGGGCAGCGGCCATTTCCGCCACCACGCCGCTTTCCATGTCCAGCGCCACGCATCCCGTCTCGCGGTACAGCGCCATCTTGCGGCTGGCGGCGGTTACGATCACATCGCTATGCAGCAGGTCGCCGCCTACCACATCCGCCCGGTCAGCTCCCAGCCATGACAGCAGCGTGGGGGCAGCGGGCAGGCGCTCGCCATTGACCAGCACATTATGCGGCACGACCACGGCACCGGGCTGCAGCGCCGGGTCAAGCCCTGCCGCCAGCCCGAAGGAGAGCAGCGCATCCACCCCGCCTTCAAGCAGGTCAAGCACCGCCTGCCGCGCGCCAGACAGGGTCGCGCCACTCAGGCCAAAGCGGGCATGGGGCAGGAAGGGGCGGATAAGGGCGGCTTCCGCCTCCATGCCCACCACGATGCCCAACCGGGAAAACGGAGAGACTGCTGTGCTACCGGACATATTGATGAATCCCCCTGCCATTATCACAAGCCATGACCGAGGTGGCCGGACAGTGCGCAACACGGCCATCAGCCCTGATCTCACCCGCCCGACACCCGGCTAAAGCCAGTTGTGCCATACGGTGGCCGCCGCCCTTTCCCGCGCTCCGTGCGGGCGGAAGGGACAGCGCCACCCTGTCGGCGCGACACATACGCAACGCGGCGCCTGCCCCGGTCGCCATGGCCATCATATATTATCGCCCGCGTGCAGGCGCAGGCCGACAGCCCGCCTGTCGTGCCTCATCCCGGTCGGCCCGGCGCGCCCTTGCGGTCATGCACCGCGCGCGCGGCCGCAGCCCCGGAGCGGATCGCGCCCTCGATGGTGGCGGGCAGGCCCGTGGCCGTCCAGTCGCCTGCCAGCAAAAGGTTGGGCACCATGGTGTGCGTGCCGGGGCGCAGGCGGTCCTGCGCGGGCGTTGCGGCAAAGGTGGCGCGCTTTTCACGCACGATGCGCAGCGGCGGCATGGCCACCGGCAGCGGTGTCGTGGCCGCAGGGTCGATGGCGGCGCGCACCTCGTTCCAGATCAGGGGGGCCAGTTCATCCAGGTCACGGCCGGCATAGCGGTTGGCGGCGCTGACCGTGACCGACAGGATGCGGTCCTTGGCGAACACCCATTCACTGATGCCACCCACAACCCCGATAAAATGCGCCTGCGCCAGCCCGCCGGTCAGCACCGGGGCCTGCGGCAGCAGGAAATGCACGTTCAGGATCGCCTCGAACGCATCAGGCGCGCCAAACCCGGGCAGGTCCGCCAGCAGGCCGGAGGCCACCGGGGCGGGCACGGCCATGATGACCGTATCATCGGGGCTGATTTCAATGCGTTCCGCACCCAGCAGCAACGCCGTGACCGGGCCGCCACGGGTGAACTCCACCGCGCTGACCCGGCTGCCCGTGCGCACCCGCGCCCTGAGCACGGCCAGATGGGCAAGGGCAGGGTCCACAAAACTTTCCGAAAGGCCAATGGCGGGGAAGCGCGGCAGGCAGTTGCGCCCGCCACGGGCCAGGCTTTCCTTCACCACGGCGCCCAGCAGGGCGGCGCTGCCGGTATCGGGCATGGTGTTGAGCACCGATATGGCGAATGGCTCGAGCAGGCGGCGCGAGAGGCTGCCCGCAGGCAGGCAGTCCGCCACCACCATGTCGGGCGTGGCCTCCATCAGCGCCAGCAGGCCACGCAGCTCGGCCAGCCGCATGCCCGGCACACGCCTGCGCTTTGAAAGCACCCATAGCGGCACCCGCCCGCGCGAGAGGTCGAGCGTCCAGCGCAGCCGGTCGGCCAGGTCAATGAACGGAAAGACCGGGCGCTTCGGCCCCACCAGCGTATCCTGCGCCCCGATCAGGCCCAGATAGCGGTACACCGCCGGGTTGCCCGACAGCAGCAGGTGGTTGCCATTGTCGATGCGGCAGTCAAGATGCCGGTCATGATAGGAGCGCGCGCGGCCACCACAGGCGGGCCCGGCCTCGTACACCGTAACCTGCTCGCTGCCACCCGCCAGCTCGACCGCGGCGGACAGGCCCGCAAGCCCACCGCCAATGATATGGACATGACCCGCCATGGCCTCAGCCCGCCAGCGCGCGCAGCGCGATCAGCACCTTGCGCGGGCGTGAGAGCGACACGCGCTTTTCTGGCGTGCCCCAGCCCTGCCGCTCCTGCGCGCCGAGAATGGCGGCATAGGTTGCCCCCATCAGGCGCGCGGGCCGCATGGCCGTGCGGTCGCACCGCGCCATGGCAGCGGCCGCCGCGCGGAAATGGTCATGCGCGCGGGCCGCCAGGATGCGCCCCACCTGCTCCAGCCGCCCGGCATGCACCACCGCCGACGGCTTTGGGGTGATGTCAAAGCGCTCGAGCAGGTCGCGCGGCAGGTAGAGGCGGCCAAGGCGGGCATCCTCGGCCACGTCGCGCAGGATGTTGGTGATCTGCAGCGCACGGCCCAGATGGTAGGCCACCTGGTCGGCCGCAGGCGAGGAATCGCCAAACACCCGCACCGAAAGCCGCCCCACGGCGGAGGCCACGCGGTCGCAATACAGGTCGAACGTCGCCTCGTCGGGGGCGACGATGGGGCCGCGCGCATCCATCTCCATGCCGTCGATCACGTCATTGAAATCCTGCTGGCGCAGGTCGAAGCGGCGGATGGTGGCCATGAGCACGCGGTCAATGCCATCACGCGCCTCACCGCCGTAGAGCCGGGCTATGCGGGCGCGCCATTCCTCGAGCCTGCGGCTCTTGTCCTCCGCCTCGCCCTCGTCATCAGCCACGTCATCGACAAGGCGGCAGAAGGCATAGACGGCATACATGCCATATCGCCGGTCAGGCGGCAGGATACGCATGCCCTTGCCAAAGGACGTGCCCGACCGCACCACGACCTGCTCGACCTCGGCGAGGTCGGCAGCATCACAGCCCAGTACCGGCGCCTCATCATGCCGCGCGCGCAAAAAACCCATTCCCGCGTGTTCCGTTCACTTTACGAATTAACAGTTGCGCCTGTTCTTAGCGGCAATCACCCCCAAGGACAAAATCACGCCTGATCAGACCAGCGTGCGCACCGCCCCCGCAAGGGCTGCGAGCACATCCCCGCGTGACAGCTTGACCCGGCCCGCCACCGGGTCTTCCCCGCGCAGCCGGGCCGCCAGCCGCTTTGACAGCCCCACGATCACGGCCGCCTCCATGCGCATGCGCCTGTCACGGATCAGGCCGGGCAGCAGGGAGGCGCGGCGGTTGAGTTCATCAACCCGGTCAAGCATCTGGTTGAACACCCGGCGCAGGCCGGGGCTGGCATGGCGGCCACGCAGGTCATCAATGCTGGCCCCCGCCTGCGCAAGCCACGGGCGCGGCAGGTAGCAGCGGTCAAGATTGCGCAGGTCATCGGCGCAGTCCTGCAGGTGGTTGAGCACCTGCAATGCCGTGCACAGCGCATCCGACGGGCCGAACGTGCCGGGATCCTCATCATGCAGCTCAAGCAGGAAGCGGCCCACGGGGTTGGCGGAATAGCGGCAGTATTCCTCCAGTTCCTCCCACGAATCGTAGCGGTTCTTCACCGCATCCTGCCGGAACGCCACGATCAGGTCGGTGGCCGTGGTGGCGGGCACGCCTGTCTCGCGCAGCGTCTGGCCCATGCGCACCGCCGTCTGGGCATCAGCGCGGTGGGGGGCGAGGCGCGTGCCGAGCACCACCTCCTCCATCGCGTCGAGGCGGGCGATCTTGGCAGGTGGATCAAGCTGGTCGGTATCGACGATATCATCGATCACGCGGGCGAAATCATAATAGGCATGCACATGCGGGCGCAGCCTGCGGCTGATCAGCAGGGAGCCTACGGGAAAGTTTTCATCCCCGGCATCCTTGCCCGACGAGACATCCGCGCTGCCCCATACATCCTGCTCATCCGTGTTCACCCTACGTCATCCCCCATGGTGCGGTTCATTACCGTTGCAGTACCCTCGCCGCGCATATGTGTCGAGATCGCGCCATCGGGTTCGGTATAGGCGCGGCTTTTCCAGACCACGCCCCGCCCACGATGGTGGTCGAGCGCCGAGCCGATGGTGGCCAGCGTATAGAACCCCGCAATGACCGGCAGCAACACCGCCCAGGCGGGCGACTGGCCAAACCGGCGCAGCGTGGGCGTGTAGGATGCCATGGACAGCACCCATGCCCCCGCGCCAAGCCCGCAGGGCAGCCCGTGGGTGAACAGCGCAAGCTGCATCGGCAGCATCCATACCAGCACCATGCCGATCACCGTGCCCGCCAGCAGGAGCGGTGAATAGCCAAGCTGCACATAGGCCGTGCGCGCCACCATGCGCCAGATGTCGGACGGGTGCGGATAGGGCCGGATGGAGCGCGCCAGGCAGCTATGACCCAGATAGATCCGCCCCCCGCTATGCTTGACGTGGGCCGCCAGCGTGCAGTCATCGATCAGCGCGCCGCGCAGGCTCTCGATGCCGCCAATGCGCGCCAGCGCACTCCAGCGCACCAGCACCGTGCCGCCAGCCGCCCCCGCCACCCTGCTGCGCGGGTTGTTCACGCTGGCAAACGGGTAGAGCAGCGCGAAAAAGAAAACGAAAGCCGGCACCAGCATGCGCTCGGCAGGGCTGGCGCAGTTCAGCTCCACCATCTCCGATACCTGGTCGAGCCCGTCTGCCTGCGCCTTGGCCACCAGGGTCGAGACATGGCGCGGGTCGTGGGTGATGTCGGCATCGGTCAGCAGCACGAAACCGCTGGAATCGGGGGCGAGTTCACGTGCGCGCGCCACACCCTGCGCCACGGCCCACAGCTTGCCGCTCCACCCCGCAGGCCGCGCCTTTCCGGTCACCACGGTCAGCCGCCGGTACGGGTCGGGCACGGCGCGCGCCAGCCGCCCGGTGCCATCGGTGCTGTTGTCATCAACCAGCACGACATGCAGCGCACCGGGATAATCCTGTGCCAGCAGCGAGCCGATGCACGCCGCGACCGACGGCGCCTCATCGCGCGCGGGCACCACTACGCACACATCGGGGCAGGTGGCCGCATCAAGCTGCGGGCCTGAAACGGGGGCCAGCACCGGCCCCGCCTGCCAGAAGCGGCCATGACAGAAAATAAGCCCGAGCCAGATGACCGCTGTCAGAATGGAAAGGGGAAGCACAAGCATGGCAGATGGCTCAATCCAGCATGCCGTGCTGGCGGAACCAGTCGATCGCGTCCGTCACCGCCTCACGCGCGGGGCGCGGGGCGTAGCCGAGTTCACGGATCGCCTTGTCTGACGAGAAGAACATCTTCTTGTGCGACATGGCCAGCATCTCGCGCGTGACGCGGGGCGCAATGCCAAAAGCGCGGGACAGCCATTCGCTCGCCACCGCCACCGGCCAGATCACCGCCTGCGGCAGGCTGATGCGCGGCGGCGCCACCCCCGCGATCTCGGCAGTCATGGCGAACAGGTCGCGCAGCAGGTAGTTCTGCCCGCCCAGGATGTATTTCTCGCCAATGCGCCCGCGTTCCAGCGCCAGGGCATGGCCCTCGGCCACGTCATCCACATGCACGATGTTCACGCCGGTATCGACATAGGCGGGCATGCGGCCCGCCGCGCAGTCGAGAATCATCTGGCCGGTAGGTGTGGGCTTGATGTCGCGCGGGCCTACGGGCGTGGAAGGGTTCACGATCACGGCAGGCAGCGCGCGCTCATGCACCAGGCGCAGCACTTCCTGCTCGGCGCGGTATTTGGAGCGCTTGTAGATGCCGATCACGCCATGTTCATGCACCGGCGTTTCCTCATCGGAGATGGTGCCATCGCCAATCAGCCCCAGCGCCGCGACCGAGGAGCAGTACACGATCCGCTCGACCCCCGCCTTCTGCGCCGCCAGCATCAGGCCACGCGTGCCCTCCACGTTGGCCACCATCATCGGCACCGGGTCGGGCACCCACAGCCGGTAATCCGCCGCGACATGGAACACGTAGCGGCAGCCCTTCACGGCCGCATCAAAGCTTTCGGGGGTGGAGAGATCGCCTTCCACCAGCTCGGCGGGCAGATCGCGCAGGTTGGTCAGGTCGCTGCCTTTGCGCACCATGAGCCTGAGCGTATGGCCACGCTCCACCAGATTGCGGGCAACGGCCGAGCCGACAAAACCGGTCGCACCGGTTACAAGGGTTGGGGCAGTCATGGTCTGAACGATCACTCCGTCAGGGGACAGAATTCACGATTGCGATACGGACTCGCAACCGGCGGGCGTTCCATTTATCCCGACACCTCCCGGTGGCGCCAGACCCTGCTGTAGTGTAAGTCAGGCAAAACCAGCCACGGCGGCATCAATTTTCCCCGGTGTCCTGACGCCAACAGACCAAGACGGATCTTTTTTGAGAAAGCTCACAATCCTGCTGGCCCTCCTCGGCCTGGCCCTGCTGACTGGCTGCACCGCCTGGTTCGGGGCCGGATCGGTGATGAAGGCCATCGTCTCCATCGGGGCAGTCGGGTTCATGGCGACCGTGGTGGCACAGCTTGCAGTCGACGCAATACTGGGTCTTGCCTGGCACGCGGCTTGCCGGGACATTCCCTTCGTGCAACTGGTGGTGTCGCGCATGATCCGTGATGCCGCCGCGTCGTGCCTGCCCTTCTCGCAGCTTGGCGGCATGGTGCTGGGCATCCGCGCCACCTGCTCGAGCGACCTGTTCGCCCCGCGCGGCAAGGGCCGCCCGGTCGATGGCAGCGAGGCGGCCTGCGCCAACCTTGTCGACATCACCACCGAGGTGATGGGCCAGATCCTGTTCATCCTGACCGCCGTGCTGTGCCTCGTGGCCCACCAGCAGTCCAGCCCGTTCGCGCGCCCGGTCATCATCGGCCTCGTGCTGCTGACCATGGGCATTGCGGGCTTTGTCTATACCCAGCGCCGGGGCGGCGACCTGCTCAAGCGCGCGGGCAAAATGCTCGGCCACAACATGGCCGCCCAGTGGCAGGACGCGATGCTGAGCAGCGCTGACAGCATACAGGAGCGTTTCGACGCCATCTGGTCGCATCCGCGCCGCATCATGGAGGGCGCGCTGCTGCACTACGTGGGCTGGCTGGGCAGTGCCGCCACGATCTGGGTGGCCTACTACTTCCTCGGCGCGCATCTGAGCTTTGGCGGGGCGGTTGCGATCGAGGGCGTTGCATGTGGCATCATGTCCGTCTCGTTCCTCGTGCCCGCGGGCCTTGGCGTGCAGGAGGCGGCCTACATCACCCTTGGCTCGGCCTTTGGCATCGCACCTTCCATCTCGCTGGGGCTGTCGCTGCTGCGGCGCGGGCGGGAACTGGTCATCGGCATTCCCATGCTGCTGTTGTGGCAGGCGATGGAAATGCGCGCCCTGCGCCACAAGAGCCCCGCGCAGCCGGAAGAGGCGCCCGCCCCCATGCCGGCAGCCGAGCCCGCCAAGCCGCCGCAGGACTGAGCGCGCAGCCCTTTCGTGTCACACCCAACAGCCAGACAAACCGCCCCATGACGGACACGCCCGCCCCCCTGTTCGAGACGCTGGTCATTATCGGCCCCGGCCTGATCGGCTCCTCCATCCTGCGCCGCGCGCATGAGGACCGGCGCATCGCGCGCAGGCTGGTCGCGTGCGACATCAGCCCCGAAGTGCGCGCCCGCGTGGTGGAGCTGGGCATTGCCGATGACGTCGAGGCCGACCCGGCAGCAGCCGTGCGCGATGCGGATTGCGTCATCATCTGCGTGCCGGTGGGGGCCATTGCCATGGTGGCGGCCCAGGTGCTGCCCGCCATGAAACAGGGCGCGATCCTGAGCGAGGTCGGCTCGGTCAAGGTGACGGTGATGGAGGCCATGGCCCCGCTGCTGGCGGCCTACCCCGATATTGCCTTCGTGCCCGCGCACCCCATGGCGGGCACCGAGTTCTCCGGCCCCGATGCAGGTTTCGCCACCCTGTTCGAGGACCGGTGGTGCCTGCTCACGCCGCCTGCGGGCACGCCCGCCCCGGCCCTCAGGCGCATAACGACCCTGTGGGAGATGATGGGCGCGCGCGTGCGCGACATGACGGTGGAGCACCATGACCGGGTCTGCGCCATTGTCAGCCACCTGCCGCACCTGCTGGCCTTTACCATATGCGGCACGGCGGATGACCTGGCGGATGAAACACGCTCGGAAGTGCTGGATTTCGCGGCCTCGGGCTTCCGTGACTTCACGCGCATCGCGGCGTCCGACCCCACGATGTGGCGCGACATCTTCCTGAACAACCGCGAGGCGCTGCTCGACATGCTCGACCGCTTCATTGCCGATGCGCAGGCCATGGGCCACGCCATCCGCACCGGCAACGAGGATGTGATTGTCAGCCGCATCCAGCGCGGGCGCGCCATCCGCCGCAGCCTGATCGAGAACCGGCAGGCCTGAAAGACGCTTTGATAATAAAAAGATAAAAGTTTTTGGTGAAGCTTTTTCCCAAAAAGCTTCTAAAGAACGCCGCCTTTTTTTGAAAAAAGGCGGCACCCAAAAACTTTCACCATTTTTCTTCAGGTCAGCGTGGCGACCCGCAACGTATTGGTACTGCCCGCCACCCCGAAAGGCAGCCCCGCCACGATCACCACCGCATCGCCCGCAACGCCATAGCCATCGCCCTTGGCCACGGCCAGCGCCTGGTCCACCACGCTCTCCACGGTATGGACCGGGGTTTCCTGCCCGACCGAGATCGCCTGCACCCCCCAGGCCACCGCCAGCCTGCGGGCGATCTCGTCAGTCGGGGTCAGGCCAAGAATGGGGCAGGAAGGCCGCTCGCGCGCAATGCGCAGCGCGGTCCGCCCCGACAGGGTAAAGGCCACGATGGCGGCGGCATCGACCGTGGCCGCCACCTGCCGGGTGGCGGCGGCAATCGCGCCCGCAATGGCGTGGTCCGGCTCAGGGCTGGAGGTTTCCATCTGGCGGCGCCAGACTTCATCCTCCTCAACACGGCGCACGATGCGGTCCATGATCGACACCGCCTCGCGCGGGTATGACCCCACCGCCGTCTCGGCCGAGAGCATGACCGCATCCGCGCCGTCGAACACCGCCGTCGCCACGTCGGAGGCCTCGGCGCGGGTGGGGGTGGGCGCGTTGATCATGCTCTCGAGCATCTGGGTCGCCACCACCACCGGGCGGCCAAGCTGGCGGGCGATGCGGATGATGCGCTTTTGCGCCAGCGGCACGCGCTCGGGTGGCAGTTCCACGCCCAGATCGCCCCGCGCCACCATGACCGCATCCGACAGGGCGATGATCTCGTGCAGGTTGTCCATCGCCTGCGGTTTCTCGAGCTTGGTCATGATCCAGGCCCGGTCACCAGCCAGCGCGCGGGCCTCGCGCACATCCTCGGGCCGCTGCACAAACGACAGGCCGACATATTCAATGCCCAGGTCAAGCGCAAAGGCCATGTCCACCCGGTCCTTGTCGGTCAGGGCGGGAATGGGCAGCACCACATCGGGCACGTTCACGCCCTTGTGGTCCGATAGCGGCCCACCCACCACCACCTCGGTCAGCAGGAAGTCGGGGCCGCGCTCGCACACGCGCAGGGCCAGCTTGCCATCATCAAGCAGCAGCGTGCTGCCCACCTGCGCTGCCGCGATGATTTCGGGATGGGGCAGGTTCACGCGCTTTTCATTGCCGGGTTCGGCGTCAAGATCGAGCCGGAAGGGCGCGCCCGGTGTCAGCTGCACCCTTGCATTGGCAAAATTGCCCACCCGCAGCTTGGGACCCTGCACATCGGCCAGGATGCCGATGGGGCGGCCAAGCTCGGCCTCCACATCCCGAATGACCGCGTGGCGGGCGGCGTGGTCTTCATGGGCGCCGTGGGAGAAATTGAGCCGGAAAACATCCACCCCCGCCACGGCCAGGGCGCGGATGGTGGCATGGTCGGTCGTGGCCGGGCCGAGGGTCGAGACGATCTTGGTCCGGCGCATGGCACGGTAGGGTGTATCCGGCATTTCTTTCTCCGCCTGTTCACGTCATTTTCAGGAGGGCGCTATGACCTCCTGCGGCAACAGCCCCCACATGGCGCTGCGCTCGATCCAGCCACTGTACTGCTTGACCGAGACCTTGCACCACGGCGTGCCCGCCTGGCACTGGCGCAGCGTACCCACCACGCCGGGGCGCAGCACGGCCACCACGGCGGATGAGGTGTTGGCATCCGCATGCAGCATGACCGCGCCCTTGATGTCCGCCGCATCGGCCACATCCGCCACATGGCCCACGATGCGGGTATCGGCCCGGCCAATCACGTCGGTCTCCTTGGCGGTGGGCTGGCCCGCCTGCCGGGCATCACCCTGGGGGGGCAGGCCCGGTATGACAAACGTGCGGGTTCCCACCAGGGTTGCCTGATGGACCCAGCCCTTCTGCCCGTCCGAATCCTCGACAAGGCGCCACACATCGAACTCGCGCTCGATTTTTACCGGCAGGCCCCGGCGGTGGTACACCCAGTCAATGGGGTAGCGCTGGCCCGGCCCGGTGCGCAGGTTGACCTCATCGGCGCGGAAGGAGGCAAAGCGCGGCAGGGGCAGGCCGGTCACGCTGCCCTTGGTGTTATCGACGGGCGCGAGTGCTGCGGCATCGGGCGGGGCGGCGGGCGGCGTGGCGGGGGCCGGGTGGGCAGCGCTGGCCGCAACCCCCGCGCCTGCCACGGCACCTGCGCCCACACCGGCGGCCACGGCTGCCGCATGGTGATGGTGACCCGCCGCATGCGCGGTTTTCCCGGCTTTTTTTTCCGCCTCTTTTTCCGCCTTTTTTGCAGCCTTGCCAGCCCCATGCACATGGGCATGGCCAAGGCTGGTGGCCGCCTTGTCCGCAGCCGCATGGGCGTGATGGTGGGCCGTGGCCGTTGCGGCCCGCACCGGCCCCGCCTCCATGCCCAGCACCGCCACGCAGGCCGCCAGATACCCCCACCGCCGGGTGCCACGCACCAGCGGCCTGCTGGCCACCCGCGCAAGGAATTCATGCCGCACGCACTGCGCCATCGTGTTCTTCAATCCTTAAAGGGTTATGATCTGCCGCCCCCGGGCGGCTTCGAGAAAGGTGGGAATACCAGCCACCTGCACGCCATCGAGCATCTGCCCGGGCGCAAGGTCGCACAGCTTCAGCGCGGCCTCGCACACCATGAGCGTTGCATCAAGTTCAATCACGGCTTCGCGCAGCGTATCCATGCCCGCAACACCGCGCGCACGCACGCCCGCGTCATCCGCCGCATCATGCAGGCCACGCCAGTCGCGCGCCAGCGCATGCACGCCCCGCCCCGCCGCGAACACGATGACCGGGCGGCCAATGGCCAGCGCGCCCGCCGCCACCACAAAGGCATAATGCGCGCGGGCATAGGCGCCATCATACAACAGGATGGCCAGCGCCCCGTCATCGCGCATCATGGCGCAGCCCCCTCGGGCACGCCGCACTGGACGGGTGCGGGGTTGTGATGGGCCGAGAGGTCATGGATGGCGGGGTGCGCGCCACACAGGGCGCAGTCAGGGTCGGGCGGCAGGGTAATGGTGTGAAAGCGCATGGCCAGCGCATCCCATACCAGCAGGCGACCGGACAGGCTCTCGCCAATACCGAGGATTTCCTTCAGCGCCTCGGTGGCCTGGAGCGTGCCCATGACCCCGGTCACGGCGCCAAACACACCCGCCTCCGCGCAGGACGGCACGGTGCCCGCGGGCGGGGCCTCGGGGTAGAGGCAGCGATAGCACGGCCCGCCGGGGCGGAAGGTGGAAAGCTGGCCCTCAAAACGCAGCACGGCGGCGGAGATGAGGGTGCGCCCCTCCAGCGCGCAGGCATCGGCCACGAGGTAGCGGGTGGCGAAATTGTCGCTGCCATCGCATACGAGGTCATATTCCCGCACCAGCGCGCGGGCATTGTCAGCCGCAAGCCGCACGTTATGACAATCGACCCGTGTTCCCGGATTGATCGCGCGCATGGCGGTTGCTGCCGACTCGACCTTGGGCTGGCCGACCCGGTCGGTTACATGCGCGATCTGGCGTTGCAGGTTCGACAGGTCCACCACGTCATCATCAACCAGCCCGATGCGGCCCACGCCTGCGGCGGCCAGGTAAAGGGCCACGGGCGAGCCCAGCCCACCCGCGCCAATGACCAGAACACTGGCATTTTTCAACGCTTCCTGCCCTGTGCCACCCACCTCGGGCAGGAGAATGTGGCGCGCGTAGCGCTGGATCTCTTCGTCGGAAAAATTCATTCCTCTCTCCTGCCCCGCCCGTTGCCGCACCCATGGCGGATACACCCTGCCCCACCCCGGCGCAGCCGGGAGAGACAGGCTTTCGATCACGATTACGTGAAAATTATGTCACGCAATCATGAAACCAATGCATGCCCGATATGTTTGCAGTATAAGCTCAAGGGCAAGGTGAAACCATTTTGGGGGAGTATAAATCAATGTCTTATCTTTCCCGCATGGAAATTCCCGCCAACCTGTCCACCCTGCGCCGCCAGCAGGCGCGGTGGGTATGCGCGGGCACGCTGGCTGCCGCTACCACGCTGTACGCGGCGTCACCCTTTTTTACATTATGGTCCATCACGTCGGCCATCCGCAGCCATGACATGGGCAGCCTCAACACCTGCCTCAAATGGGAATCGGTGCGCAACGGGCTCAAGACGCAGGTGGTCGATGACCTGATCGGGCCGCCCGTGGCCGATGATGAGCTGCCTGCCTTCGGGTCATCCTTCGCTTCATCCGCTGCATCCAACGCGATTGACGAGGAAGTGCGCCCCGACAAGCTGGGCATGCTGGTCGATCACCTGATGCCACATGAACAGCAGCCCG
Source organism: Komagataeibacter xylinus (assembly GCF_004302915.1). Classification (GTDB taxonomy): domain Bacteria; phylum Pseudomonadota; class Alphaproteobacteria; order Acetobacterales; family Acetobacteraceae; genus Komagataeibacter; species Komagataeibacter xylinus_C. The sequence goes on along the minus strand of NZ_QQBI01000005.1, from coordinate 141,966 downwards.
CCACGGCGGGCACGATGCTGGGCATGCTGTGGCGGCTGCATGCGCATTTCACCCACCCCGGCGTGTTCGAGGCGAGCGTGCTCATGCCCGGCCATGAAAACGAGACCCCGCTGCGGCTGCAGATGCGCATTCATGCCTTCCAGTGGAAGATCCACCGAATCGACCTGCCCGCGCGCCCTCCGCAGCCTCTTGTCGAGGCATCGGCAGGCCCCGTGCCCCAGCCGCTGACGCAGCCCTAGGCTGGCCAGGCCGCTCGACGGGGCCGGAACGCCGGGCCACGGTTCCTGAAGCTTCCTGAAAAAAGCTTCACCAAAAACTTCTTCCTGTTTCCGGGCCTTACTTCGCGGGGGGGAGGTCTTCTTCCAGCACGGTCATGTGGATGGCGTAGGACACTTCGCCCTCGTCTTCATCACGATGGACAGTGCCCACCACTTCACCATTGACCGCGAGTTCAACCGACAGCCCGGCGCGCGGCGGCGCATTGACGGTAAGCCCCGGCGAGCCCAGCAGACGGCGCAGGCAGACCTGAAGACGCGAAAGTTCGGAAGAGGACATGGCACCCATGAAACGTCTGTTCTCCACAATGGCGAGACCCGCCAGAAACAACAATTCAGGGCCTTGTCCGCCCCTTTGGTCAACGCGCGTGGCAGGTCCGGTCAGGATCGCGCGGCTGCCCCGTGACACAGGCGGGCATGGCCGCAGGCTATAAGCACATGTGCCCACCCCTGCAACCGGCGTGCCCATGATTTTCCCCATCCATGCCCCGCCCGCGCCACGATTGCGGTGTTTCCTCACCATAACGCAACACCAGTAAGAAGGGAGAACAAAGACAATGCGCCCCAGCACTTTTCCCCGGCTGATGCTGTTTGCTGCCCTGCTTGCCCCCACCATCGGGCTGACAGCACTTGCCGCCAGCCTGCCTCCCGCGGGCGCCCCCACCGAGGCCGGAATGGGCCTGAGCGCACGCGCCCTTGCCCGCCAGCTGCATGAAGACGGGGCGGACGCGACCATCAAGGCGCTTGACGAGCACAAGGCCTGGCCGCAGCTGCGCCGCGCCGTGGCGGCTGGCTGGTCGGGCTGGATCGAGCTGGTGCCCGAGCTGATCACCCATACCGATGACCAGACGACGGCACGCCTGCGCACGGCCCTGCGCCTGGCCCTGCCACGCAACCCGCGTGCCGTGCTGGCGGTGGTTGATCCGGGTAACGGGCCGCTGCTCGGCGCGGGCGCGCTGTGCACGCCCCACGGCATGACCGCGCATTGGCGCACGACCACCATCCGCGCCGTAAGCGAGGTGCATGACATTCACCTCGCCCATCAGGCCGCCGATTGCCAGGCCGCCCTGGCAGCCAGCAGCGCGGCTACTGGAACGGCAAATAGCGGAACGTGACGTAGATGGTGTTACCCCCCGTGGTGGGGCTGGCGCCATCGCCGCCCCTGTAGGCGAATTTGCGCAGGTAGGTGTACTGCACGCCCGTCATCACCGCGCCATAGCCGCCCTGCAGCACATGCCACCAGCCGCCCACGGTCAGGTCGGCAATGGTGTGGGTCTGGGCATCACAGCTGCCGCCGGTAATCAGCTCCACGTTGCAGCTGCTTAGCGACAGGTCATTCACGCCATAGCCATATTCAAAGCCATCGCTGCCGGTATAGGTCCGCCTGCCCGCGCTCTCCACGCCGCCATACAGATAGACCAGCAGGTTTGAGGTCGGGTGGCCGATCAGCCCCATGCTGCCGATGATCTCGGGGATGGGGGCGGGCGAGCCATTGGCCTTGAAGGTGGCGTCGGGCAGCATGGCGGGGCCATAACGGCCAATCCCCTCGCCTGCCAGCACGTTGCCGGTAAACTGCAGGTAGCGCGGGATGACATGCACCGTCACGTCGCCGCCCACGCCACCGGCGAAGGAAACATGCTCGCGGATCGGGCCGCCCGGGGCCTGCCCCATCGCCTTGAACCAGCGCGCGAGGCCATAGACCTCGTAATGGGCGGGCTTGGTGTCGAGCGCGCCCTTGAGCACGATGTCAGGCGCCACGTCCATGCTGTATTTGGCATTGGGGTTGAGCATGCCCGAACCGGCGTTGTTGTAGAGCAGCGTGGTGCCCGATGAGGCGAGGGTGTCATCATCCGTGCCGGTCATCATCGGGTGGTCGCCCGCGCTGCCCGAGGCCGCATAGGCCACCTGCGGCGCCTCGAGCGAAAGCCCGAGCCACCACTTGCGCCCGAAATCCTTGATGAAGCGGATCTGCGGCACGCGGGTGAACACGATGCCGGGGATCTGGTTGTTATCCACGACCGGCGGCAGCTGCTCATGGCGCGACAGCAGGCCCTGCGTATAGCCCGTGGTCAGGCTCCATGCCTGCCCAGCCAGCACATGGAAGCCCCATTTGGTGTTGCTGTAGGTCATGTACGCCTGGCGGATGCGCGGCGTGTAGCTGTTGGTCTGGTAACTGTTGGCGGTGCCGGCCGCGCCGCCAAAATCGGTCTCGATATAGCCTGACAGCGTCTCGTCCTTGGTGGGCGAGCCCTGCAGCAGCACGCTCAGGCGGGTGAGCTGGGCGGAGGGGCGGTACTCGCCGGTATGGGCGTTGGGGCTGTTGGCGTAGGGAAACGCGCCCCAGCTTGTGGCGGGGCCGCTGGTCAGGTTCTTGCTGCGATAGATGTTCGAGAAATCGATAAAGCCACCCAGCCTGACCGAAACCCCGCCAATGCGGAAGATGGGCGGCAGGCTGTCCACCCCGGTCTGGGTAATGGCCAGCGGGCTGGAGGAATCAAGGTCGAGCTTGGGCTGGGTGGGCACGATGGATTCGGTCATGGTGTTCTCGGCCGCCGCCGCCGCCTGCGCGTCATCCGACAGGGCGGGGCCGCCGATGGTCAGCCGTGACAGGTCGGGCATGGCCGTGATCTGGCCCGACGGGTTGGTGACCGACGTGCTGCTGGCACCCGGGCGCGGACCCGAGCGCAGCGTGCGCCCCGCCAGCACATGCGCGTTGCCCGCTGCCATGCCATGACGGGCCTCGAGCTGCTGCACCTTGGCCTCCAGCCGCTGCATCTCGGCATGGAGGGCGCGGATCTCGGCCATGTCATCGGCCCAGGCCGCCACAGGCGCCGCCATGCCCCCCAGCACGACCATCAGCCCGCCCAGCACCATGCGGGGCCTGCCCGCCCTGTCGGCCCGACATGAACAGCGGCCTTCTTTCCAACAGCAATCCATCAGCCTGGCGCGTCTGCCCCTGAATACATGATTGATAAAAACCCCGCCCGCCAGCCTGCCTGCAGCAACAGGCACCGACGGGGGGAAGAAACCTGCCACTACCCGCACCCCATGCCTGACGGGATACAGGATGGGTGGCGCATCCTATTATAGAAAAAACATTCAGCTGCTATGCATTAACTATTCTCATGCACGGCTTATATTCGCATGATTTCCTTTATTCCACACCATTCCCTGCTTTAATTCAAGGCCTCTACATGTGCCACGAAGGGAGTAACACGACATGACCGCACCCCGGCAGACCGGCTCCCCACCCCAGGAGGACCGGCCCCTTGCCGGCGCACCCCACCCCGACCATCCGCTGCACTGGAAGCTGTATGCATGCGAGATGGTGGCGACAACGGTGCTCATGCTCTGCGGGATCGTGTCGGTTACGGTGCTGACCACGCCCTATACCCCCATTGGCCGTGCGCTCGCCCCCCACCCGCTGGTGCAGACCGCGCTGTGCGGGCTGTTCTTTGGCCTGTCGGGCACGGTGGCGGCGTTCACGCCGTTCGGGCGGGTCAGCGGGGCACATGTCAGCCCCTCGGTCTCGCTGGCGTTCAGCCTTGCGGGCAGGCTGGGGGTGATCGACCTGTGCGGCTACATCGCAGCCCAGATGACCGGCGCCTGCCTGGCCACGGCACTGCTCGCGGGGCTGGGCCATGTCCTGCCGGTATGGGGGCAGATGGCGCAGGCCTCGGCCTATGCCGCCACCATCCCGTTCCCGCATGTATCGGTGCTGTGGCCACTGGTGACGGAACTGGTGCTGACCGTGCTGCTGGTGCTGATGATCTGTGCCCTTGCCGCCCATCCCACGCTGAAATGGCTTACGCCGTGGGCGGGCGGGCTGTTTTTCCTGGCGTGCAACCCCATCTCGGCCTGGCTGTCGGGCAACAGTTCCAACCTTGCGCGCAGCTTTGGCCCGGCGCTGGTTGCAGGGCAGTGGCAGTCTTTCTGGATCTATGCGCTCGGGCCCTTCATGGGGGCGGCGCTGGCCATCGCCATCATCCGCTCGCGCCTGCTCGGCCGCATCGAGGTGGAGGAGGCACGGCTGGTCAATTTCGGCCATCATGGCCGCATCCCCTCGCTGCTCCATCCCGGCCGCCACAGCCAGGCGCGCGAACGGGACACATTATAGTTCCCCGCATGGGGGGTGGGTTGCAATCGGCGCGAATTGTTCCCACTATCAGTGTCATTGAACACGAATCGGGGTTCTTTCCCGGTTTACAGACGTTCTCAGGGCGGGGCGAAATTCCCCACCGGCGGTAATTGGTCCTGCATGCGGGGCCATAAGTCCGCGAGCGCCCGGCCGCGAAAGCGGACGGGGTCAAGCAGATCCGGTGAGATTCCGGAACCGACGGTTACAGTCCGGATGAGAGAGAACGGAAACTATGGCCCTGCTTTCCCGCGTGGAAGGCAGGCATGTGGTTTTACGCGCCCTGGGTCCGTCCAGATGGATGGAGTACTGTGTTTTGGACGCGTTGCCACAGGGTTCCCACGCCAGCACCGCGCAGGCCGCCGCCCTGCCACGCGCCATCGCCCACGCCTTTCGCGCGGCGGTGGACGAGGCGGCGCGCCATGTGGGCGCGACCGCGCCCAACCCGCCCGTGGGCTGCACCATCCTTGACAGCGAAGGCACCATCCTCGCCACGGGCGGCCACCACCGCGCGGGCACGCCCCATGCCGAGATCCAGGCCATAAACCAGTGCCGCGAACGCGGCCTGCTGGCACGCGCGCATACGGCGGTGGTTACCCTCGAGCCATGCAACCACACCGGGCGCACCGGCCCGTGCTCGCTCGCCATCCTCGCAACGCCCATCCGCACCGTATGGATTGGCGTGCGCGACCCCAACCCGCATGTGCAAGGCGGCGGGGCCGACACGCTGCGCCAGCGCGGCTGCACGGTGCATGTGCTCCAGCCAACCGGCGCGCAGGCCGCCATGCAGGCCCTGTGCCGCAGCCTGCTGGCCCCCTTCACGCATTTCACGCGCACCGGCCAGCCATGGATCACGGTCAAGCAGGCGCTTGATGTCAATAGTGCCATGGTGCCACCCGCGGGCCGGACCACCTTCACCACCACGGCCTCGCTCGATCTTGCGCACCGCCTGCGCCGGGCGACCGATGCCGTGATTACCGCCACCGGCACCATCCGTGCCGACCGCCCCGGCCTGGACGTGCGCCGCGTGCCCGACCACCCGGATCGTGCGCCGCGCATCCTCGCCATCTGCACCCGCGCGGGCGAGGTGGATGAAGCCTACCTCACCGCCGCGCGCAACCGGGGCTTTGAAATACGGGTCTGCACCGACATCGCCGCCCTGCCCGACATGCTCGGCCAGGCGGGTGTTACGTGGGCGATGGTGGAGGCGGGCCCAAAACTGCTGGCCGAAATCGAGGCCCGCGGGCTGTGGCATGACTGGCTGAGCATAACCCACGGCCCCGATGGCACGGACCGGTACGCCGTGCGGGTGCGCGAGGGCTGTGTAACCCCGCTGCGCCTCTTCCCCGAACTTGCCGCCGCATAAGGAGTAAGCATGTTTTCTGGCATTATCGAGCACCAGGGACAGGTCAGCGCCGCGCGGCGGCTTGACCGGGATCTGGACATCACGGTGGAAACGGGCATCACCGACCTTGCCCTTGGCGAGAGCATCGCCGTCAATGGTGTGTGCCTGACCGTGACTTCCTTTGATGCGAAGGGCACGGCCACCTTCTTCATCAGTTCCGAGACGCTGGACCGCACGGCGCTTGGCCGCATCGAGGCCGGGCACACCGTCAACCTCGAACGCGCGGTCACGCCCGCCACGCGGCTTTCGGGCCATATCGTGCAGGGCCATGTCGATGGCACGGGCCGCCTGCTCGCCGTGCGCGCGGAAGGCGAGGGGCGGCACATCACCTTCATTATTCCCGCCCGGCTGCGCCGCTACCTGGTCGAGAAAGGCTCCATCACCATCGATGGCATCAGCCTCACCCTGAACGAAGTGGGCGCACCGGGCGAGGATGGCTGCGATGCGGATTCATTCCGCATCGCCCTGATGATCATCCCCCACACATGGGAACACACCACCCTTGGCAGCCTGAAGCCAGGCGACGCCGTGAACATCGAAGTCGATGTCATTGCTAAATATGTGGAGAGCGTATGTCAGTATCGTTGATGCCCCCGGCACTGGCGCAGGCCGTGGAAACCATCCGCCGGGGCGGGATGATCATCCTTGTGGATGACGAGGACCGCGAGAACGAGGGCGACCTGGTCATGGCCGCCGAACTCATGACGCCAGAAGCCATGAACTTCATGGTCACCCACGCGCGCGGGCTGGTGTGCATGCCCATGTCGCCCGAGCGGATCACGCAGCTCAACCTGCCCATGATGACACAGGTGAACACCTGCCCGCGTGGCACGGCGTTCACCGTCTCCATCGAGGCGCGCGAGGGGGTGACCACCGGCATTTCCGCCGCCGACCGCGCCGAGACCGTGCTGGTGGCGGCAGCGCCGGATGCGAAGCCCGCGGATCTGGTCTCCCCGGGCCACATCTTCCCGCTGCGCGCGGTGCCCGGCGGCACGGTGGCACGCCCCGGCCACACCGAGGCCTCGGTGGACCTTGCCCGCATGGCGGGGCTGATCCCGGCTGCCGTGATCTGCGAGATCATGAACGAGGACGGCACCATGGCCCGCATGGACGACCTGCGCCCCTACGCAAAGCGCCACGGGTTGCAGATCCTGTCCATCGCCGAACTGGCGAAATGGCTGAAAGACAACCCGATCGCGGCAGAAACGGAAGAAAAGCCCGCCATCGAGCAGGTCGCCCGCGCCCGCCTGCCCAGCCGCTTTGGCGGGCCTGACATGATGATCCATGCCTTTCGCGCGCCCGATGGCACGGAGCATGTGGCCATGGTCAAGGGCGAACCCGGCAGGCCGGGCAGCGTGCCGCTGGTGCGCCTGCATTCGGAATGCGTGACGGGCGATGCGCTGGGCTCGCTGCGCTGCGATTGCGGCGCGCAGCTACAGGGCGCGCTCGAGCAGATTGGCGCAGCCGAGTCCGGCGTGCTGGTCTATGTGCGCGGGCATGAGGGGCGCGGCATTGGCCTGGCCAACAAGATCCGTGCCTATGCGCTGCAGGATGACGGGCTGGACACGGTGGACGCCAACCACCGCCTTGGCTTCGAGACCGACGCGCGCGACTGGCAGGCCGCCTCGGACATCCTGCGCGCGCTGGGTGTTGACCGGCTCGACCTGCTGACCAACAACCCCGACAAGGTCCATGCCCTGCAACGCCACGGCTTTGACGTGCGCAGGCGCATTGCGCTGGCCATTGCGCCCAACCCCTTCAACCGCGCCTATCTGGAAGCCAAGCGCACCCGGATGGGCCACGCCCTGTGCGAACCCGCCACGGCGGATGCCGACTGACAAAAATTTCTGGGCGTCGCCTTTTTTCAAAAAGGCGGCGTTCTTCAAAGCTTTTTGAAAAAAGCTTCACCTCACCATAAAAACGGACAACGCCGGATAATGAGCACCAACATCCCCTCCACCACGGTCGAACTCAGCTTCGCCCACCCGCCGCGCCTTGCCATCGTGGTCAGCCGCTTCAATGAAGAGGTGACCCATGGCCTGCGTGACGGCGCGCTGGCGTGGCTGAAGGAACACGCCATTTCCATGCGTGATGAAGATGTGATGTATGCACCCGGCGCATATGAACTGCCGCTCATCGCGCAGACGCTGGCAAAGACCGGCCGCTATGATGGCGTGGTGTGCCTTGGCTGCGTGGTGAAGGGGGATACCGCCCATTTCGAGTTCATCAGCCTCGGGGCGGCGGTTGGCCTGCAACAGGCGGCGCTGAACACGGATGTGCCGATCGCCTTTGGCGTGCTGACCACCTACACCGATGAGCAGGCCATCGTCCGCTCGCGCGATGACGTGCACAACAAGGGCCGCGAAGCCGTGGCGGCCTGTGTTGAAAGTCTCGCATTGCTTCAGAAAATCAGAGGCTGTTAAAGTAAGGCCGGGCCACATGAATGGCTAAAAACAGCCTTTCTGCGGTCCTGTTTTGGGTGACAGGGATGGCGGATGCGGCTGCTTACCTTCCTCGCCGGGGCATTCGGTGTCGGTCTTACGATCTGGATGCTGGGGCGTTTCGGCCTGCATGACATCCTCGGGCTGATCGCAGCCGGGGGGTGGAGCATTCCTGCCATCATCATTTTCCATGCAACCCAGGTCTGCGCCTCGGCGCAGGCATGGCGCCTTCTGGCCCAGACCGGGCGGCCAAAGCTGGCCTTTGCCGATTTCTTTGCCCTGCGCTGCGCGCGCGAGGGCATCAACAACCTGCTGCCCGTAGCCCAGGTGGGCGGCGAGGTCATCACCACCCGCCTGCTGGCCCGGCGTGATGACACGGGCATAAAGCAGGCCGCCGCCGCGACCATATGCGACCTGACCATCGAACTGCTCAGCCAGGTCACCTTCACCCTCATCGGGCTCGGGGTGCTGTTCTGCCTCGTCAACCGCTCGCCCGTGACCGATGAACTGATGGAAAGCGCGGGTGCGGCCCTGCTGCTGGGTGCTGTGTTCTTTGGCAGCCAGTACCTGGGCGCCATTGCACTGGTGGAAAAGCTGCTGGTGCGCATCGCCGCCCATCTGGGGTGGGACGGGGTGGACGACATCCGTGGCCTGCATGCGCAGATCCTGACCCTGTACCGCACCCGCGAGAACTCACTGCGCGCGGGTGCGCTGCAACTGCTGGGGTGGTCGCTTGGCACGTTCGAGGTTTTTGTGGTGCTCGCGGCGATGGGGCACCCGCTTTCGCTTGCTGACAGTTTCGTGATCGAAAGCGTGGGGCAGGCCGCGAAATCGGCCGGGTTTGCCGTGCCGGGGGCGCTTGGCGTCTCGGAGGGCGGTTATATCCTGATTGGCGGGCTGTTTGGCCTTTCCCCGCAGGAGGGGATCGCGCTGTCGCTCATCAAGCGCCTGCGCGAGATTGCCTGGGGCCTGCCCTCGCTTGTGGCGTGGCAGGTGATGGAAATGCGCTGGGTCCGCCCCGATCCCGCCAAGGACATGCGCCTGCCCCACCAGTCCTGACCGGAGCGGATCGGCTTTTTGTAAAAGAGTGTTACCCATCAAATAACTGGCAAGAAAAAATAACAGTTTCCGAGTATCGCCTTTTTTCAGCAAGACAGCATTTTTCAAAGCTTTTTGAAAAATGCTGTCCCAAAAACTTCTTTATGATTTGCCAGTTTTTCCCTGGGCAGGCTTTTCAGGCACGATGAGCCGCGCGGGCCCGCGCAACACAGGGGCCGTGCCCGCAGCGGTAAAGAACCACCTTGCATCGGCACCGCATCATGGGCCAAACCGTACCTCTTCACCGGATGCCGCGTTCATGCGGCACGGGATCAGGTTTCTGAAGGGCTGAATACTCGTCATGCTATCGGTACCGCTTGGGCGTCTTGTCGCTTTGTGTTCCCGCCATGCCATTGCTGTCGTGCTGGCGTTTGCCGTGCTGATTGCTGGGGCGACCTATGCCAGCTACGCGCTGCTTGGCGTCACCACCGATACGGACCAGATGTTCTCGTCCTCGCTGGACTGGAAGAAGCGCTCGGACGAAATGGGCCGCCTGTTCCCGCAAAAGCAGGACCAGCTCGTGGCCGTGATCGACGCGGCCCTGCCCGAGGAGGCTCAGCAGACAGCGCTCGGCCTTGCAGCCAGGCTGCGCGGCGACCATGAGCACTTCAATTACGTCACCACCCCCCAGACCGATCCGTACCTGGTGCGCAACGGGCTGATGTTCCTTGACCCCAAGGCACTCGAGCGCGTGCTCAACACCACCATCACCGCCCAGCCCTTCCTCAGCGAGCTTGCGGCTGATCCTTCGGGGCGCGGGCTGTTCAGCGCGCTCAACCTGATCGCGCTCGGCGTGGCGCAGGGGCAGGCCAACCTTGGCAACTTCCATGCTGCCCTCGATGGCTTCGCCACCACGTTGCAGCATTCGGTCGATGGCACGCCCGAGCCCCTTTCATGGGAGCGGCTGCTGGCGGGTGACCTGGCCGACCTTGGCGGCAAGTTCCAGTTTGTCGTGACCCAGCCCAAGCTGGATTATGATTCCTTCCAGCCCGGCGGCGCGGCATCGGACGCCATCCGCGCTGCCGCCAATGACCTGCCTTTCGTTAAAAGCGGGCGGGCGCATGTGCATATCACGGGCGATACCCAGATCGCGGATGAGGAATTCGCCACCGTGGCCGAAGGCATGGTGGCGGGCCTGCTCGGCTCGCTGGTGCTGGTTACGCTGTGGCTGATTCTGGCGGTGCATACGTGGCGCATCATCGTGCCCATCATCATCACGCTGGTGTCGGGGCTGCTGCTGACCACCGGGTTTGCCGCCATCGTGGTGGGCAAGCTCAACCTGATCTCGGTGGCGTTCGCCATCCTGTTCGTGGGCATCGCGGTGGATTTCGCCATCCAGTTCTCGGTCCGCTTCCGCGCGCAGGCCAACCCTGATGGCACGGCACTCAGCCTGCCCGCAGCCCTCGAGCAGACCGGCAACGAGACCGGCCACCAGATCCTTGTTGCCGCCATGGCCACCTCGGCAGGGTTCCTGGCCTTTACGCCCACCGCCTTCGTGGGGGTTGCGCAGTTGGGGCTGATTGCCGGTTTCGGCATGGTGTTCGCCTTTGTCTGCACGCTCACGCTGCTGCCCGCGCTGCTGCGGCTGTTCCGCCCCACGGCGGGGCATGGCACGATCGGCTTTGCCTTCGCGCGGCCCATCGACACCGCCATCCGCCACCATCGCAAGCCCATCCTTGCGGGCTTCGTGGTGGTGGCGCTGGTGGGGCTGGCGCTGGTGCCGCGCCTGACCTTCGATGCCGACCCGCTGCATACCAAGAACCCCAAATCCGAGGGCATGGTCACGCTGGGCATGCTCATGTCCGAGCCGCAATATTCGCCCTATACGGTCGATGTGCTGATGCCTGACCTCAAGCTGGCCGCCGCCATGTCGGACCGGCTCTCGGGCCTGCCGCTGGTGCATGACGCGCTGTGGCTCGGCTCGATGGTGCCTGCCGACCAGAAGACCAAGCTGCCGCTGATTCAGGATGCGGCCAACATCCTGCTGCCCACCCTGATCGTGCCCGACCCCAAGCCCGCGCCCGATGCCGATGCCCTGCGTGCTGCCGCCGCCAAGACGGCGGGCGACCTGGGTGGCGTGCTGGACAAGCTGCCCGCCAACGACCCGCTGCGCCGCATCCAGTCAGCACTGGCCCAACTGGCGAAGGCTGATGATGCCCGCGTGCTGGCCACCAACGAGGCGCTGGTGCGCTTTTTGCCCATGCAGTTGAACATGCTGCGCGACATGCTGCAGGTGAAGGAAGTGGGCATCAGCGACGTGCCGCAGCAGCTTGCGCGTGACTACCTGCTGCCTGATGGCCGTGCGCTGGTCGAGGTACACCCCAGCCATGACATGCAGGGCAACCGCGCGCTGCACCAGTATGTGGGCGAGATACAGAAGATCGCCCCCACGGCGGCGGGTTCGGCCATCGACATCGTGCAGAGTGCCGCGACCATGGTGCATGCCTTTGTGACCGCGGCCGGGGCGGCCATTGTCATGATCGCGATCATCCTGGCCGTAGCCCTGCGCAAGCTGCTTGATACGGCGCTGGTGCTGGCCCCGCTGCTACTCTCCGCACTGATGACGGTCATCCTGATCATCGTGGTGCCCGAGCAGCTCAACTTCGCCAACATCATTGCCCTCCCCCTGTTGCTTGGCGTGGGCGTGTCGTTCAACATCTATTTCGTCATGAACTGGCGGGCGGGCATCAAATCGCCGCTGTCCAGCCCCACGGCGCGCGCGGTGCTGTTCTCGGCGCTGACCACGGGCACGGCGTTCGGCTCGCTTGCGGCCTCGCACCATCCGGGCACGGCCAGCATGGGCCGGCTGCTGCTGCTCTCGCTGGCCTGCACGCTGGTTGCGACCCTGATCTTCGTGCCCGCCCTGCTGCCCAAGCGCGCGATTGACAAGGAATGACCCTGTAGGGGAAACAGCAAAAAGGCCGCATCCCTCGGGGTGCAGCCTTTTTTAGTTATAAAAGTTTTTGGGTGCCGCCTTTTTTCAAAAAGGCGGCGTCTTTTGAAGCTTTTTGAAAAAAGCTTCACCAAAAACTTTTATCTTCAGGACTTGAACCAGACCTCGACCGGCCCCGTCACCTTCATGGTCATGGGGTTGCCAAAACGGTCGGTGCCACGCCCCACAGCCAGGCGCACCCAGCCTTCGCTGATGCAGTATTCCTCGACATTGTTCTTCTCGATGCCCTTGAAGCGCACGCCAATGCCGCGCTCGAGCAGGGCTTCGTCATAAAAAGGGCTGGTCGGATTGACGGACAGGCGATCGGGAGGGGTATCGGTCATGGCTGGTCTTTTTTCCGTATGCTGAACGTGAAACGCTGTCTGACATAGCGCCAATGCCGTTACGCTCCAACACCCTCCGCTTCATCTTCCTCCACCACACGGATGGTGGCCTGCCCGCGGGTTATGTCGGTAATGCGCGTGCGCACCTCCGCCTCATGCACCACGGGCACGGTTATGTGCAGGCCCACGCCCTCGGCGTCAAATTCCTCGGCCACGATCTGGCAGTCCATCGCCTCAAGCCGCGCGCGCAGCAACGCGTGCTCGGAAAAGCCGCAGCCAAAGGTCAGATCCACCATCTCCACAATCGGCACGCGGGGGGCCGTGCGCAGGCATTCCGCCGCCGTGCCGCCATAGGCGCGCACAAGCCCGCCCGCACCCAGCTTGGTGCCGCCAAACCAGCGCGTGACCACGACTACCGTGCGGTCAAAGCCCTGCCCCTCGATCACCTGCAATATGGGGCGCCCCGCCGTGCCGCCCGGCTCGCCCGCGTCATCGCTGCGATAGGTCTGGCCAATCAGGTAGGCCCAGCAGTTATGCGTGGCATCGGGGTCGCTGACGGACGCGATGAACTCCATGGCCTCGGCCGGGGTGGCGACGGGGGCCGCCTGCGCCAGGAAGATGCTTTTTTTCACCTCCCGCTCCAGCATGGCGGGGGCGCTGAGCATGAAGCGTTCCGGCGTGCTCACGCCTCCGCCTCCTCCATCGCCCCCGTAAACAGGCTGACCAGATCGCCCAGATGCCCGATTTCATGCAGGCCCAGCCCATCGGGCGCGGAAGGCTTGCGGTTGCCGCGTGCGATCCGGCGCGGCAGGAACGCCTGCTCAAAGCCCAGCTTGTGCGCCTCCTTGAGCCGTGTATCGGGCTGCGAGACCTGACGCACCTCGCCTGAAAGCCCGACCTCGCCAAAATAGACCGAGCCCGCGCTGGTGGGCTGGCCGGTCGCGGCAGAAACCAGGGCGGCGGCCACCGCCATGTCGGCCGCAGGCTCGCCCACGCGCAGCCCGCCCGCGATGTTGAGATGCACGTCCATGGCGTTGAGCTTGATGCCGCAACGCGCTTCGAGCACGGCCAGCAGCATGTTCAGCCGCCCCGTCTCCCACCCCACCACGGCACGGCGCGCGCCGCCATCGCCCGCCTTGGGGGAAAGCAGGGCCTGCACCTCGAGCAGCACGGGGCGCGTGCCCTCCATGCCCGCGAATACGGCGGAACCCGCAATGTGGCCCCGCCGCTCGGCCAGGAACAGGGCGGAGGGGTTGGGCACTTCCTCCAGCCCCTGATCGGTCATGGCGAATACGCCAATCTCGTCAGTCGCGCCAAAGCGGTTCTTGGCGGCACGCAGGATGCGGAACTGGTGGCCGCGATCGCCCTCGAAATACATCACCGCATCGACCATGTGCTCGAGCACGCGCGGGCCGGCCAGCGCCCCTTCCTTGGTCACATGCCCCACGAGGATGAGGCTGAAGCCGCGCTGCTTGGCCAGCCGGATGAGCTCAAACGCACATGCCCGCACCTGGCTGACGGTGCCCGGCGCGCTCTCCACCGTTTCCATCCACATGGTCTGGATCGAGTCGATCACGACCAGCGCCAGATCCTTCTCCGCCTCGAGCGTTGCCACGATGTCGGCCACGTTGATGGCGGCGGCAAGTTCCAGCGTGGGTGCTTCCAGCCCCAGCCTGCGCGCGCGCATGCGGATCTGGTCCACCGCTTCCTCGCCCGAGATGTACATTACCTTGCGCCCGGCCCGCGCCAGCGCGCACGCGCCCTGCAGCAGGAGCGTGGACTTGCCGATGCCGGGATCACCGCCCACCAGCACCACCGAGGCCGGCACCAGCCCGCCGCCGAGCACGCGGTCAAGCTCGCCGATATGCGTTTCAATGCGTGGGGGTGGCGGCGTATCGCCCGCAAGGCCGACCAGATTGATGCGCGCGCCGGTGCGCCTGCGCGCATTGGTGCCGCCGGTGGCGGTAGGCTCGACCGTCTCCTCGACAATGCTGTTCCACGCGCCACAGGCATCGCACCGGCCTGACCATTTGGGAAAGACCGCCCCGCAGGACTGGCAGACAAAACGGTTAGCGGGCCGACGCGCCATGATGGCTCCTTGGGCAAGAACAGATCGTGTATATCATATATGGAACGACCGGCCGCCTAGCCAAACGGGGAAAAGTTTTTGGTGAAGCTTTTTTCAAAAAGCTTCAAAAAGAACGCTGCCTTTTTGAAAAAAGGCGGCACCAAAAAACTTCTGTCTTTTCAATTATTTCCCTACATCCACCTTGATCGGCCCCTCGCGGCGGCCGTGGGTGAACTGGTCCACCACCGGGTTGCCGCTGTCGAACAGGGTGGAAGGCAGGCCCTGCCAGATCAGCCTGCCTTCGTAGAGCATGCCCACCCTGTCGCCGATACGCTGGGCGGAGGCCATGTCGTGCGTGATGGCGATGGCGGTGGAGCCGAGCTTGCGCACGCAATCGGCAATCAGCCCGTCAATTACCGCCCCCATGATGGGGTCAAGGCCGGTGGTGGGTTCATCAAAGAACAGGATCTCGGGCCGTGCGGCAATGGCGCGGGCCAGCCCCACGCGCTTTTGCATGCCGCCTGACAGTTCGGCGGGCGAAAGCGCGCCCACGGCAGGGTCCATGCCCACCTGCTCGAGCAGTTCGCCCGCCCGCGCGCGCGACTGCGCGCGGGTCAGGCGCGGGCCGTGGCCCATGCGGGCGGCGGCGGTCAGGCCGAAGGTCACGTTCTCCCACACGCTCAGGCTGTCGAACAGCGCGCCATTCTGGAACAGCATGCCGATCCGCGCCATGTAGGGCTCGCGCTGGCGGGGCGTAAGCGTGGTCACGTCCACGCCATCAATCTCGATGGAACCGGCATCGGGCGTGATCAGGCCGAGGATGCAGCGCAGCAGCACCGACTTGCCGGTGCCCGAGCCGCCAATGACCACGAACGACGTGCCACCCATCACATCAAGGTCCACCCCATCGAGCACCACCTTGGGGCCAAACGCCTTTTTCAGGCCGCGAATGCGGATCTTGGGGGTCGGGTCGGTCATTGCGAGAAGAACACATCCGTCAGCAGGTAATCGAAGGTCAGCAGCAGGATCGACGCCGCCACCACGGCCGCCGTGGTCGCCGCTCCCACGCCCTCGGCCCCGCCACGGCTATGATAGCCGTGGTAGCAGCCCATGAGCGTGATCAGGAAGCCGAAGATGGCTGCCTTGACCAGCCCCACCGTCACATCCATCACCTTGAGCGAGGCGATGGTGGCCGCGATATAGGCGGATGCCGAGAAATCCAGCTTCATCACGCATACGGTAAACCCGCCCAGCACGCCCAGTATGTCGGCGATCAGCACCAGGAAGGGCAGCGCCAGCGTGCCGGCCACCAGCCTTGGCGTGACAAGGTATTTCATGGGGTTGGTGGAAAGCGTGGTCAGCGCGTCGATCTGGTCGGTCACGCGCATGGTGCCGATCTCGGCTGACATGGCCGCCCCCACGCGGCCTGCCACCATCAGCCCCGCCAGCACCGGCCCGAGTTCACGCGTGACCGCAAGGATCACGATGCCCGCAATGGCGTTCTGGGCATGGTACTGGGCAAAGCCGGTATAGGATTGCAGCGCGATCACCCCGCCCGAGAACAGGGCGGTCAACGCCACCACGGGCAGCGAGAAATACCCGATCTCGACCAGCGACCCCCACAGCGTGCGCCAGTAAAACGGCGGGCGGACAACATGCGACAGCGCCACGGCCCCGAACAGCGCCACCTTGCCGGCCATGCGCACCATGTCCAGAACGGCCCTACCCAGCCCGGCAACAAAATCGAGAATGCCGTTCACCCTGCCTCCCGCGCATAAGGATAACGGCCCGACCACGCAGCAGGCGCGGCCAAGCCTGTCCCTGCCGTAGCGCGGCAGGCCACCCACGTCAAAGCGAAAGCGCATGACCCTGATAGCCGCCTCAGGCCGCGGGAGTTTCCTTCGCCCGGCGCGCGCTGGCATGGCGCCAGATATTGCACGCCACCGTGCAGCACACGCCCGCCATCACCACTACCGCCAGCGGCGTGGGGCTGCGAAAGGTGACATGGCCCAGAATGAAGCCGCTGCCCGCGGCGAGCGAGAACTGGATCGTGCCCATCAGCGCCGAGGCGCTGCCCGCCTGATGCCCGTGGTGGGTAAAGGCCAGCACCGTGGCGTTCGGCCCGATAAAGCCGAGGCTGCCGGTAATGCAGCCCACCAGCACGCACACCAGCAGCGGGTGCGCTGGCCCCGCAACGCCTGCCAGCGACAGGGCAAGGCAGGCGGAAGCCGCGATGACGATGGCCAGAATGCCATAATCAAGCAGGCGGGAAAGCGCGACATGATGCACCAGCCGCCCATTGACCTGCGCACAGGCGATGAACACCCCCGCATTGAGCCCGAAGAACAGACCAAACTGCCCCGGCGTAAAACCCAGCAGGTGCTCGAACACCATGGGGGCCGAGGTGATGTAGGCGAACATGACAAAGGAGGAGAAACTGTTGATCAGCGCGCTCGACATGAACACCGGCTCGCGCACCAGCCCTGCGTAGCGGCTGATCATGCCGGTGGGCGAGAACGCGATGCGCCGCTCGGGCGGCATGGTGTCGGGCAGGCTTGCAATGACCGTGACCAGACCCAGCACGCCATAGCCCACCGCAATCCAGAAAATCCAGCGCCAGTGCCCGAACGAGAGCACGAGGCTGCCCAGCGAGGGCGCCAGGATGGGCATGACGCCAAACACCAGCATGAGCTGCGACATGATACGCGCGCCTGCAGCCCCCGTAGCCACGTCGCGCACGATGGCGCGCGGAATGACCGCGCAGGCCGCCCCGCCCAGGGCTGCGATGAACCGGCACAGGCAGAACAGCCCGAAGCCCCCGGCCAGCGCACACCCCACCGAGCCGATGATGAAGAACGCAAGCCCGCCCAGCAGCGGCGCCCTGCGGCCCAGCCGGTCGGAGATGGGGCCCATGCTGAACTGCCCCACCGCCAGCCCCGCAAACCACGCGGCCAGCGTGACCTGGCTGCTGCCCGCATGCCCGCCCACGAGTTCACGATCCATGACAGGGAAGGCAGGCAGGTACATATCCGTGGCCAGCGGCCCGATGGCCGTAAGCAGCCCGAGCAGGGCAATCATCCAGAACGGCATGACGGGGGCGGGGCGGCTACGGGCAGGCATGGGAATCCACGGTGGAAGAAACACAACGGCGCGCGACGGCGGCGCCGGTGCATATCCCCGTATTTCAGGCGGGTTGTCCATGCGGTGCGGCTGCATGCAACACATGCATTGCGGGCTGAAAAAGTTTTTGGTGAAGTTTTTTTCAAAAAAGCTTCGATAACGCCGCCTTCCCTGAAAAAGACGGCGCACCGAAACTTTATCCCTTACGCCCCGCGATGAAGCGCGTGCTCACACGCCAAAACTGGCCACGAGGTCGATCAGCCCCACCTGGCGGTGGCGCTCGAGGCGGGCGGCGACCAGCACGGCGCGGGCCTCGGCAATGGCCTGATCGAGGTCGGAATTGATGATAACGTGATCGAATTCGTTCCAGTGCGAAATCTCGTCCCGCGCGGCCTGCATGCGGCGCGCGATCTCATCGGCCTCATCTGAAGCGCGGCCGTTGAGCCGGCGCTCGAGTTCCTCGATCGAGGGCGGCAGCACGAACAGGCTGATCACGTCATCGGGCAGCGCTTCACGGATCTGGCGGTGGCCCTGCCAGTCAATGTCGAACACCATGTCGCGCCCATCGGCCAGCGCCTGCTCGACCGGCGCGCGCGGCGTGCCGTAGCCACGGCCGAACACGGTGGCCCATTCCAGCATCTCGCCTGCGGCAGCCATGCGGTTGAATTCGTCCATGCTGCGAAAATGGTAATGCACGCCATCACTCTCGCCGGGGCGGGGCTGGCGCGTGGTGACCGAGACCGAGTGCAGCAGTTGCGGCTCGGAGGCGCGCAGGGCATTGGCAATGGTGGACTTGCCAGCACCCGACGGGGCGGAAATGACCAGGCAGACCCCCCTGCGCCTGACCGGCGCCACGGGGGTTGGGCGGGAGGGGGTGGCGGGCTGGCTCATGCGGCTCTCCTTGGTCGGCGGTCCTGTGCAAATGCAGGCCGGGTAGGCAAACGGGGTAGCGCAGTTCTAACAGGGTGTATGTATTCTGCGAATATGAAACAGGATTCGATACTCATCACAGGCGCCTCGTCCGGAATCGGGCGCGGTCTTGCCCTTGCCCTCGCACGCCCTGGCCGCACGCTGCACCTTGGCGGGCGCAATGCCCGCAACCTCGAGGCCGTGGCCACCGCCTGCATCGCGCGCGGGGCGGATGCCCGCATGAAGGTGCAGGACGTGCGCGACGCGGGCGGCATGGAAGAGTGGATCACGAAGGCAGGCACGCTCGACCTCGTGTTCGCGGGTGCCGGCATTACCGCCTCGACCCGGGGCAGGGCGGATGCGCCCCATGAGCCCGATGCCCAGATCCGCCGCATGTTCGACACCAATGTCGATGGCGTGCTGAACACCGTGCTGCCCGCGCTGCACGTCATGCGCGGCCAGCCACGCGGGGTGGACGGGGTGCGCGGGCGCATCTGCGCCATGGCCTCGGTAGCGGGGCTGGTGTCATTTCCGGGCACGCCGTCATATTGTGCCTCCAAGGCGGCGGTGGACCGCTTCATGGTGGCGACGGGGGCGAACATGAAGCGCGCGGGCATTGTCATGACCAGTGTGAGCTGCGGGTTTGTTGCCACCCCCATGACCGCTCAGAACAATTTCCACATGCCCGGCCTGACCCAGACAAATGATGCCGTGCGCGCCATCCTGTCCGGCATCGCACGGGGCAAGCGGCGCATCGCCTTCCCGTGGTGGCTGGCGGCGGGCTCGCGCTTCATGGACCTGCTGCCCATCTCGATTGCCGAGCATTACTACTTCCGCCAGCCCGCGGGTCAGGCAGGCACCATGCCCGAAACCGGGCTGACCCCGGACGCCGCCCCTTCTTCATGACCATCAATACCCGCGAGACAGGAACCGGCAGCATGGCCACGGGCACCGGGCGGCAGAAGTGAACCTGTGCCGCGTTTTCATCCTGCGCCCGGTGGCGACCACGCTCATGGCGCTGGCCATCCTGCTTTCAGGCATGTTTGCCTACAGGCTGCTGCCGGTGGGCGACCTGCCCAACATCGCGGTGCCGGTCATCTATGTCATGGCAACGCAGCCCGGCGCCTCGCCGCAGCAGATGGCCACATCCGTCACCACCCCGCTCGAGCGCAGGCTGGGGCAGGTGGCGGGGGTGAGTTCGATTGAATCGGATTCAAGCCAGGACAGCGCCTTCATCCTGCTCATATTCGATGAATCGACCAATATCGATGCCGCCGCCAATGACGTGGAGGCCGCCCTGCGCGCCGCCCGCGCCGACATGCCCGCCACCCTGCAGTCCCAGCCGCAATACTGGAAGGCCAACCCCTCCGACAACCCGATCCTGATCCTGGCCCTCACATCGGACACGCAGCCGGTATCGGAGCTGTACGACATTGCCAAGACCCGCCTGCAACCCCTGCTTGCGCAGGTGCAGGGCGTGGGGTGGGTCGAGATCGCGGGCAGTTCCGCGCCCGCCGTGCGGGTGGACATCAACCCCTGGCCCCTGTTCAAATACGGGCTGGGGTTCGAGGATATCCGCTCGGCGCTGGCCTCGGCCAATGCCAACACGCCCAAGGGCATCATCGAAAACGACACGACGCGCGCCATGCTGGCCACCAATGACCAGGCCCGCACCGCCGCCCAGTACCGCGAGCTCGTGATCGGCTACCGCGACACCCGCCCCGTGCGGCTGAGCGATGTCGCCACCGTGCGCAACGGCGTGGAGAACGAACGCCAGATCGGCTACCTCAACGGGCACCAGGCGGTCATGGCCATCATCCGCCCGCGCGCGGGTGCGAATGTCATCCGCGTGACCGATGACATCAAGGCCCGCATTCCCGCCCTGCGCACGGCGCTGCCGCGCGGGGTGACACTGAGCCCGGTGATGGACCGCTCGATCACCATCCGCGCCTCCCTTGCCGATACCAAATGGACGCTGCTGGCCTCGGTCGTACTGGTGGTGGGCGTGGTGCTGGCCTTCCTGCGCACGCCGCGCTCGACGCTGATCCCGGCCATTACCGTGCCCATCTCGCTGGCGGGCACGCTGGCGCTGATGGCGGTGTTCGGCTTCTCGCTCGATATTCTCTCGCTCATGGCGCTGACCATCGCCACGGGCTTTGTCGTAGATGACGCCATCGTGGTGCTGGAAAACATCGCCCGCCACATGGAGGCCGGGCTGAACCGGCGCGAGGCGGCGCTGAAGGGCTCGCGCGAGATCGGGTTCACGGTGCTCTCCATCACCATCTCGCTCGTGGCCGTGTTCCTGCCGCTGCTTTTGCTGGCGGGCACGCCGGGCAAGGTGTTCTTCGAGTTTTCGATGACGCTGGCCATCACGGTCACGGTGTCGCTGCTGCTGGCGCTGAGCCTCACCCCCATGATGTGCAGCCTGTTCCTTGAAGTGGGCGAGATCGCCCCCCTGCCCCCCACCGCCCCGTGGTGGCGCCGGTGGCCGCGCCAGGCAGGCGACTGGCTGGAGGCGGGATACCAGCACCTGCTGCGTGCCTACGAACGCACGCTTGACGTGGCACTGCGCCACCATGTGCTCACCGCCCTGACCCTGCCCGCAAGCCTTGCGGTGATGATCGGCGTGATCGTGCTCATGCCCAAGGGCATCTTGCCCAAGGAGGACGTGGCCATGGTCATGAGCTTCTTCCGCGCCGACCAAACCACCTCGTTCCCCGCCATGAAGGAAAAGATACGCGCCATCAGCAACGCGCTCTCGACCGACCCGGACACGGAGGAGGTCGTGGCCTTTTCAGGCGATACCAACATCGAGGGGCAGGCCTTCGCGCAGTTGCACGACCGCACGCGCCGCCGCGACAGCATCGATGACATGATCGCGCGCGTGCATGAGCGCCTCGCCGCGATACCGGGGCTGGACATATCGCTGTTCTCGGCCGGTGACATCAGCGGCGGCGGCGGGCGGCAGAAGGAGGGCGCCTACCGCTACCAGCTCACCAGCGACAATGCCGATGACCTGTACAAATGGGCCCCGATCCTGACGGCTGCGCTGCGCACGAACCCGGTGATGCGCGATGTCACGACCGATGTCATGAACAATGGCGCCGCCATCCATGCCGACATCATACGCGACCTCGCCGCGCGTTACCTGATCACGCCGCAACTGGTCAGCAACACGCTGTATGATGCCTTTGGCCAGCGCACGGCGTCCAACATCTCCACCCCGCTCACCACCTATCATGTGGTGATGGAGGTGGCGGATGCGTACCGCACCAGCCCCGAGATCCTCAATTCCATGCGCATTTCCACCTCCGGCGGGAGTGCGGGCGGTGGCACGGTGTCGAACACGGTGCGCGCGCGCACGACCACCACCACGCAGGCCAGCCGCAGCACGCAGCTCAGCCAGCAATCCTTTCGCAACCAGATCGCCAACCGGCTGGCAGGCGGGGCCGGGGCCTCGAACGGGTCGGCTGTCTCGTCAAGCACCGAGACCATGATCCCGCTCTCCGATGTGGCGCGCCTTGAGCCGCGTGTCACGCCCATCACCGTCTCGCACCAGGACGGGTTTGTCTCGGCGGCCATTTCCTTTGACCTCGCACCCGGCATGGCGCTGAGCGATGCCTCCGCCGCCATTGCGGACACCATGATCCGGCTGCATGTGCCGCCCTCCATCCATGGCGGCTTCAGCGGGCAGGCGGCGCAGTTCAAATCCGCCATCATCAACGAGGTGCTGATCTTCATCGCGGCCCTTGTCACGATCTACGTGACCCTGGGCATATTGTATGAAAGCTACATCCACCCGCTGACCATCATGTCCACCCTGCCCTCGGCGGGGGTGGGGGCGGTGCTTGCCCTGTGGGCGCTGGGGCAGGAGTTCTCGCTCATCACCATGATCGGGATGATCCTGCTCGTCGGCATCGTGAAGAAAAACGCCATCCTGATCGTGGATTTCGCGCTGCATGCCGAGCGTGACCGGGGCATGGACCCCGCTCCCGCCATACGCGAGGCGTGCATCCAGCGCTTCCGCCCCATTCTCATGACCTCGCTTGCGGCAGCCCTTGGCGCCGTGCCGCTGATTACCAATAGCGGCTACGGCATGGAAATGCGCCGCCCGCTGGGCATTACGGTGGTGGGCGGGCTGATGATGAGCCAGTTGCTGACACTCTACACCACGCCGGTCATCTATCTGTACATGGAGTGCATCCGTGTCGGCACGCGACGGCTGGGCCAGCGCCTGCGCGCGCGGATGCGGCGATAAGCATTTATTTAAACATTAAAAGCTTCACCAGAAACTCTTTCCTGATTGCAGGTCATTCCTGGGATGGCATTTCAGGCCGCCAAAAAAATTTTCCCAAAGCGAAAAAAGGGGCTTGCGGGGTGCAAGCACCTCGGCTAGAAACCGCCTCACAGCGCACCCGTAGCTCAACTGGATAGAGCACCAGACTACGAATCTGGGGGTTAGAGGTTCGAGTCCTTTCGGGTGCGCCACTTTCCTTAAAAAATCTGGTCAGGCTGAACGTGGCATCTCAGGCAGATGCCTGTTGCGTTTTCGCGGTCGTGACCGGATGCGCCACCATCCATCCTCCCCTATGCAACTTCACCCGCCACGCGCGGTTCTACGGCGTGGCGCAGGGCGGGTCATGCCTGCGTTCTGGCATGAAGGATGAAGGCAATGGGCTACCGTTCACTCATGATGGGCGCACTCGCCGGCTTTGGCCTGATGGGGGGCCTGCCCCTGGCCATGGCGCAGACCCCCGCAGCACCCAACCCGCAGGCGATCCTGGCGGCGGCACCCGGCGCGCGGCTGGCGGGGTACCTCAATTTCTGCATCGGCAACGGGCTTGCCCGGCATGATGAGGCAACGCCGCTGCTGGTCGCGCTGATTGAAAAGACCCATGCCGTGCCGCCCGATGAAAAAGGCAACATGGATTACGCCTACGGCACGGCAGGCGTGCTGCACCCCGGCACGCCCGAGCGGGCACGACTGACGGATCTCGACATACCCCAGCGCCGCGACCTGTGCGCGCAGGCCGTGCAAAAAGCCGGTATGGGCGCGTAATGACCTGCGGGCCGTAAAATCATGCGCCCCGCCCGCCACCTGATGAAAAAGAGAGCGTGCCCAGCCCCCGCCGGGCTGCTACACTACGGGCTGATTTTTCCGTCGTCTGATTCAGGAACCGAGAATGAGCGGGCCCAGCCTCCCCGAACATAGCACCACGCCTGCGCAGCCTGCCTCGGGTGGCGTCCTTTCATGGATTGACCGCAGGCTTCCCGTCATCAGCGGGTTTCGCAAGGAATATATCGATTTCCTCATGCCCGCGAACCTCAACGCGCTGTGGAATTTCGGGGCGATCCTGACCGCGGTGCTGGTGCTCATGCTGGCCACCGGCATCTTCCTGGCCATGAACTACACGCCCACGGCCAGCGGGGCGTTCGCCTCGGTCGAGATGATCGAGCGCCAGCTGCCCGGCGGGTGGATGCTGCGCGCGCTGCATGTAACAGGCGCCAGCCTGTTCATGGCGGCCCTTTATATCCATCTCTTCCGGGGGCTGTATTACGGCTCGTACAAGCAGCCGCGCGAGATCCTGTGGCTCAGCGGGCTGGGCCTGCTGCTCATGGTCATGGTCACGGCGTTTGCGGGCTACGTGCTGCCGTGGGGGCAGATGTCGTACTGGGGCGCCGACGTGGCGGGCAAGGCCGTAGGCGCCGTGCCGGGCATCGGCCCCATGCTTGAACACATCATGGAAGGCAGCGACACGCTGGGCGATATCTTCATCCACCGCTTCTTCGTGCTGCACTTCCTCATGGCGTTCGCGATCGTGGCGGTGGTGGGGCTGCATGTGGCGGCACTGCATGTGAGCGGGCCGAACAACCCCAGCGGCAGGCCGGTGCCCGCAAAGGAGAGCGTGCCCTTTCACCCCTATTACACCACCAAGGACCTGACCGGGCTCGTGCTGTTCGCGCTGGTGTTCGCAGCCCTTGCCTTCCTGTGGCCCGACCTGTTGAGCGAGCCGGAAAACTACCGCCCCGCCAACCCCATGCACACGCCTGCCGATATCGAGCCGGAATGG
The DNA here is from genome assembly GCF_004302915.1 of Komagataeibacter xylinus. GTDB lineage: Bacteria > Pseudomonadota > Alphaproteobacteria > Acetobacterales > Acetobacteraceae > Komagataeibacter > Komagataeibacter xylinus_C. The sequence continues at coordinate 117,168 of NZ_QQBI01000005.1, read as the reverse complement.
TATTTCCTGCCGTTTTACGGGCTGCTGCAATCCGTGCCTTCCAAATTCGGCGGGCTGGTGGCGGCTGCGGGTTCCATCCTCATCCTGTTCGTGGTGCCGTGGCTTGACCGCTCGCCCATCCGCTCGGCACGCGAGCGCCCGGCCTGCCGCCTTGGCATGGCGGGGCTGGTCATCGCCTTCGTGATGATGGGGCTGGTCGGCCGCCACCATGCCGAAGGGGGCTGGATGATCGCGGGACGGATCGCAGCGCTTTACTACTTCAGCTACTTCCTCGTGCTGCTGCCGCTCTGTGCGCGGCGTGAAATGAACCGGGCTGCCACATAAGTCCTGCCCGCGCGGTCCTGCATCCGTGACTTGACGCAGCTTGCGCCTGCCCACACTGTGCCGCCTGACCGGGGTGCCCCTCCATTGATGGGCTGAGATCATACCCGTTGAACCTGATCTGGGTCATGCCAGCGAAGGGAGACAGCACGGCCCCGCCACGGGGGCCATGATACCGCTCCCTGCCTGCCGCGCATGCCCCATGTCCATGCTGGCCAGGGGGCCTTTGATACCATGCACATCTTCAGGCACGCGCTGGGCATGATGGCCATTGTGGCCTGCACGCTCATGGCCCGGCCCGCCATGGCAGCAGGGCAGCCGGTCACGGTCGTGCTGGACTGGTTCCTCAATGCCGACCATGCCAGCCTGCTGGCCGCGCAGTACAGCGGGGCGTTTGCCCGCCACGGGCTGGATGTCAAACTCATCGCCCCCGCCGATCCCGGCTCACCGCCGCGCCTGGTGGCCGCCGGGCAGGCCGATCTTGCCGTGTCCTATCAGGCGCAGCTTGGCATGCTGGCCGACCAGAACATTCCGCTGGTGCGCGTGGGCACGCTGATCGATACGCCGCTGAACGTGCTCATCACCGGCGCGGATATTCACGACCTTGCGGCACTCAAGGGCAGGACCATCGGCATTTCCATGCCCGGCGTGGATGATGCCTCTCTTGACGCCATGCTGCATTCGGTGGGGCTGGGCCTGGGCGATGTCAGGCAGGTGAATGTCAATTTCCAGCTTGAGCAGGCCCTGATCAGCCATGCGGTGGATGGCGTGATCGGCGCGGTGCGCACCTATGAACTGCTCGACCTGCAGCAGAAGGGCATCAAGGTTTCCGCCTTCTACCCCGAGGAACATGGCGTGCCGATCGCCGATGAACTGATTTTCCTCGCCGCCCGCTCTCATGGGCATGATGCGTGGGTGAAAGCCTTCATGGAGGCGCTGGCCGAGGGCACGAACACGCTGATCAACCACCCCGACGCCATTCTGGCCCAGGCCATTCATGACCACCCGGAACTCGATACGCCACTCAACCGCGCGGCCTGGCAGGCCACGCTGCCGCGCCTGTGCAAGCAGCCCGCCCTGCTCAACCGGCCGCGCTATGAGGCCTTTGCCGCCTTCCTGCACGCGCACGGGCTGATGACGCATGACATTGCGCTGGAACAGTACGCGCTGGATCCCTTCAGCAGTCCCGCATCACCCTGAATGGTAAAGCTTCAAGGAACACCGCCTTTTTGAAAAAAGGCGGCATCCAAAAACTTTTATTTTCAATCGACCTGGTTCTCGAGCATTTCCTGCTTGTGCGGCAGGAAGGTGGTCACGCGCAGGCCATGCCACGCGACGATGCTGTCACCCAGGAACATGGCCAGCGCAATGACCGTGCACACCAGCGCATTGCCAAACATGAGCACCAGCCACCAGGCAATGGCGGAATCACGCACGCTGCCCAGAAAGAGCGCGAAGGCCGACCCGCAGGCCGAAGCCCCGCCCACGCCGCCAAACAGGATGGCGGCATCAAGCAGCAGGGTGCGATAATGCAGGTGGGTCAGGCGGCGCAGCAGCACGGCGCTGCTTTCACTGCCCTTCTTGTCATCGGCATTTTCCAGCTTGTCGCGCACGGTCTCGATATGGTCGCTGACGCGCGCAAGCCGCGTGTTGAACATGTTGAGCAGCGTGCCGATGCCTGACAGCATGAATACCGGCGTCAACGCCGTCTGGATCAGGTGGGCAACGCCATCAACAGATTCATCAGGCACAAGGCCGGGAAAAGGGGACACGGGCAGGCATATCCTTGGCTGCGGGCAACCGTGCGTTTTTTGGGGTTATCCGCCGCCCCGTCAAGGGGCAGACTTGCGCCCTGAAGGTGGTTGAAAAGCGCGTTCCCCAAACATCAAGCACTCATAAGGACGTTTGTGGGGAACGCTTTTTGGAAAAAACGGAGGCACCCATGTCCCATAACTACGCAACGCCGCTTACACCCGAGAAAAGGCAGGCCCGCGTGCTGGCGCGCATTCCCGCCCCCTGGGGCATCACTATCGAACGCCTGCCCGAAGCGCCTGATGCCGCATGCTGGCGCGCGCGCCTCGACGTGCCCGGACACCCCCCGCAGGACTGGACCGCGCCCGCGCCCACCATGGTCGATGCGCTGGAGCAGGCCTGGCGGCAGGCCCGCACCCTGCTGGCCTGAACCGGCGGGCACGGAAGATACGGTCAAGAATTAAGTTAATAAAATACAAACACAGCTTTGTGAGGATATGCTGTGTATTTCTATGGCGGCAACCGACCTGCCCATGCCGTTTTATTGAACAGAAACCATGAACGGGACCGAACACGATTGTTTGATGGATCTTTGCACTCCTTGCGAAACCGGACTGTTCCAGTCCACCTGGCACCCTGACGTACTGCTCAGTCGCACACCACAAGACCGAAAACGCACATGTGTTCCGTTATGACCATTTTTTGAACATTGCATAAAAAAAAAGGAAGATTAACCAACGAATCCATAACAGAACCGGCCCTGAGCACCCTGTTCCTCCCACCATTGGGGGAGGAGTCCCTGCACGCTCCCGCGCCCTGCGGCCCCTGCGCTACCCCCTTTCATGGCTGGCGGGGGCCATTGACCCGCCGGGTTTTATACAACAGGAATGCGCATAGGGAGTTTAATACTATGTCGGCAGGAAAATTGGCGCGTATTGGCGCGGTGGTTGTTATGGCAAGCGGGGGGGCGTCGCTTGCCTATGTCGATGAGGCATGGGCTGACGATTATAGTGAACTTCTCGATATCCTGAAGGCCAAGGGCAGCCTGACGCAGGGTGAATATCGCGGCCTGCTCGCCCATCACCTGCAACATGTGCATGAGGCTGCGGCCAGCGCGGCCCGCACGCAGCAATACGTGCCTGCCGCCCGCCACATGGGCACGACAGCCGGCCATGCCCCCATGCGCACCGCCATGGGGCAGGCGGTCCAGCCCCCCGGCCAGATCGAGATTGGCGGCAACGGCATGGACCCCGACTATGTGCTGGCCCAGGCGCAGCAGGCAGCGGCCAACGCGCAGGCCAGCGCGGCCTCGGCTGAGTCCACCTGGCTTGCCGCCCAGCATTCCATGGGGCTTGGCGGCGGCAACTCGCTGGTGCGGATGGAGAAATACGTACCCGGCAAGGGCCTGACCTTCAAGGCCGGGCCGATCGACATCAACCTCTCGGGCTTCATCAACGGGTTCTATACCTATAACAGCCCCGCTGGCGGCATGCCGGTGGCGGGCGGCGTCTCGTCAGGATCGAGCGGGTTCGATTCCTCGGCGCTGCGTAACGGCCTGCTGCCCGCGGGCCTGATCCTCAAGCTTTCAACCACGCAGAACGGCATCGACCTTGCGGCCGTGATGGGCATGTATCCCGGTATCGACAATGCCAAGAACGGCGCCTTCAACGCCAATACCGGCGGCAGCCCGGTGGGCCTTGGCACCGCCGGCATCGATTTTCGTCAGGTTTACGTGACGGCGGGCAACAAGAAATGGGGCACGTTCAAGATCGGTCGTGACCTTGGCATCTTTGGTGGCGACGCCATCCTTGATGACGCGACGCTGCTCAGCGTGGGCTCGACCGGCAGCAACTCGGCGCCGGGCAATACCTCGCTTGGCCGTATTGGCGTCGGTTACGTGTATGCCGACTGGATTCCGCAGATTTCCTACCAGTCGCCCACCATCAAGGGCTTCCAGGGCACGATCGGCATCCTGCAGCCGCTTGATGAGTTCGATTTCTCGGGCACGGATGGCAGCGGCAACGACTACTCGGCCTCCTCCACGCAGCACAGTTCGCCCATGATCCAGGGCAAGGTGACGTACGACTTCAAGGTCGGTGGCCTTACGGCGCGCATCTGGGCCAGTTTCCTGACACAGCACCAGCAGGATCTGACCCGCAACGAGATGACAATGGGGGCGGCTTCCTCCGTCCTGATCGATGGGGCTGCCCATACGCTGTCTACCGAGGCCAGCACGGCAGTGCCGGTTGTTCCCGGCCAGAAGCGTGGCGTTACGGCGGAAGCGGGCGAAATCGGCACCAAGCTGACCTACGGCCCGGCGCAGTTCGTGGGCTACTACTATCGCGGCAGCGGCCTTGGCACGACCGGCCTGTTCTTCGATGGCGTGGCCAGCAATGGCCGCAAGCGCGCATCGGAAGGCTACTATGTCCAGATGATGTATAACTTCACCAAGAAGTTCAAACTCGTGGGCAGCTATGGTGTCAGTAACCTGTATCTGGCACCGGGCGAGAAAGACCCCGACCTCGTGCGCCGCAATGAATCCGAAGTGGGTGCCGCCTACTACAAGATGACCGACTGGCTGAACCTTGTGGCCGAATACGCCCATACCAGTTCCGCAGCCCACGGCCCCTACAAGGAAAGCGACAACAGTGCCTCGGGCGGTATGATCCTGCTGTTCTGAGCCCCTCCCCCAAAAAACAAAAAAGGCGCTGCCGGGCAGAACCCGCGCAGCGCCTTTTGTTTAAGAAGTTCTTGGTAAAGCCTTTTTCAAAAAGCTTTACCAAGAACGCCACCTTCTTGAAGAAAGGGGGCACCCGAAAACTTTTATCCTTTACGGCGCCACGGGCGGCATCACCACATACAGCCCGATTTCCAGATGCTTGCCGGTTGAATAGTTCAGCCCCGTCTGCTGACCGAGTTCATGCAGGTCCAGGCCATCTTGCAGCGCGCGGGTGCTGAACGCCGCAAGCTCGCGCGCGCCCACCAGCACCATGCCGCATTTCTGGTTCTGCTGCAGGAAATCAGCCGCCGCCGTGGGCGTGATCAACCGGGTGTTTTCGCCAAGCAGAAAGACAAGGCTGGGTTCGGAATCCGATGTCGAGGCCACAATGCTCCCGCTTCCGCAGCGGCGATGGTCATCCACCATGGCGGCCAGCCGCGGGCTGAGCCATATGGTCTGCAGGCGCGGGATGACGGTTGTAAACAGCCCGACATGGATGATGACCGCTGCAGCAACCGCCGCCATGACCGCCCGCAACACCTCGCGGTGCAAAATGAGATAGGCCGACAGCCCCAGCACCGGCAGCGCCCCCACCGGGATCAGCATGGCAGCGGGCGACACCGTGCCTTCCATGCGCCACAGCAGCACAGGCCCTGCAAAGGCCAACACGGAACCGACCGTAAACCAGATCAGCGCATAGGCCGCGAGCAGGCCGCGTGCCCACAAGGCGCGGGGCCATGCCCACTCCGTGGGAAAAGAGACCACGGCCGCAGCCGTGAGGATGGCAATGGCCGGATAGGTCGGCAGCACATAATGCGGCAGTTTGGTCGCGATGGCCTCGAACACCAGCCAGTGCGGCACGATCCAGCACAGCAGGTAGCGCACATGCGGCTGAAAACGCTGCGCCCACACAAAGGGCAGGCTCATGGCGGCAAAAAGCGAGCCGGGCCAGAAGGCAAGCGCAAACACGGCCAGATGATAGCCCGGCGGCAGGCCATGCGTTTCCTGCCCGCTCGCCACCTTGCCCAGAAAATTGCGCCCCACCGCGCGCGAGAAGAAATCACCATGGCTGATGACCCCGATGGCAATGCACCACGGCAGCACGATGGCCAGCATGAGCAGCCAGCCCCAGGCCGGGCGCAGGCGGCGCCACCAGTAAATGCGCCGCTCCACCAGCGCCAGCGCCAGCGGCGTGCCAAAGCCAGGAATCAGCACCACCGGCCCCTTGAGCATGAGGCCACAGCCCAGCGCGATCCAGTATAACAGGGCTGCAGCCAGCGGCGTGGCTAGATCGCGCTCGCGGTCAAGATAGGCACGCAGCAGCCCGCATTGCGCCAGCAGCACGAACAACAGCAGGGTGGTGTCAATCGTGGCCATGCGGCCTTCGGCGGTCATCAGCACCGACACCGCCAGCAGGGCTGCCGCCAGCAGGCCACATTGCGGGCCGAACAGGGCCGCGCCAATCCATGCCGTGAGCACGGCAGCGGCCGTTACGGCCAGCAGCGACGGAATCCGGTAGGGCCACGTGGCGTGGCGGTCCTGCATGCCGGTCAGGCTTACGGCAGCCGCCTCCAGCCAGTAAATGCCAGCGGGCTGAAGGTAGCGAGGCTGATCAAGAAACCGCACATCGACATAATTGCCGCTGTGCAGCATCTGGGCCGTGGCTTCCATGTAGCGGGGTTCATCCCGGTCCAGCGGCGGCAGCGAGGCCCGCCCGGGCAGGAACAGGACAAACACGGACAGCGCCACAAAAACATAGTGGCGCAGTGTCAGGCGCGTCATGGCACGGTCCCTTCAGCGTTCGGTAACGCGTTTCGGTATCCTGGCGCGGTTATTGAGCCACATGACACCCAGTATATCGCGGATGCCAACAATCGCCCGGTTGAGATTGGTGTATTTGGAGGAACCATGCAGCCGGTTACGGTGATGAACCGGCATGCACACCAGCGGCACGCCGCGCTGCCCCATCAGGGCAGGCAGGAAACGGTGCAGTCCCTCGAATTGTGGCAGCGGCAGGAAATCTTCCCGCCGGAACGCCTTGAGCGAGGCCCCCGTATCGGGGCAGCCATCATCAAGCAGGCGGCGGCGCAGGCCATTGGCAAAACGCGAGGCCAGCCTGCGCGACAGGGTATCGCGCCGCTTGGTGCGCACACCCACCACCAGGGGCGCGCGCCCGCTGGCCTCCTGGCACAGCGCCATCATGTTGATGAAGTCGATGGGGTTATCCTGCCCATCGCCATCAAGCAGAATGACCCATTCCCCCCGCGCGGCTTCAACACCCGTACGCAGCCCGGCGGATTTGCCGTAGGCGGCCTCATGGCCGAGAATGCGCAGATGCGGCAGGATGCCATCACGCCTGACCGCTTCAAGCTCCGCCCCCGTACCATCCGTGCTGCCATCATCCACAAAGATGATTTCAGCAGGGGGCAGGCGGTCGAGCACGGCCGCGATTTCCTCGCAGAGCGGGCGGATGTTGCCGCTCTCGTTCAGTACGGCGGCGATAATGGACAAAACGGGGCGTGAAGACGCCCCGTTATTGCTGTCCTGCATGGCGGGCGGCTGCAAAGGCAATCAGGCAGCGCGCTGGGAAAGGGCTGACGGCAGGTCGCCGATCGCCTTGTCGATGATCTTGGCATCAGCATCTGCGGGCAGGCTTGCAGCCAGCGTCTCGCGGGCAGCCTGGATGGCGATGTCAACAGCCGTCTCACGCACTTCGCGCAGGGCGGAACGCTCGGCCGATGTAATCCGGTCCTTGGCCATCTGCTCACGCCGCGCGGCAATATCCTCGGCGTCCTTGCGGGCTTTTTCCGCAATGTTCGCAGCTTCGCGCAGGGAGTGCTCGACCAGTTCCTTGGCTTCGGCGAGTGCCGCCTCGCGGTCGCGCGTTGCGTCCTCCAGCATCTGCTCGGCCTCGCGGCGCAGGCGGGCTGCCTCATCAAGCTCGGCACGGATGCGCTCTGCCCGCCCGTCGAGCGCGCTCACCAGGGGTTTCCACAGTGAACGCCCGAACAGGACGAAAAACAGGACAAAGGCAACAGCCGACCAGAAACGGGGATCATGAAACATGATTATGACCTGTCTGTCTTGGGCAGCGGGTCAGAGACCACGTGCTGCCGCAGCAGAACCGACCTTTGCCGTCACGAAATCGGCCGGGGCGGCAATGCCAGATAACTGATTGATCAGCGTTTCCGCCGTGTTTGTGGAAATCTCGCGAACGGATGCCAGTGCCTGTGTCCGGGCCTGCGCGATGCGGGTCTCGGCATCACTGATCTCGGCGGCAAGGCGTGCGTTCATTTCCTCGGTCTGCCGGGCGGCGGCCAGGCGGGCCTCCTCGACAACCTTGTCCACATTGGCCTGTGCGTCGGCCAGCGCCTTGCGGCGTGCGGCATGCAGGTCGGCCACGGCTTCATCAGCGCGGGTCTTGGCCTTGTGCGCGATGCCAAGGTCGGTCTCGATGGTCTGACGACGCAGCGAGAGAACCTTCTCCACCTTGGGCAGGGCCGAACGGCTCAGCAGCAGGTAGAGAACCAGAAAAATGCCAGCGCCCCATATCACCTGACCGATGACATAAGGATTGCCAAAATCAAGCTGGGGCATGCCCTCGGCGCGCGCGCCAGGGGCTGCCATGGCCATCAGCGGCAGAGCCAGCGCGGACGAAGCCAGGAAAGACTTCGCCCTTCGGATGTTGTTATACATCACGGCGCGCGCCATGTTCGCCTCCAGCGTATCAGACGAACAGGATCAGGAACGCGATCAGCAGCGCATACAGGGCCACGGCTTCCGTCAGGGCGAAGCCCAGCATGCCAAGGCCGAACACGTGCGGGCGTGCGGACGGGTTGCGCGCGATGCTGCTGACCAGCGTAGAGAAGATGTTACCCAGGCCAATGCCAACGCCAGCGAGGGCGATAACGGCGATACCGGCACCAATTTCACGGGCTGCTGCGATATCCATGTCTTGTTTTCCTTGTTTCAGACGTTCTGGATTGAAATAGATGGAAGCGGGTGCGGCCTGTTAGTGGGCCACCGCCTCCCTCAGATAGATGCAGGTCAGGATTGCAAACACATAGGCCTGCAAGGCACCAACCAGCAATTCGAGTGCCATCAGCGCGATATTGATGACCACGGGACCAACGGCGATGATATCACCGAAGAAGCCCAGGCCGGCCAGCATGATCGTGAAGGCGGCAAACATATCGAACATCACGTGACCCGCCACCATGTTGGCGAACAGACGGATCGACAGGCTCACGGGACGCGAAAGAAAAGAAAGGATCTCGATCGGGATCAGCAGCGGGGCCAGCGCCTTGGGCGCGCCCGCGGGCATGAAGTGGGCAAAGAACTTCGCCCCCTGCACCTTGAGCGATACGATGATCGAGAGACAGAACACCATCAGCGCCAGCGCCAGGGTCACGGCGATATGGCTGGTGAAGGCGAAGGAGAAAGGCAGCAGGCCAAGGTAGTTACCGGCCAGGATGAAGAAGAACAGCGTGAACACGAACGGGAAGAAGGCCTTGCCCTCCACGCCGATGGTGTCGACCGCCATGTTGTAGATGAAGTCGTAGCACATCTCGGCTGCGGCCTGAAGGCGACCCGGCACCACTGCAGCAGGGCGCATGCCCATGTACAGGAACGCCAGAACCAGCAAGGCGGCCACAATCATCATCATGGGGGACTGGCTGAACCGCAGGGATTCGCCCAATGCACCCAGAACTGGATGGAGCTCGAACTGACCGAGCGCGTCGATAGATGATCCGGCCGCCAACTTCGTTCTTCCCTATAACCGTCCGGGGCCGCCATCCGGCCCGTCTGCCTTAGTGCTTATGGCATCGGGCCTGACAAGACGCCAGACATTAAGTACACCTGCCACACCGCCAAGAAGCGAGAAGACGATGAGGAACCAGGGCTTTGTGCCCAGCCAGTGGTCAAGACCCCAGCCAATGCCAACCCCGACCACAAGAGCCGACACCAGTTCCGTTCCCGACCTGATGACCAGGCCCAGATCGGACATTGTCCCCCCCGTGTCGCGTTCAGCGGCCTTGCGGGGCTTCATGCGCTCGCGGGCCGCTTCCAGTCGCCGGTTGAAGGACTCGCCGGAAGGATCGTTATCCTTATCCACTTCTCGCACCTCCTTGAGGGTGCAGGCGGTAGCTAACGGGGCTGCAATAACCTGTCAAGCAAAGGGGGGCAAACAAAGCGGTTCCCCCGCATCTTTTTTACCGGTCGTGCGTTTGGCGCACCTTTATTGCGCCGTGGCACTGCCCGGAATCACGTCATAACCCGCGCTGCCGGGAAAGGCGCCCGGCGGCGGCGCATCGGCGGGCTCGATGTGAATGGCCTGGTTCACGTCCGGCCCGATTTCACGCGCGTTGATGGCGGTGCCACGCTCGCCGCTCACGCCAATGCCGATGGCATGCAGGTTCGCACCCGGCCTGAGCCAGGCGGCAAGACGGGCGGCGTTGGCCTCACCCACATACACCACGCTGTGGTCGCGCATGATCGCACCCTGCACCTTGCCCTGCATGTCATAGAGCGGGGCGAGCACGGTGCCATCAACCGGCACGTCGGGGCCGATGGAGGGCGAATCATAGGGTGCAGGGGCCGTTGCGGGGCGCACATCGGCAATCCGCTGCCCGCGCGGGCCGGTTACGGCATAGGCCCGCACGATGGGGTGGCCAATGCCCTTGAGCCCGCTGATCGAGACCTGCTCACCGGGGCGGGCGATGGCGGGCATGTTCTCGCCCAGGTCCTGCGGGCAGAAAACCTGCGTGCCATCGGCCAGCAGCAGCCCTGCCACCTGCCCTGCCGGGCTGAGGATGTACTGCACGAGCTGCCCGCTGGTTACGGGCAGCGGGGCGAGGTCGAACACGGGGGCTATCTGCGTTGCGGCAGGGGGGGCGGCAGCAGGCTGCGCGCCCGTCTTGCCAGCCGCATGGGCACTACCCGCCGCCAGGCTGCCAGCAACAAGCACGCCCGCGAGCAGGCGGCAGGAGGAACGTCGATGAATGTCCATGCGGGTACCCGTCTTTCGTCTGTCTTGACCGGCACGCTGCCGGGCGTGCCATCTCATTCCATCCCCGCCCCGCAGACAAGGGGGCTTGACGACGGATCAGTGCCGGAAATGGCGCATACCTGTGAAGACCATGGCGATGCCTGCCCTGTCGGCGGCGGCGATCACCTCGTCATCACGGATCGAGCCGCCGGGCTGGATCACGGCGGTGGCCCCTGCTGCAATCGCGGCCTCAAGCCCGTCGGCAAACGGGAAGAACGCATCGGATGCCACGACGCTGCCCTGGGTCAGCGGGTGGTCGATCCCAGCTTCCTTCGCCGCATCGGCGCTCTTGGTGGCGGCGATGCGTGCGGAATCAACCCGGCTCATCTGCCCCGCGCCAATGCCCACCGTGCTCTGGTCCTTCACGTACACGATGGCGTTCGACTTGACGTGCTTGGCCACGCGGAAGGCGAAGATGAGGTCCGCCATCTCGGCGGGAGTGGGCGCGCGTTTGGTCACCACCTTCAGCGCATCAGGCGTGATGCGGCCGCTGTCACGCGTCTGGGCCAGGAAGCCGCCAGCTACCGAGCGCACCACCACGCCCCCGGCTGCGGGGTCCGGCAGGGCGCCGGTCAGCAGCAGGCGCAGGTTCTTCTTGCGCGACAGGATCTCGCGCGCTTCGGCCGTGGCGTCGGGGGCCACAATCACCTCGGTAAAGATGCCAGCGATGCGCGCCGCCGCTTCGGCTTCCAGCGTGCGGTTGAGTGCGACGATGCCGCCAAAGGCCGAGACCGGGTCGCAGCGCAGGGCGCGGTCCCAGGCTTCGGCCTGGGTGGGGGCGACAGCCACACCACACGGGTTGGCATGCTTGACGATGACAACGGCGGGCGCGTCAAATTCCGCCACCGCCTCAAACGCCGCATCGGTGTCGTTGATGTTGTTGTAGGACAGCGCCTTGCCCTGAATCTGCGTGGCCGTGGCCACACCGGGGCGGGTCGAGCCATCGGTGTAGAAGGCCGCCTTCTGGTGCGGGTTCTCGCCATAGCGCAGGCTTTCACGCTTTTCGCCCGCGATGACCATGCGCGGGGGCAGCACCTCGCCTTCCTGGCCTGCAAACCATGCGGCGATGGCGGCATCGTAAGCGGCGGTGCGGGCATAGGCTGCCCCTGCCAGCTTCGTGCGCTGGGCCAAATCCGTGCCGCCATTTTCCAGCGCGGTGATGATCTCGCCATACTGGGCGGGGTCGGTCACGATGGCCACGTGGGCATGGTTCTTGGCGGCCGCGCGGATCAGGGCGGGACCGCCGATATCGATGTTCTCGATGCAGTCCTCCGGCCCCGCGCCAGAGGCCACGGTGGCCTCGAACGGGTAGAGGTTGACGGCCACGAGATCGATCGGGGCGATCTTGTGCTCTTCCATCTGCTGCACATGGGCAGGCAGGTCGCGCCGGCCAAGGATGCCCCCATGTACCTGCGGCACCAGCGTCTTGACGCGGCCATCAAGAATTTCCGGGAAGCCGGTATGCTCGGACACGTCGCGCACGGCAATGCCGGCCTCGCGCAGGACGCGGGCGGAGCCGCCGGTGGAAAGGATCTCGGCCCCGTGGGCGACAAGCGCGCGGGCCAGATCAAGCAGCCCCTTCTTGTCAGACACGGAAATCAGGGCACGCCGGACCGGCACGGTGGTGGGGGGGGTCATCTGCAAGTGACCTTTCACGCAAGCTGGAAATGAGCCAATGCGGGTTGGATTAGTCCAACCGCGCCGGAATGGGCAATAAGTGAAATGTTATGGCTGGCTTTCCCCGGCGCGGTTTGAAAAGCCCGCTTTTGAAACACCAGAAAGTTTTTGGTGACGCTTTTTTCAAAAAGCTTCGTAACGAACATCGCCTTTTTGAAAGTAAGGCGACACCTGGAAACTTTTATCACTTTCCTTCAGACGGGCGCAAAATCAGTCCTCAAGATGCGCCGCCAGCCCGGCCAGCATGGCAGGCTGGCGCGGCAGTTCGTGGCCGTCAATTGCCACCACTTCCCGCGCGGAGAGGCTGTTCAGGGCAAAAACCGCCCCGGCGCCGCGCAGCATGGCAGGGCTGAGGCGACCTTCGCGCAGCAGGCCTGCCGCCAGCAGCACGCCACGGGCAATGCCGGGCAAGGCGCCATCATGCACCGGGGGCGTCAGCGCTTCCCCCTCAATGATGGCGACAAGGGTGCTGGCGCTCGTCTCGGCCACATGCCCCGCCCGGTTGAGCAGCAGCGCATCATCCGCCCCCCGGCCTGCCGCCTCCATCCGTGCCAGGATGGAGGGCAGATAGTTCAGGCTCTTGATGCGCGAAAGCACGCTCTCCTCATCGCGCCGGTGGCTGGCTGTCACCAGCCGCACGGGGGTTGCGGATGGCAGGCTGGCGGTTGCAGTCAGCAGCACGGTGGGGCGCACCTCGGGCGGCGGCAGCAGCCCGCGCGGGCCGGGGCCACGGGTAAGCGTGAGCCGCAGCGCGCCATTCTGCACCCCGCAGGCGGCCAGCAGGTCGGCCGCCGCCTGCGCAATCAGGCCCCTGTCGGGTGGCGGCAGCATGAGCACGCCAGCCCCATGCGCCAAGCGGTCCATATGAAGCGGGAAATGCCGGACCACGCCACCCGCCACGCGCATGGTCTCGAACAGGCCATCACCCAGCAGCAGCCCCCGGTCCGCGGGGTCGATGCGGGCCTCGGCCTGATCGATGATGCGGCCATTGAGCCAGACGGGCAGGCCAGCAGGGGTCATGGCGTGTTTCCTTCACTTGGCTGCGGCCCGAACAGGGCCAGCAGGGCCGCGATTTTCAGCTGCATCTCACGGTATTCGCGCGCCGGGTCGGACTCCACGGTAATTCCGCCCCCTGCCGCCGCCGTAACGTGGTCGCGCGTGAACACCAGCGTGCGAATGATGACGGCGCTGTCCATCGCGCCATCGCAGCCGATCCGCACCACCGCGCCGCAATACGCCCCACGGGGCGAGGCCTCGAGCGCATCGATCACCTGCATGGCGCGGTGCTTGGGCGCGCCGGTTACCGAGCCGGGCGGCACGGTGGCGGCCAGCAGGTCACAGGCATCGCGCCCCGGCTCCAGCCGCCCGGTTATTTCGGATACCAGATGGTGCACATGCGCAAACTGCTCGACCGTAAAAAGTTCCGGCACCGCAATGCTGCCAAGCTGCGCCACGCGCCCGATATCGTTGCGCATGAGGTCAACGATCATCAGGTTCTCGGCCTGCTCCTTGGGGTCACGCCGCAGGGCATGGGCCAGGCGGGCGTCATCCTGCGCGGTGGCGCCACGCGGGGCCGTGCCCTTTATGGGCCGGGTGCTGACCCTGCCCGCGCCATCAAGGCTTAAAAAACGCTCGGGCGAGGCGCCGAGCAGCGCAAACCCGCCCTCACCCACCACAAACGCCCCGAACGGCGCGGGCGATGTGGCGCGCAGCGTGCGATAGGCATCAACCGCCGAAAGCCCGGGCGGGCGGCTAGCCTGCATGCGCCCGGTAATGTTGACCTGAAACACTTCCCCCGCCGCGATCCGGGCCACGGCCTGCGCCACGGCGGCGCGATACGCCTCCTCCTCCTGGTCGGGCCGGAAACACAGCACGGGCAGGGGGGTGGGTTTGGCAGCCGGACCAATCGCCGCCCACTGCGCAGCCAGATGCGCCGCGCGCGCGGCATCAAGCCCCGTGCCCGCCAGCCAGGCGCGGCCCGTCTCGCGATCAAGCACGAAGGCATGGTCATACAGGCCGAAAGCGGCCTCGGGCCCATCATCCCCTGCCTCATGGCGCGTGCCGATGCCTTCCATGCGCTGGCCCGCGCCATAGCCGATAAAGCCGACAGCCCCCCCGGCAAAAGGCACCTCGGGCGGGCAGCCGCCACCCGGCACGCACTGCCGCAGCAGGTGGGGCAGGTCATGCGCCACCTGCGTGCCATCCAGCCAGCACGCGCCATCGCGCTGCTCGATCCAGTGGGTGGGATCGCGGCAGATGATGGTCCAGCGCGCACGGGGGCCGACGGGGCCGCCACTGTCAAGGCAGGCAAAACCCGGGCGCTCGCCCCATGCGGCCAGCACGTCATCCACATGCCGCCAGGCCACGGGCAGGCAGGGGGTGGGGCTAGCCATCTCCGGGGTGTCGCAGGGTGGCGGCATAGGCCATCAGCATGGCGCTGACTTCCGGCCCGTCGGCCGCTTCAAGCGCGCGGCAGGCCATGCGGCGGCAGTCATCCATCGCTGCCGCCCGCACCGCGCGCTTGACGCGTGGCACGGCGGAAGCATGCATGGAAAACGACCGCACCCCGAGCCCCACCAGCAGCGGCACGGCCAGCGGGTCGGATGCCATCTCGCCACACAGCGAGACCGGCCTGCGCTGGCGCAGCCCCGCATCGGCGGCAAGGCGCACAAGCCGCAGCACGGCGGGGTGCAGCGGGTCATACAGCCCTGCCGCATCCGTTGCTGCCCGGTCCGCCGCCAGGGTGTACATGGTCAGGTCATTGGTGCCGATGGCGAGGAACTCGGCCTCCTGCGCCAGCACATCGGCCATGAGGGCGGCGGCTGGCGTTTCGATCATGATGCCAAGCGGCGGCAGCGGGTCGGGTATGTCCACCCCCCTGCGCCGCAGCCTGCGCCCCACGCGGATATAGGTTTCACGTGCCTCATGCAGTTCCGCCAGGCTCGACACCATGGGCAGCAGCACCCGCACTGGACCCGCGGTGGCCGCGCGCAAAATGGCGGCGAACTGCGTTTCAAGCAAGGCGCGGTGGCGCAAAAGCAGCCTGATACCGCGCAGGCCCAAAGCCGGATTGACATCGCTGCCCGCGCCAATGCCCGCCTGCGTCAGGGCATCGCTGTTCTTCTCGCTGCCCCAGTCCACCACGCGGATCGTGACCGGATCGCCCGCCATGGCCTCGACAAGGGGGCGGTAAAGCGCTTCCTGCCGGGCTTCATCGGGCAGGGTCTCGGCATTCATGAACAGGAACTCGCTGCGCAGCAGCCCGATGCCGGCGGCACCTGACTGTGCGATCATGGGCAGTTCGGCCGGAATTTCCAGATTGGCCTGCAATGTCAGCACCTCCCCGCTCGACAGGCGGGCAGGCAGGCGGCGCAGGCGGCCAAGCGCCTGGCGTTCACGCGCATAGGCCGCCACCTCCACCCGGGCTGCCGCCGCCGTGCGGGTGGAAGGTCGGATGATGACATGCCCGGTCGTGCCATCCACCACCAGCCGCGTGCGCCGCCCTATCTGCGCCAGCAGGCCGTGGGTGGCCAGCACGGCGGGGATGCCAAGGGCACGCAGCAGGATGGCGGTATGCCCGGTGCTGCCGCCTTCCTCCGTTACCACGGCGGCAATGCGCGAGGGGTCGATCAGGGCGGCATCGGCAGGGCGCAACTGCTCGGCCACAAGGATCGCGCCATCGGGAATGGTGGAAAACGACCGGTAGGGCGTGCCGCTGAGGTTGCGCACCAGCCTACGCCCGATCTCACGGAACTCGCCCGCCCGCCGCCTTGCCGCCACCGCATCCTCGCCCTCGGGCGCGGGGCGGCCGGGCGGGTTGAGCATGAAGGCGGCCAGGGCCTCGGTCTCGAGCTGCACCGCGGCCTCGGCCAGCATGCCATGGCCAAGCCGCGCCTCGATGCCGCGCCGCAGGCGCGAGGGGCCGAGCATGCGGCGATAGACTTCAAGCAGGGAGCCGATTTCCACCTGCCCATCCTCAGGCAGCAGGGCCAGGCGATCATGCAGCCGGCGCAGCTGGGCGGTGGAGCGGGTGATGGCCTCATGCAGGCGGGCGCGCTCATGGGCGGGATCACAGTCGCGCCGCGTGGTGTCGATGGGCGGCAGAGCGGGATCATGCGCGATGGCGGCATAACCAATGGCCACGCCTGATGAAACGGGCTGACCTTCAAGCCGCACCTCACCGGGGCGGGGGCGACGGGAGGTGCTGCGTTCAGTCGTCTTCATCAAAACCGGCCCCGACCAGCCGCACGAGGGCCGCGAGTGCCGGTTCCGCCTGCGGGCCGTGGGCCGTGATGTCGATTGTCTCGCCTTTTCCGGCCCCCAGCATCATGAGCCCCATGATGGAGTGGCCTGAAACCGTCATGCCCGCATGGGTCACGTCGATGGTGGCATCGAATTTTTCCGCCATCGTGACGAATTTGGCCGCCGCCCGCGCATGCAGCCCGCGCTGGTTGACAATGCCCACATCCGCCCGCCGGGGTGGCTCCTGCGCCACGGGTTCAGCCCCCATGGCCCGCAACGCTGTCCGTCGCCTCGCCCACGCAGGTCCCCACGCCCGACAGGCAGGCAGGCGGCAGGTGCGAGGCAACCGAAATATAGCGCCTGCCCGCCTCTTCCGCGCCACGCAGGCAGTCCTGCAGGCTCACCTGGCCGCGCATTTGCGCCAGCTTGACCAGCATGGGCATGTTGACGCCGGCCAGCACCTCCACGCGGTTGTTCTCCAGCACGGAAATCGCGACATTGGACGGCGTGCTGCCGAACATGTCGGTCAGCAGGATCACGCCCTGCCCGCTATCGACCGAGTCGATGGCCTGGCGCAGCGCCGCGTGGCAGGTGCCGGGCAGCGAGGCCGCCGTGACATTGAACACCGTGGCCTGCGCCTGCGGGCCCACCACATGTTCGAGTTCCGCCTTCAGGGTCTCGCCCAGAACGCCATGCATCACGAATACAAGACCGATCATTGCGGGTCCGTGTGCTCCGTTGGTTCAGCCAGCCCGCGCGGGCGGTTGGCCCAGCGCCAGCTGCTGCGACCCTGGCGGGCCAGTTCACGGTGCATGATCACGACGGGCCATGCATCCTGGGGGTGGGCACTGTCGGCACGCTGCGCCAGCCGCCGCGCAAGTGCCTCGACAAGGGTAACCGAGCGGTGCCGACCGCCCGAGCAGCCAATGGCGATGGTGGCGTATTTCTTGCCCTCGCGCACGAAGCGCGGCAGCACGAGCTCGAGCAGGCTGGCCATGCGGTCGAGGAATTCGGCGTAATCGGGGTCATTGGCCACGTAATCCGCCACGGCCGCATCAAGCCCGGTCATGGCCGACAGGGCGGGATCGTAATACGGATTGGTGAGGAAGCGGGCATCGAACACCATATCCGCCTCGCGCGGGAGGCCGGCGGGAAAGGCAAACGACATCAGTGCAACGGTCAGCCCGTCGAGGCCGCCTGCCGACCATTCGCCAAACCGGGCCTCGACAAGCTGCCGCAGCTCGGGCGGGGGCAGGTCGGAGGTGTCGATCACCACATCGGCAGCCTCGCGCAGGGGGGAGGTGAGGCGGATCTCGGCCTCGATCCCTTCCTTGACCGTGCCGTGCACGGCCTGCGGGTGGCGCCTGCGGGTGGCGGTATAGCGGCGGAGCAGCACGCTTTCCTCCGCCGTGGCATAGATCAGTTCGGCATTGAGGGCGGGGTTGACGCGCAGGCGGGCCAGGGCCGCCAGCACGGCGGAGGCATCGAAGCCGCGCGTGCGCGAATCCACGCCAATGGCCACCGGGCGCTCGGCACGGGCCACGATTTCATCGAGCATGCCCAGCGGCGGATTGTCGATCACCTCATGCCCCAGATCCTCCAGAATGCGCAGAATCGAGGATTTGCCTGCCCCGGACAGGCCGGTCACAAGCAGGATGCGACGGGGGAGAGGTGTGTCTTCATGCATGGTGTCAGTCACGCAAAA
The DNA here is from genome assembly GCF_004302915.1 of Komagataeibacter xylinus. GTDB lineage: Bacteria > Pseudomonadota > Alphaproteobacteria > Acetobacterales > Acetobacteraceae > Komagataeibacter > Komagataeibacter xylinus_C. Next base: position 98,703 of record NZ_QQBI01000005.1, on the reverse strand, counting down.
CCCTGACTTCTCTCAGCCATTTGCCGGATGACAGATCGCTGTATCATGGCGGGATCGAAACCTTTTCCTGAACCCATTCTCCCCCGAAAGGGCAATCATGGAAAGTGGCAGCCGCATCACATCTGTCTTTCATCCAGCAATTGGCTGCGTCCGGCAACACAGTCAAGGATCAGCCCCACGCGCGCCACGGCCGAGGGCCGGGCCGGGTCGAGGCGGAACGCGGGCACGCCGGTCAGCGCATCGGGTTCGGGGGCCGGTGGCAGGCGGGGGGCATGATCGGGCGGCGTCACCAGCCTTGCAAGGGCTGCCACCCGCACCCGCTCCTGCCACGCCATGCGGATGATGCCGATGCCGCGTACCTCAAGCAACCCCGCAAGGGCAGCGGGCGGGCTGGCCCACCCGGCGCGCAGGCAGACCTGGTCATCGGCCACGAGGGCATAGCCCGCATCGATCAGGCGCAGCAGCAGGTCCGACTTGCCCGCCCCCGATGGCCCCATGAGCAGAATGCCCTGCGCACCGCGCGCGGCACAGGAGGCATGGATGTGGAGCGGCGCATTCATGACCGTGCTTTACCGGACAGGGCGTTGTTTCGGGAAAGGAAAAATTTTTATGGACAAAACATGGCGACTTCATGATTCTTTTACAGATGGAAGAAAACATGTCGTTGCGCCCGCAGCCTGAACTTCACCTCCGGCACCTGACCGGGATCAACGCACAGACCGGTGACTTCTCCCCTGAACTGTTCGGCCAGATCCGACAGGCGCTCATGACAGGCATGGACCAGCTGGCCAGCCAGGGCCTGGGGGCGGAGAACGTCACGCGCATCATCTTCATGCTGCACGACACGGCAGGATTTGCCGCCTGTTTCCCGCTCCTCAATGACCTGTTTGGCCGCACCTGCCCGGCCACCACGCTGCGGCTGGTCAAGGCGTTTGAACAGCCGGGCCAGCTTGCCGAGATCGAACTGGTGGCCGCAACCGCGCCGGGCGACACGGAAGGCTGAAAGGCACCGGCCCGAAGGGCGTGCCGTCATTTTCATGAAAGAGGGGGATCGTGGTGGAGCTGAGGGGAATCGAACCCCTGACCTCCTCATTGCGAACGAGGCGCTCTCCCATCTGAGCTACAGCCCCACAATCCTCGCGCGATAGATAACCTGCAACCGGCGCAAGTCAAGACTCTTTTTTCTGATTGTCCCCCCTTTTTAGCCGTAACCGGCAGTTGAGGGTGGTTGTATACGTTAACAGCTAACATTAGATTCTGCGCCACGCTCTCTGTTAAAGCTCCTGTGAAAGTTGGCACGTTGATCCACGTTGTTTTCAAGCTGTTTGAACTGTTGGCTGAACTGATACAGCTTTACACCTATGTGGTGCTGGTCTCCTGCCTGTTCAGCTTCCTGCTGGCATTCGGCATTCTCGACCAGCGCAACCCGATCGTATGGAAAATCGGCAATTTCCTGTATCGCATGACCGAACCGGTGCTGCGCCCCATCCGCAGCGTGCTGCCTAATTTTGGCAACATGGATTTCAGCCCGCTCGTGTTAATCTTGCTGATCCAGTATTTAGGCATGCCTATTCTGGGTCTTATCGAGAACATGATTATAACAACATTAAGGTAAAGTGGTCTATTCCCGGCCTATCCCACGGGGATATAACAGCCTTACGGGCCTGATTTTCCCCGTACTGCATTTTTAGGAGTTGTTCTTCACATGAAAAAATCAAACCGTTTCCTGGCACTTCTTGCCGCCCTGCCCGTAGCAGCTGCTCTTTACACCGCGCCTGCGCATGCAGAAGGCTTTGGCGGGCTTGGTGGCCTGGGCGGCGACGCATCGAGCCTGCTGTCGGGCAGTGGCATGAGCGTGCCTTCCGTGTCCTCGCTGGCCCCTTCCAATGTCACGGGCCTGCTGGGCTACTGCGTGCAGAACAACTACCTGCAGGGCAACAGCCCCTCCACCCTGTTGTCCTCGCTCAAGCAGAAGGCCGGGCTTGATACCTCGGGCAGCCAGTATTCCAACGGCCAGAACGGCATTCTGGATACCGGCAACGGCAACACCTTCTCGCTGGCCTCGCTGAAGGGCAACCTCAAGCAGAAAGTGACCACCAAGGTCTGCAACGCCGTGCTCAAGCAGGGCAAGTCGCTGCTCTGATCCACGACTGACAGGGTCCGCCCGACCGGTTCAGAACGGGCGGACCACCACCATGATGACGATGACCATCATCAGCACGGTCGGCACTTCATTGGCCATGCGATAGAAGCGTTCGGGCCGCGTATTGCGGTCATGGGCGAAGTCACGCCGCCACCGCCCGCACGCCCCCTGAAAGCCCGCCATGGCGAGCACGCAGGCCAGCTTGACCACCCACCACCCGGAATGCCAGTCGATCAGCCCCGGTATGGCGGCCAGCAGCCCGCCAAACACGAACGTGCTGATCATGGCAGGCGCCATGATGAAGCGCAGCAGTTTGTATTCCATCACCTTGAAGCGCGCTGATTCCGGTGAGCCGGCCACCACCTGGCAGTGATAGACAAACAGGCGCGGCAGGTAGAACAGCCCCGCCATCCACGCAATGAATGACATGATGTGGAACGCCTTGAGCCACAGCATGAAGGGAATGAGGAAGCTACCCATTCACGCGGCCCGCCTGCTTCTGGCTGGCCAGGATGCGGCCGAGCAGCGGCACGAATTCATCCAGATGCGCGATCCGCAGCAGTCCCGGCCATGCGGGCGCAGGCAGGTCGGGCGCGCGCAGCAGCACGCAGCCCATGCCGGCAGCCTGGGCCGCACGGGCGCCGGTATCGGTATCTTCCAGAACGATGCAGCATTCCGGCGGCACGCCCTGCGCCTTTGCCGCCGCCAGATAGACCGCCGGGTCCGGCTTGGGCTGGCCCATGTCGCGCGCGGAATGGATGTTGGCCGGCGCAATCAGTGCATCGAGCCCGGTGCGGCCGAATTTGGCCTCCATTTCCTCTACCGATGAGTTGGAGCCAATACGGTAGGGCAGCCCCAGCTTTGTCACGCCACGCAGCATGGCGGGCGCGCCCTCGATGGTTTCCGCCTCATCGCGCATGAGGGTGACGAGGTTGCGCTGCATCCGGGCGGGCCAGTCAGCAGGCAGGCTGATGCCCTCCGCATCCTCGATCTCGTGCTTGAGCGCGGTCAGGGCGTGGCCTGCAAAGCGGTGCACGGCCTCTTCATCGCTGATCTCGGGGCCATAATCGCGCAGGGTGCGGGCGATCATGCGGCATGACGGGCCTTCGCTATCGATCAGCACGCCATCACAATCAAAAATGACCAGCCTGAGCGCGCCATCAGGACGCAGGGCGGAGGGCAGCATGGCTCAGACCTCCCTGATGGTCTTGATCAGGTCGCCCACATGCTCGGGTGGCGTGGTGGGAATAACACCGTGGCCAAGGTTGAACACATGCGGGCGGCCCTTCATGGCATCGCGGATGGCCCGCGCCTCGGTGCGCATGCCTTCGCCGCCAGCGAGGACGCGGATCGGGTCGAGATTGCCCTGCAGCACCAGTGTGCCGGGCACCCTGTCGGCCACGGCCTTCATGTCCGCCCCGGTATCGAGCGCCATCGCGTTCACGCCGGTTTCACGGCCATATTCAATCGCCATCAGCCCCGCCAGGCGGGGGAAGCCAATGACCGGCACGCCAGGGTGGCGGGCATTGATGATGGCGGTGATGCGCTTTGCCGGTTCAATCACATGCTTGCGGAACTGCGAGGGCGGCAGCAGGCCCGACCAGCTGTCGAACAGCATGACCGCTTCGGCCCCGGCCTCGATCTGGGCGCACAGCATATCCGCCGTTGAGGTGGTGAGCAGGTCGATCAGCCGGTCAAAGAACGCGGGATCGGTATAGGCAAGCTTGCGGGTTTCCTCGAACTCACGCGAGCCATGGCCTTCCACCATGTAGCACGCCACCGTAAACGGTGCGCCCGCGAAGCCGATCAGTGTCACCTGCCCCGGTCGTGCAGGGCCAATCGCCTCCGGACCATCGACAATGGCCCGCAGCCTGCGCAGTGCCTGCATGACCGGTTCGACCGCCTGCGCCACCCTGCCCGGGTCAAGCCGGTCGAGATCGGCCTGCGAGCGCACGGCACCCAGGACGGGGCCACGGCCTTGCACAAATTCCAGCGACTGCCCCATGGCCCAGGGCAGGATCAGGATATCGGAAAACAGGATGGCCCCATCCATGCCGAAACGGCGGATGGGCTGGAGTGTGATCTCGACCGCCATGTCGGGGGTCATGCAGCGTGTTATGAAATCAGCCTTTTCACGCAGGGCCCGGAATTCCGGCAGGAACCGGCCCGCCTGCCGCATCAGCCATACCGGAGGGGGCCAGGTCGCCTCTCCCATCAGGGTGGCGAGCAGGGGTTTGCGTGTATCTGTCATCGATCCGTCGTTCTGTTTCGTTGTGGCCGGACTATCTCGTACTTTCGAGCCGACGGATAGCGGGCAGGACGCACCGCGCGCGCCCCTTTCAAAACAATAAAAGAAAAGAGAAAGAAATTTGTTGATGTGCTTTTAGTGCTGTGGATCACGGGGTACCCATGTTTCCGAAAATGTACCCCGTTTTCCCCACAGTGTGTACCGTTTCCGACTCCAAGGATTCCCACGGAGTCGGAAAGTTATCCCGGATGTACCGACATAAGGCTGTGTACAACTCACCGAAATGGGGCGGGTACACGTTGTCCACGGTACTCGGTACGGCACAGAATTGTTTGGAGTACTGTCCCCATGTACCCCAGTACTCCAGAGCCCCGAATTAAATGTTTCACTTCCGCAGTACGGAGAGCGCGATGCCAGACGACTCCAGTTTAGTACTAAAGCCCGCCCCATTACAGGTGGAGTCGCCACCGATAGTACTGGCCAGCGGCTCCAGCGCGCGGCGCGCATTGGTGGAATCGGCGGGGCTTGCGGCCGGGTTCATGGCGGCGGATGTGGATGAACACGCCATTCGCGCGGCCATGCGTACTGCTGGGCACGACGCCAGCGCGGCAGCCCTTGCGCTGGCGCGCGCCAAGGCCCGCGCGGTCAAGGTTGCACCCGGCACGGTGGTGATCGGCGCGGACCAGATCCTGTCGTGCGGGGAGGAATGGTTCGACAAGCCTGCTGACCGCGGCACGGCCCGCGCGCAGTTGCGGCACCTGCGCGGCCGCGCGCATGTGCTGCATACGGCGGTGAGCCTGCTGCACGATGGCCGCGAGCTCTGGCACCATGTCAGCTGCCCGGTGCTGCATATGCGTGCCTTCAGCGAGTCCTTTCTTGAATGGTATCTGGCCACCGAGGGCGAGGCGATTCTGTCCTGCGTGGGGTGCTATCGGCTTGAAGGGCGTGGAATCCAGCTTTTCTCCCGCATCGAGGGGGAACAGTCGGCCATCATGGGCCTGCCGTTGCTGCCCCTTCTCGCCGCCCTGCGCACGCATGGCATTATCTTGCCCTGAATCGGTTCAAGGGGGGTTGCATCGGTCTGCGCTTGCGGTTATACCCCCGTCACCGGACCACGGTGGCCATGAAGATGGCCTGCACCGTCGGAACAGTGGGGCCATAGCTCAGTTGGGAGAGCGCCTGAATGGCATTCAGGAGGTCAGGGGTTCGACTCCCCTTGGCTCCACCAGATTCCTTGATCTGGTACCCCCACCCTTTCTCGTTAAGGCCTTCATGTGCTGCATGAGGGCATTATGCGTTCTGGAATCCAGAAAAAGTTTTGGGTGAAGCTTTTCTCAAAAAGCTTCCAAGAATGCCGCCTTTTGGAAAAAAAGGCAGCGCTAAAAAATTTTATCATTTTATATCAAATGGTTATTTTCATGCCATGCGGCATCGCGCTTTGATCAGGCCGAGTGGTCGAGTTCGTCGAGTTCGATCAGGCCCGCTTCGCCGGTCTGGGGCGGGGGAATGACCGGCATGGCCTGCTGCGTGGCCTGGTCGCCCGGGTGCAGGCGCCGCACCACGGAAAAGGCGGTAAGCACCGCGCAGGAGCCAAACAGCACGCTGCCCAGCACCTGCCCCACCTGCACGCCGCCCGGCCCGTAACGCATGCCAATCCACACGAACGGAATGGTGCCCAGTGTCGCCCGCCCCCAGTTGAACAGCGTGGAATACAGCGGGTGGCCCAGATTGTTGAAGGCGGAATTCGCCACGAACAGCATGCCGATGAACACGTAGCCCGCAATGGTCCAGTTACAGAACAGGTGGATCAGCATCGCCGCCGTGCCCTGCGCTGAAAACACCCGCACCACCAGGTCCTGGGTCAGGAACAGGATGACCCATGTGAGCGCCACGCAGCCTGCCACCAGCCACAGCGAGGCCACGAGTGTTGCCCGCACGCGCTCGAGTTTACCTGCGCCAAGGTTCTGCGACATGATCGGTCCTACCGATCCCGTCAGGGCAAACACAAAGGCGAAGGCCACCGGCACGATCCGCTCGATGGTCGCCTGCCCTGCCACTGCCGCCAGCCCGAACCCCGCCATGGCATGCGTTACGAACACGCTGCCCACCGGCGTTGCCAGGTTGGTCAGGATGGCGGGCATGGCCACCTGACCAACCAGCCTTGTGTCCGCCACGACATGGGTGCGCACGGGCCAGGCCAGCAGGCCATGACGGCGCGCGCAGCGAAAGCCCATCAGCGCCACGATCCCGCGCGAGAGAATGGTGCTGATCGCCGCCCCCTTCAGCCCCAGCCCGAGGATCAAGATCAGCACGGGGTCGGCGATGGCCGAGATCATGGCGCCGATCAGTGTCACGTTCATGGAAATGCGTGCGGCCCCGATGGCGCGCAGCAGGCCCGAGCACCCCATGCCCGCTGCGATCAGCGGCAGGCCGGGCGAGATGATGCGCAGGAACGTGGCCGCCTGCCGTGCCGCATTCCCCTGTGCCCCGAGCAGGGCCAGCAGCAGCGGTGCGAGCCATGCGGTGAACACCCCGATGAGCAGGCAGAAGGCGAGCATGACAATGCCGAACGATGACGCGACCCGCTGCGCCTGCTCCATCTTGCCCGCGCCGATCAGCCTGCCGGTAATGGCGCCGATGCCAATCGACAGCCCGATGGAAACCGCGATCTGCACGAAGCTGATCACGCCGGAAAAGCCGATGGCCGCCGTCAGCGCGGGGTCACCAAGCCATGAAATGTAGAAAAGGTTCAGCAGGTCAACCAGGAACACCGCCATCAGGCCAATGGCACCCGTACCGGCCATGACCACCACATGGCGGACAATGCTGCCTGTGCAGAATGCGGCTTTGGGTCGGGTCGCGGGTTGTCCCCCCATTCGGGTGTCCTGTCTGCTGCAGTGGGGGCGGCCTGGCCGGTGCCGCCATGGTCACGCCCCATGATGCGGGGCATTGAAACCGGGCACAAGACCCCCCGCCCGGCCTGTCCTGGCTGCCGGGGAGAAAATGACCGTGTTATTGCTGTATATAATAAAATTTGATTGTGCAGTGCAAAATAACCATATCGATTGTGCAGTGCAAAAAAAGTAAAATCGAATTTTTATTTATATTTATTGTTGACGTTTAAATAGGAGAATGGCATAAGGGGTTACACGAAGCCGCTGGCTTCCATAAAAACCAATAAAATCCGGTCATGATACCGGGCTGGACGTGTTACCCTCCGGTATCGACGTTCCACTGACAGGGTCGCCCTATGGGAGGCCCTGTCTTTTTTTGTTCCCTGCCCTTCTCGTATAATGTCCTGCAGGCCGCAATGGTTGCAGGCTGCGCTGGTGCCACGATGGGAGGCGTCAAGCCGGGTTACAAATTGGACTGTACCAGTCTATTTAAAAAATCGCAGCCTTGGCTGCCGTGTAACCCGATCTGTCAGAGTGCCGCCCCCCATGAACAGACTGTCCTTGCTGCAAAAACACCCCTACCTGCTGGCTGGCGGCATGGGCATGCTGTCTGGCGCGGTGGATGTGCTGCTTGAGCCGGAAAACCCCTTTATCAAAGCCTTCGGCAGCCCGCAGATGCAGCATACCCTGCACCACCTGTCGGGCATCCTTGGGGCCGAGGGGTTCATGGTCCTTGTGTTGCTTATAGGGATTATCGCCGTGGTGCTGGTCAATCTTGTGGGCAATGCCGCATGCATGAGCCTGCCGTACTGGCTGATCGGGCGCCTGTCCCGGCTGCAGGCATGGCAGAAAAATGGGGTGTTTTTCATCGTTGCCATGGGCCTGCAGGGGGTGTTGACCTACTGGCAATGGGGTTACAGCAATGCGACCCATCTTGGCCTCGAGGTGCTGGAAATGCTGTGCATGACAGCCGCCTATCTCATGCCCGTCAGGCACAGGCTGCTGCTGAGCGTGTATTGTGGCATGATGTCCTGCGTTGTGCTTTTTGGTTTTTATTGCATCGAAGCCATGCCGACCCTGCGCGCGCAGATGCACCCCGTGGAGACCGCGCAGCCCCTGCCCGGTGGCCTTGCGCCTGACGGGCGGCATCACGTGGCCCATGAGGTCGAGCAGGATCTGTAAGTTTTCTGCTACAAGAAGTTTCTGGTGCAGCTTTTTTCAAAAAGGCGGCACGCAGAAACTTTTATCATTTTTCATCAATGATCGGGGCAAGGGGTGATGGCAGCACGGGAGACCAGCGCTTTTACCGCTGGTCGCGAATGGGGCGCCTCCATTACGCTAAAGCCGGTTCCCGCCCGTGGCAGGAACCCCTGCATTAAGGGAGGAATACCGATGTCCAGACTGACGGCGGCCGAACGCGATGCCCTGCCCGATTCAGCCTTTGCCCTGCCGGGCCGACGCTACCCCATACCTGACGTGACCCATGCGCGTGATGCGCTGGCCCGGGCAAGCGAGATGCTGCACCGGGGCGACCTGAGCCAGCAGGAATATGACACGGTGGTCGCCCGCGCCCATGCCGTGCTGGAAAATGAATAGGCCTGCATGACAAAAAAGGGGTGCCGGACAACCGCCCGGCACCCCTTTTGTGTTGTGATTTACCCGCAGGGGATCAGCCTGCCTTGTCGAGTTCCGCCTCAAGCTGCGGCAGGATGGTGAACAGGTCGCCCACGATCCCGTAATCCGCCACCTGGAAGATCGGGGCCTCCGGGTCCTTGTTGATGGCAACAATGACCTTGCTGTCCTTCATGCCGGCCAGATGCTGGATCTGCCCGGAAATGCCCATGGCGATATACAGTTCCGGCGCCACGATCTTGCCGGTCTGGCCCACCTGGTACTCGTTCGAGACAAAGCCCTTGTCCACTGCCGCGCGGGAGGCGCCAATGGCGGCGCCCAGCCGGTCGGCCAGCGGCTCGAGCAGCTTGAAGTTCTCTTCATTGAGCATGCCGTTACCACCCGAAACCACCACGCGGGCGGATTCCAGTTCCGGCCGCTCGGATTTCGAGAGCTCGGTGGCGACAAAGGTGGAGCCACCCGGGCCTGCGGGCAGGGCGATCTCCTCGATGGTGGCGCTGCCACCTTCCGCCGGGGCGGGATCGAAGGCGGATGCGCGCACCGTGATCACCTTTTTCGCATCAGCCGACTTCACGGTCGCCAGCGCGCTGCCCGCATAGATGGGGCGCACGAAGGTTTCGGCATCGTTGATGGCGACGATATCGGGGATCGGCTGCACATCGAGCAGGGCCGCCGCACGCGGCAGCACGTTCTTGGCCGTGGCGGAAGACGCAGCCAGGATGTGCGTGTAACCGCCCGCAAGCTGTGCCAGCAGGGCGGCTACCGGCTCGGCCAGTTCGCTGTTGCCCGTGGTGTCGGTTACGGCAAACACCTTCTTCACGCCGGGAATGGCGGCAGCCGACTTGGCTGCTGCTGCGGCATCGGGGCCGGTGACCAGCACATCGACATCACCGAGCCTTGTGGCAGCCGTGATGGCGGAGCGCGAAGCCTGGCGGATCACGCCGCCTTCATGATCGAGGTAAACGAGAACGGTCATGATCAGATCACCTTTGCTTCGTTACGCAGGCGCGAAACCAGTTCGGCTGCCGAGTCGAGCTTTACGCCCGCCTTGCGCTCGGCCGGTTCTGACACCGAGATCACGCTCAGGCGCGGGGTCATGTCCACGCCCAGGTCGGCGGGCGTGATCTTTTCCATCGGCTTCTTGCGTGCCTTCATGATGTTGGGCAGCGAGGCGTAGCGCGGCTCGTTGAGGCGCAGGTCGGCGGTGATGATGGCGGGCAGCGCCAGCTTCACGGTCTGCGATCCCCCATCGATCTCGCGTGTCACCGTCACCGCGCCGTCAGCCACTTCCACCTTCGAGGCGAAGGTGGCCTGCGGGCGGTCGAGCAGGCCGGCCAGCATCTGGCCGGTGGCGTTCATGTCATCATCAATGGCCTGCTTGCCCAGGATGATGAGCTCCGGCTTTTCCTTTTCCACCAGCGCCTTGAGCACCTTGGCCACGGCCAGCGGCTCGGTCACCACATCGGTCTCGACCAGGATGGAGCGGTCAGCGCCCATGGCCATGGCGGTGCGCAGCGTGTCCTGCGCCTTGGCCTCGCCAATGGAGACGGCGATGATCTCGCTCACCACGCCTTTTTCCTTCAGGCGCACGGCTTCCTCGACCGCGATCTCGTCAAACGGATTCATGGACATCTTGACGCCAGCGGTCTCCACGCCGGAACCGTCGGCCTTCACGCGGGGTTTGATATTGTAGTCAATCACGCGCTTAACGGGTACAAGAACCTTCATTGCATATTTGCCTGTCTGTCTTCGGATAAGGGCAATCGGTGTGGCGGATACATTACCGTACCCGCCGGGCAATTACATCCCGCCCGGATAGTTCGGGCCGCCCGCCCCCTCCGGCGTGGCCCAGTCGATGTTCTGCGCCGGGTCCTTGATGTCGCATGTCTTGCAGTGCACGCAGTTCTGCGCGTTGATCTGCAGGTGCGGGTCGGTCGCCTCATCGGCCACTTCATACACGCCCGCCGGGCAGTAGCGGCTTTCGGGCGCGCGGAACACATCCCAGTTCACCGTCTTCCACAGCGACATGTTGCGCACCTTGAGGTGGACGGGCTGGTCCTCCTCATGGTTGGTGGCCGACAGGAACACCGAGGAGAGGCGGTCGAAGGTGATCTTGCCGTCGGGCTTGGGGTAGTCGATTTTTGGCGAGATCGAGGCCGGTTCCAGCACTTCGTTATCGGCGTGGCGGGTGTGCAGCGTCCATGGCGCGCGGCCACGCAGCAGCATGGCGTCGATGCCCGCGTACAGCGCGCCGCCCTTCATGCCGAATTTGGCGAAGGCGGGGCGGATGTTGCGCACCGTGCGCAGTTCATCCCACAGCCAGGAATCCTTGATGCGGCGGGTATAGGAGCCCGGTTCAACGCGGCTGGTGGCCAGCGCCTCGCCCACCGCCTCGGCGGCCAGCATGCCCGACTTCATGGCCGTGTGCGTGCCCTTGATCTTGGGCACGTTGAGGAAGCCCGCCGTATCGCCAATCAGCGCCCCCCCGGGGAAGGTCAGGCGCGGGATGGACTGGATCCCCCCTTCCGACAGCGCGCGCGCGCCATAGGCGATGCGCCGCCCACCCTCGAAATACGGGCGGAAGGACGGGTGCAGCTTCACGCGCTGCATCTCGTCAAACGGCGAGAGCCATGTGTTGGGGTAGTCCAGCCCCACCACGAAGCCGTAGGAGACGAGGTTGTCGCCAAAATGGTACATCCACGCCCCGCCATAGGTCCGGTCATCAAGCGGCCAGCCAAAGCTGTGCTGGATCAGGCCGGGGCGATGCATCTCCTTGGGAATTTCCCACAGTTCCTTGATGCCCAGCCCGTAGGTCTGCGGGTCCACGCCCTGGCGCAGGTTGTACATCGCCATGACCTGCTTGGTCAGCGAGCCACGGCAGCCTTCGGCAAACAGGGTGTATTTCGCGCGCAGTTCCATGCCCGGCGCGTAATTGCCGGTGGGCTCCCCGTCGCGGCCCACGCCCATGTCGCCCGTGGCGACACCGGCCACGCGCCCGCTGTCATCAACCAGCACTTCCGCACCCGCAAATCCGGGATAGATCTCCACGCCAAGTTCTTCCGCGCGGCCCGCCAGCCAGCGGCACAGGTCGCCAAGGCTCACGATGTAGTTGCCGTGGTTGCGCATGTGCGGCATCACGCGGTCAAGAAACGGGATTTCAAGCCCGCTGTCGCGTGTCAGGTAGAGCATCTGCTCCTCTGTCACGGGGGTGTTCAGCGGTGCGCCTTCCTCGTGCCAGTGCGGCAGGAGTTCCGCCAGCGCGCGTGGCTCGATCACCGCGCCGGACAGGATATGGGCGCCAATCTCGCTGCCTTTTTCAATCAGGCACACGGTGGCATCAGGGGCAACCTGGCGCAGCCGGATGGCCGCGGCCAGGCCAGACGGGCCGCCACCAACAATGACGACATCGAATTCCATAGTCTCGCGCGGGGTCTCGCTCATACCTCTGTTGTCCTCTTGCGTCATGACCGGATGACATGGGATGAAAGGGGTTACACCTGTATAGTGTGTGTTTCCTAGAACCGATTGATGCGCGAATAAAGCCTTGCGCGCGCATTCTGTTGCGTCCAGCCGCATGGCGGGCCGTATTCAGGCGGAGTGTGGCCTGTGGGCCAGTTCCTCTGTCGCCCGCCATTCGGGGCTGACGTAATTGACGATCAGCGTGCGCCGCACGCCGTGCAGTGGCCTGCGCACGAAGCCATGCCATGATTGCGCGGACGGAATGAACAGCAGCCCGGAATTGAATACCCCCGAGGCACGCGCCACCGGCGTGCCCTCCGCTGTCATGATATCGGTGCCCCAGTCCATCGCCTCGGCGCCCATGGAGAGCGAGACCAGAAGCGTCAGCCGCTTGGCGCCGATATCGGTATGTGGCTCAAGCCAGAAGCCATCGGTATCGAGGCACAGTTCAAGGCGCAGGGCGGCATCGTCCAGCCGGGCATTGCACTGGCGGGTGAAGTCCGCACGCGTGGCGGCATCATCGAACAGGCAGGCAAGCTGGTCGAGTGCGGGGTGGGCCGCGCGCTGGGCCGGGGTTACGAACAGCCGGTGCCCGTTGCGGCCCGCGCGCTGGCCACCGCTGTCGCCGCCGATGAACCGCGCACCGGGCACCCACTGCACCAGGGCGGCGGCAATGGAGGCGGGCAGCACGTCATGCAGTTGCCAGTGGGGATAGGGCCACGGCAGGACCGGGCTTGCGGCAAGGGCGGCGGTGACGCAGTTGGTTTGCATGAAGGTCTGCTGCTGGCTTTGGGTTTGGGCCGTGCCGGGGAGCTCCCCCGAAAAACGCCAGGCGGCGCTAGAGGGCGCTGGCGTGGCGGGTGCGGCTCTGGGCCGTGAGATAACGGTCAAAGATTGCGGCGACGTGCCGCACGAAAGGCCGCCCCTTTTCGGTCAGATGCACCGTCCGGCCCGTGAGGGTGAGCAGTCCGTCAGCCACCATTGGCGCAAGGCGGTCACGTTCGGAGTCGAAATGACTGGCGGGCAGGCCGTGGCGGGCACAAAGTGCTCCAAGATCGACCTGCATGGCGCACATGAGCTGTTCAATAATGTCGGCACGGGCCCGGTCATCTTCGTGCAGGCGCACGCCACGCGCCACGGGCAGGCTGTCGGGGCGGGCCATGAGGCGGGCATAGGCTGCGGCCGAGACGGCGTTCTGCGTCATGCCGCCGGGCAGCGAGGAGATGGCCGAGGCCCCGATGCCGATCAGCACCGGCGCGCTGTCAGTGGTATAGCCCTGGAAATTGCGGTGCAGCCTGCCCGCCTGCAGGGCATGGGCCATGCTGTCATCGGGGCTGACGTAATGGTCCAGCCCCACGGGCAGGAAACCGGCCGCGCGCAGCACGGTGTCCATCGCCGCGCGCTGGCTGATACGCTCCTGTGCGCCCGGCAGCTCGCCCACGGGCATGAGGGCCTGGCGCTTCTGCTTCCACGGCACATGGGCGTAGCCGAACACGGCCAGCCGGTCGGGCCTGAGGCTGGCCACGGCCTGCGCCGTGCGGGCCACGCCCTCGGTATCCTGCCGGGGCAGGCCATAGATCAGGTCGATGTTGATGGAGGCGACACCCGCGCCGCGCAGCGCCTCGAGGCAGTCACGCGTCTGCTCCCAGCTCTGGATGCGGCCACAGGCCTGCTGCACGCTGGCATCAAGATCCTGCACGCCCATGCTGGCGCGGTTGAAGCCGAGTTCATGCAGCAGGGCCGGGTATTCGGGGGGGAGATGGCGGGGATCGACCTCGATGCTGATTTCCGCATCGGGGGCGATGTCAAAGTCGCGGCGGATGGCTTCCATCACGCGGCGCATTGCACTGGCCGGGAGCGTGGTGGGCGTGCCGCCACCCCATTGCAGGTGGGTTACACGGCGGCCGGGGCCGATCAGGGCAATGATGCGGCGCAGTTCCTCATGCAGCAGGGCGGCATAGGCAGCCCGCGCATCCGCATTGCGCAGCACGGCGGTATTGCACCCGCAGAACCGGCATAGCGTGTCACAGAAGGGAACATGCAGGTAAAGGGAGACCGGCTGGTCCGCCGGGAGGGAGGACAGCCAGTTGCGGCTGTCATCCGGACCCACCGCATCCGTGAACTGGGCTGCGGTGGGGTAGCTGGTATAACGCGGCAGGTTGCCCCCGTAGCGCGAAAGCAGGGTGCTGTCCGCCGCGTTCATGCCATTAGAACCGGTAGGCGATACCGGCGGAAATGACGGTCGGGTCCAGAGAGTCGTGGGCCTTGACCTTCAGGCTTTCGTCGCTGTTTTCAGCCCAGGCGTGCATGCGCACGAACATCTGCTTCACGTCGAAGTTGAAGAACCAGTTGCCAACCAGCTGGTAATCCACACCGGCATTGATGGACGGGCCACCGGTAAAGCCGGAGTTCAGCTTGCTCAGACCCAATGCACCGCTGGCATTCATGTTGTGGAACCACATGAAGGTGCCACCAATGCCCACATACGGGTTCAGGCGCTTGTGGGGGCGGAAATGCCAGGCCACCGTGACCGTGGGGGGCAGAACCCAGGCGCTGCCGACATCGGTCTTGCTGGCGCCGGTCAGCCCGGACAGGGCACCGCCATTGGCCTGCACTTCATGACGGGTGCTGGTCGCGATCAGGTCCAGCGAGATGTTGTCGGTCACGAAGTATTCGAACGTCAGCTCCGGCATGACCTGGTTGGTGGTCTTGACGCGGGTACCAGTCAGTGCCGCGCCGTTCGCCCATACCTTGCTGTCACGATCTTCGGGCAGCACGCCCACGGCGGACAGACGGATCATGAAGTCGCCGCGGCCCAGGCCGATCTTGGTCGACGCACAGGTCTCGAAGATGCCGCAGTGGCCCTTGGGCCGTGCGGGTGCGACGGGTGCCACCAGCGGGGCATTGACGTAGGTGGAGGGCGCCGTCGTCTGTGCATGGCCTGCTACCGGTGCCAGCGCGGAGGCGCCGAGCACTGCCGACAGGGCGAGTTTGCGGATGTTCTTCATGGTAAGCAGACCCCAGTTTCTTTCCCGGCTGGCAGGCAGGCGAGAGGATTAAGAATATTCAAGTTCATTTGATGTGTGCAGAAATCACGGCCACCTAGCACTCGGCCTTGATATGAATCAATCAACCACGCGGAACTATTTGCGTGTTATGGTCCAGCCTGACTGTTCTTTCGGTAATGTTGCCGGATGAACACAGTTTCAGAACCGGGCTGTATGGTTTTGCAACGGGTTTACTGTGGGTAATGGTGCGCATGGCGTCACATCCCCACTCGCGTGCCAGTGTCTCCATGGCCGGGAGCAGCGCGTCGATAATGGTCTGCGCGCGGGTGTAGGACAGGGTGATGATGTAGTCCGATGTCAGGGTATCGCCTGAACACAGGTCAAACCCCCGGCGGAAGGTGGCCATGCCGCAGGGCGGCCTGTCATCGCCATAGCGGGCGACAAGGATGCCCTGCCGCGCCCGCGCGCCGGGGCGGGCCAGCCTGCGGCCGATCCGCATCCATTCGCGCAGCGTCAGGTGTGGAAAGGACAGGCGCACAAGCGGATAGAGGAGCGGGACATCGGCGGGGTCCAGTCGTCTGACCATGGGCGGGGGGACGGCCTGCACGCGTCGGGAGTTCCTCGGGTTAAGAATTTTTTGTTATGATCGGTCGTGTTTACCTTATATTTCCGGGTTGACCGCATTGATTTACATCAACCCATCAGCCATAGTCGGTGCTCTTGGCGAATGCATTTATTGTATTTCTAGGGAGCCAGGGCATGTCCGGTTACTTCGGCGCCGGAACGCGGGCGCCTGAAAGTGAATTGGAAATTATCATGTCGGATATGCCTTCGTGTCAGTTTGAATCGAGGCCACGGCGTATCGTGATCGGGTCGGGTGGCGTGCAGGCGGATTTCTGCACCAATTGCAGCGTTCGCCCCACCAGCGTCTGCAGCGTGATTGAACCTTCCGATATCTCGCGCCTGGCCGAGGTCGCGGTGGAGACCATCGTTTCCCCCGGTCGCGGCTTCATCGAGGAAGGCGCGCCCGCAACCGACTTCTTCAACGTGACATCGGGCACCGTGAAACTGTTCAAGGCCCTGCCCGACGGGCGGCGCCAGATCACCGGTTTCGCGGCGCCGGGGCATTTCCTTGGCCTTGCCGTGTCGGACAGCTACGCCTTTGGCGCGGAGGCGATCGATACGGTGCGCGTATGCCGCTTCTCGCGTGAGAAGATGGGCGAACTGCTCGATGATTTTCCCAAGCTCGAGCGCCGCCTGCTCGAGGAAGCCTCCAACGAACTCGTGGCCGCCCAGAACCAGATGCTCCTGCTTGGCCGCAAGACCGCGCGCGAGCGCGTGGCGAGCTTCCTGCTTGACCAGATGCAGGCAGGCCTCCTGCCCGGCCAGCCACCGCCATCGGGGGGCCGGCTGCACCTGCCCATGACCCGTGGCGACATTGCCGACTATCTCGGCCTGACCATCGAGACCGTCAGCCGCACGCTGAGCTGGATGCGCGGGCAGGGCATGATCGAGGTGGGCAAGGGCTACGCCATTACCATCGTGTCAACGGCCAAGCTTGAGGTGCTGGCCGCAGGCAACAGCTAGTCTTCCAGCCGGTCGGGGTCTTCATCCGGCGTGGCGCTGTCGGGCGTTTCGCTAAACAGCGGTTTTTGTGGCGCGGGATGGGCCGGGCCACCGACGATGTGACCCAGCGGGGTCAGGATTTCCACATGGTCGCAGATGATCTTGAATACTGCCAGCAGGGGCACTGACAGGAACGCCCCGAAAATGCCCCACAGCCAGTCCCAGAACATGAGTGACGCCATGACCAGCACCGGGTTGAGCGTAAAGCGCCGCGCCAGCACCATGGGGGTTATGGTCTCGCCTTCCGTCAGGTGAATGCACAGGTAGATGGCCGGGGGCAGCAGCGCCTGCCACACCGACGGATAGACGAACAGCCCCACCAGGAAATAGATGATGATGCCCATCATCGGCCCGATGATGGGAATGTAGTTGAGCAGGAACGCCACAACCCCCCACAGCAGCGGGTTGGGCATGCCCAGCAGCCAGCACTGCACCATGTTCACCATGCCCACGAGGCTGTTGATGATGGTGATGGTGGCCAGGTATTCCGACACGTTGCGCTCGATCTGATAGGCGATCTGCACCGTGCGGCGCTTGTCGGCGAAGGTGGGCATGATCTCGACAAAGCGCCTGAGCAGGCTGTCCCCCTGCGCGAGCAGGAAAAACAGCATCAGGATCATGGTGAAGAACTGGCCCATGAAGGCCTGCGTGCCCAGCAGGATGGAGGAGGAAAAGCGGTCCAGCCCCGCCACCCCGCCACCGCCTGCGGGCGTGGAGACGATGATGACATGCCCGTCCGGCGTCTGCTGTTCTGTGCTGGCGGCGGCATGGCCGCCTGCGATGGTGAGGAAATTGTGGATCCGGTCCGAAGCCCCGGTCAGGAGCTGGAACGGCCCGCGCAGGAAGGCCAGGCGCTCCTGCAATGTATTGATGGCATCGGGCGCGCGCTCCAGCCAGCCCGTGGCGGGCACGGAAATGGCGGTGCCCACCGCCCCCACCACGCCAAATACGCACAGGATCAGGCACAGCGCCGCCAGTGGCTTGGGCAGGTGCAGCCGCGTGTGCAGGAAGCGCAGCGGCGAGGACAGCAGGAGGTTGACCACCAGCGCCAGGATCATGGGCAGGATGATGGCCGAGGCGAAATATAGCGTATAGAACACCGCCAGCACGCTGAGCAGCAGCAGGCAGGCCGTGCGGGTGTCGATGCGGCTGTGGCGCATGACCTCGATGGCGCGCTGCTGCTGGACCTGCTCGTAGGATGGTGGCGGCGGTGGCGGTGTCTCGGGCGGCATCGGTTCAGGTCCTGGCTTGTGCTGGCTTGGCCCGTATGGCCGGGGGGCTTGTCGTCCGCGTTTCCGTGCCAACCCGCTTCTTATGGCGGTATCGGGCAGGCAGGACCAAGGATTTTGGCACATTCCCGCTACGCAGCCATTGCAGGGGGCGGCATGGTACACGCTAACGTGAATTTTCAGGCCCCATATGCCCCCACACACGACTTGAAAGTGGCGGGAGACCGGGCTCAAATACACCTTAGACGAAGGTTCCTGCCTTTCGCATACAATCAGATGGAGAGTCCCATGGCCTGGAATACCCCCAAGATCGTTGAAGTCCCCCTGGGCGCCGAGATCAACAGCTACGTCTGCGGCGAAAAGAAGTAAGATGGAAACATCGCCGCCTGTCTCGCACAGGCGGCGATTTTCTTTTACACTCTGCGTCCATGATCGACATTATCGTTCTCGGCGCGGCGGCGGGCGGCGGATTTCCCCAATGGAACTCCAACGCTCCCGGTTGCAGGCGGGCCAGGGCCGGCGATCCGGCAGCCCTGCCCCGCACACAGGCTTCCATCGCCATCAGCGGAGATGGAAAGAACTGGTTCGTGGTCAACGCATCACCTGACCTGCGCACCCAGATCAACCAGACCCCTGCCCTCCACCCCAGCGAGGGCCTGCGCTCCACGCCCATCGCTGGCGTGATCCTGACAGGCGGCGAGGTGGATACCATCACCGGCCTGCTCACCCTGCGCGAGCGACAGCCCTTTACCCTTCTGGCTACGCCCGAAGTGCTGTCCATGCTGGATGCCAACCCCATTTTTGAGGCCCTGAACCGCGCGGTCGTGACCCGTGAACCGATGGGACTGGACCAGCCCGTGGCGCTGAAGCTGACCGATGGCGCGCCCGCGGGCCTGACCATCGTGCCCTTTGCCGT
Organism: Komagataeibacter xylinus; assembly: GCF_004302915.1. GTDB lineage: Bacteria > Pseudomonadota > Alphaproteobacteria > Acetobacterales > Acetobacteraceae > Komagataeibacter > Komagataeibacter xylinus_C. Next base: position 79,548 of record NZ_QQBI01000005.1, on the reverse strand, counting down.
GCCCGGCAAGGTGCCGCTTTATGCCGAGTCCGGCCCTGACCCTGCGGCCATCTGTGAAAATGGCGAGACGATCGGCCTCGAAATTTCCGATGGCAGCCACCGCGTGTGCTTCGTGCCCGGCTGCGCGCGCATGACCGATAACCTGCGCGTGCGCCTGCGCGGGGCGGATGCCGTGTTCTTTGACGGCACGCTGTGGGTGGATGACGAGATGGTGCGCGCGGGCCTGGGCGAGAAGACCGGCCGCCGCATGGGCCACATGTCCATGGACGGGATGGACGGCACCATCGCCGCCCTGCGTGACCTGGGCATCAAGCGCAGGATTTTCATACACATCAACAATTCCAACCCTGTGCTGCTGGCGGATACGCCCGAGCGCGCCGCCGTCGAGGCCGCAGGGTGGGAAATCTCCCATGACGGGATGAGGATTACGGCATGAGCGCACCCCTGCTTTCCCCCGATGAACTTGAAGCCGCACTCCGCGCCATCGGGGCGGAACGCTACCACAACCTGCACCCCTTCCACCGTGCGCTGCATGATGGCAGGCTCAACCGTGCGCAGGTGCAGGCCTGGGCGCTGAACCGCTATTATTACCAGGCCAGCATTCCCGCCAAGGACGCAACGCTGCTCGCCCGCCTGCCCACGGCGGAGCTGCGGCGCGAATGGCGCCGGCGGCTGGTTGACCATGATGGCGATGCACCGGGCACCGGTGGTGTCGCGCGCTGGCTCAAGCTGACCGACGGGCTGGGGCTGGACCGCGCCTATGTGGAGTCGCTCGAAGGGCTGCTGCCCGCCACCCGCTTTGCGGTGGATGCGTATGTGGCCTTCGTGCGCGACCGCTCCATCCTCGAGGCCATCGCCTCCTCGCTGACCGAGCTGTTCTCGCCCACCATCATCAGCGAGCGTGTGGCGGGCATGCTGCGCCATTACGACTTCATCACGCCTGAAACACTCGCCTACTTCCAGCCGCGCCTGACACAGGCCCCGCGTGATTCCGATTTCGCGCTGGGTTACGTGAAGGAACATGCCCGCACGCCCGAGCAGCAGCAGGCCGTGCTCGGCGCGCTCAAGTTCAAGTGTGGCGTGCTGTGGGCCATGCTGGATGAGCTGGAATATGCCTACGTCAATCCCGGCCGCATCCCCCCTGGTGCGTTCCGCCCGGATGCGGCATGAGCGCAGCCCTTACCGACGAGACGGTCATCCGCTTCGCGCGCGGAGTGCGGCTGCAGCATGACCGCGTGCGCGAGCGCTGGATCATCCAGGCGCCGGAGCGGGCCTTCATTCCCGACCCCATCGCAGCCGAAGTGCTCAGACTGGTCGATGGCACGCGCACGCTGGGCCAGATCATTGCCGATCTGGCCAGCCGCTTTGCCGCCCCGGTTGATGTGATCGGGCGCGATGTCCATGTCATGGTCAGTGACCTCATGACCCGACAGGTGCTGGTGGCATGACCGAAACCATTCTCTCGCCCATGAGCCTGCTGGCGGAACTCACGCATCGCTGCCCGTTGCAGTGCCCGTACTGTTCCAACCCGCTGGCGCTGGAGCCACGTAAAAACGAGCTTTCCACCGCCGAGTGGATCAGCGTGCTCGACCAGGCTGCCGAGATGGGGGTGCTGCAGGTGCATTTTTCGGGCGGCGAGCCGATGAGCCGCCCCGACCTGCCCGAACTCATCCGCCATGCCGTGGGGTTGGGGCTGTACACCAACCTCATCACCTCCGGCGTACTGCTCAACGAGAAGACTTTTCCCGCGCTGGTGGCGGCGGGACTCGATCACGTCCAGCTTTCGTTTCAGGATATCGATACGGCGAATGCCGAGCTTGTCGGCGGCATGAAGGGCGCGCAGGCCCGCAAGATCGAGGCGGCGCGGCTGGTTGCAGCCGACGGCATGCCGCTGACGCTGAACTTCGTCATCTACCGCGAAAATGCAGATCGCGTGCCGCAGATGCTTGAAGCGGCGCTGCAGATGGGCGCGCGCCGGGTCGAGATCGCCCATACGCAGTATTATGGCTGGGGGCTGGCCAACCGCGAGGCCCTCATGCCCACCGCCGCCCAGCTTGAGCAGACCACCGAGGCGGTGGAAGCCGCGCGGAAAAAATACGAAGGCCGCCTGACCATCGATTACGTCACCCCCGATTACTATGCCGATCGGCCCAAGCCGTGCATGGGCGGCTGGGGGCGGCGGTTCATCAACATCTCGCCCTCGGGCCGGGTGCTGCCGTGCCATGCGGCGGAGACCATCCCCAACGTCGCCTTCCCTGACGTAAGGCATGACACGCTGGACCATATCTGGCGTGAGGCCCCGCTTTTTACCATGTTCCGCGGCACGGACTGGATGCCCCAGCCCTGCCGGAGCTGCGACCAGCGTGAGAAGGACTGGGGCGGCTGCCGCTGCCAGGCCCTGGCGCTGGCGGGCAATGCCGCCGCGACCGACCCGGTGTGTTCGCGCGCACCCGACCATGAGCGGGTCAAGGCCGTGCTCGACACCCTGCCTGCCGAGCCGCCGCCCTTTCGCTACCGGCGTTACGCGCGCGCTACGGATGAGGTCGGCTGACCTCGCCCTTCACGTCCACGCGTGGCAGGCAGATCACGAAGCGCGCACCCTGCACGTGGCCATCGGCATCCACGCGGTTTTCGGCGCTGATGGTGCCGCGCAGGGCCTCGATGATCTGCTTGCTGATGGACAGGCCCAGGCCGGAATGCTGGCCAAAATTCTCGCTGCTCGGCCGCTCGGAATAAAAGCGGTCGAAAATGTTGTCGAGCTTGGCCTGCGGAATGCCGGGCCCTTCATCGCTGACCGCAATCTCCACCATGCCGCCCGCGGGCACCGCGCTGAGCAGGATCTTGCCATCAGGCGGCGAGAACGAGATGGCGTTGCCGATCAGGTTGCGCAGCACCTGCACCAGCCGGTCCTCCACCGCCAGCACCACCAGCCTGCGCTCCGGGCTGTCGCCGCTGCTGGCCACCGCCATGAAGGGCTGGCCCGGCTGGCGCGTGGCCTGATGGATTTCGGCCAGCACGGACAGCAGCGGCACGATGGCCACCGGCTCGGCGCGGGTGCGCGAGAGTTCGGCATCCACGCGGCTGGCGTCGGAAATATCGGTAATCAGCCGGTCGAGCCTGCGCACGTCGTCATTGATGATGGACATCAGGCGGCGCTGGCGCTCGGGGTCATCGATGCGCAGCAGGCTTTCAATGGCCGAGCGGATGGAGGAGAGCGGGTTCTTGATCTCGTGGCTGACATCGGCGGCAAAGCGCTCGATGGCGTCCATGCGGGCCCACAGCGCGCTCGCACTGTCCTGCAATGCGCGGGCGACCTCGCCAATCTCGTCGCGCCGGGCCAGCAGGCGCTCGGGCACCATGTCGGTGCGGTCTGAGGATTCGCGCATGGTATGGGCCGAGGCGGCCAGCCGCAGCAGCGGGCGCGCAATGGTGAGCGACAGATACCACGAGAGCAGGATGGTCAGCGCCAGCGCCATGAGGAACAGCGACAGGATGGACGAGCGCACCGCAAACAGCGAGCGATCGACATCCCTCGCCTCGCGCGTAAGCTGGATGATGCCCACCGTGGTCTGCCCCGCATGCATGACCGGCTCGGCCACGGTCACCATGAGCTGGTGGTCGGCGTTGCGGCGGATATAGGGCGGGATCTCCATCACCCGCGTGCCATCGGGCTGGGTCACGGGCTGGATCGACGGGTCTGAATCCGGCGTGTCCAGCGTCATGATCCGCTCGCCCGAGAGGGTGGGCAACTGCGCCAGAAGCCAGTTATACAGCCGTTCGCCCATATTGATCGATGTGCCGTGGGGCGGGCTTGCGTGCTCGTCTTCCTCCGCCGGTGGCAAAGGCGTGGCCTTGATGCCGAAGCCAGCCTGTTCCACGCGGCTGTCGGCCACGACCTGGCCATCGGGGGCAAACAGGCGGGCATGGGCGCTCGGGCTGGGCTCGGTCAGGCGTAGCAGCAGCGGGCCCGCGAGGTCAGGCGCCAGGGTCACGTCGCGGCGCGACACGATCACGGCACTCTGCCCCAGCGCGCCGGCATAGATGCGCGCCTGCTCGCGCAGGGCCGAGACCTCGGCCTCGAGCAGGCTGTTCTGGAACTGGGTCAGGTAGAGCAGCGTCAGCGCCAGCAGGCCAAGCGGCAGCGTATTGACCAGAAGGATGCGCCGCATGAGCGGCGAGACCAGCCGGGTGCGGTATTCCATGAATTCCGCGACCGCGTTCTGCCGCTCCCCGCTCCACCGCCGGGGCAGCAGGCGGCGCAGCGGGCGGGGAAGCGGCAGGGAAGACAGGAGGAGACGGGACACCGGCGTGGTCATTCCTCCTTGTAGCGGTAGCCGATGCCGTACAGCGTCTCGATCTGGTTGAACTCGTCATCCACCTGCCGGAACTTCTTGCGCACGCGCTTGATGTGGCTGTCGATGGTGCGGTCATCCACATAGATGTTCTCGCCATAGGCCGCATCGATCAGCTGGTCACGTGACTTGACCAGGCCGGGGCGCGCGGCAAGCGCCTTGACGAGCAGGAACTCGGTGACCGTAAGCTGGATGTCGCGCCCGTGCCACAGGCACTGGTGGCGGGTTTCATCCAGCGACAGGCCGCCGCGCACCATGGTGCCGGTGGGGCTGATGCCCGCCGCCTCGCTGCGGCTGACCTCGTTGCGGCGCAGCAGCGCGCGGATGCGCTCGAGCAGCAGGCGCTGCGAGAACGGCTTGGTGATGTAGTCATCCGCCCCCAGGCGCAGGCCCATGAGCTGGTCCACCTCCTCATCCTTGGAAGACAGGAAGATCACCGGCAGCTGCGAGCGCGCGCGCAGGCGCTGGAGCAGTTCCATCCCGTCCATGCGCGGCATCTTGATATCAAGTACCGCCAGGTCGGCCGGGCGCGATGACAGACCATGCAGCGCGCTCTCCCCATCGGTATAGGTGCGGACGATGAAGCCTTCCGCCTCCAGTGTCATCTGCACGGAGGTCAGGATGTTCCTGTCATCATCAACCAGCACGATCGTCTGTTTCGTTGGCTCCATGGGGGCTCTCTTTTTGCTCCTTCGCCGATCCGGGCATGACCGCCAGCACCTTGCCTGGCAGGCGCGCGCAGCATAGCGTCATAACCGCCCGCATGTCATGAGGGGATGCGGGTGCCGGGATCCACTGGAATGATAACGTCATTCCGGCTGCTCCGTTCACGGCAGGGACGTTGCGCAAAATCGGCATGCCTGCCGGGAGCGCAGTGCCTTGTCCATCGGTCAGTCGTTACCTACTTGTAAGAGCATGAGCGAGAACACAGACCCCAACCCCTTTGCCGACGCCCCCCACGGCGACGGCACGCCCTCCGATGCGCATGAAGCGCAGGCCCATGATGAAGCGCAGGCTCATGAAGCGGCAGCGCCCGAGGCGGAAGCCACGGTCGACCCGCGCATAGCCGAGCTTGAAGCCGAAGTCGCTTCCCTGCGCGACAAGTGGATGCGCGCGGAAGCCGATATGCAGAATCTCCGCGTTCGCACAAAGCGCGAAGTGGAAGAGGCCCGGCAGTATGCCGTGCAGAAATTCGCCAAGGACGTGGTCGAGGCGGCCGAGAACCTCAAGCGCGCGCTCGCCAGCCTGCCCAAGCCCGTCGAGGGCGAGGACAGGCTGATCACCAGCATGCGCGAAGGGATCGAGGGCACCGAGCGTTCGTTCATGGGCATTCTCGAGCGCAACGGCATCAAGGCGGAAGACGCGAAGGGCAAGCCCTTTGACGCCAACCTGCATCAGGCCATGAGCCAGCAGCACAGCGACGAACACCCCGAGGATACCGTGCTGGACGCCTGGACCCCGTCATGGACCCTGCACGGGCGGTTGCTCAAGCCGGCCATGGTGGTCGTGTCAAAGGGGCCGGCGCAGGAAGGGTGAAATCCCGCCCGTGCATGGCTGGATCCTCTTGAAAGCGACGCACGGGCTGCCTACATCGGATAATGATAACGACGTGCGGGTGGATGTGAAAAAAGACAGTCCACGCCACGCGCCGGAATACTGAAAAAAGAAGGGTCTGTCCCGATGCTTCGGGTCCGGACAGGCCGCTGAAAAGGAGAAGATTACATGAGCAAGGTTATCGGTATCGACCTTGGTACGACCAATTCCTGCGTTGCCGTGCGTGAAGGCGACGAGACGCGGGTTATCGAGAACAGCGAAGGCGCACGCACGACCCCGTCGATGGTCGCCTTTACCGCCAGCGGCGAGATGCTCGTGGGTCAGGCCGCCAAGCGCCAGGCCGTCACCAACCCGGCCAACACGCTGTATGCCGTCAAGCGTCTGATCGGTCGCCGTTATGACGACCCGACCGTGGAGAAGGACAAGACCCTTGTTCCCTACGCGATCGTCAAGGGCGACAACGGTGATGCATGGGTCGAGGCACAGGGCAAGAAATACGCACCCTCGCAGATCGCCGCCTTTATCCTGGGCAAGATGAAGGAAACCGCCGAGTCCTATCTGGGCGAGCCGGTCAAGCAGGCCGTCATCACCGTTCCGGCCTACTTCAATGACTCCCAGCGTCAGGCCACGAAGGATGCAGGCCGCATCGCGGGCCTTGAAGTGCTGCGCATCATCAACGAGCCGACCGCTGCTGCCCTGGCCTATGGCCTGGAGAAGAAGAAGCAGGGCACTGTCGCGGTCTATGACCTTGGTGGCGGCACGTTCGACGTGTCCATCCTTGAGATTTCCGAAGATGTGGTCGAGGTGAAGTCCTCCAAGGGTGATACCTTCCTTGGCGGTGAAGACTTCGATGCCCGCATCATCGGCTTCCTGGCCGACGAGTTCAAGCGCGAGCAGGGCATCGACCTGCGTAAGGACGAGATGGCCCTCCAGCGCCTGAAGGAAGCGGCGGAAAAGGCCAAGATCGAGCTCTCCTCCGCCAAGGAGACCGAGATCAACCTGCCGTTCATCACCGCTGACGCGTCGGGTCCCAAGCACATCCAGGTCAAGCTGACCCGTGCGAAGCTGGAAAGCCTGGTCGATGACCTGATCCAGCGCACGCTCGAGCCCTGCCGCGAGGCGATGAAGGATGTGTCCCTCTCGGCGGGCCAGATCGATGAAGTCATCCTCGTGGGCGGCATGACCCGCATGCCCAAGGTGATCGAGACGGTGAAGGAGTTCTTCGGCAAGGATCCCGCCCGCAACGTGAACCCCGACGAAGTGGTCGCCATTGGCGCCGCCGTGCAGGGTGCGGTGCTGCAGGGTGACGTGAAGGACGTGCTGCTGCTCGACGTGACCCCGCTCTCGCTGGGTATCGAGACGCTTGGCGGCGTGTTTACCCGCCTGATCGACCGCAACACGGTCATCCCGGCCAAGAAGAGCCAGACCTTCTCGACCGCGGCGGACAATCAGGACGCCGTGAACATCAAGGTCTATCAGGGCGAGCGTGAAATGGCGGCTGACAACAAGCTGCTGGGCAACTTCGACCTGACCGGCATCGCACCCGCACCGCGTGGCGTGCCGCAGATCGAGGTGACGTTCGACATCGACGCCAACGGCATCGTGTCCGTCTCGGCCAAGGACAAGGCGACCGGCAAGGAACAGCAGATCAAGATCCAGGCTTCTGGTGGTCTGTCCGAGTCCGACATCGAAAAGATGGTGAAGGATGCCGAAGCCAATGCCGAGTCCGACAAGGCCAAGAAGGAGCAGGTCGAGGCCCGTAACCAGGCCGAAGGCATGACCCATCAGGTCGAGAAGTCACTGGCTGAAGGTGGCGACAAGATCCCGGCTGCTGAAAAGGCCGAAGCCGAAGCCGCGATCGCCGCCGTGCGCAAGGCACTTGAAGGCACGGACGCCGAGGCGCTCAAGACCGCGACCGATCACCTGACGCAGGTTGGCATGAAGATTGGTGAAGCCATCCACAAGGCAGGTCAGGCCGCGGGTGCCGCAGGGGCCGCTGGTGAGGCCGCGCCGAAGGACGAAAAGGTTGTCGACGCCGACTTCGAGGACGTGGACGACTCCAAGAAGTCCTGATTGCCGCAAGGCGTCATACAGGCTCCGGAAAGCGGGGCGCGGGCCTGAGGGTCCGCGCCCCCTTCCACCAAGGTGGCGCCCGTGCTTCTTTGAAGACGGGCGCTTTTCATATGCTGCCCAACAACGACAGATGGAACGCGAGGATCGTGCCGCGACAAGCCGGGCGGCCGCGTTTGCTAGAGGACCGACATGGCCACCAATATAGATTATTACGCAACCCTTGAGGTTGCGCGCGATGCCAACGGCGACGAGATCAAGCGGGCATATCGCAAGCTGGCCATGAAATACCATCCCGACCGCAATCCGGGCGATGCGGAAGCGGAAGACACCTTCAAGAAAATCAATGAAGCCTACAACGTGCTGAAGGATGACCAGAAGCGCGCCGCCTATGACCGCTTTGGCCATGCCGCGTTCGAGGGCGGTGGCGCGGGAGCAGGTGGCTTCGATTTCGGTGGCGACGGGTTTGGCGACATCTTCGAGCAAATGTTCAACGCAATGGGCGGCAGGCGTGGTGGCCGCCGCTCGGGTGCCGATATCCAGGTGCAGGTCAGCATCACCTTTACCGAGGCCTTTGTGGGGGTGAAAAAGGAAATCACCATTCCCACCCGCGTCATCTGCAAAAGCTGTGATGGCTCCGGCTCCGCCGACAAGGACCAGGCGCCCGAAATATGCCCCTCGTGCCACGGCGCGGGCAAGGTGCGTGCGCAGCAGGGCTTTTTCTCCATGCTGGTTCCCTGCCCGACCTGCCACGGCACCGGTCGCCTGATCCGCAACCCGTGCAAGAAATGCCATGGCGCGGGTACGGTGGAAAAGAACCGCACCATTGAGGTGGCGATCCCCGCAGGCGTCGAAGATGGCATGCGCATCCGTGTCAGTGGTGAGGGCGAGGCCGGCGGCAAGGGCGTGCCTGCAGGCGACCTGTATGTGAATGTGTCGGTGGAGGCGCACGGCATTTTCCAGCGTGATGGCGCCAATATCTATTGCCGCGTGCCGGTGCGTATGGGGCAGGCCGCCCTTGGCACCGAGATCGAGGTGCCGGTGGTTGATGGCTCGCGCGCCAAGGTCAAGATCCCGGCAGGCACCCAGACGGGCGAGCACTTCCGCCTGCGTGGCAAGGGCTTCTCGGTGCTGCGGTCTTCCGCAAGGGGCGACATGTATATCCAGGTCGTGGTCGAGACCCCGCGCCACCTGAGCAAGCGCCAGCGTGAACTGCTGGAGGAATTCGAGGCCGATGCCGTAGGCCACGCCAAGGGCAGCCCCGAAAGCACCGGCTTCTTCAGCAAGGTGAAGGACTTTTTTGAAGGCAAGCCATAAGCCTGTCCTCACGCCATGGCGACCATGGCCTGCAGGTGGTTGAAATTGCTTATGGGTCAGGTGTAGGGTCGATCCACTATTCATGGTGAATCCCCCCCAACCTGCACCATGGATAGAGTTCAGGCGGCGCGATCCCCCGGTCGCGCCGCCATTTGCATATCTGGGTACTGGTGGAGAAGACAGCATGAACGCGCAGCCCCTGCGGATCGGGATTACGGGCCTTAATGGCCGTGTCGGTCGCCTTCTGGCGCAGGAAGTGCCAGCGGCGGGGGCCGTGCTGGCTGGTGGCACGACGCGCGATGGCTGCCCTGTCGAGGGGATCGACTGCCCCGTGCATGCCAATATTGCTGATCTGGCGCGGGAATGTGATGTGGTGATCGACTTCACCCATGCCAGCACGGTGGTGGGCCATGCCCAGGCCCTGGCAACGGCAGGCACGGCCTGGGTGCTGGGCACGACCGGCCTGTCAGTGGCCGACCAGCAGGCGGTCGATCAGGCCGCGACCCGCATTGCCGTGGTGCAGGCGGCCAATTTCTCGCCCGGGGTGACGCTGGTCACCCGCCTTGCCCGCCAGATGGGTGCCGTCCTGCCCGGCAGCGAGTATGATGCCGAAATCCTTGAAATGCATCATCGGCAGAAAGTGGATGCCCCCTCGGGCACTGCGTTGGCCATGGGCCGCGCGGTGGCGCAGGGGCGGGGAATCAGGCTTGAGGACCATATTGAAAGCGGGCGCGATGGCCATACCGGCCCGCGTGCCGATGGCGCGATCGGTTTCGCGGCCCTGCGCGGCGGGCAGATCGTGGGCGAGCATTCGGTCATTTTTACCTCCAGCCATGAACAGATCAGCCTGACCCATCGTTCCTTTGACCGCAGGGTGTATGCCACGGGCGCGGTCCGCGCCGCGCACTGGCTGCGCGGGCATGAGGTGGGGCTTTATGACATGGAAGATGTGCTGGGCCTGCCGCGCGATTGATGTCAGATTATTGATAATAAAAGATAAAAGTTTTTGGGTGCCGCCTTTTTCCAAAAGGGCGGCGTCTTTTGAAGCTTTTTGAAAAAAGCTTCACCAAAAACTTTTTCATGACAGTGCTTCGACCATCCGCGTGCCGCAGGCCATCCGGGAGGGTGGTATTCAGGGAAATGGCTTGACGCTTGGGCGGGTTTCGGCCAAACGCATGCGATCGTACGCCCGGTTTCGCAGGCGTTATTCTACTCCATACGAGGCAGACAGGACCATCATGCGCAATAAAGGCGATTTTCTGTTTACATCGGAATCAGTATCCGAAGGGCATCCCGACAAGGTCGCTGACCGGATCAGTGATACCGTTCTCGATGCATTCCTGACAGCAGACGGTGAATCCCGCGTTGCGTGTGAAACGATGGTCACCACAAACCGCATCATCCTTGCCGGTGAAGTGCGTGGTCCGTCTTCCGTAACCCCTGACCTGCTGATTCAGGGCGCGCGCGATGCGGTGAAGGACATCGGCTACGACCAGGCCGGTTTCTCATGGCGCAATGCCGAGGTGGAATACTACCTGCATGCCCAGTCCGCCGATATCGCCGTGGGCGTTGACAGCGCGGGCGAGAAGGACGAAGGCGCAGGCGACCAGGGCATCATGTTCGGCTTCGCCACGCGCGAGACCGAAAGCCTCATGCCCGCGCCGCTGTTCTACGCGCATGACATCCTCCACCGCGTGCGCGACCTGCGCAAGGCGGGTGACCCGCGCGCCGCAGCCCTGCAGCCCGATGCCAAGAGCCAGGTCACGCTGCGCTATGTCGATGGCAAGCCCGTGGGCGCCACCTCGGTCGTGATCTCGACCCAGCACGTGGAAGGCGCCAGCCAGGCCACCATCCGCGAGGAACTCGGCAGCATCGTGCGCGATGTGCTGCCCGAGGGCTGGATGCCGCCGGAAGATGAATTCTACGTCAACCCCACCGGCGTGTTCGTGATCGGCGGCCCCGATGGCGATTGCGGCCTGACCGGGCGCAAGATCATTGTCGACACCTATGGCGGTGCGGCCCCGCATGGCGGCGGCGCGTTCTCGGGCAAGGACCCCACGAAGGTGGATCGTTCGGCAGCCTATGCCTGCCGCTACCTGGCCAAGAACGTCGTGGCCGCAGGCCTTGCCGATCGCTGCACGCTGCAGATCTCCTACGCCATTGGCGTCTCGCACCCGCTTTCGGTCTATGTGGACCTTGATGGCACGGGCAAGGACATCGATGAGGCAAAGCTGGGCCGCGTCCTGCGCGAGGTCATGGACCTCAGCCCGCGCGGCATCCGCAAGCACCTGCGCCTCAACCGCCCCATCTACACCCAGACCTCCGCCTACGGCCATTTCGGCCGCACGCCGGATGCGGCGAAGGACGACTTCACCTGGGAGCAGACCGATCTGGTCGATGCCCTGCGTGGCGCGTTCAACCGCTAAAAGACAATAAAAGTTTTTGGGTGCGGCTTTTTTTCAAAAAGGCTGCACCAGAAACTTCTGTATCAAGGGGGCTTGCCATGGCTGCTTGCAAAAGCGGGTCGTGGCGGCCCCCGATGCGTTTTTCAATCATGCCGTGCATTACGGCAGCAGGAGCAGGATTTTCGGATAGATGACGGCCTCCGTGGATGTAAAGCCATCGCCAGACCGACTGTACGGACGCCCGCGCGGCCATACGCTGCGCCCCCGCCAGCAGCGTCTGCTCGACCAGACGCTGCCGCGCATGCGTTTTCCCGAGGCTGCCATTGCTGATCCGGCCACGGACTTTGGCCATAAGCCCGCGCAGATCTGGCTTGAGGTGGGTTTTGGCGGGGGCGAGCATTCGCTGGCCCAGCATGCCGCTCACCCCGACATAGGCTATATTGCCTGCGAGGTGTTCGAGAACGGCCTGTGTTCCCTGCTTTCGCGCGTCGTGCCCGATGGCGGCGAGGACACCGCCCCCGTCCCCGACATGCTGCGGATATGGGATGAGGATGCGCGCATCCTGCTGCGTGGCCTGCCTGACCAGTCGATCGACCGCATGTTCCTCATGTTCCCCGATCCGTGGCCCAAGTCGCGCCATGCCAAGCGTCGCTTTGTCCACCCCGAGACAGTGAAGCTGGTCGCCCGCGTGCTGCGTCCTGGCGCCCTATGGCGCGTGGCCAGCGATGACCCGACCTATCAGGCCTGGGTGGAGGAAGTGATGGGCGCGCAGGACCTGTTTGATACCGCACCTCCCGCCACCGTGCGGCCCGAGGGCTGGGCTCCCACCCGGTACGAGGCCAAGGCAATCAGGGCAGGTCGCCAGCCGCTGTACTGGACCTTCACCCGCCGCTGATCACGACAGCGACGTGCCGGTCAGCCGTTCGGCCGCCTGCCACAGCCGCCTGGCAATGGTCAGGTCGCGGGCGGCGGGCGGCACGAAGGCCTCGGTCACTGGCCCCCGGCGCTCGCCCCAGCCACCGGGGCCGTAGTAACCGCCATCACGCGCCTCGGGCGCCATGGCGGCGAATTCGATGGGCAGCGCCCCATCGGCAGCGGACTGCCCCATGAGCCGGAACGCCCATACCGCGCCAAAGCGGGTCATGCGTTCATGCAGGCCCTGTTCGGTATTGAGGCGGCTGGTGGCGATATCGGTCATGGACCAGCCGGGATGGGCTGCGATGGAATGCAGGTTCCAGCCATGCGTGCGGGCCTGCCGGTCAAGCTCCAGCGCCAGAATGAGATCGGCCAGCTTGCTCTGGCGGTAGGCACGGAACGGCGCGTAGCGGCGGCGGCCCTGCAGGTCGTCAAACACGATCTGGCCGGTCAGCGCCGCAAGGCTTGCCACCGTCACCACGCGGCCGCCATGGCGGGGCGCGCACAGCAGTGGCCGCAGCCGCGCGGTGAGCGCGAAGGGGCCAAGGAAATTGGTGCCGAACTGCAGTTCGAACCCGTCGCGCGTTTCCAGCCGGTGGGGCGTGCCCATCACGCCCGCATTGTTGACCAGCACATCGAGCGTATCGGTCTCGGCGGCGAGGTCGTGGGCAAAGGTTGCGATGGATTCAAGCGAGGCGACATCAAGCAGGCGGAAGGAGGCGCTGGCCCCCGGTGCGTCCTGTTGCAGGCGCGTGAGTGCCGCCAGCCCCTTGTCGGGGTTGCGGCCCGCCAGCATGACCCGCGCGCCGCGCCGTGCCAGGCCAAGGGCGGTCTGGTAGCCCAGGCCACCGGTCGCACCCGTGACCAGGGCCAGGCGCCCGTCCATGCGGGGGGCCTGTTTTATGGTCCAGTGTCTGCTCATGGTTCAGCCTGTTCTCCGGGTTGGTTCATTTCTTTCTCGGCAGTGGCTTCCGCCTCGGCCGTCAGCCGTGCTTCGTTGCGGCGCAGGAAGATGATGGCACACACCAGCACGATCCCGCCACAGATGGCGACCGTCATGCCCACCGGGCCGGACAGCCGCGTGATGCGGTTGCCCAGGTAATAGGCCGCGTAGGCATAGCCCCCCGCCCATAATATGCCCCCCATGGCATTGAACAGCAGGAATTTGGGCCATGACATATGGTTGGCGCCCGCCAGCAGGGCAACAAACACCCGCAGGATGGCGATAAAGCGCCCCACGAACACGATGATGCCTCCATGCCGGTGGAACAGGAAGCGCCCCAGTTGCAGCCGCCGCGCGGTCAGCCCGATCCGCGCGCCCTTGCGTTCGAGCAGCGGGTAGCCCAGCCATTTGCCAATCAGGTAGCCGCAGTTGTCGCCCATGATCGCGCCTATGATGGCAGCCGTCGCCACCCATCTTATGTCCAGTCTGTGGGTGGTGGCGCAGTAAAGGGCTGCGGAGATGACCAGTGTTTCCGCCGGGAGGGGGATGCCCATGCTCTCGAGCATGACAATGACGCCGATTACGCCATAGCCGTAATGCTGGAAAAGGGATTCAAGATGGTGAAGCAGCGGACTACCTGTCACAGATAAGAAGATTATGTAGGGTACGGGCACAGGCCGTGAAACACGGTTTGGGCAATCCCGATACCATTGTCACGCACAAATGGCAGGAGCTAAAGCATGACCCAGTCCGGCACCAGCAGCAAGGCGGACATCGCCATACGACCTTACGGCACATGGCCCTCACCCGTCAGTGCGGCGCTGGTGGCGGGGCAGACGGTGTCGCTGTCTGATGTGCGGGTCGATGGGCGGGATATCTACTGGATCGAGGGCCGCCCGGCCGAAGGCGGCCGCCGGGTGCTGGTGCGTGCCCGCGCGGGTGTTGTGGCGGACATGACCCCTGCCCCGTTTGATGTCGGCACGCGCGTGCATGAATATGGCGGCGGGGCATATGCGGTCTGCCAGGGCCGGATTGCACTGAGCAACCGGCGTGATGGCAGCGTGTGGCTGATGGAAGGCGGGCAGTCGCGCTGCCTTGCCGCAGGTGCGGGCCTGCGCTTTGCCGACCTGACCTTCAGTGCCGATGGCCGCTTCCTGTTCTGCGTGCGTGAGGATCATGGCGTGGAAGAGGGCGAGCCCGCCGCCGCCATCGTGGTGTTCGACTGCATGGCGGTGGTGGAAGACCCTGCCTTCAATGGTGGCACCCCGCTGGTGATGGGGCCGGATTTCCTGTCCTCGCCCCGGCCCTCGCCCGATGGGCGGTACCTGGCCTGGATCGAGTGGGACCACCCCGCCATGCCGTGGGACGCCACCCGCCTGCGGGTCGCCACCCTGCTGCAGGAAGGCTGTGACCCCCCTCGCCTCGCCGCCCCGTGGACGCTGGCGGGCGAGGATGGGCAGGCGGAATCGGTCATTGAACCAAGCTGGGATGCGGCAGGTCGCCTGCTTGCCCTGTCGGACCGCAGCGGGTGGTGGAACCTCTACCGTTTCGACACCACATCCTCCGCCCCGGTGGCGGTGGCCCCCATGCAGGCCGAAATTGGCCAGCCGCACTGGATCTTTGGCCTGCGCAGCTACGCGCTGCTGGCCGATGGCGCGATTTTGGCCATGATCGTAAGCGGTGGTGAAGCCCACATGGCCTGCCTGCGTGATGGCGTGGCGACACCCGTGGCCCTTGGCCACCCCGCCGGCTGCCCCGTGCCGGTGGAAGGCGGCGGCTTCGCGTGGCTTGACGCGCCGCCTGACAACGCGGCGGCGGTGGTGACAGGCAGCCCGGGGCAGACGCATGTGCTGCGCCGTGCAACCGACCTGCCGCTTGCACCCGCTGATATTGCCCTGCCGCGCGCCATCACCTTTCCCCTGCCTGCGGGCGAGGGCACGGGCCAGGCCTTTTTCTATGCGCCTGCCAGCAGCCGCTGCGGCGGGCCTGCGGGTGAAAAGCCGCCGCTGGTGGTCATGGCCCATGGCGGGCCGACCGGGCGGGCAAGTGCCGCCTTCTCGTTCAAGGTGCAGTGGTGGACCAGTCGGGGCTTTGCGGTCGTTGATGTCAATTATGGCGGCTCGACCGGCTTTGGCCGTGCCTACCGCCAGCGGCTTGAGGGCCAGTGGGGCGTGGTGGATGTGGATGACTGCATCGCCGCCTGCCATTATCTGGCGGCGCAGGGGCTGGTCGACCCCACCCGCATCGTCATACGCGGCAGCAGTGCTGGCGGGTTGACGGTGCTGCTGGCGCTGGCGCGCTCCGACCTGTTTGCCGCGGGCACCAGCCTGTATGGCGTGACCGACCTGCGGGCGCTGGCAACCGATACCCACAAGTTCGAGTCACGCTATCTTGATACGCTGGTTGGCCCCTACCCTGCCGATGAAGCGACCTATCTGGCCCGCTCCCCCATTACGCAGGTCGCGCACATCAAGGCGCCGGTGCTGTTTTTGCAGGGGCTGGATGACAAGGTGGTGCCGCCCTCGCAGGCGCGCTCCATGGTTACTGCGCTGCGGGGGCAGGGCGTGCCGTGTGCCTTGTATGAATTTGCAGGCGAGGGCCACGGTTTCCGGCAGGAGGCGACCATACGGCAGGCCTGGGAGCTGGAACTGGCCTTCTACCAGCAGGTGCTGCGCCTGCCCGTGACCCCTGCCCTGTCAGTTGAACTGAAGGCGTAAGGCAGAATGCCGCCTTTTTGAAAAAAGGCGGCACCCAGAAACAAACTTTTATTCTTCTTCCTCCACGATCGCGGTGTTGCCGCGCGTGGGGCGGAAGCGCCCTTCACGCAGGGCCTCCTCGATATCCTCAAGCGAGGCGCCGCGTGTTTCAGGCACCATGAAATACACGAACAGCACCGAAAGCAGGTTCACCCCGGCATAGAACCACATGGTGCCCCCCAGCGTGATCTTGGTGACCAGCGTGAGTGCCGTGCTGGTGACCAGCAGGTCACTGCCCCACAGCATGGCCGAATGCAGGCTGGTGGCGTTGCCGCGCATGGAGAGCGGGAACATCTCGGCACCGAGCAGCCAGCCCACCACCTGAATGCCACCGGCGTTGAACACCATGAACAGCAGCATGAACACAATGATCAGCCAGCTGCCCATGCTGCCCGGCTGCGGGTGGGCGAGGAACATGATGCCCAGCCCGATCAGGCTCAGCACGCTGCCCGGCCCCATGACCAGCACAAGGCGGCGGCGGCCGATGCGGTCGACAATGTTCGAGCCCAGCACGGTCATGACCAGGTAGATGATGGAAATGCCGATGCTGGCCATCAGCGCCGATGAGCTGCCAAACCCCGCATCCGACAGGAAGGTCGGCGCGTAGTAGATCATCATCTCCAGCCCGCCTGCCTGCGTGAAGAACGCGACGCCAAGGGCGGCCACGAGTGCGGGGCGCACCCAGGGCTGGCGGATGCCGCGCCAGCCGATGTCGCGCGGGTCGGTCTCTTCATTGGCGTTGGCGTGGATGCGGCGCATCTCGCGGCGGATCTCGCGCTCGGAGGTGCGGATGCGCTGGAGCTGCTCAAGGGCGGAATCCAGGCTTTCATGCTCCGCCGCCCAGCGCGGGCTCTTGGGCAGGAAGAACATGGAGATGAACACGCCCGCCGCCGGAATGGCCGCAATGGCCACCATCGGCCGCCAGCCCCACGCATCACGCGCGGCAAAGCCTATGATGTTGGCGGCAAAGATGCCGATGCCGATGGCGATGTTGAACATCGTGACCATGTGGCCGCGCTTGTGCGCGGGGGCGAGTTCCGAGATGTACATCGGCACCACCTGCGTGGAGCCGCCGACTGCAAGCCCGAGGAACACGCGCGCCGCGATGAGCGTATAGACATCGGGTGAAAACGCGCAGGCCAGCGCGCCAAGCACGAACACCGCCGTGACGATCATGACCGATTTGCGCCGGCCATAATGCTCCGACAGCCAGCCGGTGAGCAGCGAGCCGAGCACGGCACCCGCGAGAATGGCGGAGGCCACCATCTCCTGCAGGAAGCTGCTGAGATGGAAGTCCTTGGTAATGAGCAAGAGCGCGCCCGACACGATGCCGGTATCGTAACCATAGAGGCCGCCACAGATTGCGGCCACGATGGCTGCGAGCCACAGGGTCTTGCGCGCGTTGGGTGAAATCTCGATCTGGGACAGATCGGGTAGCGGTTCGGTTGGTTGCTGGGTGTTCTGGGGTGGGGGGGACTGGGTGTTCATGCGGGTGCCTTTTCCTTTCCTTGTTGTTATAATTCATCCGTATCGGCCCGGTTCCCCCGCAGGGTCAGCCTGCCCCTTGGTGGGGCATGGCGTTCAGGGCGGCTTTCATGCGGGCAATGTGCCCCATGGTGGCGTGCAGGCCGCTCCAGTCATCGGCCGTGGCGATGGGCTGCCACAGGGCTTCCACTGTTTCGACCGGCATCAGGCATGGCGCCCCGTCGCTGAAATAGGGGTGCGACAGGTCACAGCCCGCCACGGGCTCATGCTGCATGAGCGCGCCCTGCACGGGACGGAAACTATCCTGTGCATAAAAGGATGCATGTGGCCCCGATATAGCCCGTTTCTGGCTCTTGGGGCCACCATACCAGTCAAAAAACGGAAATTCAAACCCAATCTGGCTTTCTTCCATGAATGAGAACAGGCATTCACGTAGATGTTGCGATGATTTTCTTGAAATTTCGTTGATACCAAGCCGGTTTAATACAGAAATATCAAGGAATCTTTCATATCTGATCCAGAAGTCATCAAAAATACTTTGAATTTTCTCAAGTGACGAAAGCGCGATCAGGCACTCGCCCAGCCGGGCCACGTTCCACATCATCGCCTCGGGCTGGCGGCCATAGGCATACAGGCCCGAATGGTCGAAATAGGCGGCGGTGAAACGGGGGTCGAAGCTGGGCAGGAACCGCCACGGGCCGTAATCAAAGCTCTCGCCGGTCAGGTTTATGTTATCGGTATTGAGCACCCCGTGTACGAAGCCCGCCGTCATCCATTGCGCCGTCATCTCGGCCATGCGGGTGGTGGCGGCATCGTACAGCGCCGCCGCCGGGTCGGGTTCATTGGCAAGGTGGGGGTAGTAGGTCTCGAGCACATAGGCCACGAGATGTTTCAGGCTGGCCTTGTCATCATTGGCGACAAGGCGCTGGAACGTGCCGATGCGGATGTGCGAATGGCTGAGCCGCGCCAGCACGCATGACCGCGTGGGCGATGGCTCGTCGCCCCGGTGCAGGGCCTCGCCGGTTTCGATCACGCTCAGTGTGCGCGAGGTGCGCACGCCCATCGCGTCAAGCCGCTCGCTGGCCAGGATTTCGCGCACGCCGCCCTTGAGCGTCAGCCGTCCGTCCCCCCCGCGTGACCAGGGCGTGGTGCCGCTGCCCTTGGTGCCGATATCGAGCAGGCGGCCATCCACGCTGTCCATGAGCTGCGCGAACAGGAAGCCCCGCCCATCGCCAAGGTCGGGGTTGTACGACCGGAACTGGTGGCCGTGATAGCGCAGGGCGAGTGGCTGGGGCAGCGAGCCGGGCAGGGGGTCGAAATGACCGAAATGGCGGACCCATTCCGCATCCGTCAGCCCGTCAAGGCCGATGCGGGGCGAAACATCATGATTGCGGTAGCGCAGGATGTGGGCGGGGAAGGTGGCGGCTTGCACCACGTCATAGAATTCATCGCCGAGGCGGCTGTGATGGGTGGCGGGGGCGTAGCAGTCGGAGAAGGGCATTTTCATCTACTTTACGGGTGATAACTTATTGTTCCTGATCTGTATCGAGCACGGGCAGGTCGAGGGAAAAGGATGCATGGTTTTGCAGGCAGGAGGCAATTTCCCGCCCCGATACAGCACCCAGCGTGGCCGGTGACCAGCGCGGCGCGTTGTCCTTGTCGATCAGGCGGGCGCGCACGCCCTCGGCAAAATCGGGGCGGCGGAGCAACTGGCTGATGAGCTGGAATTCCTGCTCCAGCACATGGTCCAGGTCAGGCAGGGCGCGGGCGGCATGATAGGCGGCAAAGGTGATGCACAGCGAGAACGGGCACGCCCCCTGCAGGGCGGCAATGTCGGCCTGCGCCCAGGGGGCCGGATGGGTTTGCAGCCGCGCCATGATCGTTGCCACGTCCGGCGCGTCATAGACCGGGGCGATGGTGGCGGTGTCCGGGCCGCCGTCAAGGGCAGGGCAGGGCGGCAGGCTGTCCATCACCAGCCCCGCGGGCGTGTGGGTGAGTGCGCGCCTTATGTTTTCAAGCTGGCCGGAAGGGGCCTGCCGGTCGGCAAAGCCTGCGGCTATGGCCATGGTGGCGTTCATGCGCCCGCCGGTCAGGCCAAGGCGCAGCCCGCTCAGCCCTGGCGCGCGCGCGAGCAGGTAGGACCCGCCTGCATCCGGTGTCAGCGCAATGGCGTTCTCGGGCATGGCCACGCAGGCGCGCTCGGTCACGATGCGGTGGCGCACATGCCCGCCAAGCCCCACGCCGCCGCCCATGCAGATCCCGTCAAGGAACGAGACAACCGGCTTGGGGTAGCCCGCCAGCATCGAGGCCAGCCGGTAGCTGTGGCGGAAGGGTTGTGTTGCCGCCTCCACCCCGCGCTCGCGCAGCAGGGCGCGGATGGCGCGGATATCACCGCCCGCGCAGAAGGCGCGCGGGCTGGTGCTGTCAAGCAGCACGGTTTCAACGCCCGGGTCATGGCGCCATGCGCGCAGGGTGGCGGCAAGGTGGTTGATCATGTCCAGGTTAAGGGCATTGAGCGCCTCGGGGCGGCCGAGCGTGATGCGGCCGAGCGCGCCCTGCACGGTGGTCTGGATGGGTTCGGGGGGCACGGGTTGCGTCCTTTCATGTGGTTTTGCGGTATTCAACGAGGGTAGAATGCGCTACCTCCGCTGCTGTCCGGCGTCACGGCTGCGTGCGGACCACAGGCATGCACAGTTACCGAAGGCAGAAGCACCATGGGGATTGACGCCCTCACCTTTCGCAACGCCATGGCCCGCCTGGGCGCGGCCGTGAATGTTGTCACGACGGGAACACTTGATGACCCGGCGGGTTTTACCGCCTCCGCCGTGTGCTCGGTGACCGATACGCCGCCCACGGTTCTTGTCTGCCTCAACCGCAACTCTCGCGTGCGCGACCGCTTTCGGGTGGATGCGGCCATGTGCATCAATGTGCTCGCCGCCGACCAGCAGGACATATCGGGCGTGTTCGCAAGCCCGCTCGAGCAGGCCGAGCGCTTCCGCTCCGGGCACTGGGATACGCTGACCACGGGTGCGCCCGTGCTGAACGAGGCGGTGCTGTCGCTTGACTGCCGCATCGAGCGGATTGTGGAAGTCGGCACCCACAGCGTCATGTTCGGCGCGGTGGAAAGCCTGCGCAATTCCAGCCCCCGTGGCGGGCTGGTCTATTTCAACCGCAGCTACCACATGCTGCCTCACGCGCCGGGCGAGTAAGGCACTGTTTGAAAACAGTTCATTGATAAAAAATAATAAAAGTTTTTGGGTGCTGCCTTTTTTCAAAAAGGCAGCGTTCTTCTAAGTTTTTTGAAAAAAGCTTCACCAGAAATTTTTACACTTCTTCATATTAAGAAAAAATCCAGCCTTTTGCCGCATGCACAGCGCAGTAATGCGATGGAAGGAGCAGATGCCATGGCACAGACCCCGCGCGCCCGCCCCCCGCAGGTTCCTGTCTTGACGCTGCGCGGGCTGATCTGGATACATGCGGGACTTGCCCTTTTCGTGGCCCTGATGGCCATGTGGGTGGATCACCTGCCGGACTGACCGCCTGCCGGGACGCAGGGCAGGGTGGTTGGAGCCCTCCGGCAAACCGCACAGGAGCACAGCATAGTGGCCCGCATGACACAGACGGCCGGAACCGGCCTGCCCGCGGGGACCGAGTCCCTGCTTGAGCAGGCTGCCAGCCTGTGCACCGCGCGCGCGGTCAGGCTGACGGACATGCGCCGCCTGGTGCTCGGGCTGGTGCTGGCTGCCGAGCGGCCGCTGGGTGCTTATGAGCTGCTTGAGCAGATCCGTGCCAGCCGGGGCAGGCCGGTGGCGCCGCCCACGGTATACCGCGCGCTGGATTTTCTGATGGAGCAGGGGCTGATCCACAAGATCGAGCGGCTCTCGGCTTTTGTGGGGTGCAGGCACATGCTGGAATCGGGG
Source organism: Komagataeibacter xylinus (assembly GCF_004302915.1). Classification (GTDB taxonomy): domain Bacteria; phylum Pseudomonadota; class Alphaproteobacteria; order Acetobacterales; family Acetobacteraceae; genus Komagataeibacter; species Komagataeibacter xylinus_C. The sequence goes on along the minus strand of NZ_QQBI01000005.1, from coordinate 57,831 downwards.
CATGCCTGCCACGGGCATGTCCATGCGGCGCAGTTCCTGATCTGCAGTGCGTGCGGGCGTGTGACCGAGCTCGATGATCCCCATATCCTCAAGGCCCTGCTGGAGGTGACGAAGGCACGGGGCTTTACGGTGCGGCAGACCACCATCGAGGCCGAAGGCCTGTGCGCCGCGTGTGGCTGAGGGTGGTTGAACGGAGCAGGCGCGACCCTGAGGGGGCGTGAGCCGGGATTGATGGGGCGGATGCATGGGGCAGGGGCGCAAGGGCAGGATGACAGGGCTGCCGCTCATACCGACCGCGCCCCGGCACCCGCGGCGCAGGCGGCCTGCGGCCCCACCCGCGCCGCCGCCGCCACCCGGCGCCAGGGCGCAGCCCGACCTGTTTGCCGCGGCTGCGGCGGACCGCCCGCATGCGCTGACCTATCTTGATATCGCGGGCCTCGGGCTGGCCGTGGTGCCGGCCCGCACCCTGCGCCCTGATGACGGGCCGGATGGCTATCTCTACCACATCACCACCACCACCGGGATGGACACGCTGCGCGCGCGTGGCACGCTCCTGTTCTCGCCCCGCGCGCCGCTTGTGCTGACAGAACGCCCGGGCATACTGCCATGGCTTGCAAATATGATGGAAGTCATGGAATCGGACTGTGAAGCAGGGCATAGAGCGGATAGCCCTGTTGTTTTTAGGGTAAAACGATTTGTCATTGACAGGCTGCTGGAACATGATCCCGACCGGACGCGCGAATATGGTGTATCGTTCTTTCTCCTGACCGGCCTCGCGCGACAGGAATAATGTGATCACCGGCAACAATAAGAATATCAAAGGACCGGATTTTAATGGAAAATCAGCCTGCGCCCGCCGTATTTGATCCGGCCCGGATGCGTACCCTCATCATTGGCTGCCTTGCCGCGCTGGCAGGCCTCATGGCCGGGCTTGACATCGGGGTCATATCCGGTGCGCTCGACCTGCTTGCCGCCACCTTCCATGCCACCACCCTCCAGCAGGAATGGATTGTCAGCGCCATGATGGGCGGCGCTGCCGTAGGCTCCCTGTGCGGGGGCTGGATGTCGCACCAGATCGGGCGCAAGCATGCGCTGCTGGTGGGGGCGGCGGTGTTCGTGGCAGGCTCGCTGGCCTGCGCGCTGGCGTGGTCGATCCCGTCCATGATTGCAGGGCGGCTCATCATGGGGCTGGCCATCGGGGTGGCGGCGTTCACGGCGCCACTCTACCTGTCCGAGATTGCCAGCGAGCAGGCGCGTGGCGCCATGATCTCGACCTACCAGCTCATGATCACGGCGGGCATTTTCATCGCCTTCCTGAGCAACACCATGTTCAGCTACGCGGGTAACTGGCGCGGCATGTTCGCCATTGCCGCCGTGCCGGGCGTGCTGTTCCTCATTGGCGTGCTGTTCCTGCCCTACAGTCCGCGCTGGCTCATGATGCGTGGCCGCAGCAAGGAAGCGCTGGAAGTGCTCGAAGACCTGCGCAACGACAAGAGCGTGGCCATGCAGGAGATCCAGAACATCAGCCGCCAGCTCCAGCAGAAGCAGCGTGGCTGGAGCCTGCTGCGCAACAACCGCAATTTCCGCCGCTCCATTTTCCTGGGCATGACGCTGCAGGTCATGCAGCAGCTCGCGGGCGTGAACGTGGTGATGTATTACGCCCCCAAGATATTCGCCCTTGCAGGCTATGTCGGCCCCGCGCAGCTCTGGTGCACGGCCATGGTGGGGCTGGTGAACATGCTGGCCACCTTCATCGCCATCGGCCTTGTCGACCGCTGGGGCCGCAAGCCGATCCTGTATACCGGCTTCCTGATCATGGCCGTGGGCATGGGCAGCCTTGGCTTCATGCTCAACCGCCCGCATCTCGACCAGTCGGAGCAGATCATCGCGGTGTTCATGCTGCTGATCTACATCTCGGGCTTCGCCATGTCGGCGGGGCCGCTGATCTGGGTGCTGTGCTCGGAGGTGCAGCCGCTGCAGGGGCGTGACCTTGGCATTTCCATCTCCACGCTCACCAACTGGATCGCCAACATGATCGTGGGCGCAAGCTTCCTGTCGCTGCTGCAGTGGATGGGCAATGGCCCGACCTTCTGGCTGTTTGCGGGGTTCAACCTGTTCTTCGTGCTGATTACATGGCGCTTCATTCCCGAGACACGGGACATGTCGCTTGAAAAGATCGAGCAGCGCCTGATGGCCGGGTTGCCGCTGCGCGAAATCGGCCGGGGCGCGCCGCTGCCAGAGGAAAAATAGAAAGTTTTTGGGTGCCGCCTTTTTTCACAAAAAGGCGGCATTCTTTTTGAAGCTGTTTGAAAAAAGCTTCACCAGAAACGTTTATCCGTTTTCAGTCCGGCTGCCAGCCATCGTGCTGTAGCGCAACACCGGCCAGGTACAGGCTGCCGCATATGATAACGCGCGCAGGCGGGGCGTCAGGGCCAGCCTGGGCCGCAAGATGGCTCAGGGCAGCGTGCAGGGTCGGGCCTGCCGTGGCGCGCCCGCCGGATGCGGCCACGATATCGGCCACGGGCTGGGCCAGGTGCTGGCCTTCTTCCGCCACGGCCTGAATGGACGCGGCACGCGGCAGGAGCGGGGCGAGGAAGCCGATGGCGTCCTTTGTCTGCTTCATGCCAATGACCAGATGGGTGGGCTGGTCCGACCACTCATCCATCACCTGCGCCAGAACGTGGCCCGCGCCGGGGTTGTGGCCGCCATCGAGCCACAGTTCCCACCCGGCAGGCAGCAGGGCCGCCAGATGGCCCGACAGGCGCTGCATGCGCGCGGGCCAGCGGGCCTGCGCAATGCCCGCCCAGCCGCTGGCAGGCACGGGCAGGCCACTGGCCCGCAGGGTGGCGATGGCAAGGCCCGCATTGTCGATCTGGTGGGCACCACGCAGGCCGGGTGGGGGCAGGTGCAGCGTGCCATGGGCATCGCGGTAGCGTAGGGCTGTGCCCCCCTCTACAGCTTCGATGAACCATTCATGGTCGCGCCGCCATAGCGGGGCGGCCTGAGCGTGTGCAGTGCGGGCGATGACCGCCATCACCTCGGCAGGCTGGCGGCCGGTGGCAACCGGCACGCCGTGCTTGATGATGCCAGCCTTTTCGCCCGCGATGGCACCCAGCGTATCGCCCAGAAAGGCCTCGTGATCCATCGAGATGGCGGTAATGGCACAGGCTGCCGGGCGCTGTATCACGTTGGTGGCGTCAAACCGGCCACCCAGCCCCACTTCCACGATTGTCAGATCCGCCGGGTGACGGGCGCAGAGCATGAAGCCTGCTGCCGTCAGCACCTCGAACACCGTAATGGGCGCGCATGCGTTGACCTGCTCGATCTCCTCCAGCACGGCGGCGAGTTCGTGCTCGCTCACGATCTGGCCCGCAATGCGGAAGCGCTCGGTCACATGCACGAGGTGGGGCGAGGTGAGCACATGCACGCGCCAGCCCGCAGCCTCGGCTACGGCGCGCATGAAGGCGCAGGTGCTGCCCTTGCCGTTGGTGCCCGCCACATGCACGACAGGCGGCATGCGGCGCTCGGGGTGGCCAAGGCGGCCAAGCAGCGTTTCAAGCCGGGTGAGCGACAGGTCGATCAGGGCCGGATACAGCCGGTTCAGCCGTTCCAGTATCTGGCCTGTGCGGCCCACGAATTCCGGCCCGAGGGCAGGCGCTTTCATGTGCGGGGTTCCGTAGCTCAGGCGGCGCGGGGGGCGATGTGGCGGTAGTTGAGCTGCGCTGTCAGGCGGCCAAGCACCGCGCGCAGGTCGCCGCGCTTGACCACCATGTCGAGCATGCCATGCTCAAGCAGGTATTCCGCGCGCTGGAAGCCTTCAGGCAGCTTCTCGCGCACCGTATCCTCGATCACGCGCTGGCCCGCGAAGCCGATCAGCGCATTGGGCTCAGCAATCTGCACATCGCCCAGCATGGCGAACGAGGCGGATACGCCACCCGTGGTCGGGTTGGTCAGCACCACGAAATAGGGCAGGCCCGCTTCCTTGAGCATCTGCACCGCAACCGTCGTGCGCGGCATCTGCATCAGGCTGATCATGCCCTCCTGCATGCGCGCCCCGCCCGATGCGGTGAACACGATCAGCGGCGACTGCTGCAGGATGGCCAGGCGGGCGGCGGCTAGGAAAGCCTCGCCAAGCGCTGCCCCCATGGTGCCCGCGATGAACTCGAACGCCATCACCGCCACTACCGCGTTATGGCCACCAATCTGGCCGTGGGCCACGGCCATCGATTCCTCAAGGTGGGACTTGGCGCGTTCATCCTTGAGCCGGTCGGTATAGCGCTTGCGATCACGGAAGGAGAGCGGGTCAACCGGCACCTTGGGCAGTTCGATGCGGGTGTATTCCCCGTTATCGAACGTCCATTCCAGCCGCTCGGGCACGGTGGCGCGCATGTGGTGGCCGCAATGCGGGCACACGTTCAGCGCCTTGCGCAGGTCCTTGGTCAGGATCATCTGCTCGCATGATTCGCAGTTGGTCCACAGGTTGTCCGGCACTTCCCGCTTGAGCAGGCCGCGGATCTTGGGGCGCACATATTCGGTCAGCCAGCTCATGTTGCCTCTCCCTTAAGCTTTCTGGAGGCCTGTTCCATACAGGCAGATGAACGATTGGGCCAGATTGTCATTGCAGGGAGCGTTCCGGAAAATTGCCTGTGAAACGGCCTGCAGACTGTAAAAAGTTTCTGGTGAAGCTTTTTCCAAAAAGCTTCGAGAGAACGCCGCCTTTTTGAAAAAAGGCGGCACCCGAAAACTTCTGTTCTGTATCAATGGATTATTTTGAGGCGGTTTTGCTCACGGCATGCACGGCGTCAGCCAGCCCGCGCAGCTGCTCGAGCACGGCGGGCACGGTTTTCGCTGTTGCCTGTCCATCCGCGTCAAGCGTGCCCTCAAGCGTGTTGAGCAGGGCCGAGGCCACCACGGCGGCGTCCGCCACGCTTACGGCATTGGCCGCGAGTTCTGGCGTGCGGATGCCAAAGCCGATGGCGATGGGCAGGTCGGTCGCCTTGCGCAGGCGCGGCAGGGCAGCGGCCAGTTCATCGGTGCTGGCGGTGCGCGTGCCGGTCACGCCCGTGATGCTGACATAATAGACAAAGCCCGACGCGCCATTGAACACGATGGGCAGCCGCGCATCCGGCGTGGTGGGGGCGACAAGGCGGATGATGTCCAGCCCGGTGGCTGCTGCCGGACCTGCCAGCAGGTCGGCTTCCTCGGGTGGCATGTCAACCACGATCAGCCCGTCCACGCCGGCTGCTTTCGCATCCGCGCAGAAGCGTTCGGCGCCGTAGGCTTCGATGGGGTTGGTGTAGCCCATCAGGATGATGGGCGTCCCGTCATCGCCTTCGCGGAAGGCACGCACCATCTCCAGCACGCGCTTCATGGTCGAGCCGCCCTTCAGCCCGCGCAGCGCGGCCTTCTGGATGGTCGGGCCATCGGCTGACGGGTCGGAGAAGGGCACGCCCACCTCGATCAGGTCGGCGCCAGCGGCGGGCATGCCGCGCAGGATGGCGAGCGACGTGTCATAATCGGGGTCGCAGGCCTCGACATACGGGATCAGGGCGCCACGGCCCTGCGCGCGCAGGGTGGCGAAGCGGCGGGCGATGCGGCTCACAGTTTCACTCCCAGGTGTTCGGCAACGGTAAAGATGTCCTTGTCCCCCCGGCCGGAGATGTTGACCACGATGATCTGGTCCTTCGCCATGGTGGGCGCGAGCCTGGCGGCATAGGCGATGGCATGCGCGCTTTCCAGCGCGGGGATGATGCCCTCGGTGCGGGTGCAGAGCTGGAAGGCGTCGAGCGCCTCCTGGTCGGTGGCACCCACGTATTCCGCGCGGCCAATGTCGCTGAGCCATGAATGCTCGGGGCCGACGCCGGGGTAGTCCAGCCCTGCGCTGATGGAATGCGCCTCGGTGATCTGCCCGTCATCATCCTGCAGCAGGTAGGTGCGGTTGCCATGCAGCACGCCGGGCCTGCCGCGCTCGATGGAGGCGGCGGTGCGCCCGCTATCCAGCCCGCAGCCTGCCGCCTCGACGCCGATCAGCTTCACTTCGGGGTCATCGAGAAAGGGGTGGAAGATGCCCATGGCGTTCGACCCGCCGCCAATGGCGGCAACGATCGCATCGGGCAGGCGGCCTTCGGCTGCCATGATCTGCTCTTTGGTTTCCACGCCGATGACGGACTGGAAGTCACGCACCATCTGCGGGTAGGGGTGGGGCCCTGCCACGGTGCCAACCAGGAAGTAGGTGTCATGCACGTTGGTCACCCAGTCGCGCATGGCCTCGTTCATGGCATCCTTGAGCGTGCCCGCACCTGCCGTGACGGGAACCACTTCAGCGCCCAGCAGCCGCATGCGGAACACGTTGGGCTTCTGGCGCTCGACATCGGTGGCCCCCATGTAGATGGCGCATTTCATGCCGAACAGCGCGCACACGGTGGCGGTGGCAACGCCGTGCTGGCCGGCACCGGTCTCGGCCACGATGCGCGTGCGGCCCATGCGGCGGGCGAGCAGGATCTGGCCCATGACATTGTTGAGCTTGTGCGAGCCGGTGTGGTTCAGCTCCTCGCGCTTCATGTAGATCTTTGCGCCACCGAGCTGCTCGGTCATGCGGCGGGCAAGCCACAGCGGGCTGGGACGGCCGACATAATCCTTGAGGTAGTAATCCAGCTCGCGGTGGAATTCGGGGTCGGCCTGGGCGGCCCTGTAGGCGGCGTCCAGCTCCAGCAGGAGCGGCATCAGGGTCTCGGCTACGAAGCGGCCCCCAAAAATGCCGAAACGGCCGCGCCCGTCCGGCCCGCTGCGCAGGCTGTTGGCGCCTGCCTGTGTGTCTGTTGCGCTCAACTTCGCTACTCCGCAAGAAATAGGTGCGTGGCTCAGGTTCTGTCATGCAGCCGTCCCAAGCTGCCGTGTCATGCGGTTCTGGACCGGATGGCGGCAAAATACCAGCCCCCGCGGGCGAGGGGACATGTGTCATGATTTGACATGTTTGCCCCGGCATGATGGATGAACAGCGACAGGAATTAACGAAAGACAGCCCATGTTTCTAGCGCATCGCCCCGGCGCCCCGGCCCGCACAGTGACCGCAGCGGCCGATGTGGCCGACGCAGCATGGCTGGACCTGCTTGACCCCACCACGGATGAGGAAGCCCTTGCCGCCGAACTGACCGGCCTGCGCATTCCCACCCGTGCCCAGCTTGACGAGATCGAGAGTTCCTCGCGCCTGTTCATGGAGGGGAATGCCGTCTATCTCTCCACGCCGCTGGTGCGCAAGACGCCGGATGACTTTTTCGTCTCGCCCGTGGGGTTCGTGCTCATGCATGAGCGGATCCTGACCATCCGCTATACCGGCTTCAGCGCGTTTGACGTGGTGGCGCGGCAGGTGGCGGGGCAGGACACGCCGCTCAGCGCCAACGAGGCGGGAATCATGCTGCTTGAGGCCATCGTGGACCGGCTGGCCGATATCCTTGAACATCTGGGCCAGTCGCTTGATGGCATGTCCAAGGATGTCTTTCAGTCCGAGGCGCCAAGCCAGGCGCAGGCCGCCAACCTGCTGCGCAACATGCTGCGCCGGGTGGGGCGCTCGGGCGACCTGAGTTCATCCGTGCGCGACAGCCTGCTGGGGCTTGAGCGGATCTCGATCTTTCTGGGCGAGAACAAGCGCCATGACCTGAGCGAGCGGCTGCAGGCGCGGCTGGGCACGGTGGGGCGTGATATCCGCTCGCTCAACGATTTCGTGTCACAGACCGCCAACAAGGTGCAGTTCCTGCTTGATGCGACGCTGGGCTTTATCAGCATCGAGCAGAATAACGGCATGAAGATCCTGACCGTGGTCAGTTTCATTGGCGTGGCCCCCACGCTGGTGGCCGGTATTTATGGCATGAACTTTCACGATATACCGGAACTGAACTGGAAATACGGCTACTGGTATTCGCTCGCGCTGATGGCGGCCACCGTCGTGCTGCCGCTGTTGTGGTTCTGGCGGCGCGGATGGCTGGGAAAATAAAGATATATCTTATAGGGCATTGTTATAAGATCGAACCATTTCAATAATTTAGGTTTCAGGCTGCCGGAAAATAAAATAAAAGAAATTTCATGATTGCCGGACAGGGCTGCACAGGCCCTGGCGCTGTCGGCAGGTGCCGGAGGGGAAAACCGATCATGAAATCACACCACCGGGTTTGGGGCCTTCTGGTGGTCGCCTGCCTTTTTACCGGCGTTTCAGGCAGGGCGCGGGCGCAGGTCAAGGTTTTCTCGGGGTTGGGGCATGACACGGGTTTCACGCGCTGGCTTGGCGGCGTGACCCTGACGGGCCAGATCGAAGGCGGCATCATGGCCAACCCCGCCCGCCCCCAGCCCGGCTACAATTTTGGTGATTTCTTTGCCGACCACGCCAATCAGGTGCAACTGAACCAGGCGGAATTCACGCTTGCCAAAGCCATCGATTCCACCCGCAATACCTATCAGGTCGGTTTCACGCTTGAAGGGATGTACGGCTCGGATGCCCGCTATTACCAGCTGCTTGGCGTGAGTGACCGGGAATGGAACGCGCGTTACCAGCTCATTCCGGCACAGGCGCATATGGATGTGCACCTGCCATGGGCCACCCGCGGCGGGCTGGACATGCAGGCGGGCATATTGCAGGCCCCAATGGGGGTGGAAGGGCTGGACCCCACCTCGCGCCCTTTCTACACGTTGGCCTATACATCTGAATATTCGGTGCCGTTCCAACATATCGGGGCCATGTTCAACTGGCATGTGACGCCGATGGTTGACGTGACGTTCGGGATCGATACCGGCAACCAGACATCTTTCGGCCATGCGGATAACAACAATGCGCCCGCGGGCTATTTTGGCTTCAACCTGAACAATCTGGCCCATGGCAGGCTGAAGATCGTGGAACTGAGCCGGGTCGGGCCGGAAAATGCCTGGCGTGACATCGGGCATTACGAAGCCGATCACACCCAGCGTTTCTGGAACGATGTCAGTGCTTATTACCAGGTCAACAAACGCCTGAGCCTGACGGCGGAGTTCAATTACCTGCATGATGAAGGCACGCGCGGCATGGGCGCGCGCGGGCAGTTTGCAGGCGTGGATGCGGAGAGCTTCATCAGCTTCCTCAGTTATCGCATCAACCGCGACCTGACCTTCAACTACCGTGGCGAGATCTATCGTGACAACAACAACGCCATGGTGGCTACCTTCCGGGGGAACAATTCCTACATGGAGGCCCTGGCGGGCACGGGGGGCGAGGTGGTGCCGGGGCCGCAGGCCTCGAGTCATGGCACTACCTATGGGGAAATGACGCTGGGGCTGAGCTACCGCCCGCAGATTGGCCACCATGTGCGCGTGTTCATGCTGCGGCCCGAAATCCGCTTTGACCGGGCGCTCAATGGCACCACGCCGTTCAATGGCGGGCGCAATAACGGCATGTTCACCTTTGGCGGGGATGCGGTGATCGGGTTTTAAGAGACTGTTTGAAAACAGCTCATTGATAAAAAATGATAAAAGTTTTTGGGTGCTGCCTTTTTTCAAAAAGGCGGTGTTCTTCGAAGCTTTTTGAAAAAAGCTTCACCAAAAACTTTCTTATGATTTCTGGATGTCTGTGGGGCTGACTTTTCAGACAGTCTCTAATATTTGGAAGACGCTTTGTTTTTCAAGTCCTGTAATGCCTTACGAAGAATGTAGGTGCCTCTTATAAAGCATTTCCATGCGTTTTATCGCCTGGAGCCTGTCATCTATTGGAAGGGCCCTGTAGAGGTTGATGATATTTTCCTCGTCCCTTGTAACGGACATCTGGGTTTTTTCGCTGCTCTGCCCATTGAGGAAAACTTCCTCGCTGATACCAAAAATCTTTGCGATGCGGGGCACATGCCTGCTGATCCTGTTGGGGCGCCCCGTTTCCCAAAAACCAACGGCAGTACGCGAGACCCCGAGCATGTTGGCCAGCTCCTGCTGGCTCAGCCCCGCCGCCTTGCGCAGGAGCTGGATCCGCTGCCCGATTTCACGTGATGGGGAAAACCCATGCATGCTGGCAGCACTCAGCCCATCACTGGAGATGGCCTGACTCTGCTGGATCCATTTGCGAAATCCCATGATCGTCGTGGTCTGATAGGTCAGGAAACGGCGCCTTGAGGTCTGTTTGTGAAACGAGACCTGGGTTTCCCCCACTTCGTCAATGCCACGTATTTCGCGGCGGGGCGGCGCGCCGGTCCAGATCTGTCCGGCTTTGAGGGTAAAGGGTGCATTCATATGGCTGGTCGGTCCCTGCGCCCAGGGGCGCAGGGATCCTCTCTCATGCTGTCAGGGACTGCGGCTGGGGCGTGGCGCTGATGACATAGGGGCCACCTGCAAGGATTTCGAGGCAGAGCAGCCCCATGAGCGTGGGGTGCCGGGCGCCGAGGTGCACGGTGGCCTGCCCGTCTGTCCAGCGGCAGGGAACATTTTCGGGTGCGTACCAGCCATCATGCCAGCCCTCGGGCGCCTCATGGGCAAGGTGGGTGGTAATGGGGCGGGCCATGCTGCCTTCGAACAGTTTGATGTCCTTGACCAGAACGCCAAGCTGGCGGCGGTCGTCAATATAGGGGCCGATCGTGTCCGACGGGCGGCTGGTGCGGGACATGATGCGTACGCTCTCCACCCCCGGCGGGATCATGAAGAAGGCAAACCCGTTTGCCTCGCGCATCTTGTGGATGATGACGCCAGCCTGCGTCATCAGGTGCAGGTCGGCCTCGTCCGTCATGGTGGCGGCCTGTGCCTGGGGTTCATGCCCTGAAGCAGCGGCGCGGGCCGCGATCTGGCGGAACAGCGGCTCGACGAAGCCCGGCGATACGTCAAGCGGTGCGGCGGCCTGCGCCCATGTCAGGTTGCGGCTGCCACCGAGCAGAACGACATTGCCCTGTTGGCGGAAGGCACGGCGGTTGCCGGTATCAAGATAGCTTTCGGTCATCATGCCATCAGCGATGATGACCGCGTGTTCCTGCGTTTCAATATGGTAGTAATCATACGACGTGATCGTGCGATCGTAGAAAATGGACGTGTTATTGACGAGCATGCGGGCGGGCACGAACCGCCCCTCGAAATAAAGGCAGTGCTCCGCCGTAATCAGCATGTCCTTGTAGGGCACGCCCGCGCTTATGGCATCCTTGAGGATACGGACCGGGTAGCCTGCTTCATCATCGGGCAGTCCGGGGTGAACCATGGCATGCGCCCGGCCGGCCCATGTAATGGTGCGGGGCTGTGGCGCGCCATTCACCATGGTGATGATGGTGTCGCCCGCGCACAGGTCTTCAATGGCGATGTCAGCATCCGGGGTGCGGATCATGGAGCCGGCGAGGAAGCACACCAGGACCGTGCCTTCCCCATCCGCATCGGCTACGGTGGAGACGTAACCGGCGGCCTGCGGGTTGGTGTCCTGATACTGGCCCTGAAGCGCCAGCGTATCCCCGTTGGAGAAGGTGAGGGTGGAAGAACCAAGCAGGCTATCATAGCTGACGCCGGTTACCGTTGCGGGGGTGCCATCACTCTCCACGATAATGGAATCACCACTGCCGAAGTTATTGATGGATGCGCCCGACAGCAGCGCAAGCCCCGTGTCGGAACCGGCAAGGTTGAGCGTGCCGCCACCGCTGCCAAAGTTGATGGTGGCGCCCGCCAGGGCGGAAATGATGCCAGACCCGTTGAATGTGCCGCCATTTGTCAGGTTGATTGTCACCCCGCTTGCCGCGTTCAGCAGGCCGCCAGCCAGCGCCACCGTGCCGCCATTTGCATCAAGGGTGGTTGTGGTCAGCGTGTTTACGGCGCCCGCGCTGACTGTCACGACCGTATTCTTTTCAGCGGTGACGGTAAAAGAGGCAGCGGCGGTGACGGGCAGGTCAAGCAGGCCCGCGAAGTTGATTGTCGCATCGACGGGCTTGCCGTCTGGAGAGGAGACGGTCATGGCCGCAGGCGAAAGAAGGCCGAGCACGCCCCCTGGGTCCAGTGTATATGAGCCGCTTTCGGTTACGGTGTTGCCTGTTCCATAATAAACGCCGAGAACATCGGACATATTCATGCTCCTGAATTGGGATGGCTGGAATATTTTCTTCTGGAATGTGCAGAATATGCTCCAATGAATAATATTTATTTAAAGATCTGGTTATGATTGCTTTTTGCAAGCATGATATGAATACCTGTCTGAAAAGTTGAGTCTGAGGCAGGATGGAGGGGACCGCTCATGTGAAGTCATGAGGGCGATCTTTCGGGGTGAAGACTTCATAAGTAACTGTAATTAAAAAAGTTTTTGGCAAAGCTTTTTTCAAAAAGCTTTGAAAACGGCCGCTTTTCTGAAAGGTATGCGGTGCACGCCCTGCCCGCTCATGACAGGCTGGATAAAAGATTGACTGCGGAAATGATTTCTTTTGTCCGTTTTAAAAAACGCAGGGCTGATACATCGACAACATCATTCAGGTCAGCATAGCGGAAACCTTCCATGATCTTGTCATTGTCAAATGCTGATGTATCCATGTCGGGATACCCGCGTTTTATTTTACGAATCCACTCGCTCTGGCTTCTGGTATAATAATGATTGATCTGGCATTCATCATAGATAGGCCCATGATTGACTATGCCCGGCTTTTCCCATGTCGGTTCACGATGCAGGACATTGATGCTCCTGCCATCAATTTCAAAAACATGAGGATTGATGCAGTGTTTTGTTTTTTTGGGGTTCAGAATGGTTTTGACATGGCGGGTATTGTAAAAATTTTCATCCGATCTTCTGGTGAAGGATTCCATCATCAATCCTTCGGGCGCATTGATATGGCCTGATGACCCGAACATGGCCCAGTTGAGAACCAGGGCATCATACGCATCATATTTTTCAAGAAAATCGTTTATATTCTCGTCGTTTTTTGGAACGATAAATTCATCGGAATCAATGAAAGCCATCCATCTGAATTCCTCACGATAGGTCGAAATACAGAAATTATAAGCATCTATCTGATAAAAGAAGTCCTCCTTTTCCCATGAATGGTATCTGACATCCATGAACCTGCCGAGTTTTTCAATTTCAGGGCGGGTATTATCAGTTGAATTGTTATCAAGTATAATGATTGTATCGAATCCCAGTGCCTTGTGGTAGCAGACCCATTCCTTGATGTGGGCTTCTTCATTTTTGATAATCATGCACACAGAGGACTTGGAGGGATGCATTTTCAGGGCCTAAAATATTCCAGCAAGGTCAGGCACTAGACGGGATAATCTTTTACAATCTGTAAAAATGGCCCGCAGGCGGCGTGTGTCGCGGAGAATGCCTGGCCGGACCTGCTGTGTGTATGGACCTTCCGGTCTATAGATAATACTGTCCGGCTGTGCAAAAGCTTGACCTTGGGCGGGGAAAAGCATATTGTGGCGACCATTCCTGATGGTGCTCCGGCCCAGATGGAATCCCTTCCTGTCAGTCAAGCAGCATCAACCGTTTCATCCGAACATGGTCAGGCCCCTTTCGTGGCGCGCCTTCGTCCCTCTGATTGCTGGCTTTTCTTTCCCTCCGTGAACTGCCCACTTATAGGCACATCCTGCATGCAACTCGCCGAACTCAAGGCCAAAACTCCAGCAGACCTTCTGGCTTATGCTGAAAGTCTGAACATTGAAAACGCATCATCTCTTCGCAAGCAGGAGCTGATGTTCACGATCCTCAAGACCCTGGCTGATAACGACCAGGCCATCTATGGGGACGGCACGCTTGAAATCCTGTCCGATGGATTTGGCTTCCTCCGCTCGCCCGAGGCCAATTACCTGCCAGGGCCGGATGATATCTACATCTCTCCCAGCCAGGTCCGCCGCTTTGGCCTGCGCACCGGTGATACGGTGGAAGGCCAGATCCGCGCCCCGCGCGATGGCGAGCGGTATTTTGCGCTGCTCAAGGTTAACGCCATCAATTTCGAGCCGCCCGAGGCCGTGCGCCAGCGCATCAACTTCGACAACCTGACCCCGCTCTACCCCGAGCGGCGGCTGAAGATGGAAGTCGAGAACTCGGCCGTGGGTGGCGCTGAAGCCCCGGTGCCCACGGGCAAGGGGAAGGGCAAGACCCCGAACCGCGATTTCACTTCCCGCGTGATCGACCTTGTCTCGCCCATCGGCATGGGCCAGCGCGCTCTGATCGTAGCCCCCCCGCGCACCGGCAAGACCGTGATGCTGCAGAGCATCGCCTCCTCCATTTCCGCCAACCACCCCGAGGTCTTCCTCATCGTGCTGCTGATTGACGAGCGGCCCGAGGAAGTGACCGACATGGCGCGTTCCGTGCGCGGCGAGGTGGTGTCCTCCACCTTTGACGAGCCCGCCACCCGCCACGTGCAGGTGACCGAAATGGTGCTGGAAAAAGCCAAGCGCCTTGTCGAGCACAAGCGTGACGTGGTGATCCTGCTGGATTCCATCACGCGCCTGGCCCGGGCCTACAACACGGTCGTGCCCTCATCGGGCAAGGTGCTGACCGGTGGCGTGGACGCCAATGCGCTGCAGCGCCCCAAGCGCTTCTTCGGTGCGGCCCGTAACATCGAGGAAGGGGGGTCGCTGACCATCATCGCCACCGCCCTGATCGATACCGGCAGCCGCATGGATGAGGTCATTTTTGAAGAGTTCAAGGGCACTGGCAACTCGGAGCTGATCCTTGACCGCAAGCTGGCCGACAAGCGCACCTTCCCCGCGATCGACATCACCAAGAGTGGCACGCGCAAGGAAGAACTGCTGGTTGATCGTGCCGACCTGGCCAAGATGTGGGTGCTGCGCCGTATCCTTGCGCCGATGGGCACGATGGATGCGATGGACTTCCTGCTCGACAAGCTGAAATACAGCAAGACCAACCACGACTTCTTTGATGCGATGAATACCTGATCGCATCACAGCAGGTGCCAGAGCAAAAACCCCGGCAGAAAGGCCGGGGTTTTTTTATTGAAAGTTTTTGATGAGGCTTTTTTTTAAAAGCTTCGGAAGACGCTGCCTTTTTGGAAAAAAGGGGCACCCAAACTTTATATCAGGGCAGCAGGATGGTGCTGCCGGTGGTCTTGCGCGATTCCAGCGCGATATGCGCCTGTGCCGCATCCTTGAGCGCAAAGGACTGGCCGATGCGCGGCGTCAGCACGCCTTTCTCAACAAGGGCAAACAGTTCATGGGCTGCATGCTCAAGGGCCGCGCGCTGGGCGATATAGGTCATGAGCAGGGGGCGGGTCAGGTAAAGGCTGCCATGGCTGGCCAGCGTGCCCACATCCACTCCGGTCACGGCGCCTGTGGCATTGCCGTAGCTGACCATCAGCCCCCGTGGCCGGAGGCAGGACAGGCTGGCCTCGAACGTGGCCTTGCCGAGACTGTCATACACCACGGGCAGCATGCGGCCTTCGGTCAGGGTGCGGACCTGTTCGGTCACAGTGTCGGTGCCGATGATGACATCCGCCGCGCCATTGGCCTTGGCCAGTGCGGCTTTTTCCGGCGTGGAGACTACGCCGATCACGCGCGCGCCCAGATGCCGTGCCCACTGGCACATGAGCAGCCCCACGCCGCCTGCTGCCGCATAGACCAGAATGTCATCGCCCGGCTGCACGCAGTACACCTCGCGCAGCAGCATGTGCACGCTCAGGCCGCGCAGCATCATGGCGGCGGCTGTCTGGGCTGTGATATCGGGCGGAAGCACCACGACCCGGTCTGCCGCGATGGTGCGCAGGGTGGCGTATCCACCCGGTGTTGCGGGGTAGGCCACCCGCATGCCGACCTCCAGCCCCGTTACGCCTTCACCCACTGTCGTGATGGTGCCAGCCCCCTCCATGCCGGGAATGGCGGGCAGGGCGGGGAATTTGTACAGCCCGCTGCGGAAATAGGTATCAATGAAATTGACGCCGATCGCCTCCTGCCGCAGCACGACCTCGCCGGGGCCAGGTGTCGGGACAGGCAGCGTTTCCACGCGGAGGACATCGGGCCCCCCATAGTCATGCACGCGGATGACGGTATTCATGATCGTGGCTCCTGTTCTGCTATGCGGGGTTCAAAGCGGGGTGGCGGACAGGGTTTCAAGGTCAAGCAGGAACTGCCGGTCGCGCGCGCCTTCATCGCCGGGGTAGCTGTCGGGGTCATAATCCGGGCAATCGGCAAAATCGATGCGGTGGCAGGGAATGAAAATGGGGATGGGGTTCTCGGCGCAGGCACTGAGAATGGTCTCGGGCGATACGCCTGCCCGGCGGGCGGCATCGCGCCAGTTGACCTGCTGGCCCACGGGAATGGTCTGCATGAACTGCCATGCCGCCTGCTGCTCTGGCGTGCCATAGGGGGCAAGCGGCAGGTTGCACAGCGCGACCTCGCCATCAAAATAGGCTTCCAGCCAGGAGCGGGCTTTATCGAGCAGGGGTGTTTCTTCCTGGTCGCGGCCCCAGCCCCAGTCAAGCGCCACGATCTGCCCATCCTCGGCGGAGACGGTCAGAGGGGCCAGTGGCGAATGCATCGAAAGTTGTGGCATGAGTCACCTTGATCAGGACAAAGAGGTGAACGATAACGCCGTTCGCAGCACCGGCAAAATGATGATGACCTGATGGAGGCAAGAATGCAGGATAATGATGGCTCTCCCCCGGTCATTTTCGCCCTGGCCAGCGGCCTGTCGCGCGCGGCAATCGCCGTCATGCGCCTGAGCGGGAAGGGGAGTGGCCGGATGCTTGAAAGCCTCTGTGGCCGCCTGCCTGCGCCCCGTCGGGCCTCGCTGCGCGGATTGTGGAACCGGCAGGGCGCCACGCCCGTGCTGCTCGATCGCGCGCTGGTGCTGTGGTTTCCCGGCCCGGACAGCTACACGGGCGAAGATAGCGTGGAACTGCACCTGCACGCTGGCCCTGCCGTGATCAATGCCGTGGCTGATGCGCTCGTAGCCCTTGGCGCGCGCCCAGCCGAGCCGGGCGAGTTCAGCCGCCGGGCCTTTGGCAACGGGCGCATCGACCTCATGCAGGCGGAAGGCATTGCCGACCTGATCGATGCCGAGACCGAGGCCCAGCGCAGGCAGGCGCTGGCGCAGGTTGATGGCGCGCAGAGCCGCCTGTACCACGCATGGGCTGACAGGCTGCGCACGCTGCTGGCCCATCAGGAAGCGCTGATCGACTTCCCCGATGAAGAACTGCCGCCGGAAGTGGAGCAGGGCCTGCTTGATGGCCTGACGGCGCTACACGCAACCATGACGGCCTACCTGCGCGAGGGCGCGGGAGCGGAGCGGCTGCGGCGCGGGCTTGTCTTTGCCATTGTGGGCGAGCCGAATGTGGGCAAGTCCAGCCTGCTCAACGAGCTGGCGGGGCGGGATGCGGCAATCGTATCCGCCCGTGCCGGTACCACGCGCGATGCGATCGAGACCCGTATCGTGCTGGGTGACGTGCCGGTAACGCTTGTCGATACCGCCGGATTGCGCGAAACAGAGGATGAGATTGAAGCCGAGGGTGTGCGGCGCTCGATGTTTCACGTGAAACAGGCGGATTGCGTGGTGCAGGTCTTTACTGGCAGCGCCCTTCCGCCCCGGCTGGAAGAGGGTGGCCTGCTGGTGTGCAACAAGATCGACCAGCATCACGCGCCTGAGGGGGCAATTGGCATCAGTGTTCTCACCCATGCGGGCATGGATGTGCTACGGACAGTGCTGGCCGAGAAAGCCCGCGCCCTGACAGCAGGCCGGGCCAATGCCCCGCTGACCCGCGCGCGCCATCGTGCCGCAATCGAGGAGACGGCGCACCATATCGGGCGCGCGCTTTCGCTGGCGTGGCCGGAAATGCGGGGTGAGGAAATGCGGCTGGCCATGCGCGCGCTTGGCCGCCTGACCGGGGCTGTGGATGTGGAAGCGCTGCTGGATACCGTGTTTGGCCAGTTCTGTATTGGCAAGTAGGAGCAAGGGGTGATGGATCGGGCCTATGATGTGATTGTCGTCGGGGGCGGGCATGCGGGGTGCGAAGCCGCCGCCGCCGCCGCGCGCACGGGTGCCCGCACCCTGCTGCTCACGCACCGGCGCGATACGGTGGGCATCATGTCGTGCAACCCGGCGATTGGCGGCATTGGCAAGGGGCATCTGGTGCGCGAGATCGATGCGCTGGACGGGTTGATGGGCATTGCCGCCGACCGGGCGGGCATCCACTTCAAGCTGCTCAATCGCTCCAAGGGCCCAGCGGTGCATGGCCCGCGCGCGCAGGCGGACCGCACGCTGTACCGGCAGGCCATACAGGACCTGCTGGAACAGACCGCAGGGCTGGAAATTGTGGAAGGCGCTGCGGGTGACGTGCGGCTCGATGCGCAGGGCCGCGTGGGCGGCGTGGTGTGTGAGGATGGCCGGGTCTTTTCTGCCGGTGCCGTCGTGCTGGCCACCGGCACCTTCCTGCGCGGCACCATCCATGTCGGGCATGACAGTGAGCCGGCGGGCAGGGTAGGGGATCGGCCCGCCAACGCGCTGGGCGAACGTCTTGCCGCACTCGGCCTGCGCATGGGTCGCCTCAAGACCGGAACGCCCGCCCGCATCGCGCGTGACAGCATCGACTGGGACAGCCTGCCCGAAGACCGGGGCGATGCCGAACCCGAACCCTTCAGCCGCATGACGGACGCCATCACCAATCCCATGGTCTCGTGCCGCATCACGGCCACCACGCCGCGCACGCATGAGATCATTCGCGAGAACCTGCACCTCTCGGCACTGTATGGTGGCGCAATCTCGGGGCGGGGGCCGCGCTACTGCCCCTCCATCGAGGACAAGGTGGTGCGGTTCGCGCAAAAGGATTCGCACCAGATCTTTCTTGAGCCCGAAGGCCTGCCCGGCAACCCCGATGGCGGGCTGGTCTACCCCAATGGCATTTCCACCAGCCTGCCTGCCCATGTGCAGCTTGAAATGCTGCAAAGCATTCCGGGGCTGGAAAACTGCCGCATCGTGCGGCCGGGCTACGCCGTTGAATATGATTATGTCGACCCGCGTGAACTCGCCCCCACGCTGGAACTCAAAAGCCTGCCCGGCCTGTTTCTGGCGGGGCAGGTCAACGGCACAACGGGTTATGAGGAAGCCGGGGCGCAGGGCCTGATCGCGGGCATCAACGCCGCCCGGCACGCAGCCGGTGAGGCAGGGGTAACGCTGGAGCGTGGCGATGCCTATATTGGGGTCATGATTGATGACCTGACCACGCAGGGCGTGTCCGAGCCATACCGCATGTTTACCTCGCGCGCGGAATACAGGCTGACCCTGCGGGCCGATAACGCTGACCTGCGTCTCACGCCGCGTGGCATGGAATGGGGGTGTGTTGCGGCACCACGCGCCGCGCGGCTCAAAGCGGAGCGGGCGGCCATTGATGCAGCCACCCGCCGGGCCGGGCAGGAAACCTATGCGCCGGAACTCCTGCGTCGGGCCGGGATCAGTGTCTCGGCAGACGGGCGCGCGCGCTCGCTGCTTGATGTGCTGGCCACTGACGCAACGCCCGCCATGATTGCCTCCATCGCCCCGTGGTTTGCCGACCTGCCGCCCCGCGTGGCCCGGCACCTGGCCACCGAGGCCCGCTACAGCGGCTACATTACCCGTCAGGACCGTGAGATCCGCCAGCTTGCCACCGAAGGCCGCATCACCCTGCCGCCTGACCTCGATTATGCGCAGGTTGGCGGGCTGAGCAGCGAGATGCAGGAGCGCCTTGCGCGCGTGCGGCCCGTAACCTTTGGCGCGGCCCAGCGCATTCCCGGCATTACGCCCTCAGCCCTTGTGGCGCTCCTGGCCCATATCCGCCAGCGCCAGGTTGCAGCCTGATGGCGCGCGACGACGCCGCAGCGGTGCTGGCCGATGTTTCACGTGAAACAGGCGAACGGCTGGAGCGGTATGCCGACCTGCTGCTGCGCTGGAATGCGCGCATCAACCTTGTCTCCCCCCATGACCTGCCACATCTGTGGTCACGCCATATCGGCGATAGCCTGCAGCTTGCCAGCCTGATCCTCCCCGGCGGGGTGGATCTTGTCGATATGGGCTCGGGCGGGGGGTTTCCCGGTCTGGTCATTGCGTGTGCGACCGATGCGAATGTGACGCTGGTTGAATCCGACCAGCGCAAGGCCGCCTTCCTGCGTGAGGCGGCTCGGGTGGCGGGGGTGAAGGTGCGGGTCTGCGCGCAGCGGCTGGAGGTGGCCGAGGTGCCGCCAGCGCAGGTGGTGACGGCCCGGGCCCTCGCACCCCTGTCGCGCCTGCTGGAATGGGGCACGCGGTTCCTGCGGCCCGATGGTGTCTGCCTGTTTCTGAAAGGACGCAACGCAGAGGAAGAATTGACGATGGCCCGTGCCGATTGGCACATGGCGACAACCCGGATTCCAAGCCGTACCAATACGGATGGTGTGATTCTAGAATTGAGCGATATCAGGCGTGTCAGAGACCATAACAATGAATGATACGGGAAGCCGGTCCGCGTCTTCCCCCCGCATTATCGCGCTGGCCAACCAGAAGGGCGGCGTAGGCAAGACAACCACCGCCATCAACGTGGCGGCGGCGCTGGCTACCTCGGGGCTGAAAGTGCTGCTGGTCGATCTCGACCCGCAGGGCAATGCCTCGACCGGTCTGGGCGTTGGGTATGATGCCCGCAGCAGCGGCACCTATGCCATGCTTGAAGATGGCGCGCGTGCCGCAGGCGTGGTGCAGGCCAGCGCGGTGCCGGGCCTGTCGCTGATTGCGGCGGATACCGAACTGGCTGGCGCCGAACTGGAACTGGTCATGGCGGAAGGGCGTGAATACCGCCTGCGTGAGGCGCTGGCCCAGATTGGCAGCGATTATGACGTGGTGCTGATCGATTGCCCGCCCAGCCTTGGCCTGCTCACGCTCAACGCGCTGGTGGCGGCGCAGTCGGTGCTCGTGCCGCTGCAATGCGAGTTCTTCGCGCTTGAAGGCATCAGCCAGCTGGTGCGTACCGTCAACAGCGTGAGCAAGGGGCTCAATCCCGCGCTCAAACTCGATGGCATCGTGCTGACCATGTATGACCGGCGCAACAACCTGTCGGAACTGGTGGCTGATGATGCCCGCAGCTTCTTTGGCAACAAGGTGATGGAAACCCTCATTCCCCGCAATATCCGCATCTCCGAGGCACAGAGCCATGGGCAGCCGGTCATGAATTATGACCAGCGCTCGTCGGGCAGCCAGGCCTATCAGGCGCTGGCAACCGAACTGGCCCAGCGCCTTGGCCTGTCGGCTGGCCATAAAGGGAAGGCACGCGCGTGAAAACCAAGAAGGAAGCAGGCCGCCCCCGTCTGGGTCGCGGGCTTGCGGCATTGCTGGGCGAGCAGGTCAATGCGCTGCCTGCCGCGCCGGCTGTTGAAGGACGCAAGGCGCCGGAAGCCATTTCCAGCCTGCCGGTTGATGTCATGGAGCCAAGCCCCTTTCAGCCGCGCCAGCAGATGGAACCGGGCGCGCTGGATGAACTGGCCAGTTCCATCCGCGTGCGCGGCATTTTGCAGCCCATTCTGGTCCGGCCCCATCCGCAGCGCCCGGGCACCTACCAGATCATTGCGGGCGAGCGCCGGTGGCGGGCTGCGCAGATCGCCGGGCTTCATGACGTGCCGGTGCATATCCGCCCGCTTGATGATGGCGATGCCATGGCCGCGGCCCTGGTCGAGAACCTCCAGCGCGCCGACCTCAACGCCATCGAGGAGGCCGAGGGCCTTCAGCGCCTGCTTGATGACTATGCCCTGACCCAGGATGAACTGGCCGGCGCCATCGGCAAGTCGCGCCCGCATGTGGCCAACATGGTCCGCCTGCTGCAACTGCCGCCGCCCGTGCGCGATGCGGTGCGCCATCAAAGCCTTTCCGCCGGTCATGCCCGGGCCCTGCTGGCGCATCCCGATCCGGTGGCGGCACTGAAGGTGGTGCTGGCGCAGGGGCTGAACGTGCGCCAGACCGAGGCCCTGGCCAAACAGCATGAGCGCAAGGCCGCTACCGCGCGCGAGAAGGGGGAGAAGGCTGCCAGGAATCCCGAGATCACCGCCCTTGAGCGCGATCTTGCCACCAGGCTGGGCCTGAAAGTGCAGATCAGCTTTGATGGCAAGGGTGGGAGCCTGAAGATCGATTACCGCTCTCTCGAGCAGTTTGATGGGCTGCTGCGGCTGCTTCAGCGCTAGGGAGTATAAAAAAGTTCAAAAAACCCCTTGCCACCCAACGGGGTGACTGCTAGAAGCCCTCTCACCCGAGAGGGTAACCCTGTGGGCGCATAGCTCAGTTGGTAGAGCAGCTGACTCTTAATCAGCGGGTCCAAGGTTCGAGCCCTTGTGCGCCCACCATAGGGTTTAATAAGATTACATAAGTCCCCATCAAGGCTCTGCCGGTGGGGATTTTTTGTATCATGCACGCAGCACAGAAGGGGGAACAGCATGATGACTCCGTTCCGCCCGTTCGCCGGTCCCGCAGGGCCATGATCTCTTCACGTGCCCCCCTGATCGGTATCACGCTCGATAGTGAGCCACCCTCCACCACGGGCGGCTATTCCCGCTTTGCATGGTACGCGCTGCGCCAGAACTACATGGACATGATTTCCGCCTGTGGCGGCCTGCCCGTGGCTGTGGGGCATGATGCGGCGCAGGCTGTGCAGATGATGGCGCGGCTCGACGGGCTGGTGGTGACCGGCGGCGCCTTTGACGTGCCGCCACAGCTTTATGGCGATGAACCGCCGCATGCCACCGTGCAGACCAAGCCGCGCCGCACGGCAGCGGAACTGGCGCTGCTGGGGGCGGGGCTGGATCTGGGGCGACCCGTGCTGGGCATTTGCGGCGGCATGCAGCTGCTCGCCGTGCTGCTCGGTGGGCGGCTGGTGCAGCATATTCCCGATACCTATCCCGCGGCCCTGGCGCATGAACAGCCCAACCCGCGTGACGAGGCGGGGCATGTGGTGCATGTCACCCCCGGCACGCAGCTTGCGCGCCTGGTGGGGCGCGATACGCTGGCCGTCAATTCATCGCACCACCAGGCGGTGGCGGATGCCGGGCGCGGAGTCGTCTGCGCCACGGCGCCCGATGGCGTGGTCGAGGCCATTGAGCTTCCCGGCCATCCGTTCTGTATGGGGGTGCAGTGGCACCCCGAATTTGGCATATCGGCAGGAGACCGTCTTCTGTTCGAAGGGTTGATCGACGCTGCGAGGCAGACAGGAACATGACACAGGACCATTCCACCGAAGCCCCCCCCGCGCGTGGCGACCGTATTGCCAAATGGCTGGCCCGTTCGGGCGTGTGCAGCAGGCGCGATGCCGAGCGCCTGATTGCCGAGGGCAAGGTGCAGCTCAACGGCGCGCCCGTCACCCATCCGGCCACTTTTGTCGATGAAGGCGATATCGTTCAGGTCGAGCAGAAGGTGGTCGGCGCGCCCGACCGCACGCGGCTGTGGCGCTACCACAAGCCCGATGGGCTGGTCACGACCCACCGTGACCCCGAGGATCGCCCCACCGTGTTCGATTCCCTGCCGCCGGGCATGCCGCGCGTCATCAGCGTGGGCCGCCTTGACCTGAATAGTGAGGGGCTCTTGCTGCTCACCAATGATGGCGCGCTCGCGCGCAGGCTGGAACTGCCCAGCAATGGCTGGATCAGGCGCTACCGCGTGCGCGTGTTTGGCGTGGTTGATGAGCGCGCGCTGGCATCCCTGATCAGGGGCAGCGAGTTTGATGGCGTGCGCTATGGCCCGATCGAGGCGCAGCTTGATTCCGTCAAGGGCGATAATGCCTGGCTGACCGTATCGCTGCGCGAAGGCAAGAACCGCGAGATCCGCAAGGTGATGCAGGGGCTGAACCTGCATGTCAGCCGCCTGATCCGCACTTCCTACGGGCCGTTCCAGCTTGGCACGCTCAAGCGGGGCGAACTCGAGGAGGTGACCGGCAAGGTGATCCGTGAGCAGATCGCGGGCCTTGCGGGCGGCAAGACCCCGCGCGGGGCCTGATGCGCATCATCGCGGGCGAATGCCGGGGTCGCAGCCTGCTGGCGCCGCCGGGGCAGGTCACGCGGCCCACGGCGGACCGGGTGCGCCAGGCCCTGTTTGATACGCTGGCCCATGCGCCATGGGCCGGGGCGGACCGGCTGCGCGGCGCGCACGTGCTCGACGGGTTTGCCGGAACGGGTGCTCTGGGGCTTGAGGCCCTTTCACGCGGGGCGGCATCGGCGCTGTTTGTCGAGCGCGACCGCGCGGCCCAGCGGTGCCTGCGCGAGAATGTGCGCGGCTGTGGCGTGCAGGACCGTGCCACGATTCGCGCCTGCGACATGCTGCGCCTGCCGCCGCGTGGCCCTGCTGCCCCCGCTGATCTGGTCTTTCTTGATCCACCCTATAACCAGGATCTGCCCACAAGGGCGCTGGCCGTGCTTGAACGGGGCGGGTGGCTGCATGCCCGCACCCTCATCGTGGTCGAGACGGCGGCGGCGGAAGAGGCTCCCGTGGCGGCGCAGCGCCTGCTGCTCGAGCGGCGGCACGGGGCGGCCTGCCTGTATGCCTGGCAGCATGGGGTGGATGATAACGGGTGATTCATCGCCGTATTTTATCCTGTCGGCCTTCTTTCTGTCGTGTGGACAGGGTTATAGTTGTTTCGTTTGGCGGGAATGGCAGGCGCGGCATGCAAGGTCATCTCCCTCGTGCTTTTGGTCCCCGCAGGCGGGCCTTATGATCGGGATGTGGATTTTTGGCGATCTTCAGCCGTTTTTTTCCTGAATCACTTTCCTCTGGCCCGGCCCGTTCGCGCCTGCGCGAACGGTTGGCCGAAGCCGGTGGCGTGGGGTTGTGGATTCTGGCGCTGTGTCTCGTCATCGCGTTATGGAGTTACGATCCGCGCGATCCCTCCGCCAATACGTCAAGCGCGCAGCCGCCGGGCAACCTGCTCGGGCGGCCGGGCGCCTATATGGCGGACTTCATGCTCCAGAATTTCGGGATCGTGGGCACGTTGACCATTTTCTGCCTCATGGCATGGGGCTGGCGCCTGATCCGCCATCATGGGCTGGCATCGGCGCTGCTACGTCTCATCGCGCTGTTGTGCGGCCTGCCGGTCATTGCGGCTGATGTCGCGGCCCTGCCGCTGCTGGCGGGGCTGCACGCGCCGCAATGGCCCACGCAGGCGGGCCTGGGCGGTGCGGTTGGCCTGTCGGTCGCGCATATGTCGATTCAGGCCGCCACCGTGTTCATGGGGCGCGGCGGCCCCTTTCTCGTCTGGGTGCTGGGGCTGGTGCTGGGTGGCCTGCTGGTGCTGCTGGCGCTCGCCCTGTCCCTGTCGGAATGGCAGGGCATGGGGCGTGGCTTCCTGTCCGGGCTGCGCCAGCCCATGGTGCTGGTGGCCTGGCTGCGCCGCATGACGGCCCGGCCCGAAGCAGGGCAGGGCAGGGCGCAGGCACCAGCACCGGCCTGTCCACCCGCCTCTCAGGCAGCCCCTGCCGCAGCACCCCCTTCATCACAGGCCGCGCTGATGGAGGAAGAGGACGAACCGCTTTTCAATACCGCCCTGACAGTGTCCACGCCCCATGCTGAAGCAGCCGTTCCCGCGACCGTTCCCGGCACGGGCCTGACGCCGGTGAATGATGCGGCCTCCCCGGGCAGCCTGCGCGCGAACGTGCCCGCCACCACGACAAAGCCGGATGCGGCGCGCCCGGCGCTGCCTGGCAGCCGCAAGGTGGAAGGGGGGCGACCGGCGCAGGTGTCGTTGCAGAGCAACTGGATGCACCCGCCCGGCATGGATGAGGACATTCCCCAGCCGCTGCTGATGGGGGGGGATGACACGCCATCTGACCGCGCGCCATGGCATGACGAGCCGCCTGCGCCTGAAAACAGGGCCATCACCGATCATCCGGGCACGCCGCCCGCTGTTGAGGAACCCGCGCGCCCGAACATCTTTTCGCGCCTTTTCTCCGGCGGCTCGCGCGCTGAAGAGGTGCCCGCCCGCCCGGATGCATATGAGTCGCCTGCGCCAGCAGCGTCCGCCACGCCCGCCTATACGCCACCGCAACAGCCGCAGTGGCAGTTTCCCTCGCTGTCACTCCTGACCCCGCCGCCGCCGGCCTCCACGACCAAGCCGACCGAGGAACTGCTCAAGGCCAATGCCGCCCAGCTCGTGACCGTGCTGTCCGAATACGGGGTGCAGGGCACGATCGTGGCCTATCATGCAGGCCCCGTGGTCACGCTGTATGAACTCCAGCCTGCTGCCGGCATCCGCGCCGCCCGCGTGATTGGCCTGGCGGATGACGTGGCGCGTTCCCTGTCGGTGCTCAGCGTGCGCATCGCCACCGTGCCGGGGCGCAACGTGATTGGCATCGAGGTGCCGAACTCACGGCGCGAGACGGTCTATTTCTCCGAACTGCTCATGGACCCCAGATGGGCGCATTCTCCCGCGCGGCTCAACCTTGCGCTTGGCAAGGATATTGCGGGTGAATCGGTTTACAGCGACCTTGCCGCCATGCCTCACCTGCTGATCGCGGGCACCACGGGGTCGGGCAAGTCGGTGGGGGTGAACTCCATGATCCTGTCGCTGCTCTACCGCCTCTCGCCCGAGCAGTGCCGCCTGATCCTGATCGATCCCAAGATCCTCGAGCTGTCCATCTACGAAGGCATTCCCCACCTCATGACCCCGGTGGTGACGGAACCGGCCAAGGCGGTCGCGGCCATGAAATGGGCGGTGCGCGAGATGGACCGCCGCTACCGTGCCATGGCGCACCTGCAGGTGCGTAACATCGCCAGCTACAACGAGCGCGTGACCGAAGCCCGCGAACGCGGCGAGATCGTGACCCGGCGCGTGCAGACCGGCTACGACCCCGAAACCGGCAAGCCGACCTTCGAGGAGCAGCAGCTTGCCCTTGATTCGCTGCCATACCTTGTCATCGTGGTTGATGAGATGGCCGATCTCATGATCGTGGCGGGCAAGGAGATCGAGTCCCTGCTGCAACGCCTTGCACAGAAGGCGCGCGCGGCGGGCATCCATCTCATCCTTGCCACCCAGCGCCCCTCGGTCGATGTGATTACCGGCACCATCAAGGCCAATTTCCCCACGCGTATTTCCTTTCAGGTCATCAGCAAGTTCGACAGCCGCACCATTCTGGGCGAGCAGGGGGCCGAGCAGCTTCTGGGCCGGGGCGACATGCTGTTCATGCAGGCGGGCGGGCGGATCACGCGCGTGCATGGCCCCTTCGTGGCGGATGCGGAGGTGGAAGCTGTCGTGGCCTTCCTGCGCACGCAGGGCGAGCCGATCTATGATGATGATGTCATCTCGCCGCAGGAAGAAGACAGCGCCGACAAACCGTTTGCCGCCCCCTCTGGCAGCGCTGATGAAGATGGCCTGTTTGCCCAGGCGGTCGAGGTGGTGGCACGCGAAGGCAAGGCCTCGACGTCCTTCATCCAGCGCCATCTCTCCATCGGCTATAACCGCGCGGCCAAGATCATCGAGCAGATGGAAAAGGAAGGGCTGGTCAGCGAGGCCAATCATGTGGGCCGCCGTGAAGTGCTGATGCGCCGCTCGACAGAAGACGAATGAGGCCATCTTCGCCCCGGCCCGCATCCGTGCAGCCCACTGGCTCCCTGCCGTTCACGGTTCTGTACCGTGACAGCCGCTTCGTGGTGCTTGACAAGCCGCCGGGGTTGCCGGTCCATCCCGGCCGCAGGGGCGGGGCGAGTGTCGAGGACTGGTTTCCCCTCCTGTCCCGCCACCGCAACGGGCCGTGGCTGGCGCACAGGCTGGATCAGGATACGGCGGGCTGCCTGGTCGTGGCGCTGCGCAAGCAGGCCCTGGTGGCGGCGCAGGCCTGTTTTGCTTCAGGTCGGGCCCGCAAGACCTACTGGGCCATCGTGCATGGCACGCCTGCGGGCCTGTCTGGCGTGGTTGCAGATCCCCTGGGCCGCGTGGAAGAGGCCGGGCAGTGGCGCATGCAGGCCAATGTGAAGGACGCGCAGCCTGCCCGCACGCGGTGGCGGGTGCTGGGGCAGGGCAGGGATGCGGCCGGTGCACCCATAAGCTGGCTGGAACTGGTGCTGGAAACCGGGCGCACCCATCAGGCCCGCGTGCATTGCGCCCTGATCGGCTGCCCCATACGGGGGGATGAGCGCTATGGCGCGCCCACGGCCGGGGCGCTACACCTCATGAGTCGCGGCATCAATCTGCCGCTTGACCCGCCCGTGCGGGCCATGGCGCCCCCACCGGACCATATGCGCCGCATCATGGCCGAGGCAGGCTGGGTCGTGCCGCCCGCCAACGTGGAAAAGGAAACAGCACGGTGTTCGCCCATACTCTGACGCAGGAGCTGCTGCGTGTTCTGGAACGGCCAGACCTGCGGGTGATTGCGGGCGCGCGGCGCATCGTGCTGGACCCGGTGCTGCACGCACCCTTCCGCATCCTGCCCGATGGGGGGATCGTGCTTGGTCTGCCGCTTCAGGGTGACCTTGAGCAGACGGCCTTTTTCCTGCGCCATGCGCTTGAACTCGCCGCCCTGCTGGAACGCGCGCCCCGGCAGCCTTTTCATGCCGCCTTCTGCGCCGCCCGTACGGCAGCGCTGTTCTGGTACCTCGATACGGGCCGCGCCGATACGGATGCGCCAGCCGCATGGGTGCCCCTGATGGCCGGGGCCTGTGTGCCGGACAGCGCCACCCTGCGCGCGACATGGCCCGCCCTGGCCCCCCTGCAGCCCGCACTTGCCGCCACGCCCGTGGAGGCCGATTTCACGGCATTGCAGGGCGCGCTGACCCGGTTGTGGAAGCTGCTGGGGCCGATCGAGACCCTGATGGCAACGGGCGGCGATGCCCGGCTGGCGCTGGACCCGGCAACGGGGCTGAACCATTACGGCTGTTCGCACCGGCCCCGGCCCTGGGCCATCACCTTTGCCTCGTCCACGGCCTCGTCCCTGTCCGAGCGTGGCTTTGCCGGCGCCGAAACGGCCCGTCTCGCCCTGGTAGCGGGGGCCTTGCAGGGCCGGGCGGAGGAGGCGGCCCGGGCGCAGGATGCCGATATACAGGCCCGTATCGCCACCGCGTTTGGGCTGACCGGGCAAGAAGGCGTGGTGCTGGCCCCGTCGGGCACGGATTGCGAGCTGTATGCGCTGGCCCTTGCGGCGCTGGCGCCCGGTGGCCGCCCCGTCAGCAATATCCTCCTTGCCCCGGAGGAGACGGGCAGCGGTGTGCCACTGGCCGCGCAGGGCCGCCATTTTGCCAATGACACCGCCCTCGGCCACGGCGTGACACGGGGCGCGCGCATTGCGGGTTTCCCTGATGACACGGAGGTGGTCAACGTGCCCATGCGCGATGGGGCGGGCCATGTGCGCGCCCTGGCGGATGTGGATGCACAGACGCGCCGCCTGACGCATGAACTGCGCGCGGCAGGCCGCCATGTGCTGCTGCATCGGCTTGACCTGTCCAAGACGGGCCTGCTCGCACCGGGGCTTGCGGCGCTGGAAGAGGCGACCGCCCCGCTTGGCGCAGGCCCGGATGACCGGCCCGACGTGGTGGTGGATGCCTGTCAGGCACGGCTCGACCCGGCACGGGTGCGCGCCTATCTGGACATGGGCTGGATGGTGATGGTGACCGGCTCCAAATTCTTTACCGGGCCGCCCTTTTGCGGGGCGCTGCTGCTGCCTGCCTGCGTGCGCCGCAGGCTTGATGGACCGCGCAGCCTGCCCGCCGGGCTTGCGGACTACAGCTATCAAGCCGCCTGGCCCGCAGGCCCGGC
The DNA here is from genome assembly GCF_004302915.1 of Komagataeibacter xylinus. Classification (GTDB taxonomy): domain Bacteria; phylum Pseudomonadota; class Alphaproteobacteria; order Acetobacterales; family Acetobacteraceae; genus Komagataeibacter; species Komagataeibacter xylinus_C. The sequence continues at coordinate 28,207 of NZ_QQBI01000005.1, read as the reverse complement.
GCGTGATGGCCTGGCGCCGGGGCACAATATCGGCCTGATCCTGCGCTGGCAGGCGGCCCTGGCTGAAATAACGGCGTTTGGCGCCATACCGCGTGCCGTGGTGCGCGACCGGCTGCGCACTTTCCTTGCGGCCGTGACGGCGCAGATCGCGGCCAGCCCCGTGCTGGAACTGCTGCCGCCTGTTGCGCCCGCCCGGCCCGGGCCCGATCAGGCATGGGACTGCCTGCCCACCATCATGAGCTTTTTTGTCCGTGCGCCCGACAGCCCCGAAGGCGGCTTTCGCCCGCTGGCGGTGGCCGAGGCGCGGCAGTTATATGCGTGGCTCAATACCGATCTTTCCGGCTGTATTCCCCCTGATGATGCTGATGCGGCCCTTGCCGCGGTGTTGTGCCATGTAGGCCAGCCGGTGCCGCTGGCCCATCCCGACCTGCCCGATGCACTGGCGGGGGCGCTGCGCATTTCGGCTGGCGCGCGGCTGGTTTCGGGCGAGCCCTCGCATGAGGGCATGGACCCGACCGAACGCCTGCACCGCGAGGCGCGCAATGTCGGGCGCATCCTTGACAAGATTGGCCTGATCCTGCGGCACTGGCCCCGCCTTGCCGCCATGGCGCCCGTGCAGACCTACCTGCCGCATGGCTGGCGCGCGCGTGCGATTCTGCCTGCCTGACCTTTTCCTGTTTTTTCCATGATGGATTTCCGGTGTGACGATACAGACCAACCACGGCAATTTTCTTGATACCCCGCAGCTGGAAAAGGGGGTGACCCGCTTCTGGCTGATCCGCCACGCCCTGGTGGAACAGAATGCCCGCATGCGGCTGTATGGGGCGATGGATGTGCCGCTCTGCTCCGACAGCCTCGTGGCGCAGCGCGAGATGTATGAAACGCTGGCCCGCCGCCTGCCAAAACCCGCCTTGTGGTTTACCTCGCCGCTGTCACGCACCCAGCATACCGCGCGCGCCATCCAGAAGGCCGGGTATGGCCCGCATGAATGGTGCGTGGAGCCTGACCTGACCGAACAGTCGATGGGCGAGTGGCATGGCATTACGCATGATACGCTGCCTGACAAGCTGAGCCTGCCCGCTCATCCGTTCTGGTCAGTGGGTGCAACCGAGCTGCCGCCGCAGGGTGAAAGCATGGTGCAGGTATGCTCGCGCGTGGGGGCCTGCCTTGACCGCCTCGCTGCCGAGCATGAGGGGCAGGACATGGTGGTGGTCAGCCACGGGGGCGCCATTCGCGCGGCCCTGGCCCATGCCCTGCGGGTTCACCCCGAAACGGCGCTGCATTTCTCCATCCAGAACCTGGCGCTGAGCGTGGTCGAGCGCCTGCCTGAGGGGTGGCGCATCGTGACCGTAAACGACCTGCCCTTGCCCTGAACAACAGGGGTCATGAATCAATAGGTCATGCCCCTGCCGTGTGGGGTCAAGCACATACAGGCGTTAAGGGCACGATCATTTACTGCCAGGTTGACGTGTGCGCGGCCAGTGTGCAGGGTCGGGAGCATGCTGGCAGCATGATCCCCGGCCCGCCCATCATCAGCCCCCCGTGCCACCCACGGTCAGGCCCGTCATCTTAAGGGTTGGCTGGCCCACGCCCACCGGCACCCCCTGGCCTGCCTTGCCGCAGGTGCCAATGCCGGGGTCAAGGGCGGGTTCGCCGCCAATCATGGTCACCTTGGTCATGGCGTCCGCGCCATTGCCGATCAGGGTGGCGCCGCGCACGGGGGATGTGATCCTGCCATCCTCGATCATGTAGGCCTCGGATGCGGCAAACACGAACTTGCCCGAGGTGATGTCCACCTGCCCGCCGCCAAAATTGACGGCATACAGGCCGCGCTTCGTGCTGCGGATCATGTCCTCGGTCGTGGCATCGCCACCGAGCATGATGGTGTTGGTCATGCGCGGCATGGGTGCATGGGCGTAAGACTGGCGGCGGCCATTGCCGGTGGGGGCAACCCCCATCAGGCGGGCATTGAGGCGGTCCTGCAGGTAGCCGGTCAGGATGCCATCCTCGATCATAACCGTGCGGCCGGTCGGCGTGCCTTCATCATCAATGGTCAGGCTGCCCCGACGTTCGGGAATGGTGCCATCATCCACCACGGTCACGCCAGGGGCCGCCACGCGCTGGCCCATCAGCCCGGCGAAGGCCGACGTGCCCTTGCGGTTGAAATCGCCCTCAAGCCCGTGGCCCACGGCCTCGTGCAGCAGGATGCCGGGCCAGCCCGCGCCCAGCACCACCTCCATCTCGCCCGCGGGTGCGGGGCGGGCATCAAGGTTGACCAGCGCCATGCGCAGCGCCTCGTCCACCGCGTTCTTCCACACTTCGGGGGCAAGCAGGCGGCTGTAGGCATAACGGCCGCCCAGCCCGTGGCCGCCGCTTTCGCGCCGCCCGTCCTGCTCGACCACCACCGACACGTTCAGCCGCACCAGCGGGCGGATATCGGCCATGCGCTGCCCGTCGGGCCGCAGGATCTGGATGGCCTGCCACTCCGCCGAGATCGAGGCCATCACCTGCACCACGCGCGGGTCACGCGCGCGGGCATAGGCATCAAGCTCCGACAGCATGGCCGCGCGCGTGGCGAATTCGCCCTCCGCCAGCGGGTTGATGTCGGGGTAGAGGCGGTGATTGGTTGAACGGGGGCCTGCAGCCAGCATGCCCGAACGGCCCGCGCGCACCTGGCTTACGGTCTCGGCGGCGCGGCGGATCGCGCTTTCGCTGATCTCGTCGGAATGGGCGAAGCCGGTTTCCGTCTCCAGCACGGCACGCAGGCCGAAGCCTGATGACGTATCGAAGGTTGCGGAGCGGATCACGCCCTCATCAAGCGAAATGCCCTCGCTTTCACGATATTCCAAGAAAAGCTCGCCATCATCCATCCCCTCGAGCGCCTGCTGCACAAGGCGCTCGGCATCGGGGCGGCCAAGGCGGGCACCGGCGCGTTCAAAGAACAGGGCATCGGTTGTGGCCAGCGGGGTGAGACCCTGAAGGGATGAGGGCATGAAAGGACGACTCCGGTTTGGCGGAACAGGAAAAACACGAACGCTCAGGCCGCGCAGGCCGGGAGGGCACATAGCATAGCCGGATTTGTACCCTATGGAAAAGCAGGGACATGTTCATGACAGCCACCATGCCTGAAAATGAACTTCCCTTCATCTGCATGGTTTCCCTTTGTGGTAGGCAGGCAAGGCAGGGCATGGTGCACGGATCATATTTATCTTTTTATTATCTGGAGAATTGGCGTCTCGTGAAAGTTTTACTCCTGTGCGGTTCAAACCTGTCCCGGTCCGCGCCCCGTCAGGCCGGGCTCGTGCTGGCCAGCCTTCTTTACGCGGGTGCGCCCGCCCTGGCCCAGACAGCGCCTGAGTCCACACAGGCCACGCCTGGCGCCCAGACCCCCGCTGCCATCCCGTCCGCGCCCACCGGCACGGAACGGACAGCAGCGGCACCGTCAGCCCCTGCCGCCGCTGCAAGCCCGGACGCAGCAGCGGAGCAGACCTATTCGGTGCCAACGCCCGAACCGCTTTCGGGGAGCGGAAGCATGCCACCTGCACCAGCCGCCACCACGCCATCCGTAAGCCCCACGCCGCCGCAGGCCACGCCGGGTACTGCCACGCCCCCCGTGCCCACACCCGCCGCACCGCAGGCGGGCGCTCCCCCGGCCAGCCCGCCCACGGCCACGCCGGGCACGGGCCCGGGCACGGGCAGCGCCGACCATGCCGATGCCACCCCGCCGGGCACCCAGCCCGGGCAGACCATGCACAAGGATGGCCCGGCATCGAGTGGCAGCAGCCCGGTCCCGCCCGCCGATGCCCTGCTGTCCGATGCCGCAGCGCCTGCGGCCCTGGCACAGGACCTGCGCCCGCCCTCGATCGCGCTTGACGGCCTGTTCCAGGCCATTGGCGAGGCGCATATCTACACCGATGCCAAGACCGCGGCCGACGCCATACCCGATGAAGCGCCCGCCGACCTCATGGCGCAGTACAACCTGGCCCGCCAGCGCCCCGATTTCTCGCTCAAGGATTTCGTGGCCCAGCACTTTACCCTGCCCGAGCGCAAGACCGTCTCCTACCAGCGCACGCCTGATGAAAACGTGCGCGACTACATCGTGGGCATGTGGGAAGTGCTCAGCCGCCCGCCTGATACGCAGGTGGCCTATTCCTCGCAGCTGCCCCTGCCTTTCACCTATGTGGTGCCCGGTGGCCGTTTCAGTGAACTGTATTACTGGGACAGCTACTTCACCATGATCGGCCTGTATGAAAACCAGAAGATCGACCTCATGCGCGACATGGTGCGCGACATGGCCTCGATGATCGACCGATACGGCCATATTCCCAACGGCAGCCGCACCTATTACCTCAGCCGCTCGCAGGCGCCGTTCTTCTCGCTGATGGTCGACCTGCTGGCCATGCATGACGGGCAGGTGGCCTACACCACCTTCCTGCCCGAACTGCAGGCGGAATATGACTACTGGATGGACGGGCAGGATTCGGTCGCCCCCGGCGGCGCCTACCGCCACGTGGTGCGCCTGCCCGATGGCACGATCATGAACCGCCACTGGGATGACCGCGACACCCCGCGTGATGAAAGCTACCCGCAGGACATCGCCACGGCTGCCGAGTCCGGTCGCCCCAAGAACGAGGTGTACCGCGACCTGCGCGCAGGCTCCGAGACGGGATGGGACTTCAGCTCGCGCTGGCTGGCGGACGGGCATACGCTCTCCACCATCCACACCACGGAACTGCTGACCGTGGAGCTCAACTTCCTCATCCCGCACCTGCAGCAGACGCTGGCCCACGCCTATGACCTGAAGGGCAACAAGGAGGAAGCGGCCCGTTACGCGCACCTGGCCGAAGAGCGCATCAGTGCCGCACAGCGCATCCTGTGGGATGAGCGGCGCGCGGCCTATATCGATTATGACTGGAAAAAGGGCGAGTCGACCTCCATCCTGTCAGGTGCCACCGTCGTGCCGCTGTTTTTGCAGATGGCAACGCCCGAGCAGGCCAAGGCCGTATCGGAAACCGTGCGCAAGAACCTGCTCAAGGTTGGCGGCCTGATCGCCACCGAGCGTACCAATAGCGGCCAGCAGTGGGATGCCCCCAATGGCTGGGCCCCGTTGCAGTGGATGGCGGTCAAGGGCTTCAACCAGTATGGCTATGACCAGCTTGCCAGCGACATCGCGGCCCGCTGGATGGGCCGCGTGATCGGCACCTACGAGAAATCGGGCGTGCTTCTGGAAAAATATGACGTGGTCAATCCCTATATCAGCCCCAAGGGCGGCAAAGGTGGCGGCGAATACCCGATGCAGATCGGCTTTGGCTGGACCAACGGCACGCTGCTTGGCCTGATGAACCGTTACCCGCAGAACACCCGCGTGGTGCTTGACCGCAACCCGGCGGCGGATCAGCCCTCGCCCCAGCCCCTGCCGCCCATGAACGCCTATGGCGTGCAGAGTGACGCCGATGCGCTGAACCGCTACACCCAGCCCACCGTTACCCTGACCCCGCGCCCAGTGGCTCCCACCCCCACGCTGCCACAGGTTTCGAGCGTGGGCGCCAGCGCGCCGACCGCAGCCACTGAAGTGCCGCCCGCCCCAGCGCCCGCGCAGGCGACGGCACCAGCCACGCCGCCTGCCGAAGCACCCGCGCCAAGCGCCACCCCGGCGGAAATTGCGACACCTACGGCGCCGGCTGCACAGCCTGCCGCAAGCGCGCCCGCAACGCCTGCCGCGCCGGACGCGACCAGCGCTTCCACTCCTGCGGCCAGCCCGCCCGCGCCGTCCACGGCGCCTGAACCCACTACGCCGCCCGCAGCCCAGCCAGCACCGGCTAATGCGCCTGCCAGCGATGCGACAGCCCCAGCCAGCCAGCAGGCAGCCCCCGCAAGCCCGGCCACGCCGCCACAACCGGCCCAGCCGTAAAAAACACAGGGGGAGACCTGCAGGTCTCCCCCTTTTTTAATGGAAGCCACAAAGACGTTTCTGGTGAAGCTTTTTTTCCGAAAAGCTTCGAAAAGAACGCCGCCTTTTTGAAAAAAGACGGCACCCCCAAAACTTCTGTCATTCAGGCAGATACGAAAACAGGCCGACCGCCCAAGGGCAATCGGCCTGCAAATCTGGTCGGAGTGAGAGGATTCGAACCTCCGGCCCCTGCGTCCCGAACACAGTGCTCTACCAGGCTGAGCTACACTCCGTTGCACGCGGCTATACTAGCCTGCTCCCTTTTGCGCAAGGGGATAGATGAAAAGTTTTACAGCGTTGCCACCGCATCGCGCGCGCCGGAGGGTGCCGGAAGGGTTGCCAGGACGGCCATGAGGGTGGCCACATCCGGCACCACCGCAAACAGGTCACGTGCGCTGGGGGAGGCGAATCCATCCTCGATACAGGCATCGATCATGGCCAGCAGCGGGTCGGCCCAGCCTGCGATGTTGACGATATAGATCGGCTTGTCATGCTGGCGCAGCTGCCGCCATGTCATGATCTCGATCGTCTCGTCAAACGTGCCCAGGCCGCCGGGCATGACCACAAAGGCATCCGAGCAGGCAAACATGCGCGCCTTGCGGTCATGCATGCTGTCGGTCACGGTCAGGTCGGTCACACCTTCATGCATGATCTCGCGTGAATGCAGGAAGCGCGGGATCACGCCCGTCACGGTGCCCCCTGCCGCCAGCGTGGCGTCGGCCACCGTGCCCATGAGGCCGACATGCCCGCCCCCATAGACCAGCCGCAGCCCCGCCTGCCCCAGCGCCGTGCCCAGTGCGCGCGACTGGGCTGCATATTCCGGCCTTGAGCCGAAACGTGATCCACAAAAAACCGCTACAGATGAAATCTGCATCTATCCAGCTCAGCTCCCGCAAGGTTGGTCATGCGCCACGCACCCTTCAGCGCGGCAGGAATTTCAATGCCATGGTGACACCCACGCCTGCCAGCGTAAACAGGGCCGAGACCAGAAACAGCGCCCCGTAGCCCATTGTCTGGATCACCAGCCCCAGCAGCGGGCCGGACAGCCCCACGGCAATATCGAGAAACACGGAAAAAGCGCCCAGCGCCGCCCCCCGGTTCTCCGCCCCCACGCGGCCCACGGCCAGCACCCCCATGGCGGGAAACACCAGCGAGAACCCGGCCCCGGTCAGTGCCGCCCCAAGGGCTGCGCCTTCCACGCTCGAGCACTGCCACAGCACGCCCAGGCCCAGCGTTTCCACCAGCAGGGAGATGAGGGTGACCTGCAACCCGCCCCGGCGGTCGATCTGGCGGGCGAACAAAAAGCGCATCATCACGAAGGTCAGGCCGAAACCGGCCAGCGCCACGGCGGCGCCATTCCAGTTATTATGGGCATAGAACAGCGCCAGGCAGGCGGAAATGGTGCCAAATCCCACCGACCCGCAGGCCAGCACCATGCCATGGGGCAGCACGCGCATGAACACCTGCCCGAAGGGCATGGGCGGCGCCTTGGCAGGCACGGGCGGCACCGGCGCATACTGGCGCGCCAGCACGAAACCGAACAGCGTCAGCCCAGCCGAGAGCGCGCCCACCAGCGTCAGCCCCCCATAGGGCATGGGCAGGCCGGACAGGATCTGCCCGATCGGCGCACCAAGGGCGATGCCGCCATAAGAGGTCACGCCATTCCACGAGATCACCTGCGCGGTGCGTCCTGCGCCCACGCGGCCGATATTCCACATGATGGCGCCCGTCGCCGTCCAGCTTTCGCCAATGCCCAGCAGCACGCGGCTCAGGATCAGCAGCCCCACCGACAGGACCGCAAAATGCAGCAGCACGCCCGAGGCCAGCAGCATCAGCCCCGAGAGCGTGCACATGGCCAGCCCCACGATGACCGTGGGCTTGGCGCCGCGCCGGTCGGCCTGCCGCCCCGCGCCCGCGCGCGAGGCGAAGGTTGCGAGATACTGCACCGAGACCGCCATCCCCGCCAGCACGGTGTTGTAGCCCAGCACCTGGTGCACAAAAACCGGAATAACCGCCATCGGCAGGCCGATATCGATGTAACATAGCAGATTGAACAGCACGACGGGCAGTATCCGCCGTGTCGGTGACGCCGATGATGCCTGCGGCCCGGTCATGATATGCCTGCACTCCCCATAGAAAACGAACGCGCCGCACCAGCGCGCATGACAACCCTGATTTTTCGCGCCGCAAAAGAGCTTGGGCACAACGCCGGATACGGCTTATGGAAAAAACTGAAAAAACCAACCCGCAACCATTCGTTCCCGCACCACAGCCCCGTGCAGGATGCATGGACATGCCTCAACAGGCCACGAAGGAGACAGGTTTCATGACGCAACGCCCCACCCCCGATGCAGGCGGCTACACCACGCTTTCCACCCGCACGGCCTACGAAAACCCCTGGACCCGCGTGCGCGAGGACATCATCCTGCGCCCCAATGGCCGCGAGGGGCTGTATGGCGTGGTGGAGCGCGGTGATTTTGTCGTGATCCTGCCCTTGTGGGAAAGCCCCGAGGGCCCCCGCGTCACCCTGATCCGCCAATACCGCTATCCCATACAAAAGCGGATGTGGGAACTGCCCATGGGCATGTGGGAAAACCGCCCCGACGCAACACCCGATGAGGTGGCGCGTGGCGAACTCCGCGAGGAAACCGGCCTCATGGCCGCCGAGATGCGCGATGCGGGGCTGCTGTACCAGGGCGCTGGCTACACCACCCAGAAGGGCCGCGCCTTCCTGGCCACCGGGCTGACGCAGGGCAGCCACCAGCGCGAGGAAACGGAGGAGGACATTACCTGCCACACCGTTCCCCTGTCCGAGATGGAGGCGATGATCCTGGACGGGCGGATCACCTGCATGGTCACGATTGCGGCATTTGGCCTGATCCGGGCGCGTGGCTGGATCTGAACACCTGGGTGGCGTGAACCCTGAAAAAGTTTTTGGGTGCCGCCTTTTTTCCAAGAAGGCGGCGTTCTTCGGAGTTTTTTGAAAAAAGCTTCACCAAGAACTTTTTCCTTTTATCAATATTCTAGTCTGAAACGCCCTGATCACGCCGCAGCGGCGTCAGGTAGCGCTCAAGGTTGACGCGCAGCGGCATGAGGTAGGTGTTGCCGCCCGCGCGGGCCACGACCTCCATCATCTGCCGGGCAAAGGTGATATTGGCCTCGAATGTTGGCTCAAACCCGTGGGGGAAGATGACGTGGTTCGTCGTCTCCCAATATGAGCGCGATTTTGGCCCTACCACGGGCGAGATGCCCCAGAACACATTTTCCCCATGCAGCCAGTTCATGCACAGATCCAGCATGGGCAGGTCGAATATGGGCTGGGTGAAGAAGCCGATGGCACCGGCTTCCTTCTTGCGCGCGATGGCTTCCATTTCCAGATACGGTGCGCGGCGATACGGGTCGAACGCGGCATAGACATCCAGATGCGGCGCCTCGCGGCGATAACGCGCGATCACGCTCTCGCTGCTGTTGGGGTAGGTGCGGTGGCGCAGGTCCGATGGCGGGTCGCCCTTGACCACCAGCACCTCGCGCAGGCCCGGATCATCCGCGCCCGGCAGGGGCGCGTCAGGCGCAATGTCAATGGCGCGGATATGCGGCACCACGCGCGCGAAAACCGGGCGCACCAGCCGCGCCGCCTCCCAGCTGCGCAGCGGAAAGCGCAGCAGGTCGGGGATATTGATCATCCCCGCATCGGGGAACAGCCGGGCGACTTCATTGGCGTCACGCAGCAGGGTTTCCGCATCCCGCGGGATCAGTTCAACGGAGGTCAGGGTCATGAGCGTGCCTGCCCCGTCACGATCTGGCGGGCCGCATCAAGGGTGTTGCGCAGCAGGCAGGCAATGGTCATTGGCCCCACGCCGCCGGGCACGGGCGTAATCAGGCCAGCGCGCTCAACGGCCTCGTCAAACTTCACGTCGCCCACCAGCCGCGTCTTGCCCGAAGGCAGCGTAACGCGCGAAATGCCGACATCAATCACCGTGGCACCGGGCTTGATCCAGTCGCCGCGCACCAGTTCGCGCACGCCGGTCGCCACCACCACGATATCGGCCTGACGGGCCAGGGCCGCCGTATCGCGCGTGTCGACATGCGCCACGGTAACGGTGCAGCCCTCCTGCAGCAGCAGTTCGGCCATGGGGCGGCCAACGAGGTTCGAGGCACCAATTACCAGCGCATCCTTGCCACGCATGTCGCCCACGTAATGGCGCAGCAGTAGCAGGCAGCCCAGCGGCGTGCACGGCACGATGCCTGGCAGCCCCAGCGCCAGCCGGCCAGCATTGACCACGCCCAGCCCGTCCACGTCCTTTTCGGGCGCGATGGCGTTGGTCACGGCCACGGGGTCGAGCCCCGCAGGCAGGGGCAGCTGCACGAGGATGCCATGGATCTCGGGATCGACATTGAGCCGTGCGATCAGGCTGAGCAGTTCGTTCTGCGCGGTGGTGGCGGGCAGCATGTGCATGAACGAACGCATGCCCGCGCGGTGGGTCTGGAGCGCCTTGTTACGCACATAGACCTCGCTTGCGGGGTCATTGCCCACCAGCACCACGGCGAGGCCGGGGGTGACGTGGTGCTTTTCATAAAAGGCGCTGACATCGGCTGCGATATCCTGAGTGAGGCGGGCGGCGAAACCCTTGCCATCAATCAGGCGCGCGCGAGACGACCCCTGGGCATCGGATAGTGCTGGACCGGTCATCATCCCCTCCGGAAACGAACATGCAATGCGTGCAGATACGGCAAGAAACCCTGCCACGACAATCAGGGTGGGCCGTTTTTTTAAGGAAACGGGGGGAAAGCCGCCCCTTTTTCCGTGCCACAACCGCCTGCCTGCCCGGGAGCAGGCAGGAACAGTCCGGCTGCGTCCGGCGTTAACGTGGTGGCATCCGTTCATATGGCCTGACACGTCCTTTCCTTTGGATAAAACCATGTCGAAGCCCGTCCTTGTTAGCGGTGCGGGGCCTGTCGGCCTGATCATGGCCGCCGAACTGGCCCGCTACGGCACGCCTGTCAGGGTTATTGACAGGCTGCCAGCCCGCACCACCCAGTCCCGCGCCCTGGCCATCTGGCCCCGGACACTGGAACTGCTTGATGCAGCGGGCTGTGCCGATGCGTTTATGGCCACCGGGCTGCGTGCGGATGCCGTGAGCATTCATGCCGGCAACACGACACTGGCCCGGATCCCGTTCGGCACGATCGCCTCATCCTTCAATTACCTGCTGATGATTGCGCAATCGGAAACCGAGCGGTTACTGGAAGACCATCTCGGGACTTTTGGCCATACTGTCGAACGCGGGACCGAACTGACCGACTTTACTGGCAGGGACGACGGTGTGTCCTGCACGCTCAGGCATGCGGGCGGCAGGATCGAGACCGTGGAAGCAGCGTGGCTCATCGGGTGCGATGGGGCGCATTCCCTTGTGCGCAGCACGCTGGGCCTGGCATTCGCGGGGGACACGCTGCCCATGGGTTTTGTCATTGCTGACGTGCACGTGGCGGGCCTTGCGATCCCGCCCGACGAACCGGCAATTTTCTGGCACCCCGACGGCGCTGTCATGTTCTTTCCAATATCGCGGGGCCATTACCGTATCATCGCCGATCTGGGGCCGGTTGCATTGCATAGGCCTGACCTTGGGGAAATACAGGCACTTGTTGACCGGCGCGGACCGGGCGGGGTCATCCTGTCCGATCCGGTGTGGCTGTCGGATTTCGGGGTTAATGAACGCAGGGTCAGGGACTACCGCAGGGGCCGCGTGTTCCTGGCTGGCGATGCGGCCCATATCCATAGCCCTGCCGGTGGTCAGGGCATGAACATGGGCATGCAGGATGCCTTCAATCTTGCGTGGAAGCTGGCACTGGTCGAGCGGCAGGACGCCAGCCCGCGCCTGCTGGACAGCTACAGTAGCGAACGCAGCGGTGTTGCACGGCAGATCCTGTCGGATTCCAGCCGCATGACCAGAATTGTCCTGCTCAGAAGCCATCTGGCGCAGAGGGTGCGCAACTTCATTGTAAAGCAGGGCTTTCGCATTCCGGTGGTCCGTCGTGCCATTGCCAATCGGCTTTCCGGAATCCTGATCGGCTACCCGGACAGCCCCCTCAACATGGGTTCAGCCCGGGGGCTGCGTGGCCCTGGGCCAGGGCAGCGACTGGTTTCATGGCCATGTTCCGGACAGGACAACATGCCGCCCCGCTTTGTGCTTGCGGCCAGGAACAGCGCTGCAGCGCGGGCCATGATCGCACGCCATCCAGCCCTGCTGATGCCCGAACCATGCCTGCCACCGGATGAAAACGGTATCTGGCTGATACGACCCGATGGCTATGTCGCTGCCGCTGCGAAATGTGGGAACTGGGCGGACATCGACATGGCCCTGAAGAATATGGCAGGCAGTCAAAACGTCAGGACTTATGATGGAATTGAAAGACATTGATGGTGCCCGGTTATGAAACCGGGTGGGCGGTAGTCGCCTCATTTTGGTCATACGAGCCGCTAAATTGTTTTCCGTAAAGCGGACATGATTGGTACAAAGTTCCCGTGCGGGGTTAGGCTGTGTAACGATCCATTCCGCATATAGGCGTGCTATAGAAAACCCGCATTGCGCATATTGACCTCGCATCGGAAGGGACGCGGCAGCATGTCTGCTGGCAGATAGATCTGATCCTTGTCCACTAAACAGCCTTTTTCCTTTTCTTATTCGTCGCGTTGGTTGTCATATCGCACACGGCGAGTAGAGCGTAGGCATACTGGAATCCGGCTTCCCGAACCCAGCGCTTGGTCACGACAAAAACCCACGCAAGCATGGCAAACAGATTGACCGCAAATGTCGCTAGGATAGCGGGGCCAAGATCAGATGCTACTTTTGCTAACGCCACAAAGTCCCAATTTCTTATAGAATCCACGAGATTAGGAGCTTTGTTAAAAATTGTGAGCATCGTGATGACCAACGTCAGGAGGCAAAGGGTGAGTGCGAAAGGCTTGAGGCCCAGCAAATTACGACGAAATCCGTATTGCGCATTCTCGCGCTCCACCATCGCAAACTCTTTACCTCGAGTTCTTTCTTTCAACCACCGTACTGCTGAATCATACACCGCATTGGCGCCTGCGGGATTCGCTTGCTCTTCCTGAACCGTGGGGAAGGATAGACTTTCGGGCACTACGCCCGCCAGATATGTGTGATAACGCAGCCGGGTATGCTGATCGAGTTCGCTGTCATGGCGCAAAAGTAGTGTTGTCGGCCATCCGCCCCACCTCTTCAGTAGTTTTGGCTCAATCCGCTTACCCTTGGTGCGAGCATACGAGCCAAGAGCGTATAGAAGGCCGCATGATGTCGCTAATGTAAGAAGTGTCGCACCGCCACTGGAAAGCAGAAGCCACGGGAACCATGCCAGTATGGTAAGAAGGGGAGGAAAAATCATTAGAAGAGCAGGAAACAGTCTGGCCTGCCGACCATAGCTATCGAACAGCTGTGCAATACCGTTCGGGATCGGTATTGCCACCGTCAAGCCTCCTCATAGGAATCGGGATATGCGGTCGGCACCAATGGCGTGTAATCTGGCCGTGACGGAGCGGCACCACCCGACGTACGGATGTTTTGGCCCTCGGTCATGTGAAGATTTGCACCACGATGGATAAGCGCGCGTTGTACGACCTTACGGGGATGGTCTTCATCTGCCTTCGCTGAGCTGATATAGGCCTGAAAATGCCCGGTCTCCTGCGGCTCCTGGAGAATCGGGCCTACAATAGCGTTTAGCAGATCCGTATTAACATTGTGTCGCCCACCATGGTGTGGAACTTGGAATCTGTCGATCCCCGGAAGGGTCAAACCGACATATGGTGCATAGTCGATGACCTCCTGTAGACCTTTTCGTCCCGTATCAGCAGTTAACAGGATTTTCTTGCCATTCAGCACAGCGTACTGGACTACACTCATTTCATTTTCGTTGCTCGTATCTCCTGGCGGAAAGGCTTCCGCTCCCCATGATGCTCGGAGCAACGCGACTGCTGTCTTCGCCTTCTCCATGATGGTACCCAAAATACTGTCGACTCTGGATTCGATACCCAAGCTTTCCGGCGTTTTGTTCGACGTTAAAATGAGGTCGAGGTACCGCTCGCGCGAGGGGGCCATGACGTGGAATGCACCGATCTGCGCCCCTTGGAACGGTTCATGGATTGGAATGCCCTTGTCAATCGCTATATCTTCAAGAGCTGCAAGGTTAGCGTACGCACGCCGCAGGGCGCCTCGTAGGTGTGGTACACTCTCATAATTACTAAAATGCTCAATGAGTTCTTCCGCATACTCCCACGGGCGGAGCATCCATAGTTCACCGACCTCAAAATGTTCGAGAATTGCGATTAGACCACGTGCGTGATCCCCATCGTTGTGCGTCGCGATCACACGATTGATGAATGTCGGATTATCGTAATACTTGTTGATGAGGTCTCGAAGACACTCCCCACTGGTAGTATACCCCCCATCAACAACGTGGATGGTCGTCTGTCCTGCCAATTCATAGCGAATTGCTATTGCATCGCCACTCTTTTTTGTTTCGACACCTAATAAATCTATTTCAAAGAAATCAGCCATTAGATATTCTTCTCTCCGAGAAAAAATTACTGCGATATCACTATATAAGTTGCAACTAGATATAGATGGAAAGCGTCATAAGCTTTTGCAAGACGATGTAGAGGCTTTTTCCACGAGCGATTAGCCAACGCCGGGAACTCATTTCCTCATCATGTAAAACTGGTGACTTCAGGTCAAAATCTGGACACCTTTATCATAAAAACGTTCACTATTGAAATTTTGTGCCTAATAGCAGACCTTCCGTTCCCCCCCCAAAAAACAGTCACAGCTCCATCCCCGCCCCCACACAAAAAAGGCCGGGACAGAACTGCCCCGGCCCTCATGCCAATCCGTTCAGTTCACCCGATCTTACTGATCGTCGTCATCATCCGTCGCCGCATCGTTATCATCGGCATTGGGGCTGACCGCCACGAACACGCTCTGCCCGTTGCGCACCACCCGCAGCAGCACCGAGTGATTGGCCTGGAAGGCCTGCCTTATGGCCGAGACGGTGGCGCGCGGGTTTTCAACCGGCACTTCGCCCACCGCCTGAATGACGTCACCGGCATGGATACCGGCCTGCTCGGCGGGCGAGCCGGGTTGCACGTCGCTCACCACCACGCCGCGCACGCTTTCCTCCAGTCCGAGCTGCTGGCGCAGGTCAGGCGTCAGGGGTGCAAGGGTTACGCCGAGTTTCGGGCCTTTGTCAGTATCATGCGTGCTGTCGCCCACCGTGCCATCGGCCGTGCTGCCCTTGCCCAGGCTTGAAATCAGCACGGTTGCCGTCTGCGGCTTGTTGTTGCGCAGGTAGGCAATCGACGCCTTGGTGCCCGGCGTAATGGAGGCCACATTGACCGCCAGCGTGTGGGGCGTATCGATGTTCTGGCCATTGAGCTGGGTCACCACGTCACCGGCCTTGAGGCCCGCTTTCTCGGCCGGGCTGCCCACGCTCACACTGGCTACCAGCGCCCCGGTGGCCGGCGCCCCCGTGGCCGAGGGCTTCATGCCCAGCGCGCTGGCCATCGACGGCGTGATTTCCTGCGCAGTCACCCCCAGGTAGCCGCGCGTGACATGGCCGGTCTTTTCAAGCTGCTCGACAATGTTCTTTACGGTATCTGACGGAATGGCGAAGCCAATGCCGATCGACCCGCCCGAGGGCGAGAGGATGGCGGTATTCACCCCCACCACCTTGCCATCCTGCGTGAACAGCGGGCCGCCAGAGTTGCCACGGTTGATGGGTGCATCCACCTGGATGAAGGAATCATACGGCCCATCGCCAATATCACGCCCGCGCGCGGAGACGATGCCCGCCGTCACCGTGCCGCCAAGGCCGTACGGGTTGCCCACGGCCACCACCCATTCGCCCGGCTCGACCTTGTCGGAATCACCAAGTTCGATAAAGCGCAGCTTGCCCGAGGGCGAGACCTTGAGCAGGGCGATATCGGTCTTTGAATCGCGGCCCACGATCTTGGCGGGCAGCGCCGTGCCATCATCAAGCGTGACCGTGACCTTGGTGGCGCCCTTGACCACATGGTTGTTGGTCACGACGTAGCCATCGGGCGAGATGACGAAGCCCGAGCCACGCGCCTCAACCGTGCGGTGCGCCTGCTGCGGCATCATCTGGAAAGGGAACGGGAACGGAAAGCCGCCCGGCATGCCGCCACCGCCGCCCATTTCCTCGCCCGTGTCAGCATCCTTGATGCGGGCCGTGATCGAGACCACCGCCGGTTTGACCTGCTTGACCAGATTGACGAAGTTGGGCAGCTGCTGGATCTGGGTATCGGGGTGGATGACCCCGGTTTCATCGGCCCGCGCCACAGGTGCGCAGGCCAGTCCCGCCCCGGTAACCGCGCTGGCCACCAGAGAGGCCAGCAACCGCGTGCGAAACCGGCGGGAGGAAAGGGTGTTCGACCGTACTACGTCTGACATGGCATCCCTGAGCATGGAGGTCCTGCTGAAATCTCGAAACAACGGGGCGGGACTGGCCGCCTGGGCATGACAGTCCCATTCCCTGCATTGTGCCGCAAGAGAGCCGACCCGTGTTATACCGTTGCATGACAAATAGGTTAGGCGCGCCTTTGGGCAAAAAAATCCCGTAGCAGCGCCCCGGCCTCGCGCTCGCGCACGCCGCCCACCGTTTCGGGCCGGTGCAGGCAGCGGGCTTGCGCAAACACCCGCGGGCCATGCTCCACGCCCCCGCCCTTGGGATCATAGGCGCCGAACACAATCCGGCCGATACGGAAATGCACCGCCGCCGCCGCACACATGGGGCATGGCTCAAGCGTGACATAAAGCGTGCAGTCCGCCAGGCGCTGGCCGCCACGCAGGCGGGTCGCTGCGCGCATGACCTGCATTTCGGCATGGGCGGAGGGATCATGCCATTCCTCCACCCGGTTGCCCGCGCGCGCGAGCACCTGCCCCTGTGGTCCGGCAAGGGCGGCCCCCACCGGCACCTCGCCACGCAGTGCTGCGGCCCGTGCCTCTGCCATCGCAATATCCATGAAATAAGCCGGGAGCGGACGTGTCATGCCCGCATGATACCCGGCCCCCCCGGCACGGGCCAGTCCCGCGCGGCGGCACAACTTTTCCGCGATGGGCGCAACCGCGTCCGGCCCTGGTGGTTAACCGTTTACGGGCCGGGCGTTACAGCCGCCCTGCCTCATGCAGACAGGTCGCGCGCGACCGGCCACACGGCGGATCGGCGCATGGTTATCCCACACGCGGAGGAAAGGGTCATGCACATGCTTTCGCTCATTCTGGCAACCGCCGCGATCGTGGCGGGCCTGGCCGCATCAAATGACCTGCACCCCGCTGCACGCCCGGCCGGGACCTGCCTGCTCACCTGTGCCCTGCCGTGACCCTCTGCAGTTACGCAGGCCGTGATGCCAAAGCCACCACGTACGCGGCCAGGAGCTGCATGATCCCTGTGGCAGCGTCTGTGCCCCCTTATTGAGCCGCCCCGGCCGCTTTCACTGATGAGACAGGCCATTCTGGAAGCCTCTGATTTGGGGCACGATATTATTGCCTGATCCGTGGCGCATGATGGCTGCGACCCGCTGGCGGTATCAGAATGGCAGGAAATGGCGGCATATCCGCGTTGGGCAGAGGTTATGTTGATGGTCTGCCCAGCGTTTCATCCGTTGGGTAAAGAATTGCACCCGCGAGTGTCTACAGTTGGTTCAGGAACGACAGGCACCTGCGCTGGGCATGGCCTCTTTCGGCCGATGGCACGAACATGAGGGCCGACGGCCAGGCGGCCTTATCCTTATGGGCGAGGTCATGTTGAAGCGCCTGGCCGCCCCGTGCCAGGCCGGTCCTTCTCATCCACGCGCTGCAGCAATTACGGCCTTCATGTGCCTGATTACCGCAGGCAGCCCGTCAAAAATGGCCTGCCCGATCAGGAAATGCCCGATATTGAGTTCCATGACCTGCGGCAGGGCCGCGATGGGGGGCACGTTATCGTAAGTCAGGCCATGGCCCGCATGTACTTCCAGCCCGCAATGGGCGGCATGGGCCGCGCCCGTGGCCAGGCGGCCCAGTTCCGTTGCGCGTGCGGCGGCATCAGGCGCATCGGCATAGGCGCCGGTATGCAGTTCCACCACGGCGGCCCCCAGTTCTGCCGCAGCCTCGATCTGTGCGGCATCGGGATCAATGAACAGCGAGACACGGATGCCCGCCCCGTTCAGCCGCGCAATACGCGGGGCCAGCGTTCGGGCCTGCCCCAGCACGTCCAGCCCGCCCTCGGTCGTGACTTCCTGCCGCCGTTCGGGCACCAGGCAGCACGCATGGGGGCGCAGGCGGGCGGCGATGGTGGTCATCTCCTCGGTCGCCGCCATTTCCATGTTCAGCGGAATGGCCAGCTCCGCGCGCAGGCGCTCGAGGTCGGCATCGCGGATGTGGCGGCGGTCCTCGCGCAGGTGCGCGGTAATGCCATCAGCGCCCGATTTCTGGGCCAGCAGTGCGGCCCTGACCGGGTCGGGATGCGTGCCGCCGCGCGCGTTGCGCACGGTGGCGACGTGATCGATGTTCACGCCCAGCCTGATGGCGGCGGGAGAAGATGCGCTCATGACCTGTTCCTGTGTTCGGCCATCTGCATGGCCATGCGTAATGCCGCGACAAGGCTCGAGGGGTCTGCCGTGCCGTGGCCTGCAATATCGAAAGCGGTGCCGTGATCGGGCGATGTGCGGATGATGGGCAGTCCCAGCGTGGTGTTGACCCCCTGCGTCATGTCGATGGTCTTGAGCGGGATCAGCGCCTGATCGTGATACATGCACATCGCCACGTCATAGCGCGCGCGGGCGGGGGGCGTGAACATCGTATCCGGTGGCCACGGGCCGCTTACATCCATGCCGTGCGCGCGCAACGCCTCGATGGCGGGGATGATGATGGTCTGTTCTTCCGTGCCCATGGTGCCGCCTTCGCCCGCATGCGGGTTCAGCCCGGCGATGGCGATGCGTGGGTGGGCGATGCCAAAATCACGCATCAGGGCCGCATGGGTGGTGCGGGTGGCGGCGATGATGCCTTCGGTGGTGAGTTCATCAAGCGCGCGGCGCAGGCTGACATGGATGGTAACGGGCACCACGCGCAGTTCCGGGCAGGCGAGCATCATCACCTCGCGCCCCGGCACGTTGCACAGGGTGGCCAGGTATTCCGTATGACCGGGATAGGCGAAGCCCGCCTTCTTGAGCACGATCTTGCTGATGGGGTTGGTGACCACGCCTGCTGCATGCCCGTGGCGGGCCAGTTCCACCGCGCGCGCGATGGAGGTGGTGATGGCACCCGCATTGCGGCTGTCTGGCTGTCCGGCCACGACGGGGGCCGCCAGCGTGACCGGCAGCACCGGCACGGCATCGGCAAACACGCCCGCGGCCTCGCCAATGCTGCCAATCTCGCGCACTTTCACGCCATGGCGGCCAATCAGTCCTGCATCGCCAATCACGGCAAAGGCCGTGGGGCCAGCCCGCATGGCCCGCCAGGCGCCTGCGGTAATTTCCGGCCCGATCCCGGCGGGGTCGCCCATGGTCAGGGCGAGGGGGGGCGTGGCCTCAGGCATCGGTCGTGGCCAGGGCGTGCAGGATGCGGATCCATGAGCGCATGCCCTTGTGGAAGGAGGTCAGGTCATATTTCTCGTTGGGCGAATGGGCGCGGTCATCGTCAAGGGCAAAACCCACCAGCAGGGCAGGCATGCCCAGCACGCGCTGCATGTCGGCGGCCACCGGGATCGAGCCGCCACAGCCGATGGTCACCGCAGGCGTGTTCCATTCCGCGCCCAGTGCGTCGAGGGCGGCTTTGAGGCCAAAGGCATCCTCAGGCAGGGCGCTGGCCACCGATCCGCCGCAGGGCGTAAACGTAACCGTGCAGTCATCAGGCACCATGTTGCGCACATGGCTGCAGAAGGCCTGGCGGATATGCACCGGGTCCTGCCCGGCGACGAGCCGGAACGAGACCTTGGCTACGGCCTCGCCGGGCAGCACGGTCTTGAAGCCCGCGCCGGCATAACCGCTGGCAATGCCATTGATCTCGAAGCTCGGGCGGCACCATGTCTGCTCGATGGCGGTGTAGCCTTTTTCACCCGCCGGGCATGAAAGCCCGACTTCACCCAGAACGGTCGCGTCATCGGGCGCAATCTCGCGCCAGCGCGCACGCAGTTCGGGCGTGGGATCCTGCACGCCCGCATAGAAGCCGGGCAGCGTGACCCGGCCCGTGGCCTCATCACGGATGGAGGACAGCACCTGGCACAGCACCTCGGCGGGGTTGCGCGCGGCATTGCCGTATATGCCGGAATGCAGGTCGCGCGTGGCGCAGCGCAGATGCACCTCCTCGCCCAGCATGCCGCGCAGCGTGGTGGTGATGGCGGGCACGCCGGGCAGCATGGCGGTATCGCAGATCAGGCCGACATCGGCGCGCAGTTCCTTGCGGTGCGTTTCCATGAAAGGCAGCAGGCTGGGGCCGCCGCATTCTTCCTCGCCCTCGATCAGCAGCGAGATGCGCACCGGCATCTGCCCGCCCGTTGCCCGGATGGCGCGGATGGCCTCGATAAAGGTCATGACCTGGCCTTTGTCATCCGAAGCCCCCCGGGCGACGATGCGCTTCGTGCCATTTTCCCCCGTGACCAGCCTGGGTTCGAACGGCCCGCTCTCCCACAGGTCCAGCGGGTCGACGGGCTGCACGTCGTAATGGCCATAGAACAGCACATGCGGGCCTGCGGGCGGCGTACGGTCATGGGCTGTAAGAATGGGGTGGCCCGGGGTCTCGTGCAGGGTCACGTCAAAGCCGAGGCCATCGAGTTCATCACGCAGCCATTGCGCTGCGCGCCTGCAGTCATCGGCATGTTCGGGCTGGGTGGAAATGCTGGGAATGCGCAGGAAGGCAAAAAGCCGCTCAAGGGCCGCATCGAGCGTGCGGTCCGCCTGTTCCAGAACGGGAGAAAGGGGGGAGGCGGTCGCGGTCATGAAATCTCCGTTTGCTGCAATCGGCTTGTGGCCGGGCATGGGCCTGACCGCGCTTTATACCATACCCCACGGCGGGTGAGCGAAGGCGGGGGCAGGGAAAAAGCTTCAGAAGAACGCTGCCTTTTTGAAAAAAAGGCGATACCCAGAAACTTTTACTGTTTTTAATCAATTAATTAGTGGCATTGCCCATGCAGGAAGCCCAGCGCGGGCAGGGGGCGCCACGCACGGGGCAGGTCCGCGCGGCGATAGGGGCGGATGCTGTATTGCGGCACCGCCACCGCATTGCGCTCGAGAAAGGCGCGATAGGCCATGACCTGCTGGTTGCGCCACGCGCAATCGGCCTCGGCCGCGGCACGGGTGGCATAGATGCTGGCGATGCAGGTCTCGCGCCCGGTGCGTGCTTCCACCGCCCAGGATTCATCACGCCGTGCCGTGTTGCGAAAAACGACAACCTTGCCCATTGCCACGCTCCCTGCACCCTGTGTCCTACAGGCAACCATGCCCGTGCCGCGCGATCAAGGCAGCGCCGCATGAATTGATTTTCTTGCAGGCTCTGGTTGTTGGGGGTAGGGAAACAGGATCATGATACGTCTTTTCATCACCCTGCCCGTGACCGTGGCACTGATCGTTTTCGCGGCCTGCAACCAGGCGCCGGTGGAACTGTCATGGCTGCAGTGGAAGTGGACGTCATCCCCCGGCGTGCTGGCGCTGCTGGTGGCTGCCCTGTTCTATGCCACCGGCTCGGCCAGTGTCTGGATCGTGGTGCTGCGCCAGATCCGCCGCGCCCGCCGCGCCGAGCTCGAACTGCGCACCCTGCGCGCCAGCCAGCCTGATGCCGATGCAACTGCCCGCCCGCCGGGCCTGACATCGGCCCCGGCCAATTCCCCCATGCTCAAGGCCTATGCCGCGGCCCAGCCGGTCGAGACGCAGCCCGAACCCGAGGTGGACCCGGCCCCTCAGGCGGCCGCGCAGCTGCCCAGGCCGCCCGAGCATTCCTGATCCCGACCAACCCGCCATTTTATCTGCCTGAGGAGCGCCGCCAATGAGCCATGGACGGTCCACCCGCCTGATCGTTGCCCTTGACACCAAGGACACGGCGCAGGCCGTAAGCTGGCGCGAGCAGGTGGCGGGGCCTGCCAGCATGGTCAAGCTGGGGCTTGAGTTCACTTATGCCTGCGGGCTCGATGCGGTGCGCAAGGCGGCAGGCGAAAGCCCGCTCTTTCTTGACCTCAAGCTGCACGACATTCCCAACACCGTGGCCTCCGCCATTGGCAGCCTTGCAGCCCTGCGGCCCGCCATGCTGACCATCCATGCCAGTGGTGGCCGCGCCATGATCGCCGCTGCCCGCAGGGCGGTTGACGAGACCTTCCCCGAAGGGGCCCGCCCGCTGCTGCTGGCCGTGACCGTGCTGACCAGCATGGATGAGGCCGCCCTGCACGAAACCGGGGTGCAGGGCAGCGTGGAGGCGCAGGTGCTGCGTCTCGGCGCGCTGGCCATGGAATCCGGGGCGGATGGGCTGGTCTGTTCCTCGCACGAGATCGCGCCGCTGCGGGCAGCGCTTGGTGATAAACCGGTGCTGGTGGTGCCCGGCATCCGCCCGGCAGGCAGCGCTTTGGGCGACCAGAAGCGGGTCATGACCCCGGCACAGGCCAGTACCGCTGGCGCAGACTGGATCGTGGTGGGCCGCCCCGTTACCCGGGCCGACAACCCCGCTGCTGCTGCCGCCGCGATTGCCGCCGAACTGGAAACAGCGCATTCCTGAAAAAAAAGTTTCTGGTGAAGCTTTTTTCCAAAAAGCTTTGAAAGAATAACGCCTTTTTTGAAAAAAGGCGGCACCTGAAAACTTTTTGAACCTTAAAATTGGCGGCAGGACCACAATGACAGTCAGGGTCAAGATATGCGGCATCCGTGACGAGGCGGGTCTGGAGGCTGCCAGTGCCGCCGGGGCCGACTGGGTGGGGTTCGTGTTCTTCAGCCGCTCGCCGCGCCATGTCACGGCCCCGCAGGCCGCTCCGCTGGTGCGCCGCCTGCCGCCTGGTGGCCCACGCGCCATCGGCCTGTTCGTGCGCCCGACCGATGATGAGATCCGTCACGTGCTGGATGCGGTCGCACTCGATGGGGTGCAGATCTATGACACTGCAGCCCGTGCTACAGCCATCCGCGCGCGGTTTGGCGTGCCTGTGTGGCTGGCTGCCGGTATTGCCGCCCGCGCCGACCTGCCGCAGAGCTGCGCGGTGGATGGGCTGGTG
The DNA here is from genome assembly GCF_004302915.1 of Komagataeibacter xylinus. GTDB lineage: Bacteria > Pseudomonadota > Alphaproteobacteria > Acetobacterales > Acetobacteraceae > Komagataeibacter > Komagataeibacter xylinus_C. The sequence goes on along the minus strand of NZ_QQBI01000005.1, from coordinate 5,004 downwards.
ATTGAATCCCGCCCGCCCGCCGGTGCACAGCGCCCCGGCGGCAATGCCCAGGCCTTTGACTGGAGCCTGACCGAGGGCTGGCAGGCGCCAGTGCCGTGGATGCTGGCTGGTGGTCTGCGGCCCGATAACGTGCGCGAGGCCGTGATGCGTAGCGGGGCGCGGGCAGTGGATGTCTCATCCGGGGTGGAAACCGCCCCCGGCATCAAGTCGCCCGCGTTGATTCATGAATTCGTGCGGGCGGCCCGCACCCTTTGAATGTGTTTTGGTGCGGCCTTTTTAGAGACTGTTTGAAAAGTTAGCCCAGAAAATATCCAGGAATCATGAGGAAGTTTTTGGTGAAGCTTTTTTCAGAAAGCTTAAAAGAACACCGCCTTTTTGAAAAAAGGCGGCACCCAAAAACTTTTATTATTTTTTATCAATGAGTTGTTTTCAACAGCCTCTTAAATGGCGGCGTCTTTACGAAGCTTTTTGAAAAAAGCTTCACCAGAAACCTTTACCTGTTCTCGAAGTATTCAGTCGTATTCGACCGGGTCCAGATGGGTTTCATCTGGCAGAAGCCTGCTGGCGTCAATGCGGTACAGCGTGCGCTCGGGCGCAAGCCAGCCGGGAATGGTGGCGATGTGCTCGTAGGCCTCGAGTACCAGCAGCACGTTATCGAGGTCATAGGTCGTCGTGCCGTCCAGATCTGTGGCCATGGGGCAGTAAAGCAACAGGCCATCCGTCATGTAGTCGGATGTTTCGATTTCCAGCCACAGGTCAGGCTGGGTTGCGGCAGGGTTGGCGCGAACGCGGCCCATGCGGTCCCAGATACCCCACAGGCCGTCAATTTCCTTCAGGTCCATCATGATATTGTACTGGTGGCGCGTGAGGACGCGTGTGCCAAGTGTATCAGCGCGGAGGGGAGAGAGCATGCGATCCTTTCCAGCCCTGCCTTGGCCAACCATAGCGCCATTCCACTGAACTCTGGCGCGGTGGAATTGCCCTAACTCATTGTTTATCGAGCACCTTCACCAGTTCGAATGTGTCCATTCAAACTGGATCTGCTCTAGCGGTAATAACCGTAATAGGCCGGAGGCGGCGGGGGTGGTGGCGGCGGATAGGCATAGACCGGGTAGGGCGGCGGCGGATAGCCGTAAACCGGATAACCATACCCGTAGCCATAAGGCCGGTAGCGATAGGGCGACATGGCTACCCCAAGGGCCGTGCCAGCGGCCATGCCCACGCCAAAGCCGCCCCAGCCCCAGCCACGGTGCCAGCCGCCCCCCCAACCAGGGCCACCCCGCCAGCCACCACCCCATGCATGGGCGGCAGGGGCGGGCAGGACGCCAGCCAGTCCCATGGATACAGCCAGCAACAGAGCCAACTTACGCATCTGACGGGTTCCTTTTGTGTACCATTGCAAAGCCGATATTGGCACGGATCGGCCAGATATCCAGCCCCGCTACCTCACCGTTCCGTGATGTTGCGTGTCAGGAAACCCCTGGAACAGGGCGTTTTCATGACAGCATGATTCATGTTGGGAACAGGGCGACGCATCCGGGCTGCTTCCAGCAGAATAAAATTGCCCGGGTGCCGCCTTTTTTCAAAAAGGTGGCGTTTTACGAAGCGCTTTGAAAAAAGGCGGCGCCCAAAACTTTCATTTTTTCAGCGATCCTGTCGGGCGCGGAGCCATCCGCCAAGTGAAGCCAGCGCCTCTTTCAGCGGGCCGTCGGGCATGTCGTCAATTTCCACCGGGGGTGGGGGCGTGCGCGGCGGGGCAGGGGGAGCGGCCTGCCGGGGCGCGGGCAGCAGGTCCTGCACCATTTTCAGCCGCTTGACCACGCCGGTGCCGCAGGTGGTGTTGATGCGGGCAATGACGGTGGGGGCGAGGTGTTGCAGTTCCATCGCCACCGGCCCCTGGCAGCCTACCGTCAGCGTGCCGGCCGAGAGCCTGCGCGGCACGGTCAGTGCTGCCAGATGGGGGCCGACAATATCCGCCCAGTCCGTCATGACCTGCACGGCGGCAGCCGACTGCTTGCGAAAGACCGGCTGGCTGATCTGGGGCAGAAGGGCGGCCATGCTGCGCGCGCGAAAGGCCCGGCGCGGCGGCTCGGGGGCAGCGGCGGCTTCGTTCTTTTTCTTGCTGCGTGGCGGCGGGTTCGTCATAAACGGGTCCGTGTTACCTTGTGCTACCGATCTGTTACGCTGGTATGACCGGCACCGTCGCATTCTGCCATGGCGCGCGCTGCCCGGCCAGAGCGTTGATCCCTATCGGGTCTGGCTGAGCGAGATCATGCTGCAGCAGACCACGGTTACGGCGGTCATGCCCTATTTCGAGCGCTTCCTTGCTGCCTTTCCCAATGTGACGGCACTGGCCCGCGCGCCGCAGGACCGGGTCATGGCGCTATGGGCGGGGCTTGGCTACTATGCCCGCGCGCGCAACCTGCATGCCTGCGCCAAGGCCGTGGCAGCACTGGGGGGCACCTTTCCCGATACGGTGGAAGGGCTGCTGGAACTGCCGGGAATCGGGGCCTATACGGCAGCGGCCATCGCCGCCATTGCCTTTGGCCGCCCCGTGGTGCCGGTGGATGGCAACGTGGAGCGCGTGACCAGCCGCCTGTTTGCCCTGACCGACCCGCTGCCCGGCGCCCGCAAGGCCATTGCCGCCCGCGCCGTGACCCTGAACGCGGATGCGCAGGCAAAAGCCCGCCCCTCCGACTTCGCGCAGGCCCTGTTTGACCTTGGGGCAGGCATCTGCACGCCGCGCAACCCCGCCTGCGTGCTGTGCCCGTGGCGCGACGCCTGCGCGGGCCACGCGCAGGGCATTGCCGCCACCCTGCCGCGCCGCGCGCCCAAGGCCGTGCGGCCCGTGCGGCACGGCGTGCATTTCTGCCTGGTGGATGAAGCCGGTGGCCTGCTGCTGGTCCGCCGCCCCGAAAAGGGGCTGCTGGGCGGCATGATGGGCCTGCCGGGACCGCACTGGCGCGATGACCCGTGGCCTCAGGCGGAAGCGCTGGCGCAGGCTCCTGCCGCCCCCCGGCTGCAACCCCGCTGGCGCATGGTGGGGCAGGTGAAGCATGTATTCACCCATTTTACGCTGCTGGTGGATGTGTACGCAGCCACGATCGCGGCCTTTCCCAACAGCATGGCGGCAGGGGGGTGCGTGCATTACCCCGGTGACGATGCCGTGGCGCTGCCCTCGCTCATGGGCAAATGCGTAAAGGTTGCACGCAAGGCCGGTATTTTTTGATTGACGCCGGTATGATCCGCGCGGTTGAGTAATGGGTGTCCGATCAGGAAAGGGACCGTGATGTTCGCTTTTGTCCAGATGCTTTCCCCCGTTGTGGCCCTGCTGGGCCTTGTTGCCGCCGCCCGTTACTGTTCAGCCCCCGCGCGCGCCATGCAGCCGGTCCGGGTGCGCACCCGCCGCTAGGGCGCCCCTTGTGCAGGGTGAGGGTCCGCTGTTCCTTTGCATCCACCTCCGGCTTCCTGTAGCAGCCGGAACATGACATTCATTACCGTAAAGCGCGCGGCGGGGCATGAAGATGCGCCGCCGCGCACCGGGGTACTGCTGAGCAATCTTGGCACCCCTGATGGCACCGGCTATGGCGCGGTGCGCCGCTATCTGGCTGAATTCCTGTCAGATCGGCGCATTATTGAAGCCAGTCCCCTGGTCTGGAAGCCGATCCTGTATGGCCCGGTGCTGACCTTCCGCCCGCGCAAGTCGGGCGAGGCCTATCACCGCATCTGGCACCATGACCGTAATGAAAGCCCGCTGCGCACCTATACGCGCGACCAGGCGGAAATGCTGGCAAAAAGGCTGGCGGCTGACGATGTGCCGGTGGCCTGGGGCATGCGCTATGGCCAGCCCTCCATAAAGCAGGCGCTGCATGAGCTGGTGGCACAGGGGTGCGACCGCATCCTGCTTGCCCCGCTCTACCCGCAATACAGCGCCACCACCACGGCCACGGCCAATGACCAGGCGTTTCGCGCCCTGATGCGGCTGCGCAACCAGCCTGCCATCCGCACCCTGCCGGCCTTCCCCGACCATCCGGCCTATATCGCGGCCCTCGGGCGTTCGATCATGGCCCGGCTCGAAACGCTGGATTTCAAGCCGCAGATGATTGTCGCCTCCTTCCATGGCCTGCCCAGGGTGTATGTGGAAAAGGGCGACAGCTATGCCGATGAATGCGCGCGCACCATCACCGCGCTGCGTCATGCCATGGGGTATGACGAGCGCATGATGCCGCTCACCTTCCAGTCCCGCTTTGGGCCGGCAAAATGGCTGGAGCCCTATACCGCGCCGTTTATCGAGTCGCTGCCCGCGCAGGGCATCGAGCGCATTGCGGTGATTACGCCGGGCTTCATTTCCGACTGTATCGAAACGCTTGATGAAATCGGCAACGAGGCGGCGGAAGACTTCATCAAGGCTGGCGGCAAGGAACTGGCCCTGATTCCGTGCCTGAACAACTCGCCCGATGCCATAAACCTGCTCGAGACCCTGGTGCGCGAGGAACTGGCAGGCTGGCTGCCCCGTAAAGCGGAAGCCTCTGCTGGTTGAGGTCTCTCCTGCCCGCTAACGGAGAAAAGTTTTTGGTGAAGCTTTTTGCAAAAAGCTTCAGGAAGTGCCGCCTCCGGCAAAAAGGCGGCACCCGAAAGCATTGATGATGCGCCCCCTGTCAGGGCCGGTCGCAGCTTTCGGTCAGGTCGTTATAGACCTGCCCTTTGGGGCATGAAGCCGGAGGGCGCTGCGGTGCGGGCTGGCCATTGCCCTGCGGGCCGGGCTGCGGCTGCGCGGGGGCCAGCAGGGTGGACAGGTCCTTGTCATAGACGGAATCGTCTTCAGGCGCGTTGTTGCCCGTGGCGTTATAGACTTCGGGTGCGGCCCGATAGCTGGCACTTGCCGCGGCAGCCCCCATTGCAGCCCCCGCGCCATAATAGCCAGGCCAGCCCCAGCCACCCCAGCCGCCGCCCCAGCCCCAGCCGCCCATGGGGTAACCCCAGCCGACATAGCCGGGGTAGTAG
>NZ_QQBI01000059.1 GCF_004302915.1 Komagataeibacter xylinus | reverse complement strand
CAATAACGACGTCGTTAACGACGGTAAGTTACCAGTCACAATCCTCAATCATAAGGCGGCCTCAAACGGCCGGTTACAGCCAATCCGACATTATGCCCATCATCCGCGCCTGTTTATGGGCACGTTCGCACCGCGTCGCATGGCCCCGCCCCAGCACATGCACGCTCCATCGAAGCAGTCTGGACGATCCCTCCTTCACTACTGACGGACCAACCGTTTCACCGGTGAGGAGAGGGACTGCTGCTCCCTCGCCCGTTTCTCACCAAACGGAATATTCAGCCTGACATAATAGTATAGTTTATAGCAGTCATCGGCTTACTATTCTTCGCTATGGAGAATATTTTAAATTAATGAAATTTATTTCTTTAAATAGTTCATACCACCAATATTTAGTAATAAATAATTTTACCATGATATTATTAATGAGTTATATATTAATAAATGAGTTTTATTATAATGAAAAAATGACCAGATTTGAGTGCTAAATGACCAGAACCGGGCAGACGCAGCATATACGCGACATTAAGTAACAGCTTTGGCACTTCTGAAACGAGTCTAAAATGTCATCAGAATTCATTTTCCATTGCATGTCGGGGCTACCGCGTTCAGGATCTACTCTTCTAGCCGCTATTTTAAGACAAAATCCAAATGTTCAGCACGCTGGGATTACGTCACCCGTATTACCCATGATAGTAAAAATATCTTCCATCATGGTTGAAGGAGAGTTAGTAACAGAATTTAATGAATCACAGCGCAAGAATTTAATTTATGGAATTATAAAAAACTACTATTTAAACAAAACATCTACACATAATAAAAATATTATTTTTGATAACCACCGTATGTGGTGCACTCGCTTAAATCTATTGGATTATATTGATCCAAATTCTAAAGTGATCTGTTGCGTTCGAGATCCTGTGTGGATTATTAATTCTTTTGAAAGAATTATTCAATCTGATCCATTGCTTGGTTCCCATCTGATCCCCATTGAATATCGCGGCACCTTGCATGAACGAGTTGAAGCTCTTCTTTCAAATGGAGGGGCATTCGGATATTGCTGGAAAGCGATTAGAGAAGCATTCTATAGCAAGTTTTCTAGAAAACTAATCATTGTCGACTATGACACCCTAACAAAAAGACCTAAAGAAACCTTAATAAGGTTAGAATCTATTTTAGGAATCAAGCACCACGTATATGATTTCAATAATATAAAATTTAATAGCGCGAACAGGTTTGATGAAAACTTAAATACTGTTGGACTTCACTCAGTCGGGAAACATATCCATCCCCCTTCGAGACACCTTACACTACCCCCTGACATCGTATCTCGGTTGGCTGGCTGCATGTTCTGGAGAGACCCTTCCGAAAATCGGGAAAATGTAGACATTATCTGCGATACCTAGTTCTACCACTTCTCAATAATGAAGGAGAAAGCCCAAACATTTTACGAAATGCCGAAGAGAAATGGCTAGGATTACTGTAACCAATATCTGATGCAATCATCACTATTGATGCTTCATCCTGCCTTAACCGACGGTATGCTGCATGCATACGTTCTTCGTGAAAAATCATATAGGGACTCTTTCCAAAAAGTCGGCGGAAACCACGTTGAAGACTAGAAACACTCATTCCAACACATTTAGCAATCTGTTCTAAACGAGGCGGTTGACCCAAATCTGAAAGAATCATATCTCGCGCGTATAAAAGACGCTGATCACAACCCGACAACTGAGCCCTTGTCTCACGCATCCCAAGAGTAGGTACTTCTAAAATATATCCTGCTAACGCGAGCGCCTTACCCAATAATATTATAGAATTATTTTTTTCAACTGACAAACCAGAAAGAGTCTCCAGTATCCAGTTTGCGCCCTTATTAATCTCAATATCATTCTCGTTTTCTAAAAAATAATGACCACTTGCAAGTTTTTTGGAAAGAGCAGAACTCTCCTCCCCCATCCATTCGATCGCTTTTTTAGAAGGAAGAGATAAAGTTAACCCCATAACTTCTCCTCTAGTTTTATAATCTATCACCGTTCCAGGACGATAACTGACATAATTCACTCCTTTTATCTGAAATCGTTCATAACGCATGAAACCATCACGACATGTCATACCTGTTGCTCCCGTTCCCGTCAGTTGAAGAGCAAAATGTAATTTATCATCATCATGAAATATGCTATAATCTAAATTTTCTTCATGATTCCGCCACATATAAACTTCTACGTCTTCCGGAAGTAAGGCAAGTATAACATTTTGGCTCAAATGATATTTTTTTATTTCATCCATACTTCCATTTAAGAAATTATTCGCCGATATCACGTTTTCTTCACAATTATTCACTCTAATCCATCCTCTTTTTAGATCTCAGAATTTACAATTATGGTAATATATACCATCATATTCCGAATGAGTTCATTTATTGAATTACGCCCGCGGACAGATGTCAATAACACGAAAAATCGCTATACTTTAGCAGCCTAAAAATAGACGCCGGCGCTCATGCGCCAGCCTCCCTGTGGAACCTCCACACGGGAATGCCCATCTGTTTCGCCTTGTCGGCCAGATTGTCCTGAATGCCCGATCCCGGGAACACCATGACCCCGATGGGCAGGACTTTCAGCAGGGCATCGTTGCGCCGGAACGGGGCGGCCTTGCCGTGCCGGTTCCAGTCGGGCTTGAAGGCGATCTGGGCGACCTGCCGATGATCGGCCCAGCGGGAGGCGATGAATTCCGTCCCCTTGGGTGAACCGCCATGCAGCAGCACCATGTCGGGGTGCTTCTCGCGCACCTTGTCCAGACGCTTCCAGATCAGATGGTGGTCCTCGTAATCAGGGCCGCCCGTGACCGCGACCTTTGGTCCGGGAGGCACAAGCAGTTCGGTCTCGGCCTTGCGGCGGGCACTAAGGAAATCGCGGCTGTCGATCATGGAGGCCGTCAGGGTGCTGCGGCTGACCAGCGAGCCAGAGCGTGGCCGCCAGGGCGACATCGTCAGGCGTTCGAACTGGTCGCTGGCGAGGTCGCGGAATATCTCACAGGCGTTGCGTCGTTCCAGCAAAGTCAGGCCTTCGGCGATGAGGCGTTCCAGTTCCACGGAGCGGATCTCGCTGCCATCCTGTTCCTGCTGGCTGCGTTTCTGCGCCTGCTCGTTGCGGTCGAGATCACGCTCCACCTGCCCGACCATGCGGTGAAAGACATTGACGGTGGACCAGAGCAGCGGTTCAAGATCGGGCTCCAGCCGGGTTTCGGTCAGCGTGGCGGACAGGGCGTCGAAGATGTCGGCGACTGCGCCCTCGATCTGGCTGGCGTCGGGCAAGGGCCTCGGGTCCGGCTCGTCCTCGAAGGGACGGTGGCCGTAAAGCTGGAGTTCCGCCAGCACATGGGCGGTGGAAGATGTGGCGTGCGCGGGTTCGAAATCGTCCTGTGTGCGGGTCATGGGTCTGTCCTCCGATTCTGGCCGCGCCCCTCGCGGCCTTTCCGGGGGCGGATAGCGGCAGACGAGGGCCGGGCCGGAACCGCGCAACGCGCGGCCGGAACGCAGTGGAGGATGGCAGGGAGACGGCTATTTTGCTTCGCGATGCAAAGCGCGGCACGCGCGGCGGAAAATAGCCGTCTCCGCCATTGCAGGCCCGGTCTGGCTGACGCCCGCTCCCCTTCCAGAAAGGCCGCGGGCGCGCCCCATCCGGAAACGGGACAGCCCCGCGCCACACCGGAAAGAAGATGCCCCTCACACCCCTTCCCGGCCCGCCTCAGTGCGTGACCGGATGCAGAAACCGCGCCACGTCCTGCGGGGCAAGCTGGGGATGCAGGATCGCCCGCATCGCGCCACGCCCGAGATAGCGGAGATCATCGTTGAAATCCGCCAGACGTGGCGAGAGCGCAAGGCACTCGATCCCGGCCTCCTGCGTCCGGTCCTGCAGGGTCATCACCGCATGGTCTCCGGCTGGGTCGTCATCGCGCAGCACGTAGAGGCGGCGCAGCGCAGGTGGAAACACCATGGCGGCGAGATGCGCCGAGGACAGGCACGCGGCCAGTGGCAGATCGGGCATGACCTCATGGAGCGAGAGCACCGTCTCGATCCCCTCGCCTGCCGCCAGAACGTCGGACACCGGGCCAAAACGCACGGCGTTACCGAGCAGGTCGCCCATCGCCCGACGGGGCATGACGATGGGTGCCTTGCCCTTTCCGTCCCGCGCCAGCCAGGTGCGATGCACCCCAGTCAGAGTGCCGTCGAGGTCGGTCACGGCGGCGATCATCGCGGGCCAGGTCTCGGTCGGACTGTCGGCATCAGCGCGATAATAGCAGTGCGGATGGAAGCGCAAGGCTCCGGCTCCGTGCAAAAGCGTAATGTCGCGTCTACGGAGATACGCTTCTACGGGTGTGCCCGCGATCGGCCCGGACATGGCCCAGAGCCGATGCGCCGCTTCGGAAGAACTGGCAGGTCCGCGCTCCTGAACCGGACGATCCCGTGACGACATTACCGGATCGGGGCGCGGCAGGCTGAGGAAGGCGCGCGCCTCGTCAGCCACGTCGCGGAAATCCACCAGGCCGAGGCTTTCGCGGATCACATCGAGCAGGTCGCCATGCTCGCCCGACTGTGCATCGGTCCATTTTCCGGCTCTGCCATTGGCGGTGTCGTGCAGCCGGACGAACAGCGACCGGCCGGGGGTGTTGCGCACGTCGCCGACCAGCCAGTAATTGCCGTGACGACGACCGGCGGAAAGATACCGCCGACACGCCGCCTCCGCATTCTCCGCCAGACGACGGGCGAGATCGCCTGCATCATGCCCGGCCATTACCCCTGCCCTCCTGTGTCGGGACCGCCTCCGTCGAGGGCGATCGCCAGCCAGCGATCGGTGGTCATCCATGAAATCGTCTTGCGCCGGCCAAGGTCAAGCAGATGCGCGCCACCGCTGAAGGCACCGATCCGGGGACGTGAGGCCGTATTGGCCCACTGGAATCCCCATCGACCCCGAAGCCGAAAGGAGCGCGCACAGCGTAGCACGAATTCCACCACCTGCTGCGGATCGCCAGTTGTCTCATCGTGCATCCAGAGTTTCGTGCCCCCATATTCCGGCACGATCGACAGAATGAAACCATCAGAGGGCGGATCTTCCGCCGCCAGTTCGTCCATGAATTCATTGTAGAGATCGAGCGCCTTTGCGGCATTGCCCACTGTGCCCACATCGAGCACACAGGAAAAATGCGTGAAGAAATCAGCCATCGGAAAAACTCCCGAAACGAAAAAGCCCGGCACAGGGGCCGGGCTCGTAAAAACGTATTGGCGGAAAGACAGAAAAGCGGCTTTCAGGAAGCACGCTCCATCAGCCTGCGTGCCTTCTCCTCCAGATCCAGCCGCGTGTCCTGATTGGCCCTGGTGCGGGCCAGCGCTGTGATCCCCTGCACGAAATCGAACACACTCTCGGGCTTGCGCCCTTCCTCGTGCAGCACGGTTTCGATGATCCTCGCGGTTTCCGGCTTCGAGAAACCACGACGACGCAGGAAGCTTTCGCGATCGTCATCGCTCCTGGCCACCAGTGCGCGGCGTGAGGCCTGGATGCCGGAGACGAACGAGGCCGGGCTGGCCGTGGCGAAATTCCGCAGCGCCGGTGTGGCCTGATGCACGAAACGGGACGCAGCAAACTTGCTATGCCGTATCGTGATCTGTTCGAAATTTTCCACACCCCAGAGCATCCTGTTTTGACATACTCCGCGCAGATAGAATGATGCAATGCCGAGGCTCTTGCTGCCGACCTCGCTGTTCCAGGCATAGAAACCCCGGAAATAGAGATCGGGGTCACCATTGGGCAGGCGGCCCGCCTCGATCGGGTGCGTATCGTCCACAAGGAACAGGAACACATCCCTGTCTGAAGCATACAGCGTGGTGGTTTCCCTGGTGATGTCGACATAGGGATTATGGGTCATGGTGGCCCAGTCGATGACACCGGGCACCTTCCAGTTGGTATCGCCGGTCCCATCGCCAGCAATTTTCTGTACCGCACCAACCAGTTCGTGGTCCCAGATGCGGCCGTAATCGGGACCGGTCACGGCGCGTAGCTCGACGCGGCCGTCCTCGGTTTCCAGCGTTTTCACCAGTTCGGCGCGGTGCGACAGCAGCCCGTGCTGGAGATTGATCGCCGCCAGTGGGGCCGGCAGGTTACGCAGGTACGACGATGGCGCGCCGACCAGACTGCACATCTGGCCGAACGACCAGTGCGTGGGCGCAACCGGGTCATTCTGTCCCGGCACGGTCAGGGTCAGGCGCTCGGCATTGTCGCGCGAGGCCTCGACGCGAATGGCACGGCTTTCCACCGTGCGGGCGGTGGCGCGCTCGGCACGGGCAAGTGTGGCGGCATGCAGGTCAGACAGGGACAGGTAGCGCTCGTCATCGGGCCGCGAGAACCATTCGGACGAGACGCGGGCGCTGCATTCGCCACGGGAAGGATCAATCCGGAAGCCGCCAGACGCGGCGCCACGGGACGCAGGAGGCAGGATGGTGGTTGTGGTCATGGAAAACTCTCCTCTGATGCCGGTTATTCGGCACCCAAGGCGAAGCCGCCCTCTCCCTCTTTCCGGGACGCCGGACATGAAAAAAGCGGCTTCCGGGCACCGGAAGCCGCTGTCTCAAAGTTCCTGACCTCATAAGGGTTATTCGGCAGCGATGGCCTCCATATCCTCGCCTGCCGTCACTGTTTCAACCTGTGTCTGATGTACCAGCCCCGCAGTCCGCAGCGCCTCGGGCAGCCAGCCCGAACCATCAAGCCGCCGCCCGGCCTCGCGCGCCATGTCGGGCTTCTTCAGGTGGGCGATGCGCTCTGCCGCCTCATCGCCGCGCGCTTCCCGCACCGCCAGGAGGATACGGGCCTTGGTCACCCGACCGAGATAGTTCTCGACGGTCGGCTGCCAGCCTGCCTCGACCAGATCGAGACCGAGGGCCGACGCCAGTCGATCGGCCCGTTTAAGGCGCTCGGTCACGCTGCGCTGGGACACCGCACCATAGGCGGGCATGCGCTCGTAGAGCGCGTTGACCCCGAAAGACAGGCAATGCGCCAGCAGCGCCATGCGGCTGGCATCGTCCAGCCCGTCGATCCAGCGCCACAGCGCGTCCTCGTCTTCCGGCAGATCATGCTTCCAGCCCTCGTTGCGCTGGCGCAGCGCGTGGGCGGACACACTGCCCGGCATGTCGGGCGAATGGACCGGCAGGGAGATTTCGCGGACATAGGCTTCCAAGCAGTCCGCACCCGGTGTCTGCCAGTAAACATCACGCACCAGCGTATGCAGCAGTTCGGTCAGCGCGATGTGCGGGTTGCTGGCGAAAGCATCCCGCAGGGCCAGCGTGCGCCAGGCCGTCAGTTCGGTGAGCAGCCGGTCAGGCAACGGCCTGATCCCGTCTTCTTCCTCGGGCTCGACGTCGGGAGCAATGTTGTCACCCTCCCCCTCCTGGTAACCATGGCCTGTGCTATCGTGGTCCCGCCCATCATACCCAGCATGATCGTATCCATCGGCATCATCGGTCTCTTCGGGCTCGGTCGGCATATCCTCGGGCAGCACGAAGCCCCGCTCCACCTGCAATGTGCCATCACTGTCGAGGCTGACGAAGGCCCCCGCCCGCGCCATGTCAGCGGAATCGAACGTCAGGGGCCGTTCTTCCAGGGCAACGATCGCCTGTTCAATCTCGCCCAGCTGTACATCCACCTCATCAGGGTATTCATCGGCCTGAGCGTATTCAGCCTCGATGGCTTCCTGCTCGGCGCGCAGGGCTTCGAGATGGACCATCTCTTCCTCGGCAAGAGGCACTTCCGTGCCATTGATCTCCACGAACTGCCGTGTGTGGCCCCATGGGAATGACAGGGCGGTTTCGACCCACTTCCAGCCCTCGGCGCGGATATCTTCTGCGGCTGTATGCAGCTTTTCCATGACCAGCCGGTCCAGAATGGCTGGATCCTGCAGCCAGCCGCCGTCATCGGCCTCGAACAGGTCGCGCATGACAGGACCACCGGCCGCGAGATAGGCCTCCAGCCCGACAAAGCGCACGCGACGATCCGAGGCCCGCACGGTCTTTTCTGTCAGCATGCGGCGGATGACGTAGGGTTCGCTGTTATGGCTCCGGGACACGATGTCCCAGATCTGTTCCTGGCGGGAATGGTCATCGCTGATCGAAAAGGCAATGAGTTGGTCGAGCTTCATGCCATCCTGCTCGTAGATATCGAGCAGTTTGTCGGACACGGTCATCAGCCGCAGGCGCTGTTTGACCACGGCGGGTGCGACAAAGAACGCGGCAGCGATTTCTTCCTCGGACATGCCCTTCTCCAGCATGTCGCGAAAGGCGCGAAACTGATCCAGCGGGTGCAGAGCCACGCGCTGGACGTTTTCGGCCAGGGAATCATCCTCGGCAAGAATGGCCGATCCGGCCTCGCGCACGACGCACGGTACTGGGGCGGTCTTCGCCAGTTTCTTCTGCTTCACCAGCAGTTCGAGCGCACGAAAACGACGCCCACCGGCGGGGACTTCATAGGTACCGGTCTCGGCCCCTTCGCCGTCAAGGACGGGGCGGACGTTCAGGCTCTGCAGGAGGCCGCGGCGCTCGATATCGCGGGCCAGTTCCTCGATCGACAGGCCGGACTTCACGCGCCGCACGTTGGACTGGGACAGCACCAGCCGGTTGAACGGGATATCGCGGGACGAACTCAGGGTGATTTTGGGAATAGCGGTCGCCATGGCGAAACACTCCATGACGGGCGGACAGGAGACTCTCTCCCATCCTCTCAACCCGTCACGAAAATCCCCGCAGCCCTCTGACTCTGATGGCCGCACCAGTGCCAACCCGTTCCCTATTTTCCCGGCAGAAAAATGTTGGCAATGGGGGGCAAGCAGAATGTCTGCCATTGGAAACGGGGGATCGAAAGAAGCCGTTCGCAGCACTGATATTCCTGTTGGATAGCTACCGAGTAAGCATCCGGCGGGAGACGCGGGCGTATTCAGGCGGCGATGGTATTGTGGACCTGCTGGTGGGCTTTCCAGTGCC
>NZ_QQBI01000058.1 GCF_004302915.1 Komagataeibacter xylinus | reverse complement strand
TCAATGGCTGATCACCATATCCGTGCTGGGGAATTTTCCGACAGCACATGTGGGGAATTTTGAAACAGCATTTACACTTGCCCGAAAAGGTCGCTGCCATGCCCTCGATCGCCTGACGCTTCCACTGGGCAATCATCGTCTGATGCACACCGTGCTTCGACGCCAGTTCCGACAACGTCTGCTCGCCACGGATCGCCTCAAGAGCCACACGAGACTTGAACTCACACGAATACCGTTTCCTCGTAACCTTGCCCATCAGTCCCTGTCCTTATCCAGGCCGGGGATAGCTTATCACCCTGTCCGATTTTCCGGGGCCACCTCTAACCTCACCCCTTCACAGGGTGCCCCAACCCGACAGGCTGCTAGGCTTTAGAAAATTCTGTAGGAAATCTATAAAAACTAACTTGGAAAGATGGTATATATATAATAAAAATTGAACTTAATCACCTAGCAAAAGGATAAAAAAAATGGATATAAAAGAATATTTTATTAGAATAAACACTGAGTCTCAGTCTGTTTTCAATAATTCAATATTAAAAAAAGACAAGCTTGGCAATCTTCATCATTTATCTTCATGTATATACGAATTTTCCAATTACGTAACAGATAACCAAGAAAAAAGAATATTAGAAACAGTTTGTGCTCAATTGGAGTCGTCTAACTATAACTTGATAATAGGTCTATATAGGCAAGCGTTTTCTTCACTTAGGCTTGCTTTAGAGATGGGGTTAGCGGCCATATACTTTTCCGCTCGGAAATTGGAGTTTAATGAATGGATTGACGGTCGGATGGATATCAAATGGTCCAAATTAGTTGATGAAGAAAACGGTGTTCTATCTAAGCGATTTGCTAAGGCATTTTTTAGTGATATGGTAGAAGAAGTAGAGAAATACCGAGATAATTCTATATCTGTTTACAGGAATCTATCAGAGTATGTTCATGGAAATAATGAAACGTGGATAAATAGTGGAATAAAAATTTCATACAATGAAGAATTTTTTGAAAAGTATTGTGTATATTATAAAATAGTATGTGAAGTAATATTATTTACAACAATGTGTAGGTACGTAAAAACATTAGATGAAAAGGACCGAGAGTCCTTGCAATTTTTACCAGAAGAATTTAACCATATATTGAAAATCAGAGAATTGTTTGGTCGATCTTAAGGGAGGGAATGATGAGTGAATTTTATCTTCGAACAGAAAGTATAAAACAATCAGATATTTTGAATCTTTCAGTTGTCAATGCCGCTGATAAAAATATTTTGGATGCCCTGAAATCTAATGAGCCATGCCTTTTAGAAGGCTCTAGAGGGACTGGTAAATCGTTTTTGATGCGGATAGCTGAGTTGGAGTTGGAAGCTGAGGATAACTCATGTGTTACGGTTTTTGTTCCATTTAACATGAGTTCTTTAATTACTACTGAAGACAATTTGCAGTTTTATCATTGGATGATGGCAAAGACTCTGAAATGTTTACTTAATAAACTTAGGAAACGGGGAGTAGTTGTTTCGAATTTAACGGCAAATATATTAAGTAATGATGAAAGTGGCTCTGAAGAAACGGTTGAGCATTCTTTATCAAAAATAGTGAAATCATTTGAAGATTCGTACAAAAAAAGAGTTCCAATAGATATATCATCTCTTCCAGATATTGAAGATGTAAAAGAAGCTGTACAAATAATATGTGAAGATAATTCTATAGGAAAAATATTTTTCTTTTTTGATGAAGCTGCACATGTATTTAGACCAAATCAACAGCGTCAGTTTTTTAATTTATTTAAGGATCTTAGGTCACCATACATTACGTGTAACGCGGCAATTTATCCGGGGGTAACGTACTTTGGTGATTCTTTTGAGCCTATACACGATTGTATATATAAAAAATTAGAAAGAAATATTTCCGATTCTGATTACCTGCAATATTTTAAAGATATCGTCTTTAAACAATCTGATCTTTCTTTAAGAGAGGAAATAGATAGACATAGAGAATTATTTAATACATTGGCGCTTGCATCTGGAGGAAATCCAAGAATGTTATTGAGGACTATACAGGATTTAGAAAGATTTAATTCTAGTAATGTTAATTATGTAATTAAATCTTTTTATAGACACAAGATATGGTCAGAACATACTGACTTAGGAGAAAAATACAAAGGACATCAATCAGTAATAGATTGGGGAAGAGATTTTCTAGAGACAAAAGTAATGCCTCGCATAGAAGAATATAATAAATCAAGAAAAGATAAAGGTATAGAAGAATCAACTATATACTTTTGGATTCATAAAGATGCGCCCGAAGCCGTAAAAGAATCTTTAAGATTGTTAACTTATACAGGAATAATTAGAAAAGTAGATAGCTCTATAAGAGCAACTAGATCAGAGCTTGGAACAAGATATGAAATAAAATACGGATGTGTGCTTTCTTTAGATAGCAATCCCCAATCAGAATCAAAATATTTCTATAAAAATTTATCTATAAAAAAGTTTATTGAATTTGGTAAAAATCATCCCTCTTATTCAGGTAGTGAGAATATTTTTTCTAAAGATGACTTACAATACGAGGAATCTTTGAGGTCATTATTGAATAAGCCAATAGATGTATTGATTGCTCTTACGAATTGGCAAAAAGATAAATTAAAATCAGCAGGAATTAATACGATAGAAGATCTTCATAATAATTCTGAAGAAAATCTAATAAAAAATATATATGGCGTAGGGCCGTCGAGAGCTCGTACAATGAAAAATGCAGCTACGGCTGAACTTTTAGAGTATATATCTGGATAAAATTAATGCTAATTTAAATTAAATCTATATAAATTATGTATTATATAGATTGACGTTCTCCCCTTTTTGTTACCTCTTAAAAAGAGAGTTTCCAGTTTTTATGGCTTTGGGTTGATGGGATGACAAGTGTCTCGGGGGCATGCCCCCGAGACACTTGTCTGGCGACCTGATCCGGTGTCCTGCCACCCAGTTGGGAATGGGGGCGCACCGTATTGTAGTCTTCCCGCCAGTCAGCCAGAACCTGTCGGGCATGGCTGAGAGACGTGAACAGCGTCTCGTTGAGGCATTCATCCCTCAACTGAATAGCCCCTAGATTTCTGGACGCCTTGGCTCCTAAAAATGAGGACAGGAGGCGTTGATGGGGAAGCCCAATTTCAGTGATGAGTTCAAGCGTGATGCGGTGGCGCAGATTACCGAGCGGGGATATGCGGTAGCGGAAGTTTCGCAGTGGCTTGTCGTGCCATCAAGAAAGACCATGCCGAGGTCTTGATCCCTGTCTTTGACCTTTTCAAAGAGGCGCTGCCACACTCCAAGCTTCGACCATCGAATGAACAACTGTGCGGCAATCCACCAGGGACCAAACCCAGATGGCAGAGCGCGCCATTTTGCACCGTTCTGATGGTGCCAGAAAATCGCGGATATCGTCCGTCGAAGGTTCTTTGGTGGGGTCTTGCCCTTCGGACGGACTTCCTCGATCAAAGGCTCCCAGACGGACCAGGCGGTATCGGAAAAGACAGACTGCATCATGCTCATCATAAACAGCTATACAATCCGTTCTGTCATTCAAGGCCTAACAGGCCCTAGAAAAAATGATCCTTCCTGATACACTATGGGTAATAGTGTAACAGGCAAGGCCTGAAACCGGCCGGCCGGTTCCGCGAGCGGGGCAGTTTTCCTGTGCGGGCCGGGTGATATGTGTTACACTTCTCAGGATATCATGCCCAAACCCGTCCCGAAGGCCCCTGTCCGGCCGCCTTGCCAGCTGTCGCTGTTTCCCGAAACGGCGGCGCTGGTGCGCGTGGACCCGGCGACCAACTGCTGGCGCTTCTATTCCCTGTCGCTGCAGCCCGACCTGTTCGGCGGCACCGCCCTGGTACGGCAGTGGGGGCGGATCGGGACGGCGGGGCGGCAGGTCTGCGCATTATATGATGATGCCGGGCAGGCGTGGGACGCCCTCGCCCGCCAGCTCCGGGTCAAGCGCCGGCGGGGCTATCGCGACAGGGGGGCCGGATGAGTGCCCCCCGAAACCCGGGACAGCGGGCGATCCCGGCCGGCGCCCCCGGCGGGATGCAGCTCTTCGACCGCGACGGGAGCCGCAAATACCTCACGGTCGCCGAGCGGGCGCGCTTCCTGCGCGCAGCCGAGCAGGCGCCGCGCGAGGCCCGTACACTGTGCATGACCCTGGCCTGGTCAGGCTGCCGCCTGTCCGAGGCCCTCGCTTTGACAGCGGACCGGGTGGACCTCGCCGGCGGCGTACTGGTGTTCGCCACGCTCAAGAAGCGCCAGGACGGGATCTATCGCGCCGTGCCGGTGCCCCCGTCCCTCCTCGAGGCCCTGGATCTGGTGCATGGCATCCGTGAGGCGCAGCGCCGGCGGGGGCGTGGCGCAGGTGTCCGGCTGTGGCCCTGGTCGCGCATGACCGGCTGGCGGGCCGTGCACGCGGTCATGGTCGCCGCCGGCCTGTCCGGCCCGGCCGCCTCCCCCAAGGGCCTGCGCCATGCCTTCGGCGTCGCCGCCGTCTCCAGCGGTATCCCCCTCAACATGGTGCAGAAATGGCTCGGCCACGCCCAGCTCTCCACTACCGCCATCTATGCCGATGCCGTCGGCGCCGAGGAGCAGGATATCGCTCGGAAAATGTGGGGGTAATGCATTTTGTGAAGATGAAATCGGATTGCACAGATATATATAGGCGCTTATCATGATAAGCGTATAAGACCTTATGTGGAGATATGATATGTCTACTGATATGACTCGTTGGACGGTTTCAGTCTCCCGCGAAACCGACATCACCGTACGTAGTTTCCTGGCGCAGCGCGGCATGAAGAAAGGCGACCTGTCTCGCTTCATCGAGGAGGCGGTGCGCTGGCGCGTGTTCGACAGGACGATGGCGGAAGCCCGGAGTGGGTTCGCAGATATGGAGCCGGACGCCCTAGAGGACCTGATCGGCGAAGCCGTGACCGCTACGCGGGCAACGGACAAGGCCAGCTAAGGCGTGCGTCTAGTCATCGATACCAATCTTCTCATCAGTGCCTTGCTTTCTGAAAAATCCCTGCCAGCGCATTTGCTCGGGCTATGGCGGGCAGGACAATTCGATCTGCTGACGTCTACCGAGCAGCTAGATGAGTTGCGGCGCGTGACACGGTATCCCAAGATCCGTTCCCGTCTGCCGCCCACTCTCGCCGGCCGTCTGGTCAATGAAGTCCGGGATCTGGCTGTTCTCATTGTAAATCTTTCTGCTGTGGCAGTCTCTCCGGATCCGGATGACGATTATCTTTTGGCGATGGCATCTGCTGGAAAAGCCGATTTTCTGTTAACGGGCGACAAGCGCGATATTCTGGACCTGCGGGTCTATGATGGTGTGAAGATCATCACAGTAAGAGCATTTCTGGTCATGCAGGGGATCATGCCGTGAGTGTGGTTGATGGTTCTATCCCGGCAGAAGCCGAGGGCAATCGGTAGGCTGACCGTACCGTGCTCAAGGGGCAGATTAAGGGAACGGGCACGCGAGTGTAGCCTGCGGTTTAAGGTGTATCTGCTGTCATCCCTTATGAATTGGTTGCTCGATATAGTTGAGTAGGTGTGCTCTTTGATTAGTCTGGTCCGGCGTCATGGCTTGCGGATCGAGAGCCGTGACGTCTCCCTTGATGAAGCCGAGTGCATTAGGATGCGATATAAATTCTAAGCGAATATGCAACTAAGCGAATATGCGATTAAAGTTGTTTGCTACTAAACGAATAATCTATATAAAAAGCATAGTCGCTTAGTAGGAGGCATCATGCAGACTTGGGCCGTGATTGCGCAGAAAGGTGGGCAGTCGAAAACGACGATTGCAACGGCTTTTGCTGTCGAAGCCGCCAGTGAAGGCGCAGCGGTTGTGATTCTTGATGCTGACGATCGGCAAGGATCAGCTCTCTATTGGTCTGAGAGACGAGAGGCTGATGACGTAATGGTGAAAGATAGCAGTGTTGCAGGATTGCCTTTGCATGTTTCGCGAGGACGTAAGAGTGGAAAGCTGGATCTCATCATCATTGATACGCCAGCAAACTCAAAAGACATTGCTATGTTGGCGGCAGAACAAGCTGACTTCGTAGTGATCCCAGTCGCTCCGCGTGGGTTGGATGTTCATTCTGTGCTGCAAACCATAAAGCAGGTTCAGCAAGCAGGAACACCTTTTGCTGTGATTCTCACCCAGGTTCCTTACCAAGGTTCAGAAGGGAAAGATGCTCGAGCGGGCTTCATCGCTAAAGGCATCACTATGTTCGATACAGAACTTCATTTTCGTAAGGATTTTTATAGAGCAACACCGATTGGGAAAACCGCTGCCGAATTGGATTCAGATGGTAAGGCCGCAGCTGAACTACGCTCTGCTTATGCTGAGATTAAGCGACTAAGCGGTTATGCGAATAAACCATTAAGCGAGATAGTATAATGGTGAAACCCAAGAAAGCATCGGCATTAGCCGGCATTTTTGAGGAAGAAAGTGCCCCTGTATCTCCGACGGTTGTAGCGGAAAATGTGCCTAAAGAGGCTACTACCCGATCACCTCTTGATGGGAACGCACCTTCGCCACGCAAGAAAAATAGTCATCCTGGCAAAAAACCGGTTTTGATCCATATCCCAGAGGATATGCACCGTACACTCCGTCAGCTGAGTGTAGAGGAAGGTGGAGAACCTTTGACGGTTATTACCGAGCGTTTATTGCGCCAATATCTGGTGCAGCGAGGGCACACTAGGTTTGCACCATGAGTAAACGGCGTGATCCGAACCCCGAGTTCGACTTTTTTATTCCGTTAATGAATGATCTTCCGTTGAAAGATCAGCGGGAAGTGATGGAGCGGCCATTTTTCTCACTTCAGAAACGTAAACGCCTTAAGCCAATTGAATATCGCAGTCCAAATGGCGAAGCATGGGTGAAAGTTGAAGCCATGCCAGCTTATGGCATGGCGACAATATGGGATGCCGACATTCTTGTGTGGGCTGCTTCCGTATTAAATCGGATGAAAGAGCAGGGGATCAATGATCTTCCGCGAACGCTTACAACAACAACCTATGATTTGTTGCGCGGCATTCGACGGGGAACAGGGGGACGTGCTTATCAGGAATTGCAAGCTGCTCTTTCGCGTCTAGAAACAACATCCATCCGTACATCATTACGGGCACCTAAGCGCCGTAATGAGGCTCAGTTTGGATGGTTGGATGGATGGACGCTGGAAGTAGATCCAGACACAGACCAGCCGCGTGGAATGACGATCACCCTATCAAACTGGGTTTATGAAGGCATTGTAAGTGAGCGATCCTTGCTGACAATGCATCAGGATTATTTTCTTTTATCTGGTGGATTAGAGCGGGCCCTCTATCGGATCGCACGTAAACATGCTGGTCAGCAGCGAGGTGGGTGGATATGCCGTGTCGAGGTGCTGCATGAAAAAACAGGTAGCGATGCGCAGCCTAAAGAATTTAATCGTATGCTGCGGAAGATCATCGAAGCAGACCAACTTCCGGATTACACCATGTCGTTGACTCAGACTGTTGAAGGCACACCGGCAGTGATGTTTCAGTTGCGAGGTATTGAGGCAGCGACTGAGCTGCATAGGAAGCTCGAAAAAGAAAGAGAGCGCGTAGAAGCAGATCGTCGGCGTGCTGAAGAGGTGGATGGGTTGATGGATCGTTTGTCACGAGGGCGGCCTCGTTAAACTATCGTGGTTTCACCCACCCAATGAGTTCTCTCTGTAGTCAAAATGAGAGTTACTACGACTCGAAACTACTCAAGCTATAGGGAATGCTGCGTTTTCCTGTGGAAAAGTATGGTTAACTGTCGTGGTTTCACCCACCCAAGCATCGTGGTTTCACCCACCCAAGCATCGTGGTTTCACCCACCCAAACACGTGGTTTCACCCACCGCCCATAACCGTAATAGACTGTTATCAATCGTGTTTTCATGGTTTTTTTAGTGCTTAACTTTCTTAACTATATATTTTAACAAAATTCTTAACAAAAAAGGCACCGCCTCTTGGGGGCTACGCCCCCGCCGGCTCGCGGCCTATGGCCGCCCCGATCGCGCTTCGCGCGATCTCCCACCCGGCATCCCCCTACTCGCCCTTTCAGGGCTGCGCTAAGCAGACATGCCTACGGCGCGAAATCATAATCTGACGATGCGTTCCCGCATCGTCGCTCCACTAGCACCTTCCTCTCCCGCGTCGGCGCCTTCGGCGCCCTACGGGGCTCCCGCTCCGCGCTCGCCCGACGCCTGCAACATCAGAAAAACCGAGCAAGACCGCAATCTGCTCAAGACGCACCGGTGTTCAGGCGATCATTCAGCAGATCACATGTCACAACATGCCCGCCAGACGCCACAGGATGGCCGTGCAGGCGTTATTGTGTGTGGTGGTTAGGTTGATGAGGGCAATAACGGGAATTGCGCTTTGTGCGGCCTCTCAGGGCGCTCTGCGGGCCTTGTCAGGAATTAATGGGCTGGCCGAAATCGAGATCACCCCGCTGGGTAATGGCCTTCACTGGCCCCATCTCATCTTGATGGGGTCACGACACGAAAGTGTACTTTACGTACGCTTAGAGTGAACCCAACAAGAACGTTGAGGCTGTTCTGCTGAGAGTTCGATAGACAGTTGGCCGAGAAATAGAAAACAGTTCTGAAAGATCGCTGATGGAGTAATCGCCGGTATCATACATCCGGCGAAGCTCTTTTTGCTGACGTTCAGAAAGCTTGGGTTTCTTTCCGCGTAGTTTACCTTTGTCGCGTGCAACGGCCATCCCTTCACGAGTACGCATCCGGATCAGATCGGCTTCAAACTCCGCGAAAGTCGCAAGGATGTTGAAGAACAACTTGCCCATTGGATCAGACGGATCGTGAATACTGTTCCCAAGTTGAAGCTTCACGCCACGGGATGCCAGGCTGTCGCCAATAAGCCGTGCATCAGGGACAGAGCGGGCCAGTCGATCAAGCTTTGGTACGACCAAAGTATCGCCACTACGAACAGCCGCCAGTGCCTGGTCAAGGCCGGCCCTTTCCCGGTTCGTGCCGGTGAAGCCCTTGTCGGTGTAAATACGATCGGCAGAAACACCGAGTTTGAGCAGTTCCTGATGCTGGGCCGCGAGATCCTGTTTGTCCGTCGAGCAGCGGGCATAGCCGATCATTATGTGTGTCATACGGGAAAGTGTAACGTATAAGGCCCCATGACTGCAAAACATATGGTACCACCTTTATGAGACACAGCACACGGCTGTATTCCATGACGTGTTGCACTTGTCCGGGACAGTCCGTCCAACGATCCCCTTCCGGACACATGAAGGAGACATCCGATCATGGCGCGGCGCCGTCTTCTGACCCGTGAAGCTCTCGCCCG
>NZ_QQBI01000057.1 GCF_004302915.1 Komagataeibacter xylinus | reverse complement strand
TCAATGGCTGATCACCATATCCGTGCTGGGGAATTTTCCGACAGCACATGTGGGGAATTTTGAAACAGCATTTACAAGACTGTCGTGGACAGACGGGTTCATGAGAAAAATCTGATCCGGTGCGATGCGGCGGCAGCCCTGCCAGACCGGCAACACACGCCCGCGCCGGTCACGCTCCTGCGCCTCGCCCAGCCGCACACTATCGACGGTAACGGCACGGCCGACACGACACACCTGTTGCCCCGGCAGCGCCGCGACAGGCTTCAGCAGCGGCACGCTCCGGCCGATATAGCCACGTCCGACCATGAAATCGGCCAGCGGCTTCGGTGGCCTGACGGCAACCAGATCGCCGACCTTTAGCCCGTTCGGCGCTGCAAGGTCGTAGAGGCCGAGGGGCGTGCTGGCGGAGGCGTTCCAGAGCAGCTTCACCGGCACGGGGACGATAGACGCGACGGCGACGCCCATCGCGGCAAAATACGTCGCCATGACATAACCGAAGCGGGTCATGGCACGATCTCCCGCCGTCTGAGCCAGACCCGATGACGTGCCATGGTGTAGGTGCGCGGTTGCTCACCCGCATTCAGCCGGTTGCCGACATGCCGCCAGTGATCGGGCGAAACCGCGCAGGCATCGATGCCGGCCTTTTCCACCGCATCGATATGGAGGAGCACCTGTTCGACCTTCGGCCAACCCGCGACCCGCAGCAGGATTTCAGCGCCGGGCCGGACGAACGGGACCGTCTGGCAGGGTTCTCCCGGTGTCACGGCGCGCAGGATGTCGATGCGCGACGCGATCGTGCCAAAATCATTGGCCGCCCAGCGGACGAAGGCGAAGATGCTGCCGGGACGGAAAGAGAAGATGCGACGCCGACGGTCGAGGATCTGTTCCTGAGCCTCATGGCCGAATCTGATCCAGTTCTCGACGCGCTTCTCTATGTGGGTCAGTTCGACATGGGTCAATGCGTCGCGTGCGGACAGCAGGGCATGGCTCCGCGCACGGAACGTTCTGACGCTGGTCATGGCCCGTCTCCCGGCGTGGGAGAAGGACCACACGCGTGCGGATCATGCGGCCTATCGACGGCACTGGCACCACGGTCGGTAACCGGTTGCCCCAACATCAAAGAGTTAGATTCTAAGTTAGACTCTAAGTTAGGAGCGCGATTCCGCTTTTCAGGCCAAAGACTTAACTGGGGTTCGTGCGCCTGAAATCCCGATAGTGATGCGCCCGAAGTCCCGATAGTCCCTGCGCCCGAAATCCCGTGTCCATCCACAGCGTCATCCACAGGCACTGTGGATAAATTGACGGGACGAATATGCAGCAGTTTCCGCCGTCCTTCGCGCCGGATCGCGAGGCGATAGCCGGGGAGCGGCTGGCGGGCGGCGATGCGCCGCAGGTCGAGCGCGAAATCGGAGACACGCGCCAGGCTGCCGGATTTCTCGTGAAGATAGGGAATCTCGAACATCCAGCCCTGCGGCTGATGCCCGGCATGTTTACGGGCGACGCGGTAGAGCCAGCGTTCGATGCCGCCCGTCAGGCGGAAATAGGCCGGGTCGATGGTCAGGACCAACGAGCGGTCGATGACGCCGCGATAGAACCAGTCCGGCAGAACGCATTCCATGCCCTCGACACGGCCGTCGCGTGCCGTCCGTTCCTCCCATTCGTTGATCCAGGAGAACTGGTGCCGGCGCCAGTGTTCGCCGTTACGGATGGTGGTGCGGATCACGGTCGATTGCAGCCGGGCGAATGCGGCCTTGAGCAGGTGATAATCCCGTGCGCCCGTGGCGCGGCCGACGGCCGTCAGAAGCTGATATGGGGTGAAGCGCAGGAAGCGGGATGTTCTGAGGCCGCCATTCTCAGCCTCGACGATCTGTGAAGCAGCCCAGATCAGCACGTCAGCATCCCAGATCGTAGCCATGCCGTGTTCGGCCAACCCGTGAATCTCGACACGCTGGCCCCCGGCCTCGTACAGGATCGGGGCAATGCGCTTTGTCTTGGAAAGCGAGAAGAACGGCCGCTCCATCAAGTCACGCTGGTCGCGGGGGCTGGCATCGCCACCCGCGATGACGAAGGGATCGAGGCGAAGCCGCTCGCTCTCCCGCCCCTGCTCGCCGCGCTGCGGCATGACGCCGGCCATTCAGAGGGTCGCCTTTTCGGCCGGGGTCAGCGGGCGGGCTGGGAAGACACGGCAGGGTGTCTCGTCGGTCGTGGACCTGCGGACGCCGTTCTCGGTCCAGCCCTGAAGGTCGTCGAGGGTATAGACGATGCGGCCGCCAATCTTCCGATAGGTCGGGCCGGTGCCGTAGGTGCGGTGCTTTTCCAGCGTGCGGATGGAAATACCGAGGAAGCGCGCCGCGTCGGGCGTGCGCAGGAAACGGGGCGGCAACCCCGTCTTGGGATCGAGCATGATCGGCCTCCGGTTGGGTTCGGCGGCTGTCGGCAACGACAGCGGACCATGGCGAACCGTGGCGGAGGATCGGCGGTGTGGAGAGTGCCGGAATTACGGGGGTTGATTCCGGCACTCCGATGAATTCCTAGACATCTGGAGCAAGGCCATGATCGAGGATGCATTTTTCACATTAAATTCAGCCAATTAAGACGGAACAAGCAGAATCGAGCTACCTTACTCGTGCGCGGAGGCAAAGTGTGCTTTAAGTGAGAACTTGGAGCGATTCTAGCAGAGGGAGAAAATTGTGACTGATCTTTGGGCAGATAGTCGCTACCCGCGCAGGCAAGAAGTAGAATTTTCTTCTCAAGATACCCCAGCCACAATATCAAGCGATATTCGTTCTGCATTTCAGCATGATTATGATCGGATTCTATTTTCTGCACCTGTTCGTCGTCTCGCCGATAAGACGCAGGTCTGGCCCATGGACGAAAATGATGGGGTGAGAACCCGTCTGACCCATTCTCATGAGGTCGCCAATTTGGCGCGCTCAATCGGGACTCGTATCTCGAAAAGCGGTGACCTTCCTGGTGCCGATCTGATGGAAACTATCCAGCCTATTTTGCAGGCTATCGGCTTGGCACATGACCTAGGCAACCCACCGTTTGGACACCAAGGTGAAGCTGCAATCGGTCGCTGGTTCTCGAACAATTTTGCATCAATTAAGGCAAAATGTCCCCCTGATGAGTGGGAGATCGTAGAGCCATATCTTGCTGAATTCGAAAATTTTGATGGGAATGCCCAGACTCTCCGTCTTCTTGTAAGCCTTCAAGCGCATATAGCCGGCTTGGGCCTTGATCTAACAGCCGCTACCCTAGTCGCTGCATTAAAATATCCTGTTGGGGCGACAGGAGTTGATAAAACCATACATGCCAAATCAAAAATTGGATATTTCTGGTCAGAAAAAGAAATAATTCAGTGGGTCCGGGACAAAACAGGATTAGAGGAAGGACAACGTCATCCCCTGACTTGGATTATGGAAGCCTGTGACGATATTGCCTACTCCGTATTGGACGTTGATGATGTTTTGAAAAAAGGGATAATTTCTCCAGATGACGTATTGATTACTCTTGATAACGATAAAAGCATTACAGACAAAAAAATCATTGAAAAAATAAGAAAAAAGTTTACAGAAATTTCTCACCTTCAAAACGACTCAGATATTAAAAAAGATATAAAAATTCAATACCTAAGGGCATATCTATTAGAAGATCTTATTAAATCTGCCTGCGATAATTTTTCAGAGTGCCGCGAATTAATTTTCGATTTTCGTCACACAAAAGGTCTTTTAGACAATAATAATCTCTGTCTTTCATTAAAGAAAATTTCTAAGAAATTCTGCTTCAACAATGAAGTTGTTCTTAGACAAGAAGCAATAGGAGCCGACGCAATAGACGGCCTGATGACAGCTTTTTGGAAAGGGATAACTGACAGAAAGGATAGAGACCAGCTTCTGTCCAAAAGAAATCTGCCGTTCTCCAAGTATATGTTCTCATTAATTAGTCCAAATTACATGGAATGCGCTGTTAAACCGCATACACTTCCGACTGTCTATCGAGAAATGCGCCTTCTTACCGATATGGTTTCAGGAATGACTGATACGTTCGCATTGAATTTGTGGCATAAAGTGAGGGCCATTCCGCAATGAAACCGCCTCCTAATCTCGCAGCGTTAAAGAAGCGCGTTGATAGATATCTATGGGAAAGCCGCGACCCTAAGGCTGTTGCGTTTAAAAATTTCTATAGAGAACATCTACGTCAGTTTTCCCGCACAGCAATTATCGGTGGCCTAGTTCGCGATTTTGCCATCAATGGGCGATATGGCTTTAAATCTGATATCGATATTGTCATCGACGACGATAATTATGCCGTAAGTAAATTCGCACAAGAAATAGGCGCAAGTGGCAATAAATATGGCGGGTTTTCTGTCAGAAACAATTGTGTGAAAATTGATTTTTGGTCCCTATCTTCAACATGGACGGCAAAAAACGCCAATATTCCTGTAAATTCCATAGAAGACGTAATCAACGCCACGTTTTTTGATTGGGATTCAATCGTATATCTAATAGAAGAAAAAAAAATAATCTGCACAGAAAACTATATTAAAAAAATAACCGAAAAAGAAATAGACATTGTTGTGGAAAAAACCCCTTCAAAAAATGGAAATTTGCGCAGAGCCATAAATAGAATCCTGAAGTGGAATTTAACACCGGGACCCTCGCTTGAAATTTTCATTAGAAACAACACAACTAAAGAGATTGCCCTTGAGGCAATCAAAAAATTCAACTTACCGGAATCTCAATGGAAAAATACTAACATAGATGCGTTTGTAGATTATCTCGTGCAGAAAAAAGACAAAAATCATGATGAGTTTTACTTCTATTTTTCCTCGGGCAAAAAATAGGAATCCATTATATTTTCTGGGTTATATTCAATACAGAACAGAATCGACAATCCCCTCTAAACTCAACACTTAGATAATGTAATTGGATAATGCAGAAGATTGCGGTAGCCGCCACGAACGTAATACCGGCCATCAGCAACAAGGCGCCGGACCTGGTTCTTGCGAGGATCGTTGTCCCAATCGGCCTTCCTGCCTTCAAACCCGAGCAGAACTTCGGCCAGTTTGCGATAGCTCGCGCCATCCGCTCGACCATCAAACGCCCGAAGCATCAGGATATGCCGGTCCCGTGTCTGTTGCGGGAAATCATGAGCCCACCTGCCCTCAGACCGATCGACCAGCGCGCGCCATAAACGCAGCACGGCTTCCGCACGCAGTTCCAGCAGCTTGTCGAGCGGCAGGATGACAACATACGTGGCGTGTCCATCCGCCGGACGTGTCGGGAGCCAGAACTGATGTGACGACGCGCCGGACGGCCAGAAACCATGCCACGCATCACCATCATCCAGCCGCGCGACGAGGTCCGGCAATTCCGCAAGGTTGATCGGCATGACGGCCGGATCATCCGCATCCGCAAGAGCCGCCCGCAGTTCGATCACGTCAGGCGAGAGTTCCGGTATCCAGAAAACAGGCGTGCGGCCGGCAGGCTGCGTCGGGTCGACAGGGAAATCGCAAACCCCATCGTTTGGAAAAGGCTTTGCTGCCCCCTGGCTTCGGAGCCGCAAGCGTTTTCGTTCGCTGGAACGCGCGACGATATTCGTCGTCACGTCGAAGATATTCCCAGGCCATGCCGGCAGCAGCAATGTCTTGTGCGTGTTCGTAAGCGGCCGGCGACTGCCAATCTGACATCGGCATCGCGTTACCCTTCCTCTTGCGCCTGCTTCGGGCAGCAGGAACATCAGGATGCGCAATGGGACGATTTTGTGCAGACTGTGTTTGGAGATATGTCGATCTCGTAACGCGATCGCACGACGTTATGGCGTTCGTCCGCGCGTGCCAGAATATTCCGCGAGCCGGGCACTCGCCCGGCGAGCGGCGCTTATTTTCCATCTTCCCGCTGCCGATCCGCGAAGTCGGATCGGCGCAAATTTGTGCGGACAGACAGGACAAGGAAGGGGGCACCGCAGAACCGAATTGTCGGCTCTGCGGCGTTCACTCCCTATGCTGCTATTTTCTTCGCCGCGTACCAGGCCAGTCGCCGGGTCGCCGTTGCCGCGTGTTCTGCGTCGAGTTCCATCCCCAGCCACTCACGGCCGAGATGCTGCGCCGCCACCAGCGACGACCCCGAACCGCAAAACGGGTCCAGCACCAGGCCACCCACCGGGCAGAACGCATCGACCAGCGGAAGCAACGCCGCCACCGGCTTTTGCGTCGGATGCAGTTTATTGCCCGAATACGGCATGTCGATCACATCCGGCACCGGCTGTCTAGGCCGCCTCACGCTCCCTTTTGCCAGAAGGTAAGCGCTTTCATGCTCGTAGCGAAGAAAACCCGAAGACGAGGCATAGGATTTGCGGAAAACGATATGTCCGACCATGCGGAACCCGGCCGCTTTCCAGGCATCGGCAAACAGGTCGATCTTATTCCATCCGTAAAAACTGACGGCAAGACCGCCCCATTTCAGCACACGGTGCATCTGATTCACGGCCGGACGGAGCCAACGCGCGTTATCGTCATTGCGAACTTTCCGCCCGTCCCGCCCCTGATAGTTCACCAGGTAAGGCGGATCGGTCAGAATGAAATCCACCGCGTTGCGCGGCATTGCCCGCATCAGGTCCACGCTGTCGCCATTGAGAATGGTATTGCGGAAATTGGTCGCCGTGGTGGTGTTGCCGCTCATGGTCTTCGTCCTTTGTTCCGCGAGGAACAGCCCCGCTGTTCCTCTGCCTCGCGGCGAGCAGCGGGGTAGCAACGGCAAGGGCGACCGATGGGGAGGGGTATCTCCCGGTCTGCACGGAGCGCAGCGCAGGAAGATCGGGGACACCCCATCGGGCGGCGTCAGCGCGCTGACGCGCACCCTTTCCGGCGCGAGGGCGGAGCCATTAGCCTGTTCTTTTGTCTGTTTCCAGCACTCCAATTTTCTCCGAAAGTGCAGCGAAGACATCCGGCTTGCTCATCCTCTCGGGGATTTCGAGCAACGGGATACCTGCCTTCTGCAAGGCCAGACGCTTGACCGCCATACGAGCGTCAGCGTCGCCGGATAGATCGTGACCGGAACCGTTATACTCGACCACCAGGACCGGATTGCCAAAACGATCGATCAAAAGGAAATCGACGCGCTTGCCGCTATAGGAACTGAAAGCCCGCTTCTGACGTGGATCATCCGGGGCATAAGGCGTTTTGATGAATCCGCCCATCGCAACCTCGAAGGCGAAACGCCAGTCGGGCTGATAGTCCTTGATCCACTCGTCGATCGCGTAGAGTACGCGCACGGCTTCCCGATTGACGGGAGGAACGGCCTTCAGGCTGCATTCACCAATAAAGCGCAACTGGTTCTGCGGATCGGACAGGTCATTCTCCTGTCGGTATTGCCGACGGCGCTCGTCTTCCTGCTGCCGAACGGCGGCCTGCTGCGACAGGGCCTCTTTCGCACGACGATCCCGAATATAGAATCCGATGGCATATCCAATCGCCAGAAGAATGATCACCTTTTCCACGGCCGTCCTGCCTCCCTTTTCTGCGCGATCACCGCCGATTACCGCATGGGGCGCCGCACGGTCTTCTCAAATCCCCTTGTCCTGTCCTTCATCGTTCCTGTCGCCCCATGACCGGGAAGGTGGACAAGATGGCACGCAAACCCGACAGGATCAGGATCGAGGTGTTCGGCCCCGCCAGTGAGGCGGAAACGGCCGGTGAGGCGTTCCGCCCGTCCGATGACGCCATCCGCTCCCTCGCTCGCCTGATCGGCCGGCAGATCGCCCGCGAGCAGTTCGAGCGTGCCCGCGCGATGGAGCGGAAACAGGCTCGACAGAACCGATCCGGTCCCATGCGGTAGCCTCCCTTT
Organism: Komagataeibacter xylinus; assembly: GCF_004302915.1. Lineage (GTDB taxonomy): Bacteria > Pseudomonadota > Alphaproteobacteria > Acetobacterales > Acetobacteraceae > Komagataeibacter > Komagataeibacter xylinus_C. Next base: position 2,545 of record NZ_QQBI01000057.1, on the reverse strand, counting down.
CCCGGCAGTATTGCCCCCGGCGAACGACCCCTCATTGGGCAGTCGTGTATTTTTCTTGTGACCATTATGGTCCCGTGATATAAGATCAGTCAATGAGGATCATCGCCCGACGCACGCTGAGAGAGTTCGTCGACAGTCTGGCAGGCCAGAAGGACCAACCGGCCGTGAAAGCGGCGCTGGATGCCTGGTTCGCCGAAGTCGGCAGGGCTGCCTGGACAAGCACCGCCGATGTGAAGCGGCTCTACGCCACGGCGAGTATCGTCAGCGCCGAGCGGATCGTCTTCAACATCAAGGGCAACGCCTATCGCCTGGTCGTGGCGGTCGATTTCGAGAAAAGCATCGTCTGGATCAAATGGATCGGCACGCACAAGGCGTATGACAGGATCGACGTGACGGAGGTGGAGCATGACGGCTGACCTGAAACCCATCCGCAACGAAGCGGATTATGACGCAGCGCTGGAAGAAGTCGGGCGCCTGTGGGGGGCGAAGAGCGGCACGCCGGACGGCGACCGCCTCGATGTGCTGGCAACCCTGATCGACGCCTATGAGGCGAAACACCATCCGATCGATCCGCCCGATCCGGTCGAGGCGATCCGCTTCCGGATGGAGCAGCAGGGCCTCACCCGCAAGGATCTGGAGCCGATGATCGGTCCACGCAACCGGGTGGCCGACGTACTGAACCGCAAGCGCGGTCTGTCGATCGACATGATCCGCCAGTTGCATGACGGCCTCGGCATCTCGGCCGAGGTGCTGATCCGGCCCAGCCGGATGGACAAGGTCGCCTGATAGGAAACATTACCCAAGGAACATCCCCATGACCCGCGTCGCCCTGTATGCCCGCTACTCGTCCGACAACCAGCGCGACGCCTCGATCGAGGACCAGTTCCGCATCTGCCGCGAACATGCCAAGCGCGAGAAGTGGAAGGTGATCGGCGCCTACAAGGACGCGGGCATCTCCGGCGCCAGCATGATCCTGCGCCCCGGCATCCAGACCTTGTTGCAGGATGCCCAGGCCGGACGGTTCGATATCGTTCTGGCCGAAGCGCTGGATCGCATCTCCCGCGACCAGGCCGACGTCGCCACCCTGTTCAAGCACCTGAAATTCGCCGGTGTGCCGATCGTCACCCTCGCCGAGGGCGAAATCTCAGAATTGCATGTCGGCCTCAAGGGGACGATGAACGCCCTGTTCCTCAAAGACCTGGCAGCTAAGACCCATCGCGGCCTGCGCGGCCGGGTCGAGGACGGCAAGTCCGGCGGCGGTCTCTGCTACGGCTATCGCGTCGTCCGCCAGTTCGACGCCAAAGGCGAACAGATCCGGGGTGACCGCGAGATCGACGCGTATCAGGCGGAGATCGTCCGCCGTATCTTCCGCGACTTTGCTGCCGGCATTGGTCCGCGCGCCATCGCCAAGGCGCTGAACGATCAGGGCATCGCCGGTCCCGAGGGCAAGCTGTGGAGCGACACCACGATCCGGGGCCATGTGAAGCGCGGCACCGGCATCATCAACAATGAATTGTATATCGGGCGCCTGATCTGGAACCGGCAGCGCTACGTCAAAGATCCGTCCACGGGCAAGCGCATCTCGCGGCTGAACCCGGAATCAGAGTGGGTCATCACAGACGTGCCCGACCTGCGGATCGTCGATGACGCCCTCTGGCAGGCGACGAAGGCCCGCCAGAACATCATCGCTGAGAAATACGTCAATGTCACCGAGGCCGTGCGGGCGCATCACAAACGGAACCGACTCAACGGCACCCGTCGGGCGAAATCCCTGCTGTCGGGTCTGCTGTTCTGCGGCCAGTGTGGTGGCCCTTACACGCTGCGAGGCTCCGACCGCTTTGCCTGTTCAGGCCATGTCACCAATGGTTCCTGCACCAACAGCCGGACGATCCCCCGCCCCGATCTGGAACGCCGGGTGCTCTCCGGCCTCAAGGACCGGATGATGACACCCGAGATCGCGGCCGAGGCGATGCGTGCCTATGTCGAGGAGACCAACCGCCTCAATCGCGAGCGCCGCTCCAACGCCGATGTCTGGCAGGTGGAACAGGTGAAGGTCGAGAAGCAGATCCGGGGCATCATTGAGGCTATCAAGGAGGGCATGTTCCATCCCAGCATGAAGGCGGAGATGGACACGCTCGAAGCCCGCAAGGCCGAGCTGACAAACCTGCTCTCCGACGTCCCCGACGATGTACCGGACCTGCTGCCCAGTGCTTCGGCGATCTATGCACGCAAGGTCGGCCGTCTGACCGACGCCCTCAACCGCCCCGAGGAACGGCTGGAAGCCGCCGAGGCGCTGCGAGCACTGATCGAGAAGGTCGTGCTCACTCCCGGCCCGAACCGGGGCGAGATCGACGCGATGCTGTATGGGGAACTGGGCACGATCCTGAACTGGATCGAGCGGCAAGCCGTTGGAAAGGCTGAAAACACGAACACTCCCGGAGCTGGGCTCACGGGAGTGTCGGTATCAGTGGTTGCGGGGGCAGGATTTGAACCTGCGGCCTTCAGGTTATGAGCCTGACGAGCTACCGGGCTGCTCCACCCCGCG
>NZ_QQBI01000056.1 GCF_004302915.1 Komagataeibacter xylinus | reverse complement strand
CGCAGTCGTTTCTTCCAACGACCATTCTGGCACATTGCGATGCCGTGCGGGGAGGACGGCAACCACCCCATCTCGCAACGGCGGGGGCGGGCCTGTAGTCGCATCACCGTCGACCCGAGGACGTAGCGCTATGCGTCGTACCGTCCATGCGATACCGAGGTGCGCGGCCTACCGCGCCACCTTGCGGGCGAACGATGCCAGTTTCCCTATCAGGGTCGGCACATCTTTCTGGAATGCGAAGGAGTAATCCTGATCCACAAAAAGCTGTTCCGGTTGTATCGCAAGGAAGGGTTGTCGGTCCATTAGTGTGGTGTCCTGAAACAGGAAATGGGCACCTACTCGCCGACGCCGGTGCCCGACGGTCCTAATTAGCGCTGGACAACGGATGTCGCTTCCGCGTGCTGACCGTTGAGGACGACTACACGCGAGAGTGCCTAGTACTAGTCACCTGAATCTGAAGTTCGGCTCATTGTCTTATGACAAAAGCGCTTCACCGAGGCGAGGATCTGGTCGGCTGATTTGACCCACCGATACGACCGTGGGTTTTTGTTATGTGCATCGATAAAAGTTGTGATGTCGGCTTCGAGTGCAGTTGTTGACCGATGCACGCCGCGTTGGAATTGCTTGCGCGTCAGTTCGGCGAACCAGCGCTCTACCTGATTGATCCAGGAAGCCGAGGTGGGCGTGAAGTGAACATGCCAATGCGGGCGGCGGGCGAGCCACGTCTTGATCGTGGTCGTTTTATGTGTGGCGTAGTTATCCATCACGAGATGAACATCCCGGTCATCAGGGATCTCGGCGGCGATACGTTTCAGGAAATCGAGAAATTCCATGGTACGATGACGTTTGTAGCATTTGCCGATTACCGCACCTGTTGCGATGTCGAGGGCTGCAAACAGCGACGTCGTACCGTTCCGGAGATAGGTATGGGTACGTGGTTCCGGCACGCCCGGTACCATGGGCAGGACGGGCTGTTCGCGGTCTAGCGCCTGGATCTGGGATTTCTCGTCGACGCACAGCACGATCGCGCGGTTCGGTGGCGACATGTAAAGACCGACAATATCCCGAACCTTGTCGACAAATAGCGGGTCCGTCGACTGTTCGTCCGCAATTAGTCTACTGATTTGCCTCTATGCGACGCAGATGTTTTCATCGTCTACTTTGAGTGAGGACTTTAGCGGGACCTAGGAAACGTGACTACCGTGCGTTTTGGCTCAACAGGTGGAGGTGAGGGAACTAATGTCAGACCTACAGCACTCAGTTTGACTACCGCCTCTGGATATACTGCTAGCGCCAAGTTGAGTTGAGCGCAGAAGGTATCACGGAAATGGTCTAGGCGTTTTACGCCAGCGCCGAACTGGGCGTGAAGACCCTTCCAAGTGATTGGCGTGTCCTTCTGGAGGACATGCAGCCGATATGCAAGCCAGCAATATATGTCTAAAGCCATCGAGTGTTTACTGATCGCTCGAATTGCGGATTCCTGGATAGGAACAGGATGTCGACGAAGCTGATCGTAGAATGTTTCACTTAGCTTCGTCCGCGCTAAAAGCTGTCCCCCGCTAGAGTCCTCGCCATCTTCCGTAAACAGTGCCTTATCGACTATAAGTTGTTGGACTAATGCTGACTTTCCTGCTTGTTGGACCTCGAAAGTGAGACGACAGCGCGTGATGCGGAGTGCCTGCTCTCTTACGTCGGCTATCGTTTTGCCGCCAGGAGAGATGTTCATCTTCTTAAGCCAGTCGCGAAGCGACTTTCCGAGCTCAATTTCGCGACTCTGGGTTCTTAGAGCCTCGGTTTGCAGATATAGCAGTATAAGTCTGGCTCGACTTCCGTATGGGACACCAATCCATTGAAGTTCCCCATTCGGAAGCGTTCGTCGACCTGGTTCTACGAGAAGGGTAACTCTGTCGGTGCGAACTTGCCAAGGTGCAGAGTCGGGTTGTTTTTTATGTGGGAGCGGTGCTTGTGCCCAGCCGCTATACATGAAACCTAGTCCGGCATCTTCGTCCGTCAGATATGCGGCGGCCGCATCAACGACGCGGCGGTCCATGTCTAGCTGGAGTACATGCTGTCGACCATGCTCCTGAAGCAAGTCATGCACTTCCGCCATCATGGCTCCCCTAGGCATATGTATGTTGGCTCGATTCTGCGTCCATGATGCACGGATTTGTTCAGAATGTCTCTGAGGACTGTAGCGGGATCTAATACTAGTTAAAACTAATTGTATTCTAATATTAGTTTGTCCCGTTAGTGTCCTCGGGATAACTTATGCGAATCGTGCTTGCTCCGTAAGCACGTGTCGCTAGAGTCCTCAGTTTTTCCGCTACAGTCCTCAGTACCCTGTTGGTCACCTCGCAAAAGGGAGGTGTAGCGAATCGGTATCTCTGAGGGCATCAAGTTTCCCGTCAGAGTCCTCGATTTGCAGATAGCGCTAATTTGGCGCCCCGTCAAAGTCCTCAAAACTGAGAAATTTTCAGGTTAGGAGGCTTCTAACAGCCCGATTTTCCTTGATGTTCGGCGGATAAACCTGTTTTTGGCGCACAAAACCCCGCTAGAGTCCTCACTTCGAGGGCCGTTTTGCGATCTGTTTCGGCTCCAGATTTCTGGCATATCTCAGAAATTAACCTTGCGCGTCGCATGTTCCCGCCAGAGTCCTCAGTTTTTGCCTCTGAAAGAAACTCCATGAGGACTCTGGCGGGAATGTAGGCTGGAACAGGTGTTCAGAACTTTCACTTGGTCGGGTAGCGCGCTGAGATGCTGGCTCCGTCGATGTACGTTTTACGGTCTCTCGGGATAATGTCGTGGCGTGGGCTACGCCCGCCAAAGTCCTCATCTGGATGTTGTGGTTACACTGGGGGCTGACGTCTGTGATCACGCGTGACATAGCCCTGTCTATTTCCGCAGGCTCTGCGAATCGACCCTCTCGGATATCCCAACTGATCTACCCAGTGACGCCGTTGTGAGTCGCGGCAGGGAGATAATCAACAGGTCTTCATCAGGGGAAATACTGGTTTCCTGATATTCTGCTTTTTTGCTGTGTGCCACTGGACGAATGCAGGTGAAAGCATGACCGCAATCAGGAAATTCCCCGATTTATTGCCGGGCTTTAGCTGGCGGGATATCGAGGTGAATGGCGTGCGGATCCGCACGGCTACCGGCGGAAACGGACCGCCGCTGCTCATGCTGCATGGTCATCCGCAGATGCATCTGACCTGGCACAAGGTTGCGCCCGCACTGGCGAAACGATTTACCATCGTGGCCCCAGATCTGCGGGGATATGGCGATAGCGCCAAGCCTGAAGGTGGGGCGGATCACGCCAACTATTCCAAGCGGGCCATGGCGGCTGATCAGGTTGGCGTCATGCACCAGCTTGGATTTGAACGGTTCATGGTTGTCGGGCATGACCGGGGCGGACGGGTGGCGCACCGCATGGCGCTGGATGCGCCGCAGTCGGTGGAAAAACTGGTGCTGATCGATATCGCACCGACAGCAACGATGTATGCCCGGACCAATATGGAATTCGCCCGACGCTATTTCTGGTGGTTTTTTCTGATCCAGCCCGCCCCCTTGCCTGAAAGGCTGATCAGCGGGGATCCGGACTTTTTTCTCGAAAGCCACATTGCAGGACAGATCAAGATACCAGGATCGGTCGATCCGCGTGTCATGGCCGAATATCGTCGATGCTACGCCGACCCGGCAATGCGTCATGCAGCATGCGAAGACTACCGCGCTGCAGCAGGCATCGATCTGGTCCATGATGCGACTGATGCAGACAGGCGGATTGAGGTCCCATTACTGGCTCTGTGGGGTGCACGTGGCACCGTGGGCGCGCTATATGACGTTGTCGAGACATGGCGCGAAAAAGCCGTGGACGTGCGGGGATACGCGATCGACTGTGGTCATAGTCCGCAGGAAGAAGCACCGGCAGAACTGCTGCATCGGCTTGATGCGTTTCTCTGACCTTCGCGAAACAGTTGGAGAGTCAAAGCTCGATTTTCACCGCATTATAGTCAGTTATGCTTTGAAAAGCAGACCCGTTCAATCCAGATGACGCGATCGCTGAAGATATCGATCGGCTGTGTGCGGATTCAGAGGTTACGGAGCGACCTCTGACCCGGATGAGCGGGAGGCGACCGCATGTTCCAGATAGAGCCGCAGCATCGTAATGGCTTCCTTGTCCTGGGCCGGGCGGGGGACCGAAAGATCCTGTGGCAGGGCAAAGATCGCCTTGACCAGATGCAGCAGCATCACGGCCCGTTCGTCATGTGGACCCGGAGAACCACCCAGCCGTGACAATAACTGGCTCATGCGCCCGATCAGCGCCTTGCGGAGCGTTCCTGTCCCATCTGGCAGGGTAATCCCGCTGTCGAGCAGGGAAAGGACGACTGAGCGTTCCGTCCGCAGACGCTGGATGATGTCCAGCAGTCCTTCTGCTGCATCACGTGGCGACAGCGGCGGATCGCGGTCGACCAACTCATCCAGGGCATGCAGGAGCCGCGCGCCGTAGCGTTCGAGCACTGCGGCGGCCAGCACGTCCTTGGTCGGGAAAAAACGGTAGAGCGAACCGATTGCCGTGCTGGCGCGGGCAGCGATCTCGGTCATTGTCGCCGCCTCGTAAGATTTCTCGCCAAAGACCGTTGTCGCGGCCGTAAGGATCGCTTCAACGCGGTCGCGTCCGCGCTGCCGCTTGGGCGCGAGTGGTGATGAACGGGGCGGGCTTGACATAATGCGAGGGTACCCTCAACTTTCTTTTATGCGAGACAGTCCTCGCATAACCGATTTTCCATTGCCGGTCGATGTTTGACCCGACCATGTATCCAGATCCCGGAAGGCGCCGATCCGTGAACAGATTTGACCCGCGAACCACAGCCCTTGTCCTCATTGACCTGCAGAATGGCATACTTGCCCTGCCAACCGCCCCGCGGCCATCGTCGCAGGTGCTGGAGAGCGGTAAATCGCTTGCTGCTCGCTTCCGGGATGAAGGTGCTACGGTCGTACTGGTTCGGGTCGCGTTTGCACCTGACTTTGCCGACGCGCCACCGGGTCTGGCCGACCAGCCCTTAAGCCCGCCGGAAGGCGGCCTGCCAACGGACTGGGCGCACCTGGCCGATGGGCTGGCAGCACCCGGCGATATCGTCATCACCAAACATCAGTGGGGGGCATTTACCGGCACGGAACTTGACCTGCAATTCCGCAGGCGGGGCATCCGGACGGTCGTGCTGGGCGGTATTGCTACGAATTTCGGGGTTGAATCCACCGCACGGCACGGCTGGGAACTTGGCTACCATATTGTCATCGCCGAAGATCTCTGCACTAGCCTGTCAGCAGACCTTCATGATGTTTCCGTCCGCTCGATCCTCCCGCGGATTGCACGCGTGCTGCCTTCCGATACAATCGTGTTTGGCGGTTAAGCGGTGAGGGTGGGGCCATCAGCGTGGCTGCTGACCGGGCGATGGGGCTTACTGGCGCTGCTTTCGCTGGTTTTCGGTATGCTTCTGGCCGTCTTACGCCTGCCGGCCGCGCCGCTGCTGGGACCACTGGGGGCGGCGGTCGTACTGGCCACACGGGGTAGTGCGGTCCGTATTCCCCGCTGGGCCTTTCTCGGCGCACAGGGCGTGGTCGGGGTCATGATCGCCAGCTATCTTTCAGCCTCGATCTTTCACGAAATGGCAGCCAGCTGGCCGGTCTTTGTTGCCGGTACGTTTTCTACCCTGTCTGCGGCAGCCCTTCTCGGCTGGCTGCTGACACGCTCGCGCCTGCTACCCGGCAATACCGCGATCTGGGGTTCATCACCCGGTGCGGCCACGGTCATGACCCTGATGGCGGAATCATACGGGGCGGATATGCGGCTCGTCGCCTTCATGCAATATCTGCGCGTGGCCTGCTGCGCCGTCATTGCGGCTGTTGTTGCGCGCGTAGCCGGAACGCCGTCCGCCCCGCTGGTCGTGGCACAGACCCTCTCATGGCAGGGGGCTTTACTGGCGCTGGTGATCGCACTGGCAGGGAGCGCCGTGGGAACCCGTCTGCGCGTGCCGGCCGGGGGACTGCTTGTGCCCATGGGGATCGGGATGGCCGCGAGGCTTGGTGCTCATCTGCCGATCGAACAGCCGCATTTTCTGCTGGTCGCGGCCTATGTCCTGGTCGGGTGGGGCATCGGCATGCGGTTTACGCCAGACGTGCTGGCTTATGCCGGACGTGTCTTTCCACGCGTGCTGGGTTCCATCCTCGCGCTGATTGCGGTGTGTGGCGGCTTTGCATTGATACTTGCCCGGCTGGCGCATGTGGATCTGCTGACGGCTTATCTTGCAACCAGCCCTGGTGGAGCTGATTCCGTCTCCATTATCGCCTCGACCACAAAAGTGGACATGCCTTTCGTCATTGCCATGCAGGTCGCCCGGTTTTTCTGTGTTCTGGTCACCGGGCCAGCTTTGGCGCGTTTTCTGTCCCGCAGATCGTCGGGAAAAGGACAGCGCGATGTGTCGCAAGAAATACACGGGAAATAGGCGAAAAGGAGGAGGGGCTTGCTGAAGACCAATGCGACAGATCCCGCTCTTGCAAACCCGCTCGCGCAGAGGCGTGACGACAATTTTGGTTGATGGCGGGAGCAGCGATTTGGCCATCAGGGTGTAGTCATTTACCCCGCTTGTCTGGCGCGCGGCATCTTCTTTCGCTGCATCCCCGTTTGACAGTCATATCCATTCCGATGATGTCATAGCTTCCTGTAGTCGCGTGGGCTGATGCCGGTTTCCCTGTGAAACATCTGTGCAAAATGGCTCGCACTCTCATAGCCGCTGGTCAGGGCAATCTCGATGATGGACCTGTTGGTCTGCGATAGAAGGTTTTTCGCATGTTCCACACGCCGTCGGATAAACCAGCGTGACGGGCTTTGCCCCATGGTGTTGTGAAATGACCGGCTGAAATGAAACCGGCTCATCCCGCACAACCCGGCCAGAAAATCGAGATCGAACGGTTCGGCGAGATGGGCCTCCATATGATCCAGCGCCTTGCGCAGCTTCCACGCTGGCAGTTGTGCGGGTCTGGGTGTGGGCGAAGGCTGTGTCTGGGCATAATGACGCAGAAGATGGACGGTCAGACTTTCCAGAAGTCCATTCACAAATAGCGAACTGGCCGAATGAGGTGTCTGGATCTCGGCTGTCAGACCTGTCATGACGCCAGAGATGAATGCATCCTGAACACCGGAAATGTCGCGCATGGAGAGCCGGGACGAATTAAGCCCCAACGATTGGGCAGCCCGGTTGACCAGAGTAAGGCCCAGATAAAGATGCAGGACTTCAAACGGACGGTCCGGATCGGCCTGCCAGCGCATGAGGTAAGGCGCATTGGTCTGTGTCAGGAAGAATGATCCGGATCCGACCTCACTTTTCGTCCATTCACCGGTCAGTTCTCGTTCCTCGATCTGCGCTTCTCCCGAGATGATCCAGACCAGCAAGGGCTCGGCCACGGCCGGGACCAGCACTTCATCCTCGTGTTGCGGCCGGCGGAATATCTGTGCCTCGGCCTCTTTCCATGCCCCTCCTTGGCTTTGCCCGATCTTCCGGCCCGGAATACGGTCCTCGAGGGCATAACAGGCGGCATGCAGCGAAGAACGATGCGGGTAAGGCATCCGGTTTCCCTTTCAGGCGTGCCGTGAATTGTCCAGCCCAACTCACAAAAACGCAAAATCACAATGGTTTTAGCAAGAGGACGACAGAAACCATCTGCCTTGGTCTTTACCTGTTTTCTCGTTCTTTTTTAAACGGAATAGGTGAAGATTATCATGAGTATCAGAGGTAAGGTCGCCCTTGTTACCGGAGCCTCCAGCGGGATAGGCGCTGCAACAGCACGCAAACTTGCAACAGAGGGGGCGATTGTCGGTCTGGCAGCACGGCGCAAGGACCGTCTGGACGCGCTGGCGACGGAAATCACCGGGGCAGGCGGCAAAGCCGTTGCCCTTCCAACCGACGTTACGGATCTGACGTCATGCAAGGCTGCAGCAGATGCGCTTATCACCCAGTTCGGCAGGATTGACGTGTTGGTCAACAATGCGGGCCTGATGCCCCTGTCCAACGTTGACAGCCTGAAAGTGGACGAATGGCAGCGTATGGTGGACGTAAACGTGTCCGGTGTCCTCAATGCAACGGCGGCGGTTCTTCCACAGATGATCGCACAGCATTCGGGCCATATCTTCAACATGTCCTCGATTGCGGGCCGGAAAGTCTTTACCGGCCTAGCCGTCTATTGCGCCACCAAGGCCGCCGTCGCGGCATTTTCCGATGGACTCAGGATGGAGATCGGGCCAAAGCACAATATCCGCGTCACCTGCATCCAACCGGGTGCCTTGAAGTCGGAACTGTACGAGCAGATTACGGATGCCACTTACCGCAGGCAGATGGATGACCTGGCGGCGTCCATGACCTATCTGGATGGCGAGGACATCGCTGATACAATCCTGTTTGCCCTGAACGCACCATCCCGCATGGATGTCGCAGAACTGTTCGTTCTGCCCACCGAACAGGGATGGTAAGGATCAGAATCATGAAAGAACTTCGGCGGGAGCAATTTCTTCAGGACATTAAAGTTCAAGGTCGGACAGCCCCGGATGATCGTCGGGGCGTCTTCCCGCAGGCCAATGGAACAGTCGGTCTCCGGCCTCTATCGGCAGGTCATTGATCGATGCGACCCGGCGGCGCATAAGCCCGGCGGTATCGAATTCCCACAGTTCATTGCCGTAAGACCGGAACCATCGACCCGCATCATCATGCCATTCATAGGCAAAACGGACAGCCATGCGGTTATTGCGGAAACCCCAGAGTTTCTTGATCAGGCGGTATTCGTGCTCTACGTTCCATTTGCGTGTCAGGAAGGCCACGATCTCATCGCGTCAGGCCATCGGACGATCCTGGGGCGGATTGACTACAAAGATCCATGCCATTTGCGATGCCCTGAGTAACCCGGTGGAGATTGACATCACATCGGGAAAGAATGCGGATACCAACCGGGCGGAACCGATGCTGGAAAACATGGACCCAGATGCCTTCCTTGTCGACAGGGCGCATGATGCAGACAGGTTGATCGACCGATCGACAGAGCGCGGGATTACCCCGGTCATACCGCCAAAACGCAATAGAACGATGCAGCGGGCAACCGCTTCGCTTCAATCATTATCCTTCTTGACTGACGACACGCCGTAGAAGGTATTTCGTCAACCTTCATCTGAATTCCGCGTCAAAAGCATGCTTGGTAGGCTCAGGACCCATTGATATGATTGCGGAAATCTGATTCAGCCTCTGTGAGGAGACTGAAGATGAGTGACCTGTATTGGTTGACGGAGGAGCAGATGGATCGTCTGCGGCCCTTTTTCCCGAAGAGCCATGGCAAACCTCGCGTTGATGATCGTCGTGTGTTGAGCGGGATCATTTTCGTGAACAGAAATGGTCTGCGCTGGCGTGATGCGCCCCGGGAATACGGTCCACACAAGACGCTCTACAACCGCTGGAAGCGCTGGAACGCTATGGGGGTATTCATCCGCATGATGGAGGGACTGGCTACTGGCAAGGCAGAGCCTCAGACAATCATGATTGATGCGACCTATCTCAAGGCACATCGCACGGCTTCGAGCCTGCGGTTAAAAAAGGGGGCTCAGGCCGTTTGATCGGGCGGACCAAAGGCGGGATGAATACGAAGCTGCATGCTGTCACCGACCGGAACGGACGTCCGCTCGGTGACAGCAGGTCAGATCAGTGATTATACTGGTGCCGCTGCCCTTCTGGACAGTCTGCCACCAGCCGAATGGATGCTGGCAGACCGGGGCTATGACGCTGACTGGTTCAGAGAGGCCCTGGAGGAGAAAGGGATCAAACCCTGTATTCCTGGTCGAAAATCTCGTGCAAAACCGGTCAAATACGACAAACGGAAATACAAAAGACGCCACCGTATCGAGATCATGTTCGGCAGGCTCAAGGACTGGAGACGGGTCGCAACACGCTATGACAGATGCCCGACCGTCTTCTTCTCGGCAGTCTGCCTCGCCGCAACCGTCTTGTTCTGGCTATGAGTCCTGAGCCTAGCTGTCAGGTTGCGAGACGTCATTGGGATGATGTAGGGTGGGCAATACCGCGTTACTCTTCATGGTTTTCTTCCGTTTCCAGGGAGACTGAATGATGCTTCAGATCCATCCACAGGCACGCACGACACCGGCCGTCCGGGCTGACATAGCCCGCTCATCGGAATCGACATCCGTGCTCGCCAGACGCTACGGGATCAGCGAGGAAACTGTCCGCAAGTGGCGTAGGCGTGGTTCAGACGCCTGCCAGGACCGCAGCAGCCGTCCTCGGAAACTGGCCTGGAAAGCCTCGGAGGAAGAGCGCGCCATTGTCTGTCAGCTTCGGCGTTCTACCGGTTTTGGCCTGGATGACCTGACCTTTGTCGTGCGGCATTTCCTGCCGCATCTGAACCGGGACAACATCTGGCGTATTCTGAAAGATGCCGGATTGAACAGGCTGCCTCCTGCTCCAAAGACCGGACCACTTCGGGGACAGGGAACATTCC
>NZ_QQBI01000055.1 GCF_004302915.1 Komagataeibacter xylinus | reverse complement strand
CCTTACAGAAGACCGCACACGATCACACGTCAATATGGGTCAGAAAACTCTTGCATAACGGACGGCAACCACAGAAGTAATCCCGTTTGGACACCGCCTTGGTCAGAGCATTATGCCGTAATGCCGGGCGTCTCACGAGTTTCCTACTTGCTGCTCCTCAAGCTTCGAGACCTCCAGCCCACCGTATTTCGATCGTCTTGTGTAGAAGGTCGCGTTGCCGATCCCGTAATAGATGCAGGGGTTGGCCTCCTAATGCTCTCTCGGAACTTTTACTCGTCACCGATAAGTTCATCGATTTCACGTAAGCGCTTTCGGATGGCAACAAGCTGTTCCAGCATTTGGCGCCTAGTGGATCTAAGGCGCCGCGCCTCTGTTACGAGCGCGGCAAAATCAACATGAGATGCAGGCCGCTTGATTGACTTTCGGAATGCTATGATTGCAGAACGAGACGCGCTGGGTCCGACGAGGCCCTTCTCGCGCGCCGCTTCAAGTTCCTCTGGTCCCAGTAAAGTCAGCTGATACGCTGCACTATATGAACCCGGTAGTAACGTCTCGCTAATTCGGCCACTATCCACCATGCTTGCGATCCGACGCAACTGGGAGGCCACCGGTTCGGAGAAAGGGAAAAAGCGTTCGAAACTGGCTTTAAGACGGTTTTTTTCTTCTCTCGAAAAAAGTGCATTTTCTAGCGTATTTAATGCTCGGCCGATTTCCAGAAAGGAACGCGCAGCCTTTTCCCACGCAGATGTTACGGCGCGCTGGGTATCAAGAATGATCCGGATGCGGCCCTCGTCCTTCGCAAGGTCCGTTCCGGAAAATACTGATGCAATTGTCTCCAGGGTTTCAGAAGATACGGTGGTGAGTTCATGTAGCTCGCTAGGACGCGCATCAGATGGCTGTATTTCGTCAGCATCAAGGCCCTGCAAGGCTCGCAGCGAGATGCCGCGCGTCGAATTGGCTTTGCTCACAGGTCCAACTCCTGTCGCAAGTATGACCAGAGTGCGCCAAACGCTTCCGCGTTTTTGGGCCGACTTAGATCCATGACGCCTAACCCTTTACCATTTGCGAGTGATATTTCCTCTGCTTGGGCGATTTCTACGGGACACACGGGTCCGACATTTAGCAATTTGGAGCGGATAGTCGCGTAGGAACGAGTTCGAATATTCGCCCGATTAATGATGAACGCTGCTTTCGCACCGCTCTGTTTCAAATGGCGCATCCACGGTATCACGCTGTCTAAATCGTCTTGGCTTTGCTGGCATGGAACCAGAACAAAATCAGAACTTTCACACAAGCCCAAGATTGCTGTCATGTTGATTTCGATCGAGGGCGGCGTGTCGATGACAATAAAATCGGCCGAGGATTGCCTCGCCATTTTCAGGGTGGATCGCCAGTCATCAAGGGACGCGCGATGTACAGGAATATGGGACACGGCCGGAATACTCGCACGGACGCGTTCCCTGCGTTCCGCCCATGTGGCTAGAGTTGCCTGTTTATCCATATCCAGTCCTAATACTTGTCTGCCAGATTGAGCAGCTAAAACAAGTATATTCCGAGATAACGACGATTTTCCAACACCACCCTTTGGCGATGATAGCATCACGATGGATTGTTTTGATGGAGAGGGATGTTTTGTCATTGGGACCTTATCGATGCAGGAGTTCCGCGGACCGCCACCGTATAGAAGGAGTTTTTACAGGACAGCTTTCTGAATACAAGAGAAGAGTTCCAAATCTTTTACGCCGTAAAATTTTTACCGCGTAAAACGCTTTTGTCTGTTGATTTGGTGCGTTGCTTGCGCAGGACGTATCGTCTGGGGATACAGTTAGATTACCTATGGTCGGGAGCGCTAGAGCTTTGAGCCGATTGCCCATTGTTTGCCGAAGAGGAACGGCCAAAAAAAGGTCTAAATAAGACAAAACTGCACCAGATCGACCAGCACGCCGCAAGGGGTAGCTCCTCCCCGTGCTCGGCGTCTGCGTCGCCTGCGCGCGGGTCCGGTGCTGCCGCTACGCGGCACCCTTGCCCCGCACTGCCCGACCCGGTCGCAATAAGAGCTGAAGGAAAGAGTAATCAGGCGACACAACCTGATTAGCACGCCCGTTCCTGACATCCCGAAAACCTGACCCGGAAACATCCCGGCCTGCAGAAGCAGTGCCGGGCTCCGGCGTTTGTACGGAGCACGGCCATGTCGTTCCAGCTCAACCTCTTCGGCACAACCGCTCTCGCAGATACCCAGAACGACCTTTTCTGGGGCGAACTTGAAGGCGAAGACGGCGCGTCCCCCGTCCCGCCCGCCACACCGGCCGCAATGGTCCTTCCCAAGATCGACTTTCATATGGTGGCCGACCGAGGCCTCGCTGACATCTGGAAACAGCGGGCCCGTGACAATACACTGGCAATCGCGCTGCTCAAGGAGATCGAAGAAGCAGACCGAAACGCTTCGTCCCCCGAACAGATCGTCCTGTCACGCTTCATCGGCTTTGGAGCTGGAGAACTGGCGAACAACCTGTTTCCATCCGGGAGCGATAGCCCCCGCCCAGGCTGGGAAGAGATTGGCGAGGCGATCCATGCCTCCACAACAGACGTTGAAAGGGCAGGACTGAAGCGCGCGACACAATATGCGCATTTTACGCCTGAACTGATCGTGCACGCGCTCTGGAACAAAGTGCTGCAGATGGGCTTCAGAGGCGGTTCCGTGCTTGAACCCGGCTGTGGGACCGGTCTCTTCATCGCGGCCCGACCGGAAAGGCTCGAGGGACGCATCGCCTTTACCGGGATCGAGAATGATCTGATTACGGCAAGGATTGCGCGCAGGCTCTATCCGAACCAGTGGATCCGCAGCGAGGATTTCACGACAGTGAAGCTCGCAGACGGGTATGACCTTACGATCGGTAATCCACCCTTTTCCAATCGCACCGTGCGTGGCCCGGAAGGTCTGGGACGGCTTGGCCTGAGCCTGCATGACTTTTTTATCGCCCGATCCGTCGAAGCACTCCGCCCAGGCGGCATCGCAATTTTCGTGACGTCCCGCCATACGCTGGACAAGACCGACAGCACCGCGCGCCGGACCATTGCCGACATGGCTGACCTCGTGGGGGCAGTCCGGCTCCCGGCCGGAGCAATGCGCGATGACGCCGGCACGGACGTGGTGGTGGACGTACTGGTGTTACGCAAGCGCATGATCGGCGACATGGCCGATGATGAGACCTGGCTGGAAACCGGCGCCCTTGCGGATAGCAACCAGGGTAACGGTCCGCTCCTCGTCAATCGCTACTTCCTCGACCATCCGGAGCAGGTGCTTGGCCGTCACGGCTGGACCACCACCCAGTTCGGTCCCGATTACACATGCGACGCGCGTGCCGACGGTAGGCTCGATGTGATGTTACCCCAGGCCCTGAGCCGGATCGGGCAGGACGTGCGCTTTCCGGAACCCCTGGACCAGCGCATTGTCCGGCCGGCGGGAGCCGGTGTGCTGGTCGGCACGGCTGCCGATGGCGCCCAACTGAAAGAGGGCTCCTACTTCGTCACGAAAGGCGTCCTGCAGCAGATCTGCGACGGACAGGCCACCACGGTCGCCATCAGGAAGGGGGATCAGAAGGATGGCCTCTTCCAGAAGCATGCCCGGATCATTGCCGCGCTGATACCCGTCCGGGATGCGGCACGCGCGGTGCTGCGAGCGCAGATGGAGAACCTGCCCTATGGACGCCTGCAGGGTGATCTGAAGCGTGCCTATTTCAGCTTTGTCCGACAGTTTGGCCCGATCAACCTGATGAATGTGACGGTCCGGATCGATCCAGAAACCGGGGTCGAAAACGAAACCCAGCGGCGACCGAACCTGACGCCATTTTATGATGATCCCGACGTCTGGCTGGTCTCGTCCATCGAAGAATACGACGAGGCGACACAGAAAGGCCGGATGGGACCAATTTTCTCGGAGCGGGTCATTCATGCGCCTGTCGAACCCGAGATCCATTCCGCCCACGACGCCCTGGCCGTCTGCCTGCATGAAACAGGCGGCGTGGAAATGCCGCGGATCGCGGAACTCATGGGACAGTCCGAAGCTGAGGTCGCGGCCGCACTGGGGGATGCGGTTTATCTCGATCCTGTACGAAGCGTAGATGGTCGCGATGTCTGGGTCACGGCTGATGAAATGCTCTCCGGCGCCGTGCGGACCAAGCTGGAAGAGGCACGCGATGCAGCCCGGATCGATGGGCGCTACGCCCGGAACGTCACGGCGCTGGAAGCCGTCCAGCCAGCCGATCTGCGTCCGTCGGAGATCACCGCGCGCCTTGGCGCTCCCTGGTTGCCGGTCAGCGACATCATCGCCTTTACCGCCGAAGTGCTCGGAGTCGAAACGGTCATCTATCACGCGCCTGCGGTCGCCTGCTGGACCGTGGAGAAACGGGCGTTCATGGGCAAGGCCGAGGCTACGTCAGTCTGGGGAACGGAACGGCGACATGCCGGCGAACTGCTGGAAGATGCCCTGACACAGGCATCGCCAAAAATATGGGATGTCTGGCGTGATGGCGATGGCAATGAGCACCGCGAACTGAACACACAGGAGACGGAAGCCGCAAAGGAAAAACTGGCGGCGATCAGGCGTGCGTTCGAGACATGGGTCTGGCAGGATGGCGATCGGGCCGAGCGGCTGGTCCGGCTGTATAACGATACCTACAACAACCTGGTTGCACGCGCGTTTGATGGCTCCCATCTGCGCCTGCCCGGTGCAAGCACCACGATCAGCCTGCGCCCGCACCAGAAACGGGTCATCTGGCGGATCATCGCGGCAGGCGGCACGTATATCGCGCACGCGGTCGGCTCCGGAAAGACCTTCTCGATGGTTGCGGCCGTCATGGAGCAGAAGCGGCTTGGCCTGGTCAGCAAGGCGATGATCGCCGTCCCCGGTCACTGTCTCGCCCAGATGGCCCGCGAATTCCTTATGCTCTACCCGACCGCGCGGATCCTCGTCGCCGACGAGACGAACTTCGTGAAAGCAAAGCGCCAGCGGTTCCTTGCCCGGGCCGCGACCGGAAACTGGGACGCGATCATAATCACGCATGACGCATTCAGGTTCATCCCGGTGGAGGGGGATTTCGAACGCCAGATGATCGAGGCGCAGATCGCGTCTTACGAGGAAGTGCTGGAAAGCGTCGACGCGGCCGATCGCCTGTCGCGCAAGCGGGTCGAGAGCATGAAGGAGAAGATGCAGGCGAAGCTGGAAGGCCTTTCCGCTCGCAAGGACGATCTCGTGCATCTGGGAGAGATCGGCATCGACCAGATCCTCGTCGACGAGGCGCAGCAGTTCCGGAAGCTGAGTTTTGCAACCAACCAGTCCGACCTCAAGGGGGTCGATCCGAACGGCTCGCAGCGGGCCTGGGATCTCTTCGTGAAGACGCGCTACCTGGCGGCAAAAAATCCGGAACGCCCGCTGATCATGGCGTCCGGCTCCCCGATCACCAATACGCTGGCCGAGATGTGGACGGTCAGCCGCTATATGGATCTTGAGGCGCTGCAGAAGCGCTACCTGCATGAATTCGATGCCTGGGCAGCCAATTTCGGCGAAACCCGTACCGAACTGGAACTGCAGCCAAGCGGGCTTTACAAGCCGGTCACGCGCTTCACCGAGTTCGTCAACGTCGCCGACCTCATGGCGATGTATCGCGACTTCGCGGATGTCGTGCAGCACGATGACCTGCGCCAGTACGTGAATCTGCCAGCAATCCGGGGCGGGCGTCGCGAGATTATTGTCGCGCCGACAAACGATAACTTCAGGGCCTACCAGAAGACGCTGGCGGCCCGCATCAACGCCATCGAAGCACGCCAGGGGCGTCCCCAGAAGGGCGATGACATCCTCCTGTCCGTCATCACGGATGCCCGTCATGCCGCGATCGACCTGCGCTTCGTCGCCCCTCTCGCCGCGAATGATGACACGTCGAAGCTCAACCTGATGATCGGGAACGTGTTCCGGATCTGGCAGGAGACATCGGAAAGCCGTTACAGCGATCCTGAAACCGGTCGGCCGTACGACCTGCCGGGGGCGGTGCAGATGATCTTTTCGGATCTGGGCACCGAGAGCGCGATGGAGACACGCGGTTTTTCCGCCTATACGTGGATCCGCGATGAACTGATCCGCCTGGGCGTGCCGCGCGCGGAAATCGCGTTCATGCAGCACTACAGGAAGAGTGCGGCGAAGCAGAAGCTGTTCGGTGATCTCAATGCCGGCCGCAAGCGGATCCTGATCGGCTCGACGGCGACCATGGGCACCGGCGTCAACGCCCAGCAGCGCCTCAAGGCCCTGCACCATCTCGACGTGCCGTGGCTGGTCTCCGACATCATCCAGCGCGAGGGACGCATCGAGCGGCAGGGCAACCAGCACGCGGAAATCGAACTCTACGCCTACGCCCAGCAGGGTTCCGTTGACGCGACCAACTGGCAGCTCCTCGAACGCAAGCAGCGCTTTATTGGACTTGCGATGTCAGGTGACCGTTCCATCCGGCGGATTGAGGACATTGGCGGGGAAGGGGGAAACCAGTTCGCCATGGCCAAGGCGCTTGCCTCGGGCGATGCCCGGCTGATGCACAAAGCCGGGCTGGAGGCCGATCTTGCGCGGCTCGAGAGACTGGCGGCCGCCCATTATGACGACCAGTTCGCCGTAAAACGTGCCATCGACCGGGCCGAGCGTGAGATTGCGGGCGCGGAGCGCCAGATCCCGCTTATCGAGGCGGATATTGCCAGCCGTCAGCCCACGAAGGGGGATGCGTTCGTACTGCGTCGGGACAAGGGGGATGTCAGCGAGCGCGAGAAGGCCGGATCATGGCTCCTGTCCCAGGTCCGCCTGGCGGCGAAAAACGGCGAGGCAGGCGTCTGGAACCTCGGACGCATCGGTGGGTTCGCCGTCATGTGCGAAGCTGGGCCTGCCCGTCGCGTGTACTACGAAAAGCGCGCGGTCGACGTGATGCTGTTTGTGGAAGCGCGCTCAGGCCGCATTGAAATCGGCGTCGAGGACGACACGAAGGGCCTTGGGCTGGCCTCGCGCCTCGAGCATGCGCTGCTTCGGATTGATGACGCGCTCCGTGATGCAATCCGGATGCGGGAGGAAGCGCAGCGTCGCCTGCCATCATACCGCGCCCGTCTGGGCCTGCCGTTCGCGGAACAGGCGATGCTTGATGAAAAGCGCGCTGAGCTGAAAGCGCTGGAAGACGATCTGGCGGCGACCGCGACCGATGAAGACCCGGCGCATGACGACACCGAGGACAGGGAGAAGGAAGAAGAGGTGGCAGCCTGAGAAGGGCTGCCATCTCCGGTCAGGCGCCGCAAGGGGGGGCGCCTCCCCGTGCTCGGCGTCTGCGCCGCCTGCGCGCGGGTCCGGTGCCGCCGCTGCGCGGCGCCCTTGCCCCGCCAGCCCGGTGCTGGCCGCCGGAGTGCATCAGGAAAGGCGTCCTGAGAACACGGAGTAAAAACCATGGAACTGCGCGAAGTTGATCCGAAAACCCTGCTCGACAACCCCGAAAACCCGCGGAAATCCGCGCCCAACGAGGCGGAAGAGCGCCAGCTGGCGCTGAACGTCAAGGCCGTCGGGATCATCCACCCGCCTTTGGTCCGCGAAACTCCTGACGGTCTGATGATCGTTGCAGGGCATCGCCGCCGGCGTGCCGCGGTCAAGGCCGGCCTGAAAACCATTCAGGTGACGGTGGCAGGCGATGATGCGGAACTGGACCGGATGCGTGCCGCATCGGAGAACATGATCCGTCAGCCCATGACCCAGGTTGAACAGTGGCGGGTTGTTGCCAGGCTTCGGGAGGAAAAAAAGTGGAATGACACCGCGATCTGCAAGGCGCTGATGCTCACACCGGTGCAGCTGAAGCAGATCGGCCGCCTGTCTGCCATCCTACCCGAGATTCTGGCGTGGATCGAGGCGGGCAAGGGGCCCGGCAATCGTGAACTGGCGAGCATCGCCCTTGCGTCCACCGCGCTGCAGGAACAGGTCTGGGGCCATTTCGGGTTTCCGGTTGGCTCGTCGCCGCCCGAGGATGTCGAAGCCTGCGAAGATGAGGGCGAGCAACAGCCCGACGGAAATTGGGAACCCGGTGCTGCCATCCCCGATTGGGACCGGATTGCGTCAGCCCTGCGGCAGGACCGTTTTTATGCAATCGAGGCCTCGTTTGATGACGCCATTGCAAAAAGCTGCCGGATCGCCTGGCAGGAAGATCTGTTCGGTGAAGCCGGGAAGGACGGCCGTTATACCGATGACGGCTTCGCCTATGAGAAGGCGCAGCGCCAGTGGCTGGGTCAGAACACGCCTGAAGACGCACTGATCCTGCAGAGCGACGAGAACGGCGAGCCGGTCTTCGAACCCGGCATGGTCCGGATCTACTGGCAGCGCGAGGGCGCCACGAAATTCTTCTGGCTCGATCATCGCCTGAAGGTTCGCGAGGGCTGGTGCGTCCTGCCGGGCAGCGAGGCGGCGGGTCGCGTGACGCCGTCCGCCGTCATTGAAGCCCTGCCCGAAGGGCCACGGGAACGGCCCGATATCTCGGGGCGCGGTTTTGACATGATCGGCAGTTTCCGCACCCAGGCGCTGCATGCCGCATTGGACGGCATGCGGGGCTCTGCCGATCCATGGATCCTGGTCGGGCTGATGATCGCGGCCCTCAACGCGCAGAATGTCCGGGTGGACGGGGATTCCAACGCGCACTACCCGCAGCGCCGTCCGTCACGCCGGCTCGTGGCTGCCGCCGGACTGTTCCAGGATGGCGAGATGACGCTGGACGAGGCGGTCCTGCGTGGCGCTGCTGTCGACGTGCTCAAAGCCGTGCTGTCCTGCGAGAAGAACGCGACGAATAGCGGCGACTGGGGTGTCCTGGTCGGCCATATCGTGAAAGCGGACGACCATCTGCCTGCCATGGCGGATGAAAACTTCCTGAAAACGCTCAGCAAGTCCGGCATCACGAAGGCCATAAAGGCGGAAGGCATCCTGCCGCGCAATACCGGCAAGGAAATGCGCCGCGCCCTGATGGACCATGTCGGGCAGGGGATCTGGGTGCATCCTGCCGCGCGTTTCCAGGTCGATGTCGCAGCGCTGAACGCCACCTTCGCGGAAGCGCTCGCCCCGCCATCCGAAGCGGATGACGATGATGGGGACCTGGCGCATGACGACGAGACCGAGTTGGAAGACGACGCGGATGCCGATGCGCGGACTGGTGGCCCGGGAACCGATGATCCTGCCGCGACGGGCATTGAGCTCGATGAAGTGACTGACACGCCCACAGACCTGGCGGCAGATCAGGGGGATGAGGTGCCGCACGGCAGGGCCGAAAGTCTGGCTCCGCCATCGCAGACACCTGAAGAATTCCTCAGGACGCATGTTGAGTTTGTAGGCTTCAGCTGAGCGAGGCTGTTGCCGCCGTACGGCTCTGGCTCACGGCCCGTCGCCCCCAGTGGTGACGTCGGGCGGTGAGCCAGCAACGGCCTCTGGCAGGACGTCGACCGCGAAATTCTGCGATGCGCCCCAACCGGGCTTATCCGGAACGTCAGGTTACGCGTTCACTTGCGTCGGCGAAGGAGAACCGTGATGACCCATGAATACATGACGGAAAAGCGTCTGATCGGCAGGTATGTGGTTGAACTGGGCTTCCACCCGGATGGTGGGGTTCTGATCCGGACGCCTGAAATCTATCCGCCAGCGGCCCGCCGATGGCGGGGACCCTATGAGAGCGTGGAGGCGGCAGTGGTCGAATTTTCCGCTTTCACGGCGGTTCCCAGAGTCACGTCGGCCGAGCTGGCCCGGCTGAGAGAGCGCGGCTCTGTCACCGAAATCTGCGGAAAGGAGGTGATGGTGTGGCACTGCCCATGGCGGGAAGCCAAGACACTGAGCGAATTTGTCCTGTTAAGGGAGGACGGCAATGCCTGATTTTCGTGTCACGCTGGTTGAGCGCTTGTTTGAAGCCGATGCTGGCGATTTCATGGTCACGGCGACAGACGCCCAGGCGGCTGCACGGATCGTCCTCGATGCGGTCCCCGACAGTGTGGACTCTGACGGGATCCGGACCACCATTCTGCCTGACGGTCAGGAAGTGGACCTCGAGGTCGAGGAAGTCGTCCATGGCGAGATCGTGGCCATGGTCCACGATGCCGGGACCGGCGTGCTGCAGGGACAGTTTGGGTTTTCCCTTGTTTTCAGCCCGGGCCGAGAGGCAGCCGCCGTTCTCGCCAGAGTGATGGATCGTGTCCTTGCGGATGACGGTGAGCGGGACACTCATTCAGCCTGCGTGGTGCTGCGCCGGTATCTGCACGAATACCTGAACGCGGACGCATAGGAAAAGCAGGAAGGCACAGGAAAAAATATGCCCGAAGGGCCATCGCGCCTCAAACGGTGGCTCTTGTCCCGCTCCGCAGGCCTGCGATGCCGGCGCACGCGCCGCGTTTGACCCGCGATATCCCTTCGGACCGCCAGAAGACATTCAGACAAGGAGAATGTCCATGGTGACCGCAGGCCTGTTATCCCGCCAGGGAACTGTCGTGCCGGAGCCCGGAGAGATACCTGACCTGGCGGGTTATGATCACGTCATCATCGCCTGTTCCTTTGGCAAGGATTCCCTCGCCAGTACGCTGCACCTGCTTGAAAAGGGCGTGGCGCCGCAACGCATCGAGTGGTGGCACCATCGTGTGGACGATGACGGGGACGTTTTTGACTGGCCGCATGTACCCGATTACGGGCGGCATCTGGCTGCAGCCCTTGGCGTCAGGCTGTATTTCTCCGCCCGCCAGGGCGGGATCGTGCGGGAAATGCTGCGCGAGAATGCGCCGACCGCACCGGTCTGGTTCGATACCCCGACAGGGCGCGTCACTGTCGGTGGCAAGGGACCGCCCAATACACGACGCCGCTTCCCGCAGGTTTCGGCAAACCTGTCGGTCCGCTGGTGTTCCCCATACGCCAAGATCATGGTTGCGGATGGCGCCCTGCGGAACCAGGCGCGCTTCAGTCATGCCCGGACCCTGTTTGTAACCGGAGAACGCGCGGCGGAATCCGCGAACCGTGCCCGTTACGCTGTCTTTGAGCGGCACCGGGCAGACTGTCGTGATGGTCGGGCCCGACGGCATATCGATCACTGGCGGCCGGTACATGCCTGGAGTGAAGCGGCTGTCTGGCAGATCCTGCGTCGGCATGGCGTGATTCCGCCGCTTCCCTATCAGCTCGGGTTTGGCCGTCTGTCCTGCCTGACATGTGTATTCATGTCCGCTGATCAGGCTGCAACGCTGCGTCACATGGACCCGGATCGGTTCGCCCGGCTGTGTGAGTGGGAACGCGCATTTGGCTGCACCATCCGACGCGACCGGGACCTCGGCACGCTGGCCAGCGGCGGCACGGTTTATGGCCCCGTGCGCCAGCACCCGGGTCTGGTGCGCCGCGCGCTCTGCCACCGATGGCGTGGCCGTGTCCTCACATCCCCCGAACAATGGGTCCTGCCCGCCGGCGCATTTGGCGAGAGCGCCGGGCCGGTCTGACCCGCCTCATCCTCCAGCAGGGAGAAAACCGATGTTAGCGCCTTTCCAGATCCGGAAATTCCTCGACCTGAGCACCGGCCACCTCCCCCTGTCGGACCGCGGACACCTTGAGAGATATGCAAGGTCAGGTGGTTCCTCTGGGCTGACCTGCCTGTCCGGCCCGCACGGATGGTTTGTCCATGTCCCGCTTATGTGGACGGCCTTTACGATGCAAGAGGTCACATTGATTGCATTGTCGTATCTTTCTTCTGCGTATTTTCGCTC
>NZ_QQBI01000054.1 GCF_004302915.1 Komagataeibacter xylinus | reverse complement strand
AAAACATCTTTTCTACAAAACAGACTTTTTCATAATCTGACCCGATGTACAACCCTTCCGTGAGATTTCCGCGTCGACCCAAACATGGTTTGTTATGAATGTGGCGGGGCGGTGTTTTCCATGCGGAAACCGGCACGCCGTGCGAGCGGGTGTGGAGCATTATCGAGATGGCACAAAAGTTTCGGATCGTTATTGTAGGCGGCGGTGTCGCGGGCCTTGCGCTCGCAACCCGGCTGGGCAATTCGGTCGGCAAATCGGGCCGCGCGGAAATCACACTGGTGGACAAGAGCTTCGCCCATGTGTGGAAGCCGATGCTGCACTGCTTTGCCGCCGGCACCGCCGCCAACGAGAACGACCGCATCAGCTTCATGTCACAGGCCAGCCGGCACCATTTCGAGTTCTGGCCCGGCGAGATCACGGCGCTCGACCGCACGGCCAAGACCATTGCGCTCGCCCCCATCAAGGACCCGCTGAGCGGGGAGGTGGTGGTCGAGGCCCGCACGCTGGATTATGACGCGGTGGTGCTGTCAATCGGCAGCCGCGCCAATGATTTCGGCACCCCCGGCGTGGCCGAGCACTGCCTGTTCATTGACAACCTCGTCGATGCCAACGGCTTCAATGACCGTTTCCGCATGGAACTGCTGCGCTCCTTTGCCAATAACAACGAGCTCGATATCGCCATCGTGGGCGGGGGGGCCACCGGCACGCAGCTCGCCGCCGAGCTGCACAAGGCGCTCGATCTCGCCTCGCTCTACAGCTTTGGCCGCAAGCCCCCCAAGCTGCGCATCACGCTCCTTGAGGCAGGCCCCCGCATCCTGCCTGCCTTCCCCGAGGCGGTATCGGCGGCGGCGGTCAAGCAGCTTGAAGCGATTGGCGTGAGCGTGCGCGCGGGGGCGATGGTCAGCGGCGCGGATGAAAACGGCTTCATGCTCAAGGATGGCTCGCGCGTGCCCGCAACGCTGCGGGTGTGGGCCGCGGGCGTCAAGGCGCCGGACGTGACCGCAAAATTCGACGGCCTCAAGCTGTCGCGCTCGGGGCAGCTTGAGGTGCGGCCCTCGTTGCAGGTCCTTGATGATGACAACATCTTCGCCATGGGCGACTGTGCCTTCATTGCCGAAAAGCCCGTGGCCCCCACGGCGCAGGCCGCCCGCCAGCAGGCCCATCACCTGGCCCGCCACCTGCCCGGGTGGATGATGAGTGGCCAGCCCATGCCTGCCTTCACCTTCCATAACAAGGGGGCGGTCGTGGCGCTGGGCGATTACAATGGGTGGGGCACTTTCCCCGGCGGCACGGTGTTTGGCGGCGGCTGGCTGCATGGCCTGTCGGCGCGGATGGTGCATCTCATGCTCTACCGCCAGCACCAGTTCGAGCTGTATGGGCCGGTGCGCGGCACGATTTCCTGCCTTGTCGACTGGCTGGACGTGTTCGTGCGCCCCTCGGTCCGGCTGGACTGAGGGCCACGGGGCGCAGGCTCCCTGTGCCGGTATGGTGCCGGGGGAGAGAAAAGTTTTTGGTGAAGCTTTTTTCAAGAAGCTTCAGGAGAGGTCGCCTTTTTGAAAAAAGGCGACACCAAAAACTTTTGTCATTTCAGGATATTATCAGGCCTGCTTTTTTCAAGCGGCCTCTCAGTCGTGGCGCAGGTGGTTCGACAGCGCATTGCCCGCCGCCTGGATGACGGCCACGAACACGATCAGCACCACCACCACAAGCGACATGACCTGCGTGTTGAAGCGCTGGTAGCCGTAGCGGATGGCAAGATCGCCCAAGCCCCCCGCGCCTACGGCGCCAGCCATGGCCGAGGCCCCGGTCAGGGTAATGAGGGTGACCGTGAACCCCGCCACCAGGCCGGGCAGGGCCTCGGGTATGAGCACATGGCGCACGATCATCCACCGCGTGCCACCCATGGCGTGCACGGCATCGACCAGGTTGGGGTCCACCGCGCGCAGCGAGACCTCGGCAATACGGGCGAAATAGGGAATGGCCGCAAGCGAAAGCGGCACGATCGCCGCGGCCGTGCCCAGCGAGGTGCCCACGATCATCCGGGTTACGGGAATGAGGATGACCAGCAGGATGATGAACGGGATGGCGCGCAGGATGTCCACCACCAGCCCCAGCAGGCGGGCGGCGGGCGGGCAGGGCATCAGCCCGCCGCGCCGCATCGCCACCATGAGCAGTGCCAGCGGCAGGCCGCCGAGCACGGCAAGCAGCCCCGAGCAGGCGACCATGATGGTCGTCTCCCACGTGGCACGTGCGATCAGGTCAATGATCAGCCGGGACATGGCCAAGAACCTTCAGTGAGGGGTCGAACTGCGTCAGGAAATCATGGATCTCGGCACAGTAACCGGTAACCGACACGATCTGGTCGGCAAAGGGCTGGCCCGCGATCTCGGTGGTGCCGCCCTGCAGCACGGTGGCCTCCACGCCGTATTGCTGGCCGAGCAGCGACAGCAGGGGCTGCCACGCGGCCTCGCCCGCGAGCCTGAGGCGGATGATCGCCCACCCATCAGGCGCAGGCTCGGCCACCAGCCGCGCGCGCAGGGCAGGGGGCACCTGCGGCTGTGTTTCCGACAGCAGGGCTTCGGTCACGGCGGATTGCGTGGCCGCCCCCATGATGGCCAGCGTGGGCGCATTTTCGACGATATGGCCCTGATCGAGCACCACGAGATGGGTGGCAATGCGGCGGATCACATCCATCTCATGCGTGATGAGGATGATGGTCAGCCCCAGTTCGCGGTTGATCTCGGCCAGCAGGTCAAGGATGGCGGTAGTGGTTTCGGGGTCAAGGGCGGAGGTGGCTTCATCGCACAGCAGCAGGGCGGGGTCATTGGCCAGCGCGCGGGCAATGCCCACGCGCTGCTTCTGCCCGCCTGAAAGCTGTGCCGGCCATTTATCGCCATGCGCCGAGAGGCCAACCAGCGCCAGCAGGGCCGCAATGCGCTCGGGCCGTTGCGCGCGTGGCACGCCCGCAATTTCAAGCGGCAGGCTGATATTGCCCGCCACCGTGCGCGAACTGAGCAGGTTGAAATGCTGGAACACGAAGCCAATGCGCCGCCGCAACGGCACAAGCTGCGCCTGTGGCAGGGTGGTGATGTCCTGGCCCTCGATCAGGATCTGCCCTGAATCGGGTCGGTCGAGCGCGCCAAGGCAGCGCAGCAGCGAACTCTTGCCCGCCCCCGAGCGCCCGATCACCCCCAGGATCTCGCCCCGCGCCACCGAGAACGATACATCATCAAGCGCCACATGCCCGCCAAAGCGGCGGCTCACATGGCGCACATCAACAACATTCACGTCCATGCCGGTTCAACCGCACCGTGGAAGATGGTGGCAATCGCCTCGCGCGTTGCGGGCTGGTGCACGGCGCGGATCAGCGGTTCAATCCATGGGGCATGTGCATCAGCGGTGTTGACGGCCACGAAGTTGACGTAGGGGTTGTTTTGCAGCGATTCCACACCGATCCGCTGTTTCTGTATGTCCACGCCCGCTTTCAGCGCCCAGTTCGTGTTGATCACGGCGGCATCCACGTCAGGCAGCGTGCGGCCGACAATGCCCGCATCAAGCTCATGGAAGGTGAAGTGATGGGGATTTTCGGTCACGTCGAGCGGGGTGGGCAGGAGGCCGGCTGCGGAATCAAGCCTGATCAGCCCCAGTGCCTCAAGCAGGCGCAGGGCGCGGCCTTCATTGCTCGGGTCGTTCGGCACGCCGATCACGGCCTTGTCCGGCAGCTCCGAAAGTGCCTTCCATCGCGCCGAATACAGCCCGATGGGGGAGAAATAGGTCGAGCACACGCTGACGATGTCATAACCCCGGGCCGCTTTCTGGGCCTCGAGGAACGGGGCATGCTGAAAGGCGTTGGCCTCAAGCTCATGCTCGGCCAGGGCCTCGTTGGGCGTGTTGTAATCGGAGAATGTCACGATGCCGAGGTTGAGCCCTTCCTTTGCGGCATTGGCCGTAATCACCCGCCACAGATCTTCATCCTCGCCCGCCATGATGCCGACGCGGATCAGCTTGCCCTCCGCGGCCCTGGCCCGTGATGCCAGGGGCAGGCAGGCGAGGCCGCCAGTCAGGCTGAGCAGGGCGCGACGGGTGAGGGGGGTCATCTGTTTCATGGCATTCCTGATCGGTACATCGTGGTAAGAGCAACGATGCAGCACCACTATGGCGTGATGGTCTTTTTGACAACGCCCCTGATGGACCGCATGGCGTGCCGGGGCTTAAGAGGCATAAAGAAACAGGAGGCTGCGTGCGTCAATATTAAATACGCTGTATAATGTTTATTAAGGCCGAACGGGAAGGGCGCGCAGGCCGGGGCCCCTGCGCGGAGCCTAAACCCTGCGGGGAAGAATGAGGCATTTTCCCAGGATATTTCCGTATTGTACGATTGTTTTCGTGCAATGGGTTGGTGACCGGATTTTTTGTAAGTTAACAGAGGTTTTTCAAGGGGATGGCCCTATATCGCCCCGCCATTTCCGGGCTTGTCCATACGGTTGAGCCATGGGGGAGATTATAAAATACGATATTGACCGGAATATTTTATTATAATACGACATATTGCAGTATTTAACCTGCTGCCGCCGCCTTCCGGCATGCCATGTGGTGCATGAACATGATGTCCACCCTTCAATCAGCAACGGAGCTGGGGTACCGATATATGCGCGGGGGCGCCCTGTGCGTGTCCATGCTGGCGGTGCACGCGGCCCAGGCAGCACCCGATCCGGCCGTGCCCGCGGGCAGTACCGCGCCGGGGCAGCCGGAACAGATGGTGGTGCATATGACCCAGCGCCCGCCTATCCTCACGTTTCCGCATGCCAACCCGGTGGGGCAGCCCATCCGCATAGGCGGGCAGGAAAACCGTCGCAGCGGCCACCAGTATGACTGGGGCGTGTTCAACCGCGGCAATGGCGAGGCTGCGGGCTTCGGGCCGGTGGGGCGGTATGGCGTCAGCCCCTGGGCCGAGGACTGGAGCAACCTGCGCGACCCCAAAAAGCATGATGACCTGTTCGATGCGCTGAAATACATTCCGCTCACCCGCAGCGGCACTGTGTGGATCAGCTTCTCGGGCGAGACGCGGCTGCGCAACTGGTATGAAAGCCGCCCCGCCCTGGGCACGCAGAAACCCAATGATTCCGGCCGCTTTGGCGTGCGCAACCTGTATGGCGCGGACCTGCATATTGGCGAGCACCTGCGGTTTTTCGGCCAACTGGTCAATGCGGATGCAGGCGGGTGGGGCGGTTATGGCTACGGCTCGACCTATCGCAAGCGGCTTGATGCCCAGCAGGCCTTCGTGGAGGTACGGTGGAACATGCTGGGTGCCAAAAGTGGCTTCATGTTCGGCCGCCAGCAGTTTCTCGATGCGCCATCATACATGCTCTATGCACGCGAGACGCCCAATGTGCCGCTGTCATGGGATGGGTTCCGCGCCTATATGGTGTGGCAGCGCATCCGCATCGATGCATGGGATTTCGTGCAGACCGATGACAGTGACCGGCGCATGTTCCATGATGTCGAGAACTATGCCAGCCGCCTGTACGGCTTCAACGCCACATGGGCGCCGCCGGATTTCACCTTCATGGGGCAGAAGGGCTATTCCTTCGTCGATGCATTCTACATCGGCTACAAGCTCAATGGCTCGGCAGGGGCGATCGTGGGCCCCAAGGGGTCGGTCAACGGGTCGGATACCCGCAACAATTTCGGCATGCGCTGGCATGGCATTGCAGGCCCGATCGAATTCTCGGTGGGCGGCATATGGCAGGGCGGTGTGTTCCGCAATGCCAGCAACAATGCCCCGCGCGGGGTCAGCGCCTATGCCATCAACAGCACGGTGGGCTATCGCCTGCCCGACCAGTCGCTGCACACCTTTGCCGGTATCCAGACGGATGTATATTCCGGCGGCAATGCCTCGAAAAGCCAGGGCACGGTGGGCACCTATCTCTCGCCCTTCAACCCGCAGACCAACTATCTTGACACCACGACCTACATGACCGGCTCGAACCTGATCAGCTTTGCGCCACTCGTGCGCATAACGCCGTTCAAGTCCGTCAGCATCCAGTTCAAATATCCGCTGTTCTGGCGCGATAGCGTGAATGACCCGGTTTACAAATCATCGGGTTACTACAAATTCGCGGGTAATTTCAGGGGGCGGTTCGTGGGCATGGCACCACAGGTGTCGGTGGCGTGGCAGATCAATACCCATCTGTCATGGACGCAGTATGTCTCGCGCTTCATGACCTCACGCGCGCTTAATGAGGCGGGCGGGTCGAGCGGTACCTATTACCAGTCTAATTTCGTCTTCCGTTTCTGAACACGGGCCGCCCCGCCGGGCTGCCCGTGCCCACGGGGTTTATTCAGCCGATTTGCGGCCAAAGATGAAGCTGGCCAGCGAGGCCGCAAGCAGGAACATCATCCCGTAAACCTTGCACGAGGTCGGGATCTTGTTCTCATGCAGCGTGACCTCGCCCTTCAGGCTGGCCAGGTGCTCGGCAATCTGCTTGTGCAGGTCGGCCTTGTGCTGGTGCAGCGTGCCCTCAAGGTGCTTGGCAATTTCCTGCACGTCTTCGGGGCTGAGTTTGCGGAGGGTTTCAGCAGCGCTCATGGTCTGTTCCAGTCCTGTTTTTTATTAAAGACATCGCGCCGATCGTCTTCATCGGGCGTAACGATTTACATGTCGGTCCGGGCATGAAGGTTTTCAAGGGCAGGGCTGGCCAGTGCGGGCACGGAATTATGAGCACGCGCCTCAGGTTTGCAGGCTATGCTCACCGCCCTGATGCATGGAAAAGGGAGCCGGGCAGAGTGCTGCTTGATGTGATTGAACGCGGACCGGAGGAGGGCAGCAACACCCTGCCGCCAGTGGTCTTTCTGCATGGGCTGTTCGGGCGGGCGCGCAATTTCGGGTTTTTCCAGCGCCGCCTTGCCGCCACCCGTCGCACGCTTGCCCTTGACCTGCGCAACCATGGCGCCAGCCCGCATGGCCCGATGGATTACCCCACCATGGCAGCCGACGTGCATGAAACGTTGGCCGCGCATGACGCGCTGCCCGCCACGGTTATCGGGCATTCCATGGGGGGCAAGGTGGCGATGATGCTGGCATTGCAGGCCCCTGCCTGCGTGCATGCCCTGCTCGTGGCCGATATTGCGCCGGGGCAGGGTGGCCATGCGCATTCCGGTGCGATCGCCACGGCACTGGCCGCCCTGCATTTTCCCCCCACGCTGACATTGGGCGAGGCCGATGCCTGGCTTGCCCCCGCCATTGCGGAAAAGCCCGTGCGTGACATGATGAAGCAGAACATCGTGTTCGGCGCCAGCCCGCACTGGCAGATCGGGCTTGGGCAGATCGTGGCGGGCATGACGCAGGTGGTGGGTTGGCCCGCCCTGCCGCCGGGCACGCAGTATGGCGGGCCGGTGCTGTTTGTGGCAGGGGGGAATTCACCCTATGTCCAGCCCGATAATTACCCGCTCATGCGCCAGCTTTTTCCCCATTACCGGCTGGTGCGGCTGAAAGGGGCCGGGCACTGGCTGCATGCCGAGCAGCCATGGGAATTCCTGCGCGTGGTTACGGAATTCCTGCGCGTAACAGGGTAGGGAGAACCTTACTGCGGCACCGGCGCGCATTGCGGCGTAACCGGCTGGCCCGCCATGACCGCCTGCGTAAAGGCTGCTGAATCCGGCAGCGAGGCGTTGACGGTCTGTGAATGGTCCAGCCCCTTGTACAGATGCGCCTGAACCGTGCTGCCTGCCGCACAGGCGGCCCTGACCAGCGAGAGCTGCAGCATGGGCGGCACGTCATGGTCATCGGTGCCCGTGCCTGTGAACAGGGGCTGGGCCAGCTTCAGGGTGGGGTATGCCATGGCGGCGAAGGCCGGGGCCAGCGCCTTGGGGAAGCCGGGTTGCAGGGCATTGGGTACGGTCAGCCCCTCATCCCTTGCCTTGTGCTCCATCTCGCCCACGCAGGTGGTTGATGCGGCGTGGTAGGCGGCCATGGCGCGGGGGGTGAAGGCCTCCTCGGGGTGGAAGGACGGGTCGCGCCCGGCAAGCGAGGCCCCCAGATAGAGCATGTAGACAACCAGCGGGTCATATTTTGCAGGCCCTGCCGCCTGGGCTGCGGCGGTCAGTTGCGCGCCGA
This sequence comes from Komagataeibacter xylinus, assembly GCF_004302915.1. Lineage (GTDB taxonomy): Bacteria > Pseudomonadota > Alphaproteobacteria > Acetobacterales > Acetobacteraceae > Komagataeibacter > Komagataeibacter xylinus_C. Next base: position 3,847 of record NZ_QQBI01000054.1, on the reverse strand, counting down.
GTTCGGGCGTGAAATAGGGCACGCCGGTGGCCACCGTGCCGCGAATGTTCACATCCGGTGCATAGGTGGCCGCAAACGCTGCCGCCGCAAACGCCGCCCCACCACCCTGCGACTGGCCCACGATCATGACCGTGTTGCGCAGCCCCGGCACGGCGGCCACAGCGGCGCGCACGCCATCAAGCACGTTATAGGCCTCGACGCGCGTATCGAGGTAAGGATGCACCCCCGGCGTGCCCAGCCCCTGGTAGTCGGTGGCCACCACGGCGAAGCCCCGCTTCATCCAGGTGGCGAGGTATTTGCTGTTGCGTGCGCTATAGGGGTGGAGCGAGGGCGTGCACGCCTGCCCGATGCCCACGGTGCCATGCGCCCACGCCACGATGGGCCACCCGCTCGCAGGCGGCCTGCCCGGCGGCAGGATGACTTCCGCCGTGACGGGCACCGTGCCCCTGCCGGTTATGCCATCGGTTGAAAGATAGGTCATGCGCAGGGCCCGGCCCGCACCGGGCAGGCTCAGGGCCGGGGCCAGCGGGGTCGTGCCGACCGGCGTGCCGGGGCTGGCAGGGGTTTCAGCCGCGCGGGCGTGCAGGGCAGGGATGGCCAGGCACATGCCGGCCACGAGCGTGCCAAGGATTCGGGCAGGCAGGGTCATGTCAAGATCAGTCCTTCATGGGCGCGGCGGGGCCAGTTGCGACATTTGCCCAGCCGGGTTCATATTCCCAGCCCATCAGGGCGCTGTAAAGCGGCGGGTGGCAATAAAGCCCGCCTGCCTGGTGCAGGGCATGCCTGCCCCTGCCGTAAAAGCATGCGCCTGCCCGGCAGAATGGCTGTAAAAACCTGACCCGGATGCGGGGAAAGGTGGCGACCAGCCGGAGGAGAAGAAAACAGTGCTGTTCAACCAGAATAAATTTCACCCCGATGGCAGGCCCCGATACTTTCCCGGCAATACGGTTATCTGCCATCTGCCCCGCAACGGCGCGTTTTTCCATGCCATGCTTGATCTGCACAACCAGATGAGCCAGTTCGATTTTGCCGCCAAAATCGCGCTCCTGCCGCCCTCAAGCTATCACATGACGGTCTTTGATGGGCTGAACAATACCCGCCGCGGTAAACGCACATGGCCGCACGACCTGGCCCGCGATACCCCCATGCCGCAATGCGATGCATGGGTTGGTGAGAGGCTCCGGGCCTTTCCCGGCAGGCTGCCCACCCCCCTGCGCATGCGCCCCGCGCGGCCGGACCCGCTGCGTGACAGGCAGGGCTGCCGCATCCGGCTTGAAGCACTGGACCGGGAGGGTGCTGCCGCGCTGCGCCGCTTCCGCGCCAGCCTTGCCGCCCATCTGGGCATGCATGATCCATGGCTGGACCGGTATGTTTTCCACACCACCATCGGCTACAGGATCCGGGCCTTTACCGCGCGCGAAGCCCGTGACTATGCGGATGTGATGGTGCAGTTTCAGGGCCGGATGGCCGAGCGCCTGCCCGAAATCGATCTCGGGCCGCCGGAATTCTGCCTGTTTGATGACATGCATGCCTATTATCGCCAGTTCCTTGTGGCGTAACCGCAAGCCGTTTTGCTCTTCCTCGCATCTTGAATATGCGTAATACCCTGCGGCATGATGGAAATGCCCACAAGGAGATTGCATGAAGCCCGACGCCCCTGACGATCAGCCAAAGCCCGGCCTGCGCGAACGCAAGCAGGCGCGTGCGCGCAATACGCTGATTGCCGAGGCAATGCGGCTGTTCTCCGCCAAGGGATATGACGAGACGACGGTGGACGAGATTGCCGATGCGGCGGAAGTCTCGCGCCGTACCCTGTTTCGCATGTTCGAGACCAAGGGCGACATCGTGCTGGCCTGGACGCGCGGCATGACCCAGACCCTGACCGAGGCCCTCGCGGCCTGCCCGGCCGAGATGCACCCCGCCGATGCGATGATGCATGCCTTCACCTCGCTCGTGCCGCGTATTGCGGCCAACCGGCAGGACACCTATGCCTTCGTGTTCCTGATTGAAAAAACGCCCTCGCTCCAGACCGTAAGCCTGCAGAAATACGGCAAGTGGGAAGACTGTCTGGCAGACGGGCTGGCCAAACGCATTGCCGAGCGCAAGAACCGCAAGACCGCCGCCCGCCTCATGGCGCGGTGTGGCATCGCCATTTTTCGCACGGCACTGGATGAATGGATCAGGCTGAAAGGCCGCCCGGCGCTGGTGCCGCTGCTACAGAACACCTACGCGCTGCAATCCTCGCTCTGGGTCGCACCCGTTCGGGCCGAACCATAAAGTAAAGGGCGGGGCCTGATGGCGCCCGCCCTGCTGGCATAGCAATCAATCATAAGAAAGTTTTTGGTGAAGCTTTTTCCAAAAAGCTTCAGGAAAGGCCGCTTTCTTAAAAAGCGGCGCTTCCTATGCCTGTATGCTTCAGTCAAGCCGCACGGAAGGCCGCACGAACACGTCCAGCCAGTCTACCAGGCACGACATTGTGCCGCGGAACACCCCGTAAAGTTCAAACTGGTGCTGGCGATACAGCATGAGATGCACCATGCGCGCGGTAATGCCACGCAGCCAGCCACCACCAAACACGCGCCCGCCGGGGAAGGTGCCCCAGCCGTTATAGTCGCCAAGCGCAACAACCGCGCCCTTGTTGTGGAAGGCAAATGGCGGTAGCGCCTTGCCGCCAATCCAGGCCGGCATGTAGCGGGCAAGGTGATGGGCCTGCTGGCGGGCGGCCTGTGCGGTCGGGGCGACAGGTTTTTCAGCAATGAAGGCGCAGTCCCCCATGGCGAAGATGCTGTCATCTTCCATGAGCTGCAGCGTGGGCCGCACTTCAAGCTGGCCCGAGCGCGACAGCTTGAGTTCACCAAACTTGCGCGTGACATCCGGCGCCTTCACGCCAGCCGCCCATACGCGCAGGGTGGCGGGAATGCGGGTGCCATCCTTGAGCATGAAGCCCTTTTCATCCGCACCGCTGACCATGGCCGAGGTCTGGACCTTGACGCCAATCGCCTCAAGCTCCTTCTGCGCCGCAGCCGATACCGCCTCGGGGAAGGCGGGCAGGATGCGCGGTCCCGCCTCAAGCAGGGTAATGTTCAGCTTGGGCGGCTTCTTGCCAAAGCTGTAGAGCGAGGCGAGGTCAAGCGCCTTGTGCAGTTCGGCGGCAAGCTGCGTGCCGGTGGCGCCACCACCCACAATGGCGATGTCAAGCTGCTCGTTATTGCCGAACGCCTTGAGCAGTTCCATGCGGAAACGGTCGTTGAAGCCATTGGCATCGACGAGGTTGTCAATGAACAGGCAGTGCTCGGCCACGCCGGGTGTGCCGAAATCGTTGGCGCGGCTGCCGATCGACAGCACCAGCGCGTCATATTCCAGCTTGCGTTCATCAAGGATCACCTCGCCCGTGGGCTCGACAACCGGGGCAAGCGTAATGGTCTTGGCCTTGCGGTCCATGCCCGCAATCTCACCGGGCCAGAATTCAAAATGATGGCGGCTTGCCTGCGACAGGAAGCTGATGCGGTCATTCTCGTTGGCGGCGGTGCCGGCGGCAAAGCAGTGCAGCATCGGCTTCCACACATGCGCGAAGCTTTTATCGACCAGCGTGATTTCCGCGCGGCCAGATTTGCCGATCTTGTCACCCAGCCGGGTTGCCAGCGCCAGGCCAGCCACGCCACCGCCTACGATTACGACCCGAAACTTTTGTGCCATCCTATGCCTCTTTTTTACTTCTGCCGCACAGTGTCCCGGTCCCGTGGGAAAAACCCTGTCGCATATCCTGAAATATCGACGCGAATTTCTCACACTTGAGGAAATTTTGGGTTATTTTGTAGAATTCAGTCATCCCACAGGAGCCCGATCT
>NZ_QQBI01000053.1 GCF_004302915.1 Komagataeibacter xylinus | reverse complement strand
CCATGCACCTGAAAAACATTCTTGGCCAGGTCGAGGCCAATCGTCGAAATCGTTCCCATAGGTGGCTCCATGCGTTGTAGACGGTGACGATTTCATCCTCGCACATTTCGTGCGGGGGCCGTCCACAACATCACCTCTGACGAGACCGTACCAGGTTCCGGCAGCAGCTACGGAGGCGACATAGACCCATATCGGAAGCTGGCCGCAATCCGGATGTTTGTCAGCCCAGAGGAATGCCATGAGTGTGAGGACGGCGGGTGCGGTGACAGTTTCATCAACGGTTTCGGGCCGCTTACCAATGCGGAGCAGCCAACGGACGATCCTGCCGGTTTTTCCTTTGGAAAAGTGATAATCTTTATCGCCGTTGTCTTTATTTCGGTCGTTTTTTATTTGGTTCGACATCGTTTTTTTTATCTACATGATTTTCGGTTTCTTTAATGGCGGCATACAGGCTCTTTACTGACGCCATTGCCGTGTCGTAGATGAAATGTTCGCCGTAAACCATGGATGCCTGAAACCGATCGAAGGAATCACGACATTCTGAATTCGTCATAAGATAAGCTAACGCCTGTTCGGTGCCTGCCTCTGGGTCTGCGCCATACGCAGGGAACCATTTCTTAAACTGCTCTGCGTCACTGACCATGATCTGTCTGGCAAGTGTCGAGACACGAGGCAGATCGAGATGGGGCAGGATGCAATGCAGGTCGTAGACGTGCCTGATCAGGAAGCGGTCATAAGCGTCTGTTTTCCGTCCTTCCAGATAACCTGCTGTCCGACGGGTCAGGGCCACGAATTTTTCGGCTGCGGTCTCATCCACGGAAATGCAGGTGATCTGCTGTATTTCCGGTTCGGCACCCGTTGCTTCGCTGACGAAAGACCGCACCGATCTGTCGACGGTCGGGAGTGCCGCAGGCGCGTATGTCAGTTCGACGAGAAGGTGCGGGCGCAGATCGACGTCTTCGGCCATGCTGCCCGCATAGCGCAGTTCGGCACGGATATAGTGGTTTTCGTTTTTGGCGGAAATGACGGGTTCGGGAAAACCGAGGTCCATCGCGATTTTACTGATGATGTCCTTCAGCGTGCTCAGAATCTTCCGGACCGCACTCTTGCTCGACGGCAGCGGCGTTATGGCGACCTTCAAATCCACGTCTTCGGACATCCGGGCAACCAGCCGATGGGCGCGAGCTAGGCATGTGCCGCCAGCAAAAACCGGACTTATTCCTTGAGGAAGGTCCGCATGCTGAAGTGCTGCCAGCACCTCTACAACGCGATAGTCCTTTTCCACGAGAGCTGCGGATGACAGGTCAAGCGCATCGGCAACTTCGGCGAGCAGATCAGGCGTAAGGCTTTTCAAACCGCGCCTCAAGATTTCGATAGCGCAGCTTCCGGTTGAACCGGCTCTGGACTTCGAAGACCGGATTGGCCTGAACCTGTGTCGTGCGCCCGTTATTGTACTGTCGGACCGTATCGGACTCCCGCCAGTCGACCTTTAGTTTGCTGAGAGTCTGACGCACGGCTCCATCGAAGCCGCCGCGGACGGCAAGCATCGGCCGGCCAGTCAGGCCGTTCGTTTTTACGCGGGCATAGACCCCGTAGCCCAGACGCGCGATCTCGCCTTCGACAATGAGCTGTCGAAGGGCTCTTTTGACACTGTCATATTCGCCGAGATCGGCGAAGTCACGCGGCACGAAGACGTCGCCGCGCGCGCGGCGAATGCGTGTCTTCAGCCGCTCTTTCAGCGTTCTGGTGCGACGTAGCTGGATCATGATGACCTTAATGGACCTCCCTGATGGTCCTGCACAGTAACAGAAACAGGACATTCCGATCCACAAAAATAGGACCTCCTGTTGTTTGTCGGGACCACCGGGGAGGGAGTGTTTTCAGCCGTTCAGCGCGTCTTTCAGGGCCTTGGCGGGCGTAAATGCCAGCTTGCGGGAGGCTGCGATCTTGATCTTGTCGCCGGTCGCCGGATTGCGTCCCTCGCGGGCCGGCACGGCCTTCACCTTGAACTTGCCAAAATCGGGCAGCGAGATCTCCTCGCCCTTTTGGGCGGCAGCGGTCATCGCTTCCACGAGGGCGTCGAGCACCTTGCGGGTATCGGTCTTGCTGGCGTCGGTCGTCTCGGCGATCTGGTCGACCAGTTCTGAAATCTTCATGCGCAATGCCTTCTGTACGAATGGTTCAGGCGTGAGCCTCACAGAACCGTTACGGGGAGATTGTGGCGGCTTCAAGCCCGGCGTTCTCCTGTGGGCGGGGACGGGAAGGGAGAGGGCTGTTTTGGGCCGGGTGGTTCTGGCGCGGGAGAGAGAGGCGTGCCGGGACCGTTCCTCCTTCCCTCCCGGAGACCACCGTTATGGATTGCCCTGTTACACCCACTCCCGACCTGCGCGGCTTTGCCGCCGCGGGGTTGCTTTTGTCCCACCTCGAACGCGGGGAGACGCTCGACGCCAGCCGACTGCGCCGAGCCATGCAAACCGCCTTCAACGCGGCTGACGCAACGGGCGCATGGGACTGGAAGATGGCCTATGACGCCGCCGAGGCCGCGTCCGTGCTGTTCCTGCGCCGCTACGGTCCGGCCCTGATGACCAAAGCATCCGACGACACAGATTTGCTGGCCCGTATCGCGCGTCTGGCGTCTCTTCTCCCCTCGCAGACGCGTCGCTCGGACGACAGCCAGACCTGGCAACAGTTCTCGACACCATTACCGTTGGCGTTCTGCCTTGCTCGTGCGGCTGATATCGGGCGCGGCAATCATGTGCTGGAGCCCTCGGCAGGGACCGGTCTTCTGGCCGTCTTCGCCGAACTGGCGGGCGCGGTCCTGACTCTCAATGAATACGCACCGGGCCGTTCCGATCTGCTGACGGCCCTGTTTCCCACGGCCCGGTCTTTCCGGCATGACGCTGCCCAGATCCACGACTATCTGCCCGAGAGCGTTCAGCCGGATGTCGTCATCATGAACCCGCCCTTTTCGGCGACGGTGCATGTGGCGGGGCGGGCGCCTGACACGACGTTCCGGCATATCGCCTCCGCACTCGACCGGCTGAAGCCCGGTGGGCGGCTTGTCGCCCTGACCGGTACGTCCTTCTGCCCCGACAACCCGCGATGGACCGATGGCTTTACCACTCTGCAGGCCAAGGCACGTCTGGTGTTTTCGGCCGGTGTCGCGGGGGATCTGTACCGGCAACATGGAACGGGTGTTAAAACGCGGGTCCTGGTGTTCGACCGCATACCCGCTTCCGAGCCCTCGCATTTTGTCGCGGCCCGTGGCACCGCTCCCGATTTTCCGACGCTGCTGGGCTGGATCATCGGTGATCTGCCGTCCTGTCAGCCACAGGCGCACCAGTCGTCGGCAGTGTCACGCTCTGCTGCTCTCACCTCGCCTCGCACGGTGGGGGGCTATCTCGGGCGCAAGGCTGCCGTCGCATCCCGCCAAAGGACGGTCTCGGAAATGCAGGGTGCGGCCCTGTCCTACGAGATCCTGCCGCCGGACGGAGACGGAACCGTGACGACACGTCTGTCTGACGCGCTCTATGAGGATTATCGCCTCCAGAGTATCGCAATTCCCGGCGCTCGGCCGCATCCCACCAAACTGGTGCAGTCGGCCGCCATGGCGTCGGTGCGCCCGCCCGGGCCTTGCCACAAGCCAACCCTCCCTGACCCTGTCATCCGTGACGGCCTGCTCTCTGACGCGCAGCTGGAATCCGTCATCTATGCCGGCGAGGCCCATGATCGCTATCTGGCAGGCCGATGGAAAGCCGATCAGACATGGGATGTCCTCACTCGTGTCGGTGAGGACGACCCCGACGGCGTCCGCTTCCGTCGCGGTTGGTTCCTTGGCGACGGCACCGGCACCGGAAAGGGGCGGCAGGTCGCGGGCATCATCCTCGATAACTGGCTGCAGGGTCGCAGGCGGGCCGTCTGGGTGTCGAAGTCCGACAAACTTCTCGAAGACGCGCAGCGCGACTGGTCGGCGCTGGGGATGGAACGGCTGCTGGTCACGCCCCAGTCACGCTTTCCGCAGGGTAACGCCATCCGTCTGACCGAGGGTATTCTGTTCACGACCTATGCGACGCTCCGGACGGAAGAACGCGGCGCGAAAGCCTCCCGCGTCCAGCAGATCGTCGAGTGGCTGGGCGCTGATTTCGACGGGGTCATCATCTTCGATGAAGCGCATTCCATGCAGAACGCCGCCGGCGGTAAGGGAGAACGGGGCGATCAGGAACCCGTGTGACGACATCGCTGCGCCAGACCCGTGACGGCGCGCAGGGGTTTTCGTGGCTGATCGCCTGGCAGGAACGGCGTGGAGAACTAGACCTGATCCTGCCCCAATGGCTCTGCGATGCCATCGGTCGCCGGGGTGTCCTCACGCTTGACCCCCGCTACTTCACCCTGACCGGCGGGTTCGAGCGCTGGCTGTATCTCCTCGTTCGCCGACATGCCGGTCGGCAGTCCGATGGCTGGGCGTTCGATCTACCCCATCTCTACCGCAAGTCAGCATCCCGTTCTCCCTATCCCCGGTTTGTCTTCGAAATCCACCGCCTGGTCGCGGCAGACACCCTGCCGGGCTACCGCCTGCGTCTGGAGACCGACGCCAGCAATGTGCCGGTACTCCGCTTCTTCCCTGATCCCAGCAAAGAAACTTATCCACAAGGTCCTGTGTATAACCATGTGGAGGACTCCTGATGCCCATCGACCTATCAGGAATCGGATTCTCGACCTATCAGGAATGGGAAATCCATCTAACAAGCTGTAATAAAAGGAGAAATTATGGCTCTCTAAAAGTACTAAATATTATAACCATTCTGTACTTGTACACCGCGCCTGAGCGCGCACGTGAGTCTTCGACTATCATAAAAACTGGTGATTCTGGCCCGACATTTGCCGACAGTTCTGCGCTCTGCCGTATGGTGGCAGGCAGACATGGCGGTATGGAACAGGGGGTATCGCCATGACCCCCCTTTGCGGCGATTGCCGGCTCCTGATGCCTGATCACGGGCCTTTTGATCTGATCATCTCTGATCCGCCCTATGGCGAGACATCACTGGCGTGGGACAGGCATGTACGCGGATGGTCGCCTTTAGCGGCAAAGGCATTGAAGCCTCATGGCTCGCTCTGGGTCTTCGGCTCCCTGCGCAGTTTTATGGCTACCGCACCGGACTTCCGGGCGGCAGGGCTGCGACACGCTCAGGAGATCGTCTGGGAAAAGCAGAATGGCAGTATTTTTCATGCCGATCGTTTTCGTCGCGTGCATGAATTGCTGGTGCAGTTCTATCCGGTCAGCGCCCGCCGCCAGCCCGCCTCCTTCTCATACTTCAAAGGATCACTGACATGGCGCAGATTGGACTCTTTACGCGCACGGCTGAAGGTTTTTCAGGACGCCTGCGCACACTTGCGCTGGATGCCGAACTGATTCTGGCGCGCGTTGAGACACCTGACGGCGGCAACGCACCGGATTATCGCATCTATCTCGGTGACAGTACCGAAGGACCAGAAGTCGGCGCGGGCTGGACACGCACTGGCGAACGGGCAGGCGAATACATCGTCGTGGTGCTCGACGACCCCTCTCTGGCACAGGGCCGGCGCGCGAGCCTGTTCCAGGCGGGCCGGGGTGGACGGATCTGGCAGCTTGTCTGGAACCGCCCGCAGAAACGTCAGGGAGCACGCGAATGATGCGCCTGATTGCAGGAGCGCGACAGGGTGGCCGCAATGCTAGCACGCCGACCAGGTGCAGTCTCGTCCGCGTGTGCTGCACAGGGCTGGCGGCTTCGCAGGTGGCTCTGATGCATCCTGCCAGCGCGCAGGACATCGAGGGAATGATCGATCAGGCGGCAGCGCGTGTCGCCCTGCCGCCCGAATGGATCCGCGCGGTGATGCATGTCGAAAGCCGCCGTGACACCCATGCCATCTCCGCCAAAGGGGCAATGGGCCTCATGCAGATCATGCCCGCGACATGGCAGGAGTTGCGGCGCGATCTCGCTCTTGGAACCGATCCTTTTGATCCGCGGGACAACATTCTTGCCGGTGCCAGCTATCTCCGCCTGCTGCATGACCGCTATGGGGATGCGGGGTTTCTGGCGGCCTATAATGCAGGACCGGGCCGTTATGAGGCCCATCTTGCAACGGGCCAGCCTCTCCCACACGAGACCCGGGATTACGTCGCCTCTGTCACACACCTGCTCGACCGGCGCACGTTTCCTGCGGACGGTCTGCACGAAACCGGCGTATCCGTTGCGCGCGACCAGCCTAACGAGACGCTGTTTGCCGGACATTTCCCGCACACGCCCCAGGCATCGGTCGGTACGTCCGAAGCGCTGTTCGTGCCCGTCTCTTTGGAGCAGGCACCATGATAGGGCGCGCACCGATGCCGATGGCGCGGGGAGCCGAGAAGTCGGGGGAACGGCGGTTGCGCTGGGGATCGGGTCTTTGGGGCCTAATGCAAGATAAAAGCCGCAAGGTGCGGAATGGTTGGGGAGGGCAGTTTTTCTGGGTTTTTCACAAGGTCATTTTCCCATCCCAAGGTGTCCGATGGCGTGATTGGCTTGTTTTCAATGTGTTAGCGCAAGGTCGCGATCTTCATGGCCCGTGATGACGATTTCCGGGTCCGGCCGGGCCGCATCCGCCTGCCCCGTGTCCGCGAGGGGCGGTCCTTCATCGGCCGCGTGCTGGCCGCGACCAACCGGGCGGGTGGCATGGGCCGTCCTGGCTCGGGGCGTGCCGGAAAGGGACCGTCCACTTTCGGGGGGGGCAGGGGAGCGGCAACCCGTGCCAATCGTCTCCTGTCCAGGCGCACCCGGCTTGCCCTCGTCAAGGCGCGGGTGGTCCGGCATGGCGCACGGGCGACCCTGCGTGCCCATCTCTCCTATCTCCAGCGCGAAGGTGTCACGAAGGACGGGGAGAAGGCCCGGCTGTTCGGGGCCGAGCGCGACCATGTGCCCGCGCGCGAATTCGCCGAGCGGTGTCAGGATGACCGACATCATTTCCGCTTCATCGTGGGACCAGAGGATGCAACTGAGATGGCGGACCTGAAAACCTTCACGCGGGAACTGATGACGCAGGCCGAACAGGATCTCGGCACGAAGCTGGACTGGGTTGCCGTGTCGCATTGGAACACCGACAATCCGCATATCCACATCATCGTGCGGGGCAAGGACCAGGACGGCGAGGATCTGGTCATATCCAGGGATTACATCCGCGAGGGATTGCGTGCTCGCGCCCAGAACCTGGTGACGCTTGAACTCGGGCCGCGCACCGACCAGGAAATACACCGCAACGTTGAACGCCAGGTCGAGGCAGAACGCTGGACCCAACTGGACCGTCAGTTGCAGCAGGACGCGAACCAGCACGGTATCATCGACATGGCGCCGTCGCCTGACCGGCAGCCAGACGCGTTCGCGGTCATGAAGGTCGGACGGCTGCGGCGACTGGAACGGATGGGCCTTGCCCATGAGGTCGGGGTCGGACAATGGCGGCTGGAGGAAACGGCGGAAGTCACCTTGCGCGAGATGGGGCAGCGCAATGACATCATCAAACGCATCCACCGTGGTCTGAGTGAACAGGGGATCGAACGGCCCTCGTCGTCATGGGTGCTGGCCGGGGAAGACCCGGCCGAGCCGGTGATCGGACGTCTGGTCGCGCGCGGTCTGGATGATGAATTGAAGGGGAGTGCCTATGCGGTGATCGACGGCGTGGACGGGCGCACGCACCATGTCCAACTGCCATCACTGGAAGCGGCCGGAGACGTGCCGCACGGTGGGCTGGTTGAACTGCGGACCTATCAGGATGCGAAGGGGCAGCGACGGGCGACACTTGCGGTGCGGTCCGATCTGCCGATCGGAGAGCAGGTGCTGGCGCGGGGCGCGACATGGCTGGACCGCCAGCTTGTCGCTCGCGAACCGGTGGCGCTGGGAGAGGGTGGTTTCGGCGCGGAAGTGCGTGACGCGCTACGCCAGCGCAGCGCTCATCTGGTCGAGCAGGGGATCGCACAGCAGGACGGAGCGCGCGTGCGCTATCCGCGTGGCATGGTCGCCTCCATGCGGGCGCTGGAGATGCGGGACGTGGCCGGGCGTCTGGCGCGCGAAACCGGCCAGCCCATCCAGAGTGCTGAGGCCGGCGAGTACGTCACTGGAACCTACCGACAGCGGCTGACCCTCGCTTCGGGGCGCTTTGCTATGATTGATGGCGGCCTCGGGTTCCAGCTTGTTCCCTGGACGCCATCGCTGGAGAAACAGATCGGACGTCATGTCTCCGGCGTCGCACGGGAGGACGGGGGCGTGGACTGGTCGTTCGGCCGGAAGCGGGACATGGGGATCGGGCTTTGATCGCCCGCTTCGCTGGCCAACTTAGTATGGTAACGTCAGCATACCGGGCATCGGGATGAAATTGGGGAGACGGCTGACCCGTGTCATCCACGCCATTAACGCGGGGAAAGGCCTTACGTCCACACTGCCCTCGTGCGCAACCGAGAGGTAAGGAAAGACTGCACAGTCGGCGATTGTAGGATGGCTTGATGCCAGCCACTCTCGGCTTTCCAGATGTTTGTTGAGGATTGGAAGAATCTTGGTGCTCCAGTGAAGGGCGGCCTCCATGTCGAGATCGACACCGAACTTCCTGATCAGACGTGCGGCATTCGGCCCATTGCGGATCTCACAGGCTGCAACTGACAGCCACCCGACAATGTTCGCCTGAACGCGTCTGTCATCGGGCCACCATCGCTGGTCGGACAGACTGCAAGCCAGATAGACGAGAATGGCCTGAGAATCCCGGACGACCGTCTCGCCATCGACGAGAACCGGTACTTCCTGAAATGGATTCAGGTCCGTAAACAACGAGCTGTGTTGCTCATCTTTGGAAAAATCAACCGGCACAAGGTCAAGAGGAATGCCGGTAAGGGCTGCAAACAGGCGCACCTTGTAGCAATTGCCGAATACATCGAGATCATAGAGTTTCATGACTGAGTCTCCTGACGATGGACTGACACTTTGAGAATGAAATGATCCCGGAATCAGGAAACCAGACCGATCGGTCTTAATGGAAGAATAAAGATGAAAGCATCCTATGACGATATCGTGATTGCTGCGCGCGAACTCTTCCGGGAACGGGGATACACCGGCGCTTCGATGAACGACCTGGCCGAGCGGGTCGGTCTGAAGAAGTCCAGTCTTTATAATCGTCTTCCAAGTAAGGAATCGCTCGTCGTTGATGTTCTCGAATTGACCCTGAAGGAAACTTTTGAAGGGCTTCCCGATCCGGCAGTCGACTGGATGCACACTTATCGAGAACTGATCGACCGTATTGTCGCAGTCTTTAGCGAGCGTGGACGATGTGTAGGCTTCCACCTGGCTTTCGGAGTCCCGATTGACACGCCAGAGGCGAAGACGGCTGTCCGGGATTTCGTAATTGCATTGCGCGCCCGAATGGCGGAAATCCTCGAAAAGGGTGCGGTTGATGACCCTATGCGGGCAGCCACGGACGCCCTGACACGTTTGCAAGGGGCTACATTCTGGCTGGCGGCCCTCGACGAAATAGAACCGCTCAGACGGGAAGCGGTCGGTGTTCTGGCTTCTGTGGGGATATCAACGCAGGCCTGATGTCCGTCTGGGCAAAAGACCTCTGCGCGTCAGACAACGATTGTGCTATGAGTGACTCCATAGAACGTCATGGATAAACGGGGTCGTCATGTCCGAATACAAGATGCAGGAGCGGCAGCACTATGCATGGGCCAGCTTTGAGGCGGTCCGCGTTGCTGGCGAGCGGGCACGGGAAGCCCGGACAGCGAGCGGCGAGATCATGACCTATGTCCAGAAGGGATGGGTTGTGCGCGAATTTCCCGGCGGTCGGGTTGAACGTCTTGCACCGCTGGAAGAGTTCCGCGACGAAGATTTTCCCTATCCCGCGTGACACGATTACTGATTTACGCAGGACCGAACGGCTCCGGAAAAAGCAGTCTGCGGGTTGGCACGAGCGCTGACATTGAGCCGGTCGACATCGTCATTGACCCCGACCAGATAGCGCGGGGGATCAACCCAGGCAGCCCGCGCGATGCAGACAGGGAGGCCGGACGGCGAGCCATCGAGATATTCAACGCGTCGCTGGCCGCCGGGAAGTCGATTTCTCTCGAAACGACATTATCTGGCCGTTCCGTAATCCGTCGCATCACGGCGGCGCGGAACGCCGGATATCATATCGAGCTGAGATATATTGCTCTGGCGTCGGTCGAAATGAATGTTCAGCGCGTCAGGGCACGTGCTGCGGGTGGTGGACATTTCATTGAACCGGAAGCCATTCGCAGACGATATATTGGCAGTCTCGCCAATCTTCCGACTGTTATTGGCCTGTCTGACCGTGTTGTCATCTCCGATAATTCAGGCGTTATGCCGGAGCCTGTGCTTGAAATCGAGAATGGTCAGATTGTGCGTCGAGGTATGACTATGCCTGCATGGCTGGTCAGCACATGTCCGGACTTCTGCCGTTAGTGCGTTTTGTCGCCAAGACCAGACACGCTGTTGGAATGGGTTCTGGTAACGCTTGCGCCGACAATTTTACGCCTCTTTGCGCCGGGCCGCGCAGGTAGGGCGGAAAACATTGAATCCAGTTAAGTGTCTTCGTTTCCTTTCTTCCATGGGTTTCTATGGAGGAAAGCACTATGTCCGGATCACGGATTTTATGGGGGCAGGTGAGCGTCGTCCTGCTCATGATCATCCTGTCATGGTGGATGGCGACGCAATGGGTGGCGTGGAAACTGGGCTTTCAGCCCCAGCTTGGTCAGCCCTGATTCACGCTTGCGCATCATTGGCCTGTCTACTGGCCCCCCATGGTTTTCTGGTGGTGGTATGTCTACGACGCCTATGCCCCGGATATTTTTAATCAGGGCGGGTGGATCGCCGGTAGTGGCGGCGTACTGGCTGTTGTGGCAGCGGTCGCGCTTTCCATTCGTCGGGCTCGTGAGGTAAGACGGGCCGCAACCTATGGAAGCGCACGCTGGGCCAGCCGTGAGGAATTGCAGCAATCCGGATTGCTCGACGCGGAAATCTCACAGAAGGGTTGTACATCGGGTTTTCTTATAGCTTACGAAAATTTCTTTTGTGCAAAACAGACTTTTTCATAATCTAACCCGATGTACAACCCTTCTGTGAGATTTCCGCGTCGATACGGAGCCAAGGTGGAACACCTTGCTGCCCAGTGCGCCCGCCGACAGTGCACCCACCGTTTCGCGGTTATGCGGGCCGATATTGTTGTTGGCCATGTGGGAAATCAGATCTTCCTCACGATGCGCCACAACCGATTCATAGGTCGGCTGGTCGCCCAGTTCGGATACCGGGTCGGAATGACCGCCGATACGCGGGCGCGCCATGGGGTCGATCCCCGCCGTCTGGGATGGTGTGGCGGTGTGGCCTTCCGTCGGCGTCCAGCCGCCGCGTACATGCCCGCCCGATCCGGTGACCTCCAGCGGGTGTCCGCCATGGGCTGCGGTGCCACCCATCTGGGCGCGGTGCTGGATGATCTGCTGGCGCATGGCCTGCAGGCTTTTCTGGAGTGCCATCTGCTGCTGTTGCAGCTGCTCCATCTGGCGTTCCATGATATCCAGCGATTCTGGATCTTCATCAGCCCAGACGGGCAGGGGGGCCAGAACGGAACACACCAGCAGCATGTGCGACAGACGCACATGCCGGGTTATGGAAAAGGACGGAATCCGCATGTATTGCCAGGGGGCCCCAAATCAGGTTTCACAGAATATATGTCAAAACATTTCCAGATAAAGGGGTAAATGATAATTTCTTTTAAGATCGCCCCGCCAACTTTCTTGTGCTGCTTATCAGGTGGATAATGTAACAGCACAGGGCTGCATTATGCATGACGGTGTGCCGTCATGGCGTGAATGGTATCATGCCAGAACAGTTTTCGGGCGTAGAGGGGACGTTGCCATTGTCCATCGGGCTAAAACCTACGCGCTGCTGCTGCCCATTGCGGATGGTCCGGTCGCCGCCGTGTTTATGGATAACCCTTATACCAACCATTGTTTGGCCTGACTCACGGGGTACCCATCGGTTTAAAAATGTGATTCATAGGATGCAGACCATT
>NZ_QQBI01000052.1 GCF_004302915.1 Komagataeibacter xylinus | reverse complement strand
AGATCGGGCTCCTGTGGGATGACTGAATTCTACAAAATAACCCAAAATTTCCTCAAGTGTGAGAAATTCGCGTCGATGGTTTTGATTGACATGACGCCACCCATGGAGCCGCTGCCGTAAAGTGTCGAAGCTGCGCCCATCACTACTTCGACGGATTGGACAAATGCCGGGTCGATATAAAGTGGTGCGCTAAAACCTGCGAAGCCGGTGTCGTTGTTGCGACGTGCCCCATCAATCTGGAGGATGATATCTCTTCCGTTGAAGCCGCGTATTTCAGGAATTTGTCCTTCGGTTCGCGCTCCACCGGCCATGTCCGCATCGGGAAGACGGTTTACCACATCAGCCAACGACGATGACATACGTCTTTCAATGTCCTGACGGGTTATCAGGCTTACCGATGCCGGGACGTCCTGGATCCGTTGTGGCGTTCGCGTGGCTGTGACAACAAGCAGCTCAGCTGCGTTGGTGGATATAGGGACGGCTGCTCCTGTTTTTACGTGAGTGCCGAGTTGTTTTGACGTGTTTCGTGATGACCGTTCCGGAGTTTTTTTAATCGCCGCCTGCCTGGTTGATGCGGCATTCTCCCGCTCTTTTCCGGGCAGTTCATTGGCATGCGCCGCGAAGGACGGGATAAGAAAAATTGCGGCAGAAAGTAAGTGCGCGCGGTGGAACGTGCGTGCGCAAACATGTGTCGAAGACATGGAAGCTGATCCTGAGCTGAGAATATCGTTCAGCCAGCAGGACGGTCATTGTCTTTTTCGTCATTAGTTTATGACGTCAGCGACGCACTATGCGTTAAGTGAACGCGTACGGTCGATTGAATGACAGCTTAAACGGCCTGCGGGCGCTAGAAGACCGCAGACACAGGGGGGCCACAGGAGAAAGGAACACCAAGTGTGATGACAGGTGGAGCACGAGGGTTAACGATGTTGACGTGGCGTTGCCAACGAATAAACGCCAGTGCCAGCAAGATAACGAGAGTTGTAAACAGGAATACTGGTAGGTGCAGGAGAGGGCATAACGGACAGCTTCCATCGTGATGAGAAGGATGCCCGGACATGTGGTCGTGGTCGCCCTCATTGTCGGCTGACACAGCCTGCGTCACATTGTCCATTGCCATGCCAGGCATATCCGCACAGACGGAGTGCTTATGTGGCGCGTGATAAACATGTGGAGCGATATCAATGCCTGTCAGGCGCAGGATGGTAGCACGAGGCATCTCTCCCGGCATTGCCTGACTCTGGATCAGGAGTTGCCCCAGAAAGCCCATGAGTGTGAACGCCACCAGAAACCAGCGGCTCAATGAAGAGCGGGGCGCAGGATGTATGGCATGGGCCATCTTTTGAAAACATATGCTCCTGTCACGGTAGACTTTTTATAAAATCCATTGTGGTTGCGAGCCTGTCAACTAGATATTGCACACACATGGCAGGCATTCCTACCAGGATGCTTGAAGAGCCCATTTTGGCTTGGCGGCAGTCGATTTTATAATCTCTGCCTGAGGAATGTAGCCTTGGGGAGATCTGGCTGTCCACAGATGTGGAACGCATATTCTTTGCCGGGAATGGAGCGGAAAACATCCGAATAAATGCCTTCAAGACATGTAACCAAGAACAGTTCACGCCTCTTTCTTGTGTCTAATTTCGAAAGCTGTTGGACCTCAGCGGGGAGCGTATGCATGTACCGATAATAACTTTAACGCCAGTTTCAGTTTTGTTTGCCGCCCAGTGGGTCTGTTCAAAATTATTTGTGCCGATTAGCAGCCGTCAGTGCATGGTCTGCTCGACCTGCAGGATATGCGGCCGGCGTTCACATCCAGCCCAGATCACATCGTCAGACAGCGATAGCCGCGAGAATGTGTTATTCCAGATCGTGAACAGTCCAGAGCTTGAACAGTAATGGGGGCGGCAATGCCGCCCCCGATATGCTCTTCAACATACGCGAGCGTCGACGCGACCCTTTCACGGGAACAGTCGTCGAACGCAGATGTAGGCAACTCCATAGAATGAGAGATAAAGGAACGGAATAAACAGAATATATTTTTCAAGATCTCCAAACATGATCAGATTTCCTCAAGAGATGTTTGCTCTTGCTGAGCGTCCAGCAGGATTGCACCGGCGCCAGAGATCAGGACAATCATCACCGTGCCGATCACCCAGGCGAAATACCATGGTCCCTGATCACCGACGAAGACGGCGAATAGCAGGGCAACTGTCAAAACGAGGCCAAGGCCCGCGAAGGAGAGAAGACGCATGATGAAAATCCTCAATAGCTATGTGAATCATGGGTGACATCCGCTGTCCGCACCTTTCCGCGCATGATGTAAAAACACCATGAAGTATAAGTCAGGATCAAAGGAACGAAGACTGCGGCGACGACCAGCATACATGTAAGGCCGTAAGCGCTGGCTGAACTATTCCAGATGGTAAGACTTTCATCGGGTCTGGTGGAGCACGGCATGAAAAACGGAAACATCGCGATACCAACAGCCGATATCGTCGCGGTCCATGCGCCTGCCCCGGTCCACCATGCAAGAGTTGGGCGATCAGCACGCAGGAAAACAGGTCCTGTGATCATGCAGACGATCCCCGCTAAAGGGACGATCCAGAGTACGGGGTAGTTTGCATAATGCGTCAACCAACCGCCGCTAACGCGGATGACGTGCTGTCCGTGAAGAGGGTCCGCGACCATACCGGGATCTCCTCCGGCGTTCAGAACGTACCCGACAGTATGCCTGATCCAGAACCCGCCGAGGGCGAAGAGAGCCGCAGAGATCCATCCGGCCAGCGTGGCATAGCGTCTGGCGCGGCCATAGATCGGCTCCTCGGCGCGAAGCATCAACATGGTACCTCCCTGATAAACACTTAGCGCTACAGCCAGAATGCCACAGAGAATGGCGAAGGGATTGATCAGATAGAGAAGAAACGACTGGTCCTGATGGTACTGACCAGTCCAATCAAAATGATAGCCTACGCCTTCGAGCACATTGCCAAAAGCAGCGCCGTATATAAACATTGGCAGAAAGCCGGAAATGAGAAATACCCAGTCCCAGCTTGCTTTCCAGACCCGATTATCGACTTTGGAACGATATTCGAACGCAACTGGACGCAGAATCATACTGAACAGCAATGCGATCATCACAACATAGAAAACAGAAAAGGATGTTGCGTATAGCGTGGGAAAGGCCGCAAAAATTGCCCCTCCACCCAGAATGAACCAAACTTGGTTCCCATCCCAATGTGGGCCAATAATATTGAGCGCCGTACGTCTCTCACCATCGTTGCGACCAACGAAACGCAGCAGCGTGCCAACGCCCATGTCCATACCGACCATGATCCCAACACCGATGAGTAGGACACAAAGAATGCCGGCCCAGAAGAATTTCAATAGCGCGTAGCTGTCCATGATTGGGTTTCCATACGTTAAGTTAAGGGAGTATTTTTATTCTGCCGGTACAGACGCGAACTGGTCACCGTTATGAGGTTTGGCGAGCCCGGCATGTGTCGTATGGTCCTCAGGACCAAGGCGAGCGTATTTGAACATGAGGAAAAGCTCTGCGGCGATGAATGCGGAATAAAGGATAGCAAAGCCTGCAAGCGAAAAGACCATGTAGCTGAAGCTGTGCGTTGACGCAGAAAGGAAGGTGGGGAGCAGGTTAAATACGGTCCATGGTTGACGCCCGGCTTCTGCGGTAATCCATCCAAACTCTGTCGCCAGAATAGGCAACGGGATTGACCACAAGCACAATTTCAATAGAAGCCGGTTCCGTTCGAGGCGATTTTTCAGGCTTGCCCAAGACGCGAATGCAAATAGTCCGAAGAACAGAAGAGACAGGAAGACCATGATTCGGAATGACCAGAATGTAACGAACACATTAGGGAGAATGTCAGGTTCAGTCTCGACGATGACCTGCTCGATCTTGCTGGCGGGAATACTGGAAACATCGTTGTGCGGTGCATGACGCGCAGCAAGGAACCCGTAACCCATATCGGCTTTATGTGCGTTGAAGCGCGCCAGATCATCCGCCGAACCACCGTCGCGCCATGCCTTGAGGGCTGTTACTGCTTCGATACCTGATCGTATATGCGGCGCTGCCTGTTCCTCAAGTTCATGCATGCCGGTGATCGGCGTGAAGAAGGAGTGAGTCACCAGTGGAGTGACAACGAAGGGCACGCCGATTTCGAAGTGGTTTTCCTGCTTCGCATCATCAGGCAGCGCAAACGCGACCCAAGGCTCAAAGGGCGGCTTTGTCGTGTGCCACAATCCTTCAATAGCGGCGATCTTCGTGGGTTGGTGCTCATAGACCATTCTTCCCAGCACATCGCCGAGGGTTATGACCGCCACCGTAGAAATTATGCCGAACAATGCGGCCATACGAAAAGAGCGCGCAGCAAACTGGCGATGCTGACCGCGGAGGAGGTAAAAGGAAGAAATGCCCATTACCAGCATCGCAGCGGAAACGTAGCCCGCAACCGAGGTGTGTACAAACTTTGCCTGCGCGTCGGGGTTGAAAATTACAGCTACGATGCTGTCAAATTGCATCCGCATTGTAGCAGGATCGAAATGGGCCCCCTGTGGTAGATTCATGCTCGCGTTTGCAACCAGAATCCAAAGCGCTGAAAGATTTGAACCCAGAGCGACGAGCCAAGTGATCGCCAGATGGGTATGTCGGTTCAGGCGATCCCATCCGAAGAACATCAACCCGACAAAAGTTGACTCCATGAAGAAAGCCATCAGTCCTTCAATGGCGAGCGGCGTGCCAAACATATCGCCGAAAAAGCGCGAATACATTGACCAGTTGGTGCCAAATTCGAATTCCATAGTGATGCCTGTGGCAACACCGAGAGCGAAATTGATGCCGAAGAGTTTGCCCCAGAACAGAGTCATGTCCTTATAGATTTGTCGCCCAGTGACGACGTAGACAGTTTCCATCGCGGCAAGCATGAATGTCAGCCCTAGAGTGAGGGGGACGAACATAAAATGATAGAGCGCCGTTATAGCGAACTGGAGCCGGGAGAGATCGACAACTCCCGGAATGATCGGTTCCATGATTTGATAGTCCTTGTCTGTAAGAGGAGGAGCGTGGAGCGTACGAGGCCGTCAGGGCGGACGGCAGGGCACAACGCGGCCATGCTCCAGTCGAACAACGTGGTCTGCCCGGTCTAGTGGCCCCTCACGATGTGCCAGATGGAAGATCGTCGGTTTGTGCGGGAGACTTTCGAGAGCATCGAGCAGGTTATGCTCGGTTTTGAGATCGAGTCCCGAAGTGGCTTCATCAAGAATCAGCCAAGGTGTTACGCGCAGAAGTGCCTGCGCGACCGCAATACGGCGTGCCTCGCCGCCAGACAGGCGGGCTCCTGATGCACCAAGAACAGTTTCGAGACCATCGGGCCAGTTGCGGACGGTGTTGCCAATCTGTGCCTGGTCAAGCGCGGACCATATGGCTTCGTCTGTCGCATCAGGAACGGCCAGGCTCATATTGCCGCGCAACGTGTCGTGAAAGAGATGGGCGCGCTGAGGCACGGCGGAAAATGAGGCTGATCGTTCCTGTGTGTTCCACGTGACGGCATTACTGTCATCGAAAAGGACGAGCCCCTTCGTGGCAGAGACCTGTCCCATTATTAACGCCATTACGGTACTTTTGCCGCTACCGCTCGGTCCTGTGAGCACGGTGGTCTCGCCACGGCGTAGCATCAGGTCAGTATTGCTGATTATGGGATCGGGGCGGTTTGGATAGCGAACCGTTACGTTGTCGAAGGATACTGAACGTGGCTCACTGAGTGGCTCGGCAATATGTTCTCGTGCTGGCGGCAATTCCATGTCCAATAGCCGCTTTACCGCGCCGTTAGTGCGAGCCAGGGCTGAACAGGTGGCCCCCAGAGGGGTAAGGATGTCAAAGGCTGCCAGCGCGCCGACGCTCAGCATTGGGAGAATTGCGTTCCCCGCCTCAGCGTGGAGACGTGCGGCACCGAGGATTGTAATACCAGTTGCGGTGAGACAGGCTGTAATGGGCAATGTTATTTCGAACGCGACCTGGCGTCGGGCAAGACTCGCGGCACTGGCTGTAACCGGTAACGTGCTCCGGTAGATTAAGTCCCGAAGGCCGTTCTCGCCCTGTTCGATCAGAAGGGTTTCACACGCCTGAAGCGTATCGATCAGTGTTGCCTGTGCCTCTGCACGAGCCTGGTCCCGCCAGGTAACATCGTGGTGCTGTTGCTTTGCAAGCCAGACCGGCCATGCGAGGCCCATGAGTGTAAGAGCAATACCGAGCAACAGGGCCGTACGCCCGTCGAATAGAGCGGCAAAGCCGATTGTGATGACGCAACTTAGTGCGGCCGTAGCTAGGGGCAACACGCCGTCAAGCCAACTACGCCCCAAAGTTTCGCTGTCTGTGACGCACCGATGTAGCAAGTCGCCACTGCGGTATCCAGCGAGACGGGTTGAGCCAATCCGTGCCAGTCGTCGGAACAGCCAGCCTTGTGCAATTCCGTTCTGACGAAGTGCGAGGTCATGGGTCAGAAGTCGTTCGCTGTAACGCGTAAGGATACGCGTCATTGCCAGCAATCTTACACAGGCGGCAGGCAAGACGAGATTAAAGGCGGCAGAACTGACAGGTCCGCCCAAGCCGGCAACGGCTGTCGCGGCCAGAAACCATCCCGCCATGGAGAGAAGAAATATGTTGCTTAGAGAAGCGAGGATACAAAGCGCAAGCCCAGAGATGATCAGTGGCCAGAGAGGTCGTCCGAGCCTGACTAGGGGCGGCCACGTTTTCATGCGGCTGTCCTTCCGTAGTGACTTCCCGTGACAGCAATGCGTTGGTCGGCATGCGCTATAATCGCTTCGTCATGGGTTGCGACCAGAACCATGCGCCGGTGTCGTTCGGCCATGAGCGTTGCCAATATCCGGGCAGCGCTAGTCGGATCGACTGAGGCGGTGGGTTCATCCAGTAACAGGATGTCCGGGGACTTGAGCAGCGCACGCGCCAGTGCAATGCGCTGTGCCTGTCCACCCGAAAGAATTCGTCCCTGATCACCAATATCCGTATCCAGCCCTTTGGGCAGAGCCTCAATCTCATCAAGGATCTCGGCCATCCTTGCCGCTTCCCGAATTTGTTCGGTTTCGGCTTCAGGGAAGGCGAGCAGGAGATTGTCGCGGATTGAACCAGCAATGAATTGTGGCTTCTGGGGTACCCAGGCTATCCGTCCGCGTAGTGCGAAGAGGAGGCCTGTGATTTCATCGCCATTGACAGTTATTGTGCCGTTGTGCGGGACAAAGCCAAGCAATGCCCGCAGGAAGCTAGTCTTTCCAACTCCGCTGGGGCCGGTCAGTGCACTCAGTGTGCCTCTTTTGAAAGACGCCGATAGGGGGGCGAATAGGAGTTCGTCCGCGAACGCTACGGAGAAAGCGCAGAGATCAAGACGGGTAACAGGCTCTTTGCGGAGTGTTTCCTCCAGCGTTACACCGTTGTCCGGCAGCGCAAGAAACGCTTCGATCCGCTCGAAAGCAGACAGCGCATTCATCCGCGTGTGGTAACTGGCCGAAAAGGCTCTGAAAGGAGCAAAAAAGCGCGGGACGATCAGCAGCACAATAAAGGCGCGTTCAAATGACACGTGGCCGCCAAGCAGGCGCGCAGCGAAAAATACCGCAACGACCGCAATTGACAGGCTGGAGAAAAATTCGAGCACCGCTGAAGTGAGAAAGCCAATTCGCATGACCCGAAGGCTGAGGAGCCGATGCCGCTCTCCCATAGACAGCAGCCTCTGGACTTCCGCCTGTACGCGACCGAACACTTCCAGCATTCCCAACCCTTGGAGGCGGTCCAGAAGTGCCGAAGAAAGCCGGAGCATTTCGCCCCATTGTTTTTCCATCACATCTTGCGCCCGATAGCCGACGAGCACCATGAACAGTGGCATCAAAGGACCGCAGGCAAGTAGTACCAGCGCGGTGATCCAGTCGAATGGGAGAAGCGCTGCGACGAGACAGGCCGGGACGCAGGCCATTGCCGAAGCATTTGGAATCCAGTGCTGGAAATACGGTTCCAGAGCCTCCACCGCGTCAGTGAACAGCGTGGCGACATGGCCGGCAGGCTGGCGAGAAATTCCTTGGGGGCCGAGCCTCAACAGTTTGTCTGTTAACGTTCGACGTAGCGTCTGACAGGTGATTGTAGCAGTGCGTTGACCGACGGAATGCGCACCTAGCATACAAAATAAATGCGTCACGAGTAGCGCGACGATGGTCACGAGTGTTATTACCTCATCACTAGGATGGGCGTTGGCACGGAAGGCGAGATCGGCGGTGATATGCCCGAGCATGGCGAGTGCGCCGCAGAATAGCAGTTCACCGAGTGTCTTCAGAACGACCGTAACGGCAAGAGCCATCCGTCGGTCGTGCAGGCACGCCGATAACCGCCTGTTGGCGTTATCCAGCATGATTTCAGGTCCGAATGAAGCTGTTTGAGCTCGATGGCACGGATGGTGCGCTGAACGTTAACTGCACTGAGCCGGGATTAAGCTGTGTCGCGCACACAGCGCCAGACGTCGGCTGTTGCAGGTGACAAACCCGGTTTGCGCTTTCGCAGTGAGCGCTATTTAACGCCAGTGCACCTACGCGCCAGATGCCGCAGGGGCAACGGTGCGCGACATAGTCGGCTACCTGATATATTTGCATAATGAATGTCCTGAAAAGAGTGTGGCGGAAGCACCATGTGATGTTTCCGCTTGGCTAGACTCAGATCAGGGAAGGAGGAGCGCGTGGGCGCGCGGAATCAGAAACACAGGACGGAGGCCCGCGAGCCGGTGCAGTGAACATGCCAAGTCGCCGGGAGACGACCGACTGGAGATCGAAGGGAGTAGACAGGTCGGGGACTATGAAAGCATGATCAGCCTGTTCGGCTACCATCATTGCAGCAAAGTCCGGGCAGGCATGATGATCATGCCTGTGTGACGGAGATTCTTGTCGAGAGCTGTCACACCACGTCGCTACTGACTGGAATTGCCGCGATTGATCTACCGCTGCCCGCGCTTGCAAGGACAGGCTGCCGATGACGATCTGGCAGAACACGGCCAGCAGAGCCAAAGCCCTGGACAGTTGACCGACTCTACGATGTCTCATTGCGGTTAGCATCACATCGGAAAGAAGGTCATAATTTGGAGATTTCTACAATAGCAGAAAAGTGAGAAGTGAGTTGCGAAACAGGTGGGCGTCGTGTCAATGTTAGGCGTAATAGTTTATGGTTCGGGATGTCCGTAACAAACGTGGTAGAAAGCTGTTTTTTCGTATGGTGACCGAACCACAAACAAGAAAAGTGAAGCGGCCCTCTGGTCGTTCGGCAGGGGGCCGGCCTCGTATGGCCGCGCTGCTCTTCAGTTGTGTTGCGCTGTTTTTTATTGCAGCCTTCGGGATGCAAGTGCTTATGCGTCCTGCTGTGGAAAAGTCGGTTGGTGGACCATGGTCATTAACAGATACAAACGGCACCCTTGTTACGCAAAGCACATTCCAAGGGCGGTATACACTTCTTTATTTCGGCTATACCCACTGCCCAGATATTTGTCCGGTCACACTGGGGACTGTGGCCGCCGCGCTTGATATGGCTGGGTCGAGGGGCAGGCTTGTACAACCCATTTTTATTTCAGTTGATCCACAAAGGGATTCATTATCGGTCATTAAGGATTATGTTGAGCGGTTTTCGCCTCGGATCATCGGACTGACGGGTACCCCTGATCAAGTTGCGTCAATGGAAAGTGCATTTCATGTCGAGGTAGAAGTCAAACCTGCACTGTCGTCAGATAAAGCTATGTATATGGTAAATCATACATCGGCTCTGTTTCTTATGGACGGTAAAAATCATCTTGTGCGGATGTTCTCTACGGATGCGAGTGCAAAGGAAATAGCACGAGAATTGGTACAAGTTCTGCCAGCCTCTTAATCTGACGACATGGGTCTGGGTGTATTGGAACGTGATTCCATTCTGTGTGGGTTACATAATATATTTTAACGTATTTTTAAAAAATAGCTCTGTGAGACAGAGCATAATCACCGTGTTCAGACGTTGCTCTTGCTGTCTCCTGAAACAAGTGCCGTAAAAATTTTCAGATCGATCTCTTTGACTGCACGCTGGATTGGTTCTTTCTTGAGGTGAGCATAACGTGCAGTCGATTTGAGATCGCGATGGCCCAGCAGTTTCCCGATCATGATCAGATCTTCGCCGAGTTCAAGCGCATCGGATGCGAAGGAATGACGAAGATCGTGAATGCGGACGTCCGCTAGCCCGGCTTCCTTTCGGATGCGTCGCCACGGCTTCTCCAGATCGGTCAGATGACCACCATCCTTCCGTCCAGTGATGACATACGGATTGCCCGCGATCATGGGAATGCTCTTCAGCAGGCCTACTGCACTCTCGCCCAACTGAACGGTTCGAGCGCCATTTTTGCTGTCGGGTAGTCTGATTACCCCTTCGTCCAGAAAAACATATTCCCATTTCAGACGTTGAATTTCCCGAAGGCGGCAACCTGTTAAAAGCAGGAGTTGAAACGCATTGACGGCTTCCGGCATCGCGGAACGGGCGTCGTCGAGTGCTTTGCCGAGACGCTGATGTTCTTCTGTTGTGAGGTAGCGCTCGCGCTTCTGCTCCTTATAGCGTTTCACGCCCCTGCATGGATTGACGTTGTCTGTCCGCACACCCCAGAGGATTGCCAGAGAGAACATTTTCGACAGCACCCCCAGCGTTCGGTTCGCCTGATATGGGATATGCCGGTAGGTATGGTGAAATGTAACGATATCAGAATGAGTGACAGAGGCTAGCTTCCGGCTGCCAATTTTTTTCGTAATGAACAGGTCAATCGCGCGTTGATATTCGCCTTGTGTGGTTTGTTTCAGATGCGTCTTCACATGCCGTTCAATGAAAATCTTACAGAATTGGCTGACGGTGGGGGAAGCCCGCTCTTCGTCGCGTTCTGTGTTTGGATCGTTGCCGTCTTTCACGCGGGCGAGGATTTTGATCGCTTCGTCGCGTGCTTTGTCTGCCGTCCAGGGACCATGATGGCCAATCGTATAACGTCGGAACCGGCCATTGGCTCGATAATGGACCACGTAGCTCATTCGGCCTGAAGGCCAGACCCGCAAGGCGAAGCCGGCGACTTGATCGTCCCAGACGATGTAGTCCTTCTCAGCAGGCTGGAGGGAGGCGATTATGCGCTTTGATATCCGGGGCATGGCTGCCTCCACAGGATGCGTATAGGATGCAAATGGGATTGAAACGTCAGTGTGAGCAAGCGTAGACAGAAGAACCAAGATGAACGACTTATTCAATTAAAATAATGTGATAGTAGTGGTTCTTCGGGATGCATCGGGGAGTTTCGTGGCAGGGCGTAGCTCTTGCCTACAAACTCATAACCTGAAGGCCGCAGGTTCAAATCCTGCCCCCGCAACCATCTGAAATTGCGATGCCAACGCATCACGAACCCCAGTCCCGTAACGGGCTGGGGTTTTCGTTTGTCCGCCTGACGCCACTGTCAGGATGCCCGCGAGATCACCCCGGACGTCGATCTGTAGACCCTTGTCAGACGGCGTGAGGATGATCGCCTCGATCAGCGAGCGGATCACTTCGGCTGCCTCCTGACGCTTTTCGTCCAGCTCGGAATGCAGCATGTCGTGCAGGCGTGCGAGTTGCCGGTGGTAGAACTCCGCCATCTGGGGATGGAGCAGGGGCGGGGGCGCCTCGGCGGTCGCGAGGAACTCCGTCAACTCCGCCTTGCGGGCTTCGAGTTTCGATCCGCGCTCCTTGACCGTCTCGATCGAAATCGCTTCCGAGAGGTAGAGATCCATCAGGCGCTGGATGTCGCGCTCAACCCGCTTCAGTTCTGACTCAGCCGCGCCGATGTCGGCCGACGCCTCCATGCGCAGCCGGTTCATCTCGGTGGTGAAAGCGGTGCAGAATTCGGCGAACAGGTCCGGGTCCATGAGATGGTGGCGCAGGGCGTCGAGGACGCGCCGCTCCAGTTCCTCGCGCCGCATATTGGTCCGGTTGTCGCAGGTGCCCTTGTTGCGCGCCGTCGAGCAGCCGAGCAAGGTGCCGGAGATCATGGAATAGCCGCCACCGCAGCAGCCGCATTTGCTCAGGCCGGAGAACAGGTAGCGCGGGCGGCGTTTCTCGCGGAAATGGTCGGGTGATGATGTGTCGCGTGTGTCCCGGCTGGCGCTGACGCTGGCCTGTCGTGCCTTGACCGCGTCCCACAGGTTCTGATCGACGATCCGCAGTTCCGGCACCTCCTGGATCACCCAGTCGGAGTCCGGATTGGGACGGGCCTGACGCTTGTGTGAGTGCTGGTTGTAATCTCCCCAAATGTGCTGGTTGAAAATTCCCCAGTTTGAGAACTGTGCGTGATCGTCA
>NZ_QQBI01000051.1 GCF_004302915.1 Komagataeibacter xylinus | reverse complement strand
TGTCGTCCCGCCATCGTTCTGCTCCCGTCAGTGCGACAGGAATATCATATAATGATGCTTATTTCAGTTCCAGGTGACTAGTCAGTCCTCCCAAGACGATAATGCCGCAGCAGCAGTCAACGTTGTGTTGGCTGGTCTGTCTTCTCGGGTTGTCCTCATGTGGGTGTTTCACAAGAGGTTCCCGACCATAAGGTGGGTTGCATCGCCCTCACGACCTGACTACCCTGCAAGCACCATTGCCGCGTCGGGCCACAATACGACGACACCTTATTGAGCGTGCTTACTACCTAGAGAGGTTTCGAAAAAACGCCATGAACTTTGCGACTTATCGGTCGCAGTGGGCTTATAACCCGCTGCGCGAGGTGCTGGCCGGAATGGTCGGCACCTTCGCCCTCATTCCCGAGGTCATTGCTTTCTCCTACGTTGCCGGCGTCTCTCCCGCCGTCTCCCTTTTCGCGTCATTTGTCATTAGCGTCGCCATTTCCATCACCGGTGGCCGCCCGGGAATGATCTCAGGGGCGGCGGGTTCCGTGGCCCTCGTAGCTGCGGCCCTCGTGCATAGCTACGGGCTTCAATACCTTCTCGTCGCGACATTACTGGCGGGCGGACTACAGATCATTTTCGGTGCGCTTGGCTTTCAGGTCATTATGCGCTTCGTATCGGCTGAGGTCCGCACCGGCTTTGTGAATGCTCTCGCGATCCTGATCTTTTCGGCACAGTTACCACAAATGCTTCATGTGACGTGGCACACGTATGCACTGATTGCCCTTGGGCTTGCTATCATCTATCTCATGCCACGGATATCAAACCTGATACCGTCGCCCCTGATCTGTATCGTAGTTCTGACAGGCATCACGATGTGGTATCCAATGCCGGTGCACACTGTCTCTGATCTGGGCACGCTGCCGACAGGCCTTCCTGCTTTTACGATCCCCCACGTACCATTCAATCTGGCCACACTGAAAATTGTGTTTCCCTATGCCCTTGCGATGGCATCTGTGGGTCTCCTTGAATCTCTCATGACAGCAGGTGTCGTGGATGATGAGACCGACACGCACGGTGATCCCAGAATGGAATGCGTAGGTCTTGGTGTTTCGAATGTGTTTGTAGGACTGTTCGGCGGCATCGCCGGGTGCGGTATGGTAGGCCAGACAGTCGGCAATCTTCGGTACGGCGGTCAAGGACGTCTGTCGACCTTTACTGCCGGCGCTTTCCTGCTGTTTCTGATGGTCATGCTGCATACTTATGTCGCCCGCATTCCAATGGCTGCTCTTGTCGCCATTATGTGCATGGTCTCAATCAGCACATTCTCGTGGTCGTCCCTGCGTGATCTTGCGCGTTTTCCAAAGCTCTCAAGCCTCGTCATGGTCGTAACCGTTGCCGTGACTGTCGCATCCTCGGATCTGGCTCTAGGTGTGCTTGTCGGTGTTCTGCTCAGTGGTGTGTTCTTTGCCTGGTCTGTGACGCATTTGATGCACGTCAAAAAGATCAGAGAAGAGGGTACGGATATCTACGAGGTTGAGGGACAGGTTTTCTTTGCTTCGTCTGACCTTCTTCACGATCAGATCGACTTCAGGACCAATGCGCGCCGGGTCGTCATCAGGCTGAACAACGCCCATTTCTGGGACGTGACCTCGGTGGCTATGATCGAGAAGATCGTATCCAAACTCAAGGCTCGCGACATTGAAGTTGAAATCGAGGGCTTGCATGCGCTCCGGCATGGCATCGTCATGCGGTTGACCAGTGAAAAGCTCCTGACCACCTGATAAACTTCTAGCATTACTTTGGCAGAATGCGTTGCGGGGTCTGGAGTAGAAGGTTCCGCTACTTCTGCGATGACGTCTTCAATCCGTTGTTCAAGTTCGCTGGCCCGGAAGGCATCACTCTCCTCCAACTCGTTGGTATAGAGATCATGCGCGCGCTGACGTTTTCATTCGTGTCTACGTCAAGAACATATGAGAAATACGTGAAATAGGCGGCCATCGGGACAACCTCTGCGTAAAGAATAAGCCCCGAACACGTCAGGGCTTTCGCTAGAGACATGACAGAAATTACGCTTCTGGTCTCAGACACGCTCCATGATCTGCCGGGTCTTACCTTCCTGGTCGAAGCGCATTGCCCTGATTGCTCTTGGTTCGGACGAACGACGCGATGCCCTGAACGAAGTCAAACACGCTTTCCGGCGGGTTCAGGGCAACGCACTGGACGTTTCCGGCAAGTGAGTCGTCCTCGGCCTGGGTCGTCGTCTGTGCTTGATGAAGCAGACACTCGTGGAATTGATAAAATCACGCTAACAACTATCATATGATGTGCAATATTCTATTGACTGCGTTTTTATGAGCATATAAATATTTCACCTGAAACAACAGGCATTAAAAGTGAAATATCTATCCGACAGTTTAGATTCATGCGTTCGCCGCCATACTCAGCACTCATGCCAATTCTTACTGGCGATGAGCGTCGTATGTTTTAGCCTATCGACTACTCAGGTTTTTGCAGCAGAAAATGAGGCCTCCATAAAGCCTCTTTCTTCTTCAGATAAAAGCCTAAATCCAGAAAAATCAGCAGTTTCCAGAGGCGATGAGCAGATTACAGTCACTGTCCGACGTCGCAGCGAACCCCTGCAGAAGGTGCCTGTTGCTACCTCCGTTTTCACATCCAAAGAAGCCGCACGGAACAATGTGCATGATCTTCAGGGTATCTTCCAGTTCATTCCGTCGGCAAATTTTCGAACCAGCGCATCTTCGAAAGATAGAACTGTTTTCGTTCGTGGAATAGGTACTATTTCCACATCTCCGGGCGTAGAACCTTCCGTCTCGACCGTGGTGGATGGTGTTGTTCTGGCGCGGTCGGGGCAGGCAACTGCGGACCTTCTCGATCTTGACCACATTGAGGTTCTGCGCGGTCCACAAGGTACATTGTTCGGCAAGAATGCTTCAGCCGGTGCAGTTAACATTGTCATCTCAGCACCGACAGAAGCCTTTCATGCTCATGCAGATGCGTCTTACTTTTCGGGAGATGAATACCGCCTGAGCGCAGGAGCATCAGGAACACTTGTTCCGTCAAAACTGACGGCTAATGCCTCTTTCCTGGTCGGCGGTTATACCGGCAACGTCCGTAACCTCCGCACCAGCGAAACTGTCAACGGCTATCAGCATCGTGGTGCCAGAACCAAGTTTGCGTGGACACCAGACGGTCAGACACGCGTCACACTAGGTCTGGATTACATGTACTCCAACGATGCTGTGCCTAATGGGGTATTTTCTTCTACCTCCCACGTTACCTACCCAACCGGGATTGTGACTGGAAATTCGGCTCTCGCTCAGGCTCTGACATCAGAAGGCATTCACCCTTCTTCCAATAATACGCGTGTCAGCAACAATACCCTCAGCAAATCAATTGATCATAACGGCGGCGCGTCCATCACACTTGATCGGAAATTTGGCGGTTATACCCTGACCTCCATTTCTGCGTATCGACGCTGGCAAAACACACAGGATCAGGATTACGACCAACTCTCGCAGGCCTATGCTTCCCTTCCACAGTTGGCAGATCATGGGTGGCTTGATTTCTGGCAGGCTTCGCAGGAGGTTCGTATTGCCTCCCCGAAAGGCCATTTTTTCGATTACGTAGCAGGCCTGTATTATCTTCCTTCATACGTCCGATTCAGAGACGTATGATCGCTCACTGCAACCTTATGGTGAGCCGGCATCTTCCGGTCATGCGCATTTCGGGACAACAGGAAACAACTACGCAGCCTTCGCAGAGGGCAACCTTAATTTCACAAAGAATTTTCGGGCTATCCTCGGTCTTCGCCTTCTGAGAGACGACCTCGATTATCGCTTCGCACGAACATCAACGTCCGCAGCAGCTGTCACCGGCATACGCCCTGATTATGCGTCCAAAGGTTCCACAGCTCATAACGGATATGTCGACCGGCTCGGCCTGCAATATGACATCAGTCGTGACATTCATGCCTATTTTACTTATTCCCACGGCTATAAGGGGCCAGCCTACAATGTGTTCTTCAATATGCAGAACACCGATGCAAAAGCTTTACGTCCAGAACAGAACAACAGCTTCGAACTCGGCCTGAAATCACAATTCCTGCATCGCCGGATCACCGCCAATTTTGCAGCTTTTATTGAGGACTTTTCAAACTATCAGGCCAATTTCCTCGACACTGTTTCCGGGGCCACCGTTACCCGCCTTATCAACGCCGGAACAGTCTCAAGCAAGGGTGTGGAAGGCGACATCACTGCACGCCCCTTCCGTTATCTGACTGTCGGTGGCAATTTCGCCTATACTTACGCGACGGTTGATCATTTCAACTGCCCCGCAGGTGCACCGCTGTCCTGCAATGTGAACGGCCAGCCTCTGCCTTTCGCGCCACGGTGGAAATTTGTTCTGAACGCGGACTACACCCGGCCATTAAATGATCGTTTCACGCTCTCGCTTGACAGCGATTATACATGGCAGAGTCGCACCCAGTATTCTCTGACGGAAACACCCGACACCATTCAGAAGGCTTATGGAATCTGGAATTTGAGTACCACCATTGAGGACACAAAACACCATCTCCGCCTCACTCTGGTCATGCGCAACGCGATCAACACACATTACTCATCTTATATGAGTTATGGGAGCCTTGGCGGCGTCACAAATTGGCTCCCACGGGATTACGGTCGTTATGGTGGCTTCACCCTACACAAGGATTTCTGAGCCGATGAATATACGGCTCTCCAGTGCAGAAAAGGCCGATAAAAAGACGGAAACAGCCACCTTGAAAAGACAGTCCATTCTGATGCCGTCTCTCCTGTTCATGATCGGTATCATCGCCTACGCAGATCGCCAGATCATTGCTTTGCTCAAGCCGGAACTCGATCGCACTTTCGGCTGGACAGCCACCGACTACGCGTCAATCTCTTCCTGGTCTCAGGCCGCAATTGCGATCAGTCTTCTGACCAGCGGCTGGCTTGTCGATCGCCTGGGGTTAAAAAAGACCCTTGGTGCAGGGCTGACAGGGTGGAGCATCGCCACCATCCTCCACGCTGCCGTCCGGACCATACCCGGCTTTGTGGCTGTTCGGGTGGCCTTGGGGTTCTTCGAAGGTGTCGGAACCCCCGCCAGCATGAAAGCTATCAGAACTACGTTCGCTCGCGATGCTCAGGGCCGCATCATCGGCCTACTCAACGCAGCACCCAACCTCGCAGCAATGGCGACCCCACTGATGGTGGCCTTTCTGTTTCCCCTGGTAGGATGGCGGGGCACCATTGTCACAGTTGGCGCGTCAGGTCTGGTCTGTGCTGTTTTGTGGTTCCGTTTTGCCCTGCCAGGACAATTCGAAACGACCACTGCGCCAGACCATGATACAGCGCACTCCGGACTGCCCGTCTGGCGTTCTGTCACAGGCTTCGCTTTGGGAAAATTACTGACCGACCCGGTCTGGTGGTTTCTGCTGTTCTGGTTGCCAGACCTGCTCCACCGACGCTTTGAACTAGGTCCGTCGTCCATGGGCTTTCCGCTGGCCATCGCATATGGAATGGCCGGCATAGGCTCCATTCTCGGCGGTTACGCACCTTTTTTGCTGATGCGCGCCGGACTGACACACGAAACATCCCGACGAGTCATCATGGCTCTTGCAGCACTCTGCGTGCTGCCACTTCCTCTCCTTCTAACGACATCAAGCCTCACTTTCGGTGTTATCATATGCGGGCTAACACTTGCCGCACATCAGGCGTTCGCCACCAACCTGTTCGGCTTCATTACGGAGTGGGCGCCTGCCCGCATCACAGGTCGCGCAACCGGAGTTGGAGCTTTCGCCGGAAACATCAGCGGGGCGCTTATGCTTCATCTTGTGGGACGTTTCGCTGCCCCAAGCCATTCATTGCTTCCGGTTTTCAGTTATTGCGCAGTTGCCTACATTCTAGGGTGGTTGTCTCTGGCCCTCTTTGCTCCAGTCCGGCAGTTGTTATCCAAACCAAAAACTTCGGAACTTAACCTTCCAGTTCCGACAACCTGACCACCCTCTTTTCCCGAGCACTGATCTCAGCCGCAGTGCCAATCTTTACAGCCAGAAGACCATCCTCAGCAGTTACCTGAACTGGCGCACGTCCTGCGGCGGCCTCCAGAAAGGCAAGTAGCTGATAGTAGGTAGCACCATGGTGGTGGCCCGCGGCCAACACATCCTCGCGCACTTCAATCACCTCACGCGTGACGGCTTTCGGCTCACCGACAGGAACGCGCGGTGACAAAATCTTGATGCCGGAAGGGATACCGACTTCCAGTTTTGCCCGATCACCAATTGCAACAAGTTGCTCCTGCTCCTCGGCTCCTTCTGCAAACATGCACAAATCCAGCATGGCTCGCACGCCGTTATCGAAATCGACGATCGTATAACTATTGTCGATAATGTCAGGCA
The DNA here is from genome assembly GCF_004302915.1 of Komagataeibacter xylinus. Classification (GTDB taxonomy): domain Bacteria; phylum Pseudomonadota; class Alphaproteobacteria; order Acetobacterales; family Acetobacteraceae; genus Komagataeibacter; species Komagataeibacter xylinus_C. Next base: position 7,954 of record NZ_QQBI01000051.1, on the reverse strand, counting down.
CCTGCCCGTCATAGTTTTCGTCCAGATGATTGACGTCCGCAGCCCCGGAACAAAAAACCCTGACAGGGCTGGCTTGAACAATGCACGTCATCAGGTCAAAGAAATGACAGCATTTCTCAACCATTGTCCCGCCTGTGTTATGGTTGAAGCGATTCCAGTCGCCCACTTTCCTCAGAAACGGGAAACGATGCTCATGCAGCGCCAACCGACGCAAGATGCCGGTTTTTCCCTCATGGACATCCGAAATGAACCGTGAGACGGGAGGCATGAACCGATACTCCATACCAACCCAGAAAATCCCTTTGCGACCTTTTGTCCGCGCCACGATATCTGTCGCATCGGGGATGGTTGTGCAGAGTGGTTTCTCACACAGAATATGGAGATCTGTCTCAAGCAGTGGTAAAATTACGTCGTGATGCGTATAATTCGGGGACGCCACAATCACCGCGTCAGCTTCAGTCGTTGCCAGCATGGACGGTACATCAGCATAAGCCGGAATATCAGCTGCTTTTTCACCAAAACTGTTCCGCAGGCTTTCTCTGGCCCATGTGATGGAACACGGTTCAGGGTCAACAAGCGCAACGACGCGCGCTCCGGGTACAAGGGCCAGATTACGGATATGTTCCTGAGCCATGAGCCCGGTACCAACGAGGATGAAGCGCATTATCCCACACTTAATTGTTGTTACGATCATGATACACGATATACAGCATTATCAAAAAGTGGTAAATTGTCATATAACATTATTTTTAGTGAATAAGGATTTCCTTGAATGCAGGCCACCCCGGACCCAAACCCATCGAGTGAAGTGAGTTGGTTTTCCGCCCTGTGTGATGATGACTACGAGTTTCTCGGCGTTCCAGACGCAGCACTCCAATCCTCATGGGAGCATTGCCGAAATATCGTGCTCGGCGCTGAGAAAGGAGGCTTTGACCGCATTCTGCTTCCGTCTGGATATAGTCTTGGATTGGACACGATCGCTTTCGCCGGTGGCATGGCCCCCATACTGCGACGCCTGAAACTTCTGACAGCCATTCGCTGCGGAGAAGTTTGGCCGCCTCAGCAAGCAAGACAAATCGCCACTCTCGACCAGATGGCTGAAGGTCGGCTTGACATCAATATCATCTCGTCTGATCTGCCTGGAGAAACGCTGGAAAGTGCGCCACGCTACAGACGTACGCTCGAATACATGCACATTCTACGAGCGCTCTTGAACGGTCAGTCCGTCAACGCTGACGGAGAGTTCTACAAATTCTCGGTCGCTCCGCCTCGCCTGCAAGGCTATGGCGGGAAGTCACCTCTGTTCTATTTTGGCGGCCTCTCCGATGCGGCGCGTGAGACAGCGGCGGCAGCAGCGGATGTGTATCTGATGTGGCCTGATACACTAGAAGGGGTTCGAAACGTTGTCACTGACATGCGCGCCCGTGCGGCACGGCACGGGCGTAAGCTGAAATTCGGCTACCGTGTCCATATCATCGTCCGGGATACCGAAGCCGAAGCCCGCACAGCAGCGACCCGACTTGTTTCCCACCTGGATACTTCTACCGGAGCCAGCATCCGAAACCGCTCGTTGGATGCCATCACTGCTGGCGTTCTCCGTCAAGGCGAGCTTCGGGATCGTGCCGATAGCGAAGGTTATGTGGAAGACATTCTATGGACAGGCGTTGGCCGAGCACGCTCCGGGTGTGGCGCAGCCCTGGTAGGCACCCCTGACCAGATTCTTGCCAAGCTACGCGTCTATCAGGATCTAGGGATGGAAGCCTTCATTCTGTCAGGATACCCACATCAGAGTGAATGCGACCTCTTCGCCAGGCACGTCTTGCCACATCTAAACCATGCTCCATTATCCCGGTTCGACTGAAACCAGCATAACGCATCCCGACACGGGTAAAAAGGAAAGCCCCATGACCTGGACACCAGATCCCTCCCGTTATGAAACAGCGACCTTCCGTCGCTGTGGCCGATCTGGCCTTGACCTGCCGCCCATTTCCCTTGGTCTTTGGCACAACTTTGGGGGTGTCGACGTATTTGAGACGGGGCGCGCCGTGATCAGGCGCGCTTTTGATCGCGGCGTTACTCACTTCGATCTGGCCAACAACTATGGACCGCCGTATGGCTCTGCCGAGGAGAATTTTGGCACGATCCTGAAAAAGGATTTTGCGGCTCACCGTGATGAAATGATCATTTCATCAAAAGCTGGGTGGGATATGTGGCCCGGTCCTTACGGAAATGGTGGATCACGCAAATACCTGCTGGCTTCGCTCGACCAAAGCCTTCAAAGAATGGAGCTTGATTACGTCGATATTTTCTACTCGCATCGCCCGACACCGGATGTGCCGCTGGAAGAAACGATGGGGGCTCTGGTGCAGATGCATCGGCAGGGTAAGGCGCTCTATGTCGGTATTTCGTCCTATGGACCGGAGCGAACAAAACAGGCAGCGGCCATTCTGAAATCTGAAGGTGTGCCGCTACTCATTCACCAACCATCTTATTCCATGCTCAACCGCTGGGTTGAAGTCGAGCTCCTTGATACACTTGAGAAACTTGGTGTGGGTTGTATCGCCTTTTCTCCTTTGGCGCAGGGACTTTTGACGAATAAGTACCTCAATGGCACCCCCGAGAATTCACGCGCAGCGGTAGGCGATTCTTTTGCCAAGACAATGCTCTCGGAAGAAAATATCGCGCACGTCCGTTCTTTGAATAATATCGCCCAAAAACGCGGGCAGTCTCTCGCGCAAATGGCCATTGCCTGGATTCTGCGTGACGCCCGAGTGACATCGGCACTCATTGGTGCGCGTAATGTCCAGCAATTGGACGACTCACTGGATGCCCTAAAAAATCTGTCCTTTAGCTCCGAAGAGCTAAAGCTGATCGACCAATATGCCCGCGAAGGGCATATCGACCTATGGCGCAATCTTTCTGAATGAATCTTGCTTTTCCTGACAGGGCCCTACGTTCGTAGGGTTCGGTACCACAAACCCATTGAGAGGGAATACTTGTATTTAGCCGGAAGAATAGCGGAGCTTCTCGACCAGAAGAGATAAAGCTGGTGCATGCTTCCGGCTCGGATAATACAAGTGATAGCCTGGAAACGTTGGGCACCAGTCTTCCAGAACTCGCACCAACCTCTTTGACTTGATATACGGCAGCACTGTGTCCTCAGGAAGATAGGCAATCCCCAGCCCATCAAGCGCGGATTTCACCCGCAGGGCCAGATTGTTGAATACAAGTTGGCCTTCAACCCGCACATTCACGTCCTGCCCGTCCTTTTCCAGATCCCACGGAAAAATACCCCCGTAAGTCGGCAGCCGGACATTAATGCAATTATGCTCCATCAGGTCGTGAGGTGATTGTGGCAAAGGGTGTTGCTTGAAGTATTTTGGGGATGCAACAACAGCCATCCGCATATCCGGGCCAATCCGCACCGCGATCATATGGTAATCCCCCCATTTTTAGTGGGGCATTGAATGAGAATTCAGGCAGCTGTTTTTAGTTTCTGGGCGGGGGTTAGCCCGCTGTTCCCCATGTTGGGTCTGTCATGGTTATATGTCCAGAGCCATTGTGTTGCGACCTCCTGCACGTCCTGAATGCTTTCAAACAAATACTGCTCCAGCCATTCCTGCCGGACAGTTCTGTTGTAGCGTTCAATATAGGCGTTCTGCTGCGGATTACCCGGTTGCGTATAGATCAGGGTAATCCCCTGTTTTTCGGCCCATGAAACCAACGTATGACTGACATATTCAGGGCCATTATCCATTCGGATGGCTTCTGGCCTGCCACGCCACTCCATAACCTGTTCCAGACAGCGGACAACCCGACAGGCTGGCAGGGAAAAATCAACCTCGATCGCCAGTCCTTCACGATTGAAGATGGGGTGGACGGCCTCCATGCGGCATCAATGTGCCATGCTGGGGTCGGAATGACCATTCAGAGGAGACCGCCCGGATGAAAATTACCATGATCGGCCTGGATATCGCCAAGTCCGTTTTTCAGGCGCACGGCACAGATGCAAATGGAAAATGTCTTCTCAAGCGAAAGCTCGGGCGCAGTGAGGTTGCCTCATTCTTCGGGAAACTCGAGCGGTGTCAGGTCGTGCTCGAAGCTTGCGGCACATCGCATCATTGGGCGCGCGTCATCCGCGATGCGGGTCATGACGTGAAACTTATTCCGCCGGACATGGTCAAGCCGTTCGTCAAACGTGGCAAGAAAAACGACGCTGTTGACGCCGCAGCCATTTGTCTTGCGGCACTCCATCCCGACACGCGCTTCGTCCCGATCAAAAACGAAGAACAGCAAAGCCTGCTCTCGTTACACTCAACGCGCACACTATTGGTCAAACAGCAGACGATGCTGGTCAATGCGTTGCGCGCGCTTGCAGCGGAATTCGGCTTGATCGTGCCGTTGGGAAACAGTCGCCTGCCCGATCTTCTGGCGAAAATCGAGACATCACCCGATTTGCCCGACGTCATGAAACAGACCGTCATTTTGCTCTTCGAACAATACGGAAAGTTGAGTGAAAGCATCGGATGCCTGGAAAGGCGAATCCAGGAGCACGCCAGGCAGGACGAAGATGCCCGTCGTCTTTTGACAATACCCGGCATCGGCCCGATGACCGCGTCCTTGATCGTGGCATCTGTCACGGATATCGACACTTTCGAAAGTGCGCGGCACTTCGCGGCCTGGCTTGGACTTGTGCCGCGGCAGCACTCGTCCGGCGGAAAGGTCCGGCTGGGCAGGATTACGAAAACGGGCAACCGGGAAATAAGGAAGCTGCTCGTTCTGGGGGCGACATCCATGTCCTTCCGCGCGCAGAAATGGACAAGCGCCGCAGGGGCATGGCTTTGCAAGCTTCTGGAGCGTCGCCCAACACGTCTTGCAACCGTCGCACTTGCCAACAAACTGGCCCGGATCGTCTGGGCTCTCCTGTCGCGCAAAGAGATCTATCGTCCGGCCGGCCGCAATGTCGCTGTAATCTGACATGCGCTGCCAAGACGATGGATGCCGGGGTTCGCCCCGGTAGGTCCGGCAGAATGCACTGACCAGCGTGATGGGAAGACTGTAATTCAGGAACAGTTCAGGCGATACCGTTGGATGACATGTGCCATCGAGCACGTTTTCAAGATTGGTGCCTGACACGCAAGCGCACACCCATAATGGCCAGCGAAAAACGTCGCACAAACAGGCCGGACATAAGGGCGCACCTGACCGGATCCCCGCATCCTGCGAGCAGCGATGCATTCCACCGAGAAAACAAGATTTAGAGAAACGCAGAGAGATAACAAATGTGATCCATTGCATCGAACCGGCCGTCCACATAAGTCATCCAGAATGTTCAGGAGCCGAAAAGCACGTCCATCCATCAGCCTGTCCGCCATAAAATCCATGGACCAGACCCTGTTGGGAAGGGCCGGAACCGACAGCTTTTCAGGCTTTTCGCGAACCAGACGCCTGCGGGGTTTAATCCGCAGGTTGAGTTCCAGTTCCCGATAGATCCGATAAACCCGCTTATGATTCCAGAGCTGTCCCTGCACATTGCGCAGATACAGGAAACACAGACCAAATCCCCATCTCCTGTGAGCCTGGGTCAGTCCCACAAGAAGATCGGCAATCCTGTCGTTCTCCGCTGCCAGTCGCGGACGATAGCGAAAGCAGGTCTCGGATATCCCAAAAATCCGACAGGCCAGCGCAATGCTGACCCCATGATGCGCCACAGCCTGTGCGGCCAGTTCCCGGCGCTGGGCTGGCCGCTTCATTTTTTTCCAAGGGCTTCCTTCAGGATATCCGTCTGCATGCTCAAATCCGCATACATGCGCTTCAGCCGACGGTTCTCCTCTTCCAGAGCCTTCATCTGACTGATCATCGAAGCATCCATGCCGCCATATTTCGCGCGCCACCGGTAAAACGTGGCGTTGCTGATCCCATGCTCCCGGCACAGGTCAGGAACCGAAACACCGCCCTCAGCCTGGCGGATCACACCCATGATCTGTGCGTCAGTAAAGCGATCACTCTTCATCAGAATCTCCTCAATTCTTACGCTGAGAAAATTCTCATTCAAAAGCCACTCTTTTTATGGGGGGATTACCGATATACAAGGAAATTTCTTTGAACAAACACCTTCTCAACCACGTCTTGTACGACGCGAAGCCATCACCGATGAGGGATTAAAGCACTTTCAGAATGTCTATCCGGGCAAGGAAATCAGCAAGGCAGACTTGTTCTATTATGTCTATGGCCTTCTGCATTCGCCCGAATACCGGGAACGCTACGCAGATACCTTGCGAAAGGAACTGCCCCGCATTCCCCGCATGAAGACATATGAAGCCTTCAAAGCCTTCTCGGATGCTGGTCGCAGGTTGGGCGAAATGCACGTAAATTTTGATAGCCAGCCCATCTATGAAGGCGTGGAGATTGACTACGGCAAAGGATCACTGTCACCTGACAACTATCGGGTGACACAGATGAAATACGGCAAGGGCAAGAACAAAACCATCCTGCATTACAATGACCGCATCACTATCACAGGTATCCCTCTGGAAGCCTACGACTACGTGGTGAACGGCAAGCCTGCCCTCGACTGGGTCGTAGAACGTCAATGCGTGAAGACCGACAAGGCCAGCGGTATCGTCAATGATGCCAATAACTGGGCCATCGAAACCATGAACGACCCCCGCTATCCGCTGGACCTGTTCCTGCGTGTCATCACGATCAGCCTGGAAACCATGAAGATTGTGAAGAACCTTCCAGCCCTGGAAATTCTGGACAACTGACAGGCTGCTAACAGGTCATGAAAGCATGACGTTAAACGCCATACCTTTACGAACTTATCGGACTTGACAGATTTATCGAAAATGAGGAGGATAACGGCAGGAGATACGCCATGCCCCGAGCAACTGCATCCTCTTTCACCACAAAATCGCGCCGTCTTGCGGCGAAAACGCGTAGCGGCGCTGTGGTTCTCAGCGCACGCGGCGTGCAACCCGTTTCCATTCCTGTCGGACGCACTGCGCTGACATCTGTCGCCAGACAGGTGGGAACAGCACGCTCTGTAATCGAAAATCTCGGCCACGCGCTGGCGGAGACCCGGAAAACAGGACGTGGCGTCCGCTTTTCAGTCGAAGTCACGCCCGAAGGTACAGTCCGGATTGTGCATCCTCCAGAGAATCAGGACATTGCAGGCACACAGGCGGCGGAGCGCACGTCCGGTAGCGGTCTGGCGCGCGCGAAGGCGCGTGGCGAGGCGCTGGCCGCCAGCATTCTTGCCCATGAGGATATGGTGACGGCGGAAGAACTGGCGCGGCGCATGGGAACAACCCGTGTCACGGTGAATGCCCGTCGGCACGCTCGCCAACTGATCGGCCTCGAAGGCCCGACACGCGGTTATCGTTACCCGGCCTGGCAACTCGATCGCGACGGTCGTCCGTTCGCTATCATCCCGAACCTGTTTACCGCGCTTGGCGACAGTCCGTGGACCATTTACCGGTTCCTCACCCAAAAGCACCCTGAACTCGAAGGACGGACTGCAATCGCGGCCTTGGAGAAAGGAGAAGATAAACGCGTCCTCTCGGTCGCGGCCAGTATCGCCGAGGGCACCTTCGCGTAAATGTCGTCCGCAAGCCTACCCCCCAGCAACTTCGACCAAGCTGACCTCGTTGTGACAACAGTACCAGCCGGTACCCGCTATGGGCGCATCCTGTTGCGGCGGTTTTCGGACACTCTGGGTTTCGGCAAGAACGAGAGCCGGTTCAGCGATCCTAGGGATCTGCCGCCACCTGAGCGGTTTGGGGTTCTTTATGTCGGCAGCACCCTGAAAGTTTGTTTCGTGGAAGCCATCCTGCGCGACAGTCGTGATGGCGTAATCGGAGAGCTTCTGCTCGCCGAGCGTAAGCTCCCGGCGACTGACGCCTTGCTGAATACTTCTGGCCTGGTTCAGCTATGAAGCATGAACGATTTAAGA
>NZ_QQBI01000050.1 GCF_004302915.1 Komagataeibacter xylinus | reverse complement strand
CGCGCAGTCGTTTCTTCCAACGACCATTCTGGCACATTGCGATGCCGTGCGGGGAGGACGGCAACCACCCCATCTCGGGCGGCATGGTAAGGGACAATCCGGAGATCGCCCATCACATCGCGGAAGTGACCGCACTGGGCCGTCCCGGGCTTCCGGACGATATCGGTCCAATGATCGCTTCGCTCCTGTCCGAGGACAATCGCTGGGTCAACGCGCAACGGATCGAAGTCTCCGGCGGTCAGGCGATCTAAAAGCTGGCCGTTCCACAAACGGAACGCCACAGTGATATATGAAGCGGCCCGGAGACCACGTCCGGTCTTCGGGCAATGAGCAATAGTGGGCCTGGGCATTGGATGAAATGATCAGAAGCAGTCAGCACAGGCCCATGCTGAAATATCTGTACTGCACGATAATCGTGCTGGCCGCCTGCGTTCTCCTGCCATGCGCGGGATATGCCGGTGATCGCACCGCACCGGGGATTACTGGCAACATTCCAGATCCGGGCATCAATGAACGTGTCATGAATATACCTCTCCGTGCAGGCGGGTCTGTCCGGGCCATTTTCAGTTCCCCGGAGCGACCATTGGCAACGATCATCATGTTTCCAGGCGGAACTGGTGACATTGGCCTCGGGCAGGACGGGCGCATCCGTCATGGCGACAACTTCGTCGTGCGAACGCGTGGCGCATGGAACAGGCAGGGGTTTGCGGTTCTCATTCCGGATACAGTTGATCGCCTGAATCTGCGGGGGCAGCGTAGTTCCGCGCACTATGCCCAACTTATAGAGGATATCATTGCTTTCGTGCACAGACAGGACTCAGGGCCTGTTTTCCTACTTGGTACAAGCCAGGGCGCCATTGCAGCCGTCAATGGCGCGGCCCATGCCGCTTCAGGGGATATTGCCGGTGTCGTGCTGACTGAATCGGTATCCGTTATGGGCAGCAGCGGGGAAACCGTTTTCAGCGCCCATCCGGAGAAGGTGCAGGCTCCCGTTCTTATTGTCGCCAATCGCGATGACCGATGCAACGTTGCCCCGCCACAGGACGCAAAGCGAATTGGCGCGGCCATGACAGGCAGTCGTGAAGTCACCGTGTTAATGGTGGCAGGCGGCACAACCCGGTCTGAAAAGAACTGTGGTTCGCTTACACCACACGGCTATTTTGGCATTGAGGCAGAGGTCATTACCCGCATTAGTGCATGGCTGGAGGCCACGATCCGGGCAGCTTCCTTGAAGTAGAACAGCGCTCCTGTCGGCATACGGAGTGGTGTCTCTCCACCATCAGGCGTTTCTTATGGCGGCAGCCTGCACAGATAATCACCAAATATCGTATTTCCCGGAAGCTTGGGCTGTCTGATTATGGATTATTCCATCGCGAGGAAAGTGAAGCCAGCCGTCTCCTTGGTTTCTGCAAACATACGCGGTCAATCTCACTCACCAGCTTTGTTCCGTTGGACAGAATGGGCATACCGATCTCCCCACGTCTTGAGCGCCTGAATGACCGGCTTCAGCGTCTTTCCCAGATCGGTCAGGGCGTATTCCACATGTGGGGGCACCTCGGGGAAGACGGTGCGTGACACCAGCCCGTCGGCCTCGAGTTCGCGCAACTGGTTGGTCAGCATCCGCTGCGTGACGTTGGGCAGGCGGCGGCGCAGTTCGCCGAACCGCAGCACCCCGTCCTCGAACAGGTGATACAGGATCAGCGCCTTCCACTTGCCCCCGAACAGTTCGAGCGTGGCTTCCACCGTGCAGCCGGGACTGCAGGCCAGCGTGGTATGACGGATGCGGGGCATGGTATCATTCCTGACACTAGTGGCGGTTTATGTGCGTTCTTGCGCACACCGCAGGCTGGGTCAATGTTTACATGCGGGCCGGACGGATGGCCTGCATTTGTAAACAGGGTTGATTATGTCTCCATCTTCTTTATTCGGACCTGTGCGGCTGGGCGACCTGTCGCTGGAAAACCGGATCTTCCTTCCGCCGCTGACACGCTGCCGCAGCACCCAGCCCGGGGACATCGCCAACGCGCTGATGGCCGAGTATTACGCGCAGCGCACGCAGGCGGGTTTCCTGATTACCGAAGGCACGCAGATCGAACCCCGCGGGCAGGGCTATGCCTGGACGCCGGGCATCTACTCCCCTGAACAGGTCGCGGGCTGGAAACTGATCACCGATGCAGTGCACGCAAAGCGGCGGCCCATCTTTACGCAGTTGTGGCATGTCGGCCGCGTGTCCCACCGCGCATTGCAGCCCGGTCATGAGGCGCCGATCGCCCCGTCTGCCGTTGCGGCAACAGGTGTCAACGTGTTCATTCCCACCGGACCGGGCACGGGAAAGCTGGTGCCCCCCGACATGCCGCGCGCACTCTCCATTCCCGAAATCCATGCACTGGTGGAGATGTATGCGCAGGCGGCGCGCAACGCCCTGTCCGCCGGGTTCGATGGCGTGGAGATCCACGCCGCCAATGGCTACCTGATCAACCAGTTCATCTCCGAACGGGCCAATTTCCGCACCGATGCCTATGGCGGCAGCCTGTCGAACCGCCTGCGCTTCCTGCGCGAGGTGGTCGAGGCCGTCTCCGCCGTCGTCACACCCGACCGGATGGGCGTGCGATTTTCCCCGCTGTTTGGCACGACCGCAGAAGAACGCGTGTATCTCGGCCTGCTGGAGGACAATCCGGCGGAAACCTATACGGCGGCCGTGCGCGTGCTGGCGGAGGCAGGCATCGCCTATGTCTCGCTCGCCGAGGCCGACTGGGACAATGCGCCCGAAATGCCGGATGCCTTCCGCGCCAGCGTGCGTGACATCTTTGGCGGCCGCATCCTGTGCGCGGGCCGTTACGACCTGCACAAGGCACAGCATGTGCTGGGCCATGGCTGGGCGGACATGATCGGCTTTGGCCGGAAGTTCATCGCCAATCCGGACCTTCCCGCGCGGCTGGAACATGGCTGGCCGCTCAATCCGCTGGACCCGGCGACGATGTATGGCGGCAGCGCGCATGGCTACACCGACTACCCTTTCCATAATCAATAAACAGGGAAACGGACCAATGAGTTTTTACCAGACCCTCAACCCGACCACGGAAACCGTGGAACGCACGTTCGAACTGCATACTGCCGCGCAGATGAAGGCGATTGTCGATCGCGCGGACCATGTGTGGAAGACCGACTGGAAAAAGCGCGACATCGCGGCCCGTAAGGTCATCATGTCAAAGGCCGCCGACCTGCTGCGCAGTGACCGCGTGGCGCATGCGCGCCTGATCGCGACCGAAATGGGCAAGGCGCTGCCTGACGCGCTGGAGGAAATCGACATCACGGCCGATATCCTGTCCTTCTATGCCGATGGCGCGGCAGAATTCCTTGCGCCTACGCATCTGAAGGTCAAGGAAGGCCATGCAAAGATCATCAATCAGCCGCTTGGCCTGATCTACTGCATCGAACCGTGGAACTTCCCCTATTACCAGCTTGCCCGCGTGGCGGGGCCGAACCTGATGGCGGGCAACGTGGTCATCGCCAAGCACGCGCCCAACGTGCCGCAATGCGCGCTGGCCTTTGAAAAGCTGTTCCATGACGCGGGTGCACCTATCGGCGTCTATACCAACATCTTCCTCGACAACGACCAGTCCGCTGAACTGATCAAGGATTTTCGTATTCGTGGCGTCGCCCTGACCGGCAGCGAACGCGCGGGCCAGACGGTTGCGGCCGAAGCGGGGGCTGCGCTGAAGAAGGACACGATGGAACTTGGCGGCAGCGATGCCTTCATCGTGCTGGATGATGCGGACCTTGAACTGGCCGTCAAATGGGCGACATGGGGCCGGTTCGCCAATAACGGGCAGGTCTGCACGGCGGCCAAGCGGATGATCGTGCATGAGAAAGTCTATGACGCCTTCCTCGCGGGACTGAAAAAGGCGATCACGCAGTTCCGCATCGGCGACCCGCTGGCCGAGGGTACCACCCACGGCCCGATGAGCAGCAGGAAGGCACTCGACACCGCACTGGCGCAGACCGACGAGGCCGTCAAGGCAGGTGCAACGCTGGTGGCTGGCGGCAAGCGGATGGAGCGTAAGGGCTTCTTCATGGAACCAACCATCCTGACCAACGTGTCAAAGGACAACCCGGTCTTCTATCAGGAGATTTTCGGCCCTGTTGCCGTCGTGCACAAAGTTGCATCCGAACATGAAGCCATCGAACTGGCCAATGACTCCCCTTACGGCCTTGGCGGTTCCGTGTTCTCCCGCGACCTTGGCCGGGCGGAAAGGGTGGCCGAAGCAGTCGAGACCGGCATGATGTTCATCAACACGGCCACGACCGCGGCCCCTGAACTGCCTTTTGGCGGGATCAAGAATTCAGGCTTTGGCCGCGAACTGTCCTTCCTGGGTATTGAGGAGTTCATCAATCGCAAGCTGATCCGCGTCGCCTGATAGGGGATGTGTGTTTTCTGTCCCGGATAAAATCCAGTCCGGGGCAGAAAGAGCGTTTCCGAACCCTGAGCCGACCCGGTTGATCCGCTCACACCGCATGTTCAGGCATGAGAAGACCCTCCAGCCCATTACGATACTGCTCACGTCAGGAGACCAGCAGGCGTTTCCGTGTGATCTTTCCTGATACGGTGGTCGGCAGTTGCCTGACGAAGCGGACTTCTTTCAGGCCAATCCAGCGTCCGAGGACTTCGTTGACCCGTGCAACGATTTCCTCAGCAGAAGGCGCGCATGCCGCTTCGGGATCTGGCACCACATAGGCAACGGGTCGCTGCCCTCGCAGTTCGTCCGGAATTGCGACCACGGCACACGCATGAACTGTAGGATGAGTGGCGATGATCTTTTCGATCTGCACGCCCGAAATCCGCCGTCCTGCGACCTTGATGACATCATCGGAACGCCCGAGCATATGCACGGCGCGGCTGGCCTCGATCATGCCTTCGTCAAAGGTGCGGTAATATTTACCTGTTTCATCAAGATAAGTGGACGGAACGCGGATAGCCCCGTCTTTCCACATCCCAGCGATACAACCGGGCGGCAGCGGCAGGGAGAGGACAATCTCGCCGCACTGTTCACCCGGCATGGAGGGCACGATTCCCGGGCAAAATCCCGGCGCGGGTCGTCCGATGTCATTCATGAGCGGGACCGGCTCGCGTTCGGGCAGGCCAAAGAAATGCGCGGTGATGCTCCATCCGGTTTCGGTCTGCCACCAGTGATTGACTACAGGTTTGCGAAAATAGGACCGCGCCCAGTCCAGCAGGGTCGGATCTGCATACTCCCCGGCCACGAAAATGCGGGCCAGTGCGGGCAGGATCGCTCCTGACAGATGGCGGCTTTCCTGTCGCATGAGTCGCATCTGTGTTGGCGTCGTGAACAGGCATTTCACATCGTGCTCATGGCAGAGCGCGTGAGTGGCGGAAGCAGATGCGCCCCCTTCCACGATTACGCTGGTGCAACCGCTGATCAGCGGCGCATAGACGCCGTATGAATGGCCGACGACCCAGCCCAGGTCCGATGTGGTGAAGAAAGTATCGCCGGGTTTACAGCCATAGATAAGTTCCATGGACAGCGCGAGGGCTACAGCATGACCGCCATTGTCACGCACAATACCTTTCGCGTGACCTGTCGTGCCAGATGTGTGAAGAATATAGAGAGGATCTTCGGAACGCAGCATGACCGGCTCTACTGGCGCGGAGAGTTCCAGCATATGGAAATCATGATCCCGTACCGGCAAAAGCAAGGCCGGGCAGGCTTCACGCTGCACGATCACGCAGGCCTGTGGTCTGTGCGTCGTTTTGGCCAGCGCCTCATTCAGGGCAGGCGTGGATGGAATGGGCGTTTGCCCCTGAAAGCTGCAACTGGCGATGATGATGACTTTCGGTGCCGCGTCATCGATCCGCCGCGCCAGTTCAGGCCCGGCGTAACCGGCAAAGACCACGACATGGACGGCACCGATCCGCGCACAGGCCAGCATGGCGATGGCGGTTTCGATCATGGTCGGCATGGCGATCAGGACACGGTCGCCTTTCTCCACCCCCAGCGCGCGCAGGCCGCTGGCAAACCCGGCCACCCTGCCCTGTAGTTCCCGGTAGGTTACTACCTGCCGTTCCTTCGTGGCGCAGGAATGCCAGATCAATGCTGCCTGTTCACCGCGACCATTTTCAACGTGCCGGTCTACCGCGTTATGGCAGGTATTGAGCGTGGCATCGGGAAACCAGTCATGCCAGCCATCCTCCCGCGTCCTGCATGCAGTCACAGGAGCCTGCTTCCATGTGACGCGTTGCGCCGCAGCCAGCCAGAACTGCTCTGGCTGATTCAGCGCCGCATCGTACATCGCCTCGTATGTTGTCCATGGAAGCATGGCGCTTTACTCCGTTCAGGCTACAGGCACGTCTTTGCCGGTGATCTGGCTGGCCAGCCACGCGGCATCGCGCGAAACGCCGGAGAACCGTCCCGATCCCCAGGTGTGCAGCCATGGCAGGCCGAGGAAGTAGAAGCCCGGCGCATCGGTCACGCCACGATGCCAGACCGGCTTGTTGGCCCCGTTGAAGACCGGCACGTCGATCCAGCGATAGTTCGGACGGAAGCCGATGCACCAGAGGATCGAAGTGATCCCGGCAGCCTTCAGGTCGAGCGGGGTGTTACTGCCATCGGGTTCCCACACAGGCACATAAGGCGCTTCGGTCGGAGCCGTGATCCCTTCACGGGCGATGTAGGCGTCGATGGATTTCTTGATGTCGGCATTGGTCCTGTCTGCATCATCAAGGTTTTCCGTAAGATCCGGCGCGAAGTGCGCCACTTCATCGCGAATGGTCTCCAGCGTGCCATGCAGGCCAACGCCCTCCTTGGCAAAGAGCCGCAGATCAAGATCATGGCCTCCATTTCGACCGGTGACATAATGATTGGTCTTGTCGCGTGCACCGTCACGCAGAGGGTGATTATCCACCGTCAGGTCGTAGAAGTGCATGTCCGCCAGCCAGTCCACCACGTCTCGGCCACGGTAGAAGCGCGAGACGCGCGGGGCGGAGCCGACACAGAGATGGACCTTGCGTTTTTCAAGGAACAGGTCCTCGACAATCTGCGCGCCGGACTGGCCGCTGCCCACGACCAGAACTGCGCCTTCCGGCAACTGGGCTGCGTTGCGGTAATCCTGCGAGTGAACCTGATGGATGGC
This sequence comes from Komagataeibacter xylinus, assembly GCF_004302915.1. Classification (GTDB taxonomy): domain Bacteria; phylum Pseudomonadota; class Alphaproteobacteria; order Acetobacterales; family Acetobacteraceae; genus Komagataeibacter; species Komagataeibacter xylinus_C. The sequence continues at coordinate 8,212 of NZ_QQBI01000050.1, read as the reverse complement.
GGGGTCGATCGCGCTGGCATAGCCGGGGATGACCGCGTCCTGATAGGCACCTGATGCGATGACAACATGCTTCGCGTGCCACGTCTCACCACCTGCCACCACGCGATAGCCACCACCTTCATGGCGGGTGATGGAGGTAACGGCTGTGTGCTCGCGCAGGGGCGGATTGAAGGAGGCGACAAAGCCCTTCACGTAGTCAATGATTTCCGGCTTCACCATGAAGCCGTGCGGGTCTTTCCCCTTGTAGGGATGACCGGGCAGTTCGCACTGCCAGTTTGGCGTGACCAGGCAGAAATTGTCCCAGCGCTCATCATCCCACGAATGGCAGGCGGTCTTTGCCTCAAAGACGATGTGCTCCACCTTCTCGCGGCAGAGATACCAGCTCATGGAGAGCCCGGCCTGTCCGCCACCCACGATGATGACGGGAATGCTTTTCTCGTTCTGTGTCATGGTCGTTCTTTTCGTCTCAATAACTGAAAGACAGGACGCGCACCTGCGCGTCGGACTGGTTCAGGAAGGGCGCACCGGCCTGCCTTATGGCCTGAAGCTGGCCAAGGGCGCGGCTGCATGGGAAGCCGTAGCGGGCGCGAACCCGCTCGCTGGCGTCCGTCAGGGCGGTGTCCGCCTTTTCAAGAAACTCCCGGACCGGATAATCCTGACCGGGCGTGAAGTGGTCCCTTATGACCAGCGATGGGGAGTAACAGTCAGTCTCCTTCCCATCGGGCCAGCGTACGCGAAAGGTCATTTCGGGCATGGTGAAAGAACTCCTGAAGCAATGGCATCGGTGCGCGACCGCGCTGCCAGACACCGGTATGCGGGGAGGTGACGGCTGGCGACGTGGCCCCAGTCGAAACGGCGGGCCGTTGCGGGGCCGCTGGCCCGGAAGCGTTCGCGGTTTTGGGCGCCAAGGGCATCCCGCAAGGCCATGAACAAGGTGTCGGGGTACGCCGGTTGGCACCACAGCGCATCCGTTGCTGAAAAATGCTCCGTGAAAGGTGCGATTGCCGGCACAATAACAGGCGTGCCGCAAGCCAGGGCTTCCAGCGGGCACAGCCCGAACCCTTCGGTTACGGATGGATAGGCCAGCACGTCCGCCTGCCGGTAGAAGGCGGGCATGTCCTCATCCGCAACCGGCCCGGTGATGGTGACATGATCGGCCGCATTGCTTTCGCGCAGACGCGCCATGAACCGGGTGCGGTAGGCGGAATGATCCAGCAGCGAGGCCCCGCCCGCCACAACCAGATGCACGTCCGGCCGTTCGCGGCGCAGGGCCACAAACGCTTCCAGCAGGTGCAGCGTGTTCTTGCGCCGCTCAATCCCGCCTACGGACAGGATCAGGCGACGGTCGGCAGGCAGATGATACCGCGCCCGCAACGTGGCATCGTGCGCGGTTGGGACGTGCGAAAAGCGCACGGGATCAACCCCGTTGCCCACGACCGGGGCTTCGCGGCCATGGTCGTTGCGCAGGACATCTTCCCACATTGTGCTGACGGTAAACAGTTCGGCCGCCGCCCTGATCCCCCGTTCTTGCCGCGCGGCAAGGACCGGGTGCGTGAAATGGTCAAGATGGTGGACCGTGCGGGCAAAGCCCGGTATCCGTCCCTCTTCCACCAGTTCGGCCAGTGCATTGGCGCTGATCGGGTCCTGCGCGTGCAGCACGTCAAAATGCTGCCCGCGCAGGGCGTCCCTGATCTCGGCAATGCGGCGTTCCACCAGCGTTGGCAGGTCGGTCTCGGGCACAGCCGGGATGTAGTCTGTGGCGCAGCGGGGCGTGCGGAAGAAACCGGCCCCGGTCGCGTCCGGCGCGATGAGCGTGGCGTCGTGGCCTGCGTCGCACAGGGCTTCGGCCAGCGCCATGCCATGCACCACGCCGCCACGCGGATTGGTGGAATGGGTCAGGATGCCGATGGAGAGGCTCATGGCGCACACCCCATGAGAGGCATCCGGGCGAGATCCCAGAAGGTTTCCTTCTCGTCCGCCAATGTGACATCCAGCCGCTGCGTGCTGTTACACTGACCGATGACAGAAGCCGCTATGCCCCGCCCATGAAAGCGGGCCATGATTGCCCCGGCCGCCTCGGGCCGGGCCGTCAGCAGATAGCCATAGCTGGGGAATGCGGACAGCCAGCGTTCCATTGGTGCATCGTCGGGACGTGGAACGTCATCGAGCGTGATGGTCATGCCGATACCCGAACATTCGGCCAGCATGAGCGCGGTGCCCAGCAGTCCGGCCATGCTGATGTCCTTGGCGGCGCGGCTCAACCCGTCCTCGGCAATGCCGGGCAGAAGTGCGAGATCACCCCGAAGGCGCGCCGCCTCCTCGGTGCCGCACAGCGCGGAACTGGCATCCCAGAATGGGTGCGGGTCGTGCCAGCGGCCGCGCAGGTCGATGGCGGCGATCAGGACCTCGCCCGGTCGGGCATCGAAACTGGTCAGCAGATGACGGGCACGGCCAAGGATCGCGACTGACAGCGAATTATGGGTGCTGCGCATGTTGGTATGGCCGCCGACAACCGGCACGCCATAGGTGCGCGCACCTTCATGTAGACCGGTCAGAATGGACGCAGCCACCTCGGACGTATCGCTCCACAATGCATCCACCACAGCCACAGGGCGACCTCCCATGGCCGCGATGTCACTGATATTGACCATCACGCCGCAATACCCGGCAAACCATGGCATGGCGCGCACGAAGCTGTCCTGAAACCCCTCGCTGGCCAGCAGGAGATAGCCATCGCCATCCGGTATGGCAGCACAGTCATCGCCAAGGCGGATACCATCGCTTGTGTCCCGACCAAGAATTGCGACGGTTTCGGCAATATCCTGTTTGCCCGCAAGGGCCCGACCGTGTCGAAGCGTGCGCAGCAGTGCAGTCAGTTCGTGTGCCATCATGCCACCTGCCGGTTACGGGGCTGCGGGCGCAGCAGCCAGGTCTGATCCTGGCCATGCGCCGGATAGCGTGAGAGGTCGGCCTGCATGTCGTGATGCGGCAGCCCATGCAGGGTCATGGCCCCGAGGCTTTTCCAGTGCAGGCGGCGGAAGAACAACACGTTCTGTTCCTGTACCTGGGCCAGGAACCGCGTGGCCCCAAGCCCGTGTGCCGTGCTGACCGCCATGCGGATGAGTTCCGCGCCGATCCGTCCCAGTTTGCGGTGATCTTCATGGACAGCCAGACGGGAGCCGCGCCACACACCGGGTTCGGCTTCATGGATGCGCACGGCACCCACCACCCGGTCCGGCATGCCCGCCATGCAGCACGCCGCGATGATGGGAATGGCAACCGCGTCGATTGCGTCCCGGTCATCATCCGCAAAGACCTGCTGTTCGGTGCAGAACACGTCGCGGCGCAGCGCATGGTAGCCAGCCTGTTCCCACGGCGTGCGGGCCAGCCGCACGACATATTCCGTAGGGATGAACGGGCGGTCGTCCACGCCTTCGAGGATCGCTGTCATTATTCGTACGCCGAAAGGGAGGAACAGGCGCCACACCGGCCACACCCGGCGCGGATGTCGGTGGATTTCATGTTCGCCTCGCGCAACATCCGCCCGAGTGGTGCGAGCACGGACTTCATGAAATCGGCCGAAGGCGGCGCATGATTTTCCAGCGGTGTGCCGGAAATCGGCACGAACGGCACCACGAAGGGATAGACCCCGAGCGCAATCAGGCGTTCGGCCAGAGCCAGAATATCTGCGGCACTGTCGCCAAGACCGGCCAGAATGTAGGTATTGACCTGCCCGCGCCCGAAGATCGGCACGGCGCTGGCGAAAGCGTCCATGTAGCGATCCACGCTGACCGTGGCCTTGCCGGGCATGATCTTCTCACGCACCGCCTGTGTTGCGGCTTCGAGATGCATGCCCAGGCTGTCGGCCCCGGCGTCGCGCAGGCGCTGGAACCAGCCGTGATCGCGCGGCGGCTCGCACTGGACCTGAAGCGGCAGATCCACGGCCGCCCGAATGGCACGGGCTGATTCCGCCAGCACGGCTGCACCCCGGTCCACCACGTTGGGCGTGCCAGTCGTCAGCACCATGTCGCGCACGCCGTCGAGTTCCACGGCGGCCTTGGCGACCTCGGCCAGTTGTGCTGGCGTCTTGTAGGCAATGGTGCGATCGGCCTCCAGCGACTGGCTGATGGCGCAGAACTGGCAGGAGGTGCGCCGGTCGGCATAGCGGATGCACGTCTGGTGCACCGTGGTCGCCAGCGTGTCACGGCCATGCAGCAGGGCGATCTTCCAGTAGGGAATGCCGTCCGCCGTGCTCAGCCCGTAAAAGCGCGGGGCGGCCGGAAAATGGATCGTGCCCAGTGTCTGCCCATCGCGTAGCAGCGTGCTGGCCCCGTGCTGGTCCGGCGGGCTGGCCTGAAATGGGGAACGCCGCGCGCCAGATGTATAGACAGGGACCATGACGGTCTGGCCCGCGATGGTGATCGTCTTGTGATCCGAAGGACCGGCGCCTCCCTTGCGGGCAATGCCGCCGGTCTGCTCACCGATCTGCAGTCCAAAGGACTGTAGATCGGTAACGAGCTTGCGACCAGAAAGTGTACCGAGCGTCGGAATGGTCATGACGCAGCCTCATCTGTAGATGTGGGAACCGGATTGGCTTCCCCAACGTAATGAACGGTGCGGGCGGGCCGCCGGTCCTGAAGCAGGCTGAGCAGTTCGGGCCGGGCGTAATGCCCTACGGAATCCATCATCCGCTTGCGCTTGGTAATCAGGGCGAAGTCGAGATCGGCAATCACCATCCCCTCGCCTTCCGTCAGCGGCGTGCCCAGCAGCTTCCCTTCAGGCGAGACGATGGCCGTGAAGCACCCACCCCGCAGCGGCCCTTCCAGTGCAGGGTCGCCCGCTATTTCCTTGATCTGCCCGTCCGTCAGCCAACCCGTGGCGTTCACCACAAAGCAACCGGATTCCAGCGCGTGATGCCGGATGGTGACTTCCATCTGGTCGGCAAAGATCTGCCCTACCAGCGAGCCGGGGAACTGGGCGCAGTGGATTTCCTCATGCTGGGTCATCAGCGCGTAGCGGGCGAGCGGATTGTAATGCTCCCAGCAGGCCAGTGCGCCAATGCGACCGGCGGCACTGTCCACCACTTTCAGCCCGGAACCATCACCCTGCCCCCAGACCATGCGTTCATGGTAGGTGGGCGTGATCTTGCGGCGCTTGAGCAGGATTTCACCCGTGGCGTCGAAGATGATCTGGGTGTTGTAGAGCGTGCCGAAATCGCGCTCGTTCACGCCGAGCGCCACGACCATGCCGGTCTGGCGCGCGGCCTCTGCCACCATGTCGGTGACCGGACCGGGAATGACGACGGCGCGCTCGTAGAGTTCCAGATGCTCCCCACCGAAGCGGAAAGCCGGCTGGATGAACGAGAAATAGGGGTAGTAAGGCACAAAGGTTTCGGGAAAGACCGCCAGTTTCACGCCTTTTTCGGCGGCCTCGCGGATGGCCTGACAGACTTTCCGGGCAGTTCCCAGACCATCGTCACCAAGGACGGGGCTGATCTGGATGGCTGCGACGCGAACGATACGGGACATGGCTTGCGGTCCTCCCTTCGGCCTTCAGAGAGTCCAGGTATTGAGGATGAAGGCGTTGTCGCGCCGGGCCAGCAGGATGATGTCGAGCACGTCCTGCGGGTTGATCGGCGTGATGCCGGGGATCAGGTTCTGCTCGCCGTATCCGTAGAGGGCCTGGAGCGCGAAGCGGCAGGCATAGACCTTTCCGCCCTCTTCGAGGATTTTCGCGATCTGCTTGTTGCAGTTCATGTGCCCCGGAAAGGCTTCGTCGCCCAGACGGGGAAAGCCGCGCTGCACGCCAAGGGTGACACCCGGTCCGTACAGCAGCACCGACGTCTCGAAGCCCTTGCGGATCAGACGGGTGGCCTGCAGCAGGTTGACGAACCCGACCGAGCCTTCATTGGCGACGGTGTGGAAGGTGATAAGGGCTTTTTCGCCGGGCTGGGCTTTGACGTCCTCAAAGACCTTGTTTTCGTAATTGACGAAGCAATCGCCGTCTTTGTACGGAGCGTGTTCGACTTTCGGCATGATGTATCTCTCCATGTGGTGCGGTCTCTGGCGAAATGCCGGGGCGACCGCTGCACCGGGAGAAAACGTGACATGGAATGCGCCAACTACAAAATTTTGTATGGACAAGATTATAGGTACAAAAAAAACAAAGTGACGAATGGGAAATCATTTGAGACGGACGAAGGGAGACAATAAATTTTAATGCGCCATACAATGATAGATCTTATAAATAACTCACTGTTTTTGCTTGGTATTAAAATCACGCGTTTGTGAAAACGCCAGCGGCCTTGTTTCCTGTGAATGCACAGATTAACCGTCGAATCAGTGGGTTGCGACGATTCACGGTGTAACGACGAGATCACACAATATCGGCAAAACCGGGGGAGCGCTTGTGCTGCAAGACAGACATTACGCCATGCAGGGATTCCTCAAGGCTTGCCGCATCCGGAGCACTGCCCAGCGCAATACGGGCGCGTTGGGGGGGCTCGCCACTGATGGTGAAGACATTGCTTGGTACTAGCGCCAGACCACGCCTGCGGGCATAGGCAACAAAACCCGAACTGCCCCACCAATCTGGCAGTTTCAGCCAGACATGCGGTCCGTCGGGGTTCATGCAATGTTTCTCCCCCAACACTCGGCGGGCAATAGACTGGCGCAACCGCAGTTCCTTCTGAATGGCATGCAGGATCGTGTGCGCCTGTTCAGTCTGCATCCACCGCGCCGTCAGCGCGCTGAGCAGGCCTGCATTGGTCAGCGCTATGGCCCGGATGGCGGCCGTCACCCGCCGGGCCATGTCAGTATTTGGTAGCGCGACATAGGCTGTACGCAAACCTGGACTAAGCGTCTTGGAAAGGGTTGCCACATAGCTGACACGGCTGTGGTCAAGGGCTGCCAGAGCTGGGAGCGGACTGTCCATCAGTAGGCTGTAAGGGTCATCTTCTGCGATGTGCAGATGATGGCGCTGGGCGACCTTCAGGATGTCCTTGCGTCGTTGCAGGGACATCGTGGCCGTGATGGGATTGTGGATCGTCGGAATACAGTAGAGCAGTCGGGGATGATGTTCAGCACAGACCCGGTCCAGTTGATCCGGCATCATACCTTCCATGTCACTGTCCACGCCGACCAGGATAAGATCGAACTGTGCCGCTATGGTCCGGATGCCGGGATAGGCAATGCGATCAGTAACAATCACATCACCCGGCTGGGTGTGGGTGCTGACAATGGCCGCGAGCGCACTTTGGGCACCGGGCGAGACGAGGATTTCGTCCGTACGCCGCTGCCCGATGACGGGCGCGATCCATTTCGCGCCAAGCTGACGTTCTTCCAGCGTGCCGCCCGTTACCCGGTATGACATCAGGCTGTTCAGGTCCTGCTGTTTCAGGATGGCTGCGATGTCGCTCTGGATGATCCGCTGAAGCGGCGGTTCCTGCGGGATGGGTGGCAGGTTCATGGTCAGATCGACTACAGCCGGTCCCGTATGGCGCCAGTGGCTCTCGCCAGCGCCGACACGGACGAAAGTGCCTCGCCCGACCGTTGCGTCAATCAGGCCGCGCCGGTGGGCTTCGGTAAAGGCGCGTGTAACGGTTGTCAGGTTGGTTCCGATGTGGCTTGCGATGGTTCTTTGGGGCGGAAGCCTGTCGCCTTCTCTCAGATCGCCATTGCGGATAGAAAGCGCCAGTGCATCAACGAGTGTCAGATACATCGCATTCGGGCTTCGGCTGATTTCTTCTTTCCAGTGAGCCAGATAAGGATAATCGGACATGACAAAAAGCTTCCATATATTCGACAGACATTTATTCGCTCATATCCCATACAAACAAGGCAATAATCTACAAGATAGATTGCGGGCAGTTTGAGCGGTCAATGTGCGAGAGCATCCTAGCTGTCAGGTTGCGAGACGTCATTGGCGTAATCAAGGATGTCGTCGACCTGCTTCATGATGTCACGACCAGCCGGTTTGATGTGATCAGGATTACGGAACGCGGGATGTTTTTCAAGCCACGACGTGATGCATTGGGCGGGAGTTATGCCGCCCAGAACACGCTGCCGACGATGATTGTAAGCGAAACAGAAGCCTCTGAGCAGAATTTCCAGATCCTTATGGCTTGAGACACAGACCGGCAACACCTCTGTGGCGACACGGCCATTGAAGCGTTCGACCATTCCATTGGTCTGAGGGGAGTAAGCTTTGGTCC
>NZ_QQBI01000004.1 GCF_004302915.1 Komagataeibacter xylinus | reverse complement strand
ACCCTGCCCCTTCTGCACAGCCCCTCCCCATACCGCATCTGGCTGTATGGGGAGGGGCTGTGCAGAAGGGGCAGGGTTGTGCTGCGGCGTGGGAAGCGCGAGCCTGTCATGCGGGGCGGGGTCCAGCGCGTCATCCGCGCCCCACTCTACATAAAGGCGTAACAGGGACAGGGAATCAGTCATCGGATGGATATATCCCGCACGGGCACGGGCCATGCAGCCGCGCGCCGTCCTGCCTCCCCGCTCAGGGTTTGGCAGCGGACGCCGCACGCGATAGATTCTGGCGTCATGCTCTTACCTCGTCTGTCACGCATGGTCGTGGCCTCCCTTGTTGTACCGCTCCTTGCCGGGATTCCCAACCGTGAAATGCGGGCCGCCCCGCCGGTTGACCCCATCATCGAGGCGGGCAGGCAGGATCTGGCCACCAACCTGCTCGTGGGCAACGTGGCCGCGGCCGAGGGCGACAATGCCGAGGCCGCGCGGGCCTATGGCGTGGCGGCAGGGCTTGCGCCCACCTTCCGGCTGTTTGGCGAGCGGGCGTTTTTCTACAGCATCCTTGCAGGCAGCCCGCAGGCGGCAGCCCTTGCCCATGCGCAGCCCCCCGGCGTGATGCCCGAACTGATCATGGGCAATGCTGCAGCCCTTGCGGGGCAGTGGGATGAGGCGGTGACGCATTACCAGAACGCGCCGGCCGACCAGATCATGGGCCTGCTGCGCCCGCTGCTGCGCGCCTGGGCGCTGCAGGGCGCGGGCAAGACGGACGAGGCCCTTGCCGCCCTTGCGCCAGCCGAGGTCGATGCCCGGCTGGGCGGCTACTATACCCTGCACTCGGCCCTGATCGCCCAGCTTGGCGGCATGCAGATGCGTGCCGATACCCTGTTCCGCCAGGCGGCGGAAAAGGGCAGTGGCGACCTGTTCACCACAATCGTCATGGCGCGCTGGCTCGTCACCCAGGGGCAGGAAGCGGCGGCGCGCGACCTGATCAACCAGCGCATCGCGGCCATGCCAGTGCTGGAAACGGCGCGCGGCAACATCATGGCCATGCTCCAGCACCCGGTGGTGAGCCACGCGACCCAGGGCCTGGCGCAGGCTTACGGGCTGGTGGCGCTGCTGATCGACCAGCAGCTTTATGCCCATGAGGGTGCGGATGAAGACCGCGCGGCGGGCGATGCCGCGATGGAAATCGGCACCCTGCGCGGCACCGAGCAGATGATGCTGCGCATGGCGCTCACCCTTGACCCTGCGGATTCGGAGGCACGGCTGCTGCTCTCCTCCATGCTGCATGCCCGCAAGCAGGACCGCCAGGCGCGCGCCGCCTTTGATGGCGCCCCGGCCAGTGACCCGCTGCTGCCCGTCTACCGCGCCGAGCAGGCCGATCTTGACGTGGTGCTGGGCCACAAGGAGCAGGCGGCGCAGGAACTGCGCGACCTGCTGCGCCAGTCCCCCGATAACCGCACGTTGTGGAGCAGCCTTGGCGATGCCCTGCTCGACCAGCAGAAATGGCCCGAAGCCCTCGATGCCTACCAGCACGCCACCGCACTCACCCCCCACCGGCTGGAAGGCGATGACTGGCGGCTGCTGTTTGGCCAGGCCATAGCGCAGGAGCGCCAGAACCACTGGCCGCAGGCGCGGGTGCTGTTGCAGCATGCCCTCCAGCTTGCGCCCAACGAGGCGGAACTGCTGAACTACCTTGGCTATTCCATGGTCGAGCACGGCGAGAACCCGGCTCTGGCCGAATCCTATCTGCGCCGCGCGCTCGCACTTGCCCCGTCTGATAACCAGATCCGCGACAGCGTGGGCTGGGTGCTCATGCGGCTGGGCCATGTGGCGGAGGGCCTGCCGCTGCTCGAGCAGTCGGTGGAGCAGATGCCGCAGGACCCGGCCATCAACTACCACCTTGGCGTGGCCTACTGGATGGCGGCCCGCAGGCTGGAGGCGGTCAATGAATGGCAGAACGCCATCCAGTTCCAGCCCGACCCGATGGATCGCCGCAAGATCACGGCGGCGCTGGACTATGCCCATGCCTGGCAGGCCCACAGGCCCATGGCCCTGCCTGCCGACCTCAAGCCGGTGGCAACGCCGCCTTCCTCTCCTTCCCAGCCAAATGGAACCCGTCACTGATGTCGTCGCTGCACGAACTGGCTCATGCCAAGATCAACCTGTACCTGCATGTCACGGGGCGACGGCAGGCGGATGGCTATCACCTGCTTGACAGCCTTGCCGTATTCGCAGGCGCTGCGGACCGGCTGGACCTGACAACGGGCAGCGGGCGGGGCGGCCATGTGGCGCTTGACATCAAGGGCCGGTTTTCCGCCGGGCTGGGCGGCGAGGACTGTGCCGATAACCTGATCGTGCGCGCAGGGGCGATCCTGCGCGAACAGATTGGCGCGGATGCCGCGCGCGCCCTGCCGGATGTCGCGATCACGCTGCACAAGGAACTGCCCGTGGCCTCGGGCATTGGCGGTGGCTCGGCTGATGCGGCTGCGGCCCTGCGGCTGCTGCTGCGGGTGTGGAATCTTGACCTGCCACGCGCAACACTCATGGCGCTGGCCACGCGGCTTGGCGCGGATGTGCCGGTCTGCCTCGATCAGTGTGCGGCGCGCATGGAGGGAATCGGTGAGGAACTCTCACCCGCGCCCCATCTCCCGCCCTGTGGCATGATGCTGGTCAATTGCGGGCAGAGCGTCTCCACCCCGCAGGTGTTCAGGGCCCGCGCGCCGGTCTTTACCCCCCGCGCCACGCTGCCGCCCGTCTGGGCCACGCTGGCCGATATGGTGCGCGACCTTGATGCCCAGACCAATGACCTGCAGGAGGCCGCCTGCGCCATCTGCCTGGAAATCGTGACCGTGCTCGATGCCCTGCGGGCCGCACCCGGCTGCCGCCTTGCACGCATGAGTGGCTCGGGCGCCACGTGCTTTGCCCTGTTCGACAGCCCCGAGGCCGCCCGTGCGGCGCAGGCCGCCGTGCAGCAGGCTGGTGCGCACTGGTGGGTGTGGGCGGGTGACCTGTGCCGCAGCACGACCGAGGCACGCACGTCCATTCCCGCCTGAGCGGGAAGGGCGTTTTACAGATAAAAGTTTTTGGGTGCCGCCTTTTTGCAAAAAGGCGGCGTTCTTCGAAGCTTTTTGAAAAAAGCTTCACCAAAAACTTTTATCAGTTTTTCAGCTTTTTTTACGGTGCAGGGCCAGCAGCACGATGCCCATCAGCCCCGTTACGGTGGCAAACTGGGCGTGGCGGCTGGTCAGCAGGAACGGCATGGCCTTGCGCGTGACCATGTCAAACCGGCCATGGGCGGCATAGGCGCCGGGCACGGTTTCATACAGGTCATCGGGCTCATTGCCAGCCACCGGGGTTTTTTCCAGCTGCTTCGCGTAGCCCTTGCCCGACAGCCAGCGGTCCGACAGGCCGGGCAGGAAGGTGGACAGCGCCCAGTTGTACACGCCCGACAGGCCAACCCAGATATCACGCTCGCGCCCGAAGGCGGCGCGGCAGATGGCCTCGGCGGCGATTTCAGGCTCATAGACCGGCCCCATCGGCTTGAGGCGTTTGCCGGTGTGGTTGCGTGTCCATGAAAAGCGCGGCGTGTTGATGGCGGGCAGGTGCACCAGCGCGATATGGATGCGGTCGCCATCATGCAGGATTTCAGGCCGGATGCTCTCGGAGAAGGCGCGCACGGCGGCACGCGCCCCGTTTTCCACCGCCTGCAGCGGCGGCGGCCGCAGGCTGGCCAGCCGGTCGAGGTTGACGATGGTGCCATGCCCACGACGGCGCATGCGCGTCAGGGCCGCGCGCGTGCCGTTGACGGTGCCCAGATAGGTGACCTCGGTCGCGCGGCGGATCTCATCGGCTTCAAGGGCTGCGACCTGCCCGGTTACGGTCGCACCCGCGCAGTTGATCCACAGCGTGATGGGGCCGAGCTTTTCCTCTATTTCCTCGGCTGCCTGTTCCACTGCCGCCGCATCGGCCACGTCGGCGCAGACGATATGGGTGCGCACGGTGAGTTCGCGCAGTTCGGCGGCGGCGTCATTGAGCCGGTCGCGGTTGCGGCCCAGCAGGGCGACATCGCACCCGGCCCGGGCCAGTGTGCGGGCCGTGGCGCGGCCGATTCCCGCGCCCGCTCCGGTAATGACGGCAACCTGCTGCGGCATGAATGATGCTCCCACCCGTTGGTAACAAGAACCGCGCGGGCAACGCCGCGCGGGCTGAAAATCACGATCGGCACCCTATCACGGCCTGCGGCGGGCGAACACCATCACGCGGGCAGGGGTGCCCCCTCAGATGTATTTCAGCGCCACGATGCCACCCACCAGCACGACGGCAAACAGCCCGGCCACCAGCGGCAGGCGCTGTTCGATAAAGCCCTGGATCGGCGCGCCATAGCGGCGCAGCAGGGCCGCAAGCAGGAAGAAGCGCGCACCGCGTGTTGCCGCGCAGGCCAGCAGGAACGGCACCAGCGACAGATGCGCGGCCCCACTGGCAATGGTGACGAATTTGAACGGGATGGGCGTCAGCCCCTTGATGAGGATGATCCACACCCCCCATTCGCGGAAGCGGTCCTGCAGGGTCTGCAATGTGTGTTCGGCATGATAGAAATGCACGATTGGCATGGCCGCGTATTCCAGCAGGAACGAGCCGATGCACCAGCCCAGCACCGCCCCCGCCACGGAGGCTGCGGTGCAGATGGCGGCCAGCCGGAAGGCCCGCTCGCGCTGTGTCAGCACCATGGGCAGCAGCATGATGTCGGGCGGCAGCGGAAAGACGCTGGCCTCGGCAAAAGCGAGCACTGCCAGCCAGATAACGGCATGCCGGCTGGCGGCGAGGGCAGTGACGCGGGCATACAGACGATCAAGCATTATCGGGCAATGCCATCAACCGCCTGCTTGCGGCAAGAAATTATTGCGCGCTGGTCACGCGTGGCTCGCACGTCACGGGAAAGCGTACCGAGCGCGCGATGCAGCTGCGCATGGCGGCATCATGGTGCAGGTCGATCACCTGCTGCACGTCATGCGCGGTGGAAAGCGCGGCGTGGGGCCGCAGGATCACCTGCGTGAAGGAAAATGACCCGTCCTCGAACTCCTCCAGAATGCCCTCGGCATGGTCGGCATAGGACAGGATGCCGATTCCCATCGCCGTGCATAGGTGGATGAACCAGAGCTGGTGATCCGCGCACAGCGCGCCGAGCAGAAGCTTTTCGGGGTTCCATTTCTGGGAGTCGCCGCGAAAGGCGGGGGAGGCCGAGCCGTCAATGACCGGCCGGCCCGTGCAGTGCAGCTCGTAGCTGCGTTGATGATGGGCCTGCCGGGAAGCCCCGTCATGTTCGCCGTTTCCGGTCCAGAGAAGGGAGACCTGATAACGGTGTGTTCTGTCCGGCATCGAGCGCTATATCCTGAATTGTCCGTACTGGAATCGGACCTTAGCAGACAAGTGTGACCGTCACACGTAATCCATGCGGGTGTCGGTTGCCTAGCCGGATATCGCCACCAAGCCCCCAGATAATATTGCGCGAGATGGACAGGCCCAGCCCCGTGCCGCCGGTTTCGCGGTTGCGGCTCTGCTCGGCGCGCACGAAGGGGTCGAACATGCGCTCGAGATCCTCGCTGGGCAGGCCGGGGCCGTCATCCTCGATCAGGATGGTCACGGTCGATTCAGCGTCGTCCTCGCCAGTGCCCTTGTGGGGCGGCAGCAGCACGATCCGCACGCCATCGCCATATTTTATCGCGTTGGTCACGAGGTTGCTCAGCGCGCGCTTGAGCGCCATGGGGCGCGCGCGCACCAGCACGTCGGGCATTTCCGATGAAAATGCGATGTTGTCCGCCGCATCGAGATAGGTCTCGGCGGCTTCATCGGCAATGGTCTGCAGCAGGGCGGTCAGGTTGACCTGCCCCATCGGCTCGCGCTGCGAGGCATCGCGGCCAAAGGCCAGGGTGGCGGCCACCATGGCCTCGAGTTCATCAAGGTCGGCCAGCATCTTGGTCCGCATCTCGTCATCCTCGATGAACTCGGCGCGCAGCTTCAGGCGCGTGATCGGCGTACGCAGGTCGTGGCCGATGGCGGTCAGCATCAGCGTGCGGTCGGTCAGGTAGCGGCGGATGCGGTGCGCCATGGTGTTGAAGGCATGGGCGGCGCGCGCCACCTCGCTGGGCCCGTCCTCGGGCATGGGGGGCGCGTTGACGTTGCGGCCAAGCTCCTCGGCGGCGGCGCCGAGCGTGCTGACCGGCGCGATCAGCCTGCGCACGCCCCACAGGATCAGGATGCCACCCGCGAAGGTCATGATGAGGAAGGCGATGGGAAAGGTGGGCGAGCGGAACGGGCTGGGCCGGGGCAGGATGTAATGGATCGTGACCCACCGCCGCTCATCGGGCAGGAGGAAGGCCACCGCCCGCCTGCGCCCCGATGCGGGCGAGATCAGCACCTGCTCGGGGCGCATTGATTGCGGCAGCGGCCCCATGCCGGGGTCATTTTCCGGGCCGAATCCATGCGGGCCGCCGGGGCTGTCGGGGCCAAAGGGGCCACCCGGCCCGTGCGGGCCACCGTGGCTGAAGGGCACCGGCCCCATGTCATCGGGCATGTGGCCGCCGTTCCACTCACCCGGCGGCATGTGGTGCTGGGGGCGGGGCGGCAGCGCCATGGCGTTGATCATGTCCGGCTCGGGGCCGGGGGTCAGCGTGATGTGCACGCTATCAGGCAGGGGCAGGGCCGCAAGCTCGCGGTCACGGTCCGAGGGCGCGGTCTCCACGATGGCGCGGTAATAGGTGAACATCTTGCTGCGCGCGCGCTCATAGATCATGCGCTGGTCAAAATCGAACCGGTCCAGCGCGTGGATGGTCAGCCCGATGATCTGGATGATGCCCAGGCCCCCGATCAGCAGCAGCGTGGTGCGCGCGGCAAGCGACTGCGGCAGGAGGCGCCGCCACAGGCGCGGCCACGCACCCGGCGGCTTTTCCTCAGGTGGTGGCGCGGACAGGAAGGAGGAACCGGAGAGCGGCTGCATGGGGCGGGTCAGCTGCGCTCGACCTCTGCTGCGAGCACGTAGCCCCCGCCGCGCACCGTCTTGATCAGCTGCGCGTTGCGGCCGTTATCTTCAAGCTTGCGGCGCAGGCGGCTGATGGCCACGTCAATGGCGCGATCGAACGGACCGGCCTGCCGCCCGCGCAGCAGGTCGAACAGCATGTCGCGCGTCATGACCCGGTTGGCACGTTCGAGCAGGGCAAGCAGCAGGTCGTATTCGCCGCCGGTCAGGGGCACTTCCACCCCTTCGGGGTTGTGCAGCCGCCGGCGCCCGGTATCGAGCGACCAGCCCGCAAAGCGCAGCGTGTGCAGCACCGGCACGCTGCGCGGGTCGGGCGTGTCGCTGGCCCGGCGCAGCACGGCGCGGATGCGCGCCAGCAGCTCGCGCGGGTTGAAGGGCTTGGGCACGTAGTCATCCGCGCCGAGTTCAAGGCCGATGATGCGGTCGGTATCATCGCCCATGGCGGTGAGCATCACGATGGGCACGTTGGCCTGCGTGCGCAGCCAGCGCGAGATGTCCAGCCCGCTCTCGCCCGGCAGCATGAGATCGAGGATGACCAGCTGGTAATGCCCTTCCCCCCACCGGCGGCGGGCCTCCTGCCCGTCACGTGCGGTGGTGACGCGCAGTTCGTTGCGTTCGAGGAAGCGTGCCAGCAGGTCACGGATCTCACGGTCATCATCAATGATGAGGATATGCGGCAGCGGGTTCATGCGCTTATCCTACACCATGGCGCAGCGGCCCGCACCCGGTGTTTCACTCCGTTTCAATGCCTGTGACCGCAGCCTTTTCAGGCCAGCCAGGATGGCACGGGCAGGTTTTTGCCGCGCAGGAATTCCGGGTTGAACAGCTTGGACTGGTAGCGCGCGCCCCCATCGCACAGGATGGTGACGATGCGGTGCCCCGGCCCCATGGCGCGGGCCACGCGGATGGCGGCGGCGATGTTGATGCCCGCCGACCCGCCGACCGAAAGTCCTTCATGGATCAGCAGGCTGTAGATCTGCTCCAGCGCCTCGGGGTCGGGGATGCGCACGGCATCATCGAAATGCAGCCCCTCGAGGTTGCCCGTCACGCGGGACTGGCCAATGCCCTCGGTCACGGAAGACCCGCTGACCGAAAGGTCGCCCGACTTCACCCAGCCATACAGGCCCGAGCCTTCGGGGTCGGCCAGCACGATGCGCGGGCGGGCCACGCCGGCCTTGCGGGCTTCATCCTCCAGCCCCAGCGTCACTCCCGCCAGCGTGCCGCCGGTGCCGCATGAACAGGTGAAGGCATCGAGCCTGCCGCCCATCTGCTGCCAGATCTCGGGCGCCGTGGTGTGGCGGTGGCCTTCGCGGTTGGCGGTGTTGTCGAACTGGTTGGCCCACACGCCGCCGGTCTCTTCCGCCAGGCGGCGCGAGACATGCACGTAGTTGCCCGGATCGCGGAAGGGCTTGGCGGGCACGAGGCGCAGGTCGGCCCCGATCATGCGCAGGAAGTCGATCTTCTCGCGGCTCTGGGTCTCGGGCATGACGATGATGGAGCGGTAGCCGCGCGCATTGGCCACGAGGGTGAGGCCAATGCCGGTATTGCCGGCCGTGCCCTCGACAATCGTGCCGCCGGGCCTGAGCGTGCCGCGGCGCTCGGCATCATCGATGATGGCCAGCGCCGCGCGGTCCTTGACCGAGCCGCCGGGGTTCATGAACTCCGCCTTGCCGTAGATCTCGCACCCCGTGATGTCTGACGCATGGCGCAGACGGATCAGCGGCGTATGGCCGATGGCTGCGGGCATATCAGCACTGGGGGAGGAGACGGGATTTGCACTTTCGGCCATAAGGCAGCACCTTCGCTTGATCTGGGTCGTACCATGCGGCACCGCAGGCCGGGTGGTGGCCATGCAGTGCCTGTTGCATCCTTACTATCAGGAATGGGGCAGGGCTGGCATATCCCCGCTGCACAGGTTTTTCCAGCCGAAAGGAAACATGATGATTGACGATATCTCGCCCGCCGCCGCGTGGGCTGCGGTCAGTGGCCGCCCCAACGCCCATCTGGTGGATGTGCGCACCCCCATGGAATGGGAACATATTGGCGTGCCCGACCTTTCCGGCGCGGGGCGCGAACTGGTGCGCGACAGCTGGCAGCTGCCGCCTGCGGGCCAGGTCAACCCGGACTTCCTGACCACGCTGGAAAAGGCCGGGATTGGCAAGACCGACGAGATCTATTTCATCTGCCGCTCCGGCGCGCGCAGCATGGCTGCTGCCCATGCGGCGTATGACGCGGGCTATCACAATGTTTTTAACGTGGCCGACGGCTTCGAGGGGCCGGAAGATGCGACGGGCAGCCGGGGCCGCCTTGCGGGCTGGCAGGCATCCGAACTGCCATGGACGCGTGGCTGAGTGGCCTTGCGGAATTGAAGTAAAAGTTTCTGGGCGCCGCCTTTTTGCAAAAAGGCGGCGTTCTTTTTGACGCTTGCAGTTGAAAACCTGCCTTACTGATCGGCCTGCGGCTCGCGGTCCGCATCGTAGTGCACCTGCAGCACCACGCACCACGGATAGCGGGGATCGAGGCTTTTGCCATTCCTGTCGGTCAGGCGGCCATTGGGGCCTACGGGCACGTGGGTCAGGGCCACGGCATCGTCGATATTGCCGCCAATGATGCTGATCTCGTGGCCAAAGGGCGCATCATCATGCGGCCCGGCCACCACGATGCCGCAATGGGCGGGAAAGCCCTGCGGCGTGGGCAGGTCACGAAAGCGCACCGACTTGCTCGCCCCGCGCCCCACGCAGATCAGGTCGCCCGGCTTTGGCGCGTAACGGGCGGGGTTGCGGGCTTTTACGCCCTTTTCCTGCCCGGAAGCGGCGGCGTTGATATAGGTGGCGTGGTTGGGCGAATAGGCGAAGCGGTCATTCGCACCCGCCACCCGCATCACGTACGAGATGAACGCCGCCGACCACGCATAATAGCCATCATGCACGAAATCGGTGATGTGGCCGTTCGCATCATGCTTGCCATCCCATGAGGATTCGGTCTCGGCGGGGTCCTGTCCAATCCACCAGTATTCGCCCACGCGCTGCCACAGCCCGGCCGTGCGTTCGGGCTTGACCACCGGCGTGGTGGGTTCGGGGCGCAGCAGCGGGTCGTCATCGCTGACCGGCTGGCCGAACAGCCGCCATTCGCGCAGCGCGATGGCTATCACGTCCTGCCGGTTGAAGGGCTCGTAGTTACGGGTGGCGAAATCGGGCACGTGGGTGTTGACCGCCAGCGGCCCGGCCCCGTTGGCATATTGCGCGACCGGTGTGGTGGCCCGGTGGGCCTGGTTGGCCGGAGTATGCGCGCACGCAGCCAGCACGAGCAGGGGGGCGAGCAGGACTGTCTTGCGCAAGGGGCACTCCGTAACAGGTAATGTGCCTCTACCCATACGGCGCGGACCGGCCTTGCGGAAGGGGTGCGCCCCCTCCCGGCCTCAAAAAGAACGCAACGCCGCCACGCGCTTCGTGTTGTGGGGGGCAGGAGCGGGTGAGGGGCGCGCATGCCTCCGCTCCATCGGGGTGGGTAACGCCGCGTGCCGTGTCGTGGCACAGTATGGCGGGCGGTCGCCCCATCGCCACGACCGTTTTACCACAAGGGAGAGCATTTCATGACGCAGGCGCCTGTTACGGAAACCATCCAGATCCGGGGGCTCAAAAATCCCGTCTCGCGCATCGCGCTGGGCACGTGGGCCATTGGCGGGTGGATGTGGGGCGGCCCGGATGACCGCAATGCCATCGCCACCATCCACGAAGCCCTCGATGTAGGCATAACGCTGGTTGATACCGCGCCCGTGTATGGTTTTGGCCATTCGGAGGAAATCGTGGGCCAGGCCCTGGCCGGGCGGCGCGACAGGGTGGCCATCGCCACCAAGGTGGGCCTGGACTGGAAGGATGACCACAAGCCCTTCCGCAATTCGTCACCCGCGCGCATCCGCAAGGAAATCGAGGATTCGCTGCGCCGCCTGCGCACCGATTACATCGATCTCTACCAGGTGCACTGGCCCGATTCCTCGGTGCCGATGGAAGAGACCGCCCGCACGCTCGAGGCCCTGGTGCGCGAAGGCAAGGTGCTGGCGCTGGGGGTGAGCAATTTCTCCATTGCCCAGATGGATGCCTTCCGGCAGTTCGCCCCGCTCTGTGCCGTGCAGCCGCCCTACAACCTGTTCGAGCGCGCGATGGAGCATGACATCCTGCCCTATGCCCGCCAGCATGACCTGGCCATTCTGGCCTATGGTCCGCTGTGCCGTGGCCTGCTGTCGGGCAAGATGACGGCGGAGACGAAATTCGGCGCCGATGACCTGCGCAGCGCCGACCCCAAATTCCAGCCGCCCCGCTTCGCGCATTACCTGCAGGCGGTGCGTGAGTTGCAGGACTTCGCCCGCGAAAGGCATGGCAAGTCGCTGCTCGCCCTGGCCATACGCTGGGTGCTCGACCAGGGGCCGACCATTGCGCTGTGGGGCGCGCGCCGCCCCGACCAGATCGCCGCCGTGGCCGATGCGATGGGCTGGCACCTGGGCGCTGATGACCGGCGTGAGATCGATGCGATCCTGGCGCGCTGCATCCCCGACCCGGTCGGCCCCGGCTTCATGGCCCCTCCGGGTAGCTGAGGCGTGCGGCCCCGTGCCCTGCGCCCCGCGCAGGGCTCAGGGGTCGACCGAGTCACCCACGCTGGTGTTGTAGCGGGGGGCCCATGCCCCGGTCTCGACCATGCATTCGGCGTAAAAGCTGGTGTGCCCGGACCCGACCCATGTCTGGGCGCTGCCGCTGTTTCCGCCCCCCATCGCGCCAACGCCAGCCTTGCTCTGGCACCGCTGTGAGGCCGCGATGTAGCGGGGGTCCTTTTCGCTGATGGCGGGCACGAAGCCACTGATATCGCCATAGGGCGAGTTGCCGTGCGGGTGATGTTCACGCACGTTGAAGTGATGCGAGCGGGCCTGTGCCCCCGCGGCCCCGACGGTGCCAAGGCACAGGCAGGCCAGCAGGATACGGATGCGCGGCATGGGGTGGTTCCTCTTGCGGTTGCGGTCTGCCGGTGGCGCGGGGCGGCGCTCCTTGTATCAGTCTGTCAGGGCAGGTGCCATGCAGCCCGTTTTAGGCAGGGCTGCGCCGTCATGGGTACTGGCATGCGGCAGGCCATCGGGCCGGGGCAGGGAGCGGGCCTCGATCTGGAGTTCCTGCTCGATGAAATCAAGCTCCTGGTTGATGGTCAGTTCCGTCTCGTCATTGATGTGTTTCTGCACCACCCGCATGTGCAGCCGCTCGCGCATGTGGCGGATGAGGCGGAAGCGCAGCGCGAGCTCGGTCCGCTTTTCACGGATGGCGGTGGCGCGGATGCTGGCTTCCGCCGCGCGGGAATTGTCCAGCCTGCGCAGCGTGTCCTGGTATTCGTGCAGCAGGCGGCCAATGGCTTCCTGCTTGAGGTCCACGCTTTCCGAGCCATCGGGCATGGTGTCGAGTTCCTGCTGTGCCAGCACCGCCTGCTCGGCATGCAGGGCCTCGATGGCGGTCTGCGCCAGTTCGATGCGCATCATGTCCAGCTCGTGCAGGCTGGGGTCGTCCTCATCGGTGCTCATGCCGTGCAGCAGTGGCGGAATGGCCACGCTCGCCAGCACCAGCGAGCAGATGATCACGCCCGCCGCAAGGGTTACCAGCAGGTCGCGGCCCGGAAAGCCGGGGCCTGCCAGCGTTGCCACCGGCAGCGACAGCACGGCCGCCAGCGTAATGGCCCCGCGCGTGCCCGCCACGGTCATGAGCAGCACGTTGCGCGCGGACGGGATGACCGCGTTGCGGTGGCGCAGATGGGCGAACAGCCGCCGGGCGGAAATGGAGATCCAGATCCACGCGAAGCGGATCAGGCTCATCATGAGCTGGATGCCCACGATGGCCAGGATCAGGAACCACGGCGAAATGCCGCCCGCGCGCGCGATCGCGGCTCCCCCGGTCACCAGATCGGGCAGCTGCAGCCCCAGCAGCAGGAAAATCACGGCATTGAACGTGAAGTTCACCATGTCCCACACCGTGGTGGCCTTGAGGCGGGTTTCGGTGCGGGCCTCGTTCATCACGCCGGTGAACTTGACCGTCATGCCGCCCGCCACGGCGGCGAGGATGCCCGAGCACTGCACCGCATCGGCCAGCAGGTAGATGCCAAAGGGCAGCATCATGGCCAGCGTGATGTGGGTGGGCGGGTCGTCATAGCCGCGCACCAGCAGCATGTGCTCCGCCCGGCACGCCGCCCACGCCACGACAATGCCGATCACGATGCCGCCCGCCGCCATGAAGATGAAGCTGCCCAGCGCCTGCTGGAACGAGAACAGCCCCGTCATGGCCGCCGCCACCGCAAACTTGAAGCACACCAGCCCCGAGGCATCGTTGAGCAGCGCCTCGCCATGCAGGATGTGCACCACGCGCGCGGGTGCCCGGCCGCCCTCGATCATGCTGCCCACCGAGACCGCATCGGTGGGCGACATGACGGCGGCAAGCGCGAAGGCCGCGGGCAGCATGATGGGCGGGATGAGCCAGTGGATGAAGTAGCCGCAGGCCAGCGTGGTGAACACCACCAGCCCCAGCGCCATCATGATGATGATGTTGCGCAGCTCGCCAAACTCGCGCATCGGCATGCGGTAGGCATCGGCATAGAGCAGCGGCGGAATGAACAGCAGCAGGAACATGTCGGGGTCGAAGCCGATATTCAGCCCTGCAAGGGCCGCGATGGCCCCCACCGCGATCTGGATCAGTGGCAGGGGCACGGGAATGCGCCCCACGCGCGAAATCAGGCTGCTGATCCCGGTAACGGTCAGTAATGCAAGGGTGATGAAAACGGCATGCATCTGGCGTGGTCTTTTTTATAGTTCTATTGCACTGCGGAAATACTTCATTTTTGCATGAATTAAAAATACAAAAGATGTTATTTTGAAGTTCCTGTCGTGTTATTTTCTTCTGCCAGCCATGCGCGGATCGAAGATTTCCCCACCCTTCATTGACCCTGCTCTTCTCACTTCCCATTATCAAAGCATGAAAGGCCGCAAGGCTGTATTGATGGTGTTCAGGGGGCACGGGCGTGGCGCATGGCCGGGCCGGCCCATTCCTGATGGAGGGATGATTTTTAAGTGAGCAAGGATCCATACGAAGTACTCGGCCTGACGCGCTCGGCCAGCCAGGATGATATCCGCAAGGCCTACCGCAAGCTGGCCAAGAAGTACCACCCCGATCTCAACCCCGGCGACAAGGCGGCCGAGGAGCGCTTCAAGGCCATAGGTGCCGCCAACGCCCTGCTGTCCGATGAGGCGAAGCGCGCGCGCTACGACCGGGGCGAGATTGATGAGGCCGGGCAGGAAAAAGGCTTTGGTGGCGGTGGCGGCTACCGCGACTATGCCGAAGGGGCGCAGGGCTTCCATTACGGTGGCGGCCAGTTCTCGGAAGATGATCTGGGCGACATCTTCGGCATGTTCGGCGGTGGCGGCGGCGGGTTCCGCCGCAGGCCGCAGGGGCCGATGAAGGGGGCGGACCGGCAGTATGCCCTGACCGTGAGCTTCCTTGTTTCCGTCAATGGCGGCACGGAACGCATCACGCTGCCCGGCGGCACGCAGCTTGACGTGAAGATCCCCCCCGGCATTGCCGATGGCCAGGTCATGCGCCTGCGCGGCAAGGGTGATCCGGGGCAGCAGGGTGGCCCCGCGGGCGATGCGCTGATCACCATCACCGTGGCGCCTGACAGCACCTACACGCGCGATGGCAACGACATCCGCATGTCGCTGCCGGTGGACCTGAAAACGGCGGTGCTTGGCGGCAGCATCACCATCCCCACGCCTGCGGGGTCGGTGAAGATGAACGTGCCCGCCCATTCCGACAGTGGCAGCGTGCTGCGCCTGCGCGGGCGCGGGGTCAAGGCGCATGGCAAGACCGAGGCGGGCAACCTGTATGTCAAGCTGGTCGTGACGCTGGGCAAGGTTGACCCGGCGCTAGAGGAATTCCTGCGCAATGGTGCGGCAGGCGAGAAGCCGGAGCCCGCGGAGGGTCAGGCATGATTACGATCGAGACCCTGTGCCTGCGCATCGGCAACGTGCCCGAGCGGGACGTGCAGGCATGGATTGATAGCGACTGGCTGCGGCCCGAGGGCGCGCGCGGGCACTACCTGTTTCGCGATATAGACGAGGCGCGGGCCCGGCTGATCGTCGAGCTGCGCGATGACATGGGCATCAATGACGAGGGCATGCCGGTGGTGCTGTCGCTGCTCGACCAGCTTTATGCCGCCCGCCGCCAGATGCTGCGCCTGCGCGAGGTGATCAGCACCCCGCGCGAGAGCGATCTGCGCGCCCGCCTGCGCGCCCTGCTCACCAGCGCGCAGGACTGAAAACAGCCTGACCCCCGTGCCCGCATCCGGCCACGGGGGTTTTTCATGGTTCAGTCCGCGCGGCTGAGCGGCAGGTCCAGCTTCTGGCCCGGCTTGGCGCCCTGCATCTGCAGGTCGGCGGCATTGGGCGAGGTCAGGCGGAAGACGGTGCGCGGGTCGTCATTGACCGAGCGCAGCGAGGTCTCATCCTGCACCTTCAGCTCGATGGTGCGGCCTGTCAGCCCCGTGATCTTGCCCAGCGAATCCGGCAGCTTCAGGTAAAGCCGTGCTGCCGGGCCAACGGCCTTGTTGGCGGTGATGGTAACGGGCTGGAGGCCAAGCGCCGTCCAGTCACCGGTATAGGCGCCGGGGCCGTAGGGGGGCTTGGGGTCGGGCTGGTCGGCATGGGCCACGCTGGCGCCCGCGATCACGCCGGTCAGGCCGAGGGCTGCGATCGCCATGTGGAGGGGTTTCATCATCGGGTCATCCTGCCTGTTCATTGACCGTTCACAATGCAGGCGACGCGCGGGCAGGGCAAGCGGCAAGCCCCGTGTGGCCGCCCTGCGGCCCGCGCCAGTCCATATATTTTATATATGGAAATAGCCTTGAATATATATTGGACGTACTGAACAGCCTGCCTCACCATCATCGTGCCATCTACACATGATCGGGAAGCAGGCCGTGCCACGCTGCGCCGCCGCCCCGTTGCAGGAGACCCAGGTCTTGAAGCTGAAATGCTACTCGGTAGGCGATATCGATACCCGCTCCAGCGCTGCTGACGCGACGGGTGTGCGTCCGCGCATGAACCGCCTGTACCAGACCTCCACCATGGCCGCACTGCTCGATGCCGTCTATGATGGGGAAACCACGCTGGACGAACTGCTGCTGCACGGCAATTTCGGCCTGGGCACGTTCAATGCGCTCGATGGCGAGATGATCGTCAATGACAGCGTCATCCACCAGTTCCGTGCCGACGGGCAGGCCGGCCGCGTGCCGGGTGACCTCAAGACCCCGTTCGCCTGCGTGACCTTCTTCAACCCGGAGAAGGAGTACATGATCGACACCGCCCAGGACAAGGAAGGCTTCGAGGCGATTGTCGACCGCCTGGTCAACAACCCCAACCTGTTCGCCGCCGTGCGCTTTACCGGCCTGTTCGAGCGGGTCGAGACCCGTACCGTGTTCTGCCAGTGCCAGCCCTACCCGCCCATGCTCGAGGTCGTGGCGCGCCAGCCCACCATGCAGCTTGGCGCCTCCACCGGCACCATGCTCGGCTTCCGCACGCCGGGCTACATGCAGGGCGTGAACGTGGCGGGCTACCACCTGCACTTCCTGACCGAAGACAGCCGCCGTGGCGGCCACCTGACCGATTACGCCGTGCTCAAGGGCAAGCTCGAGGTGGGCATCATCTCCGATGTCGAGATCCAGCTGCCCCGCACCGAGCAGTTCGCGAAGGCCAATCTTTCACCCGAGAACATTCACGAGGCCATTCGCGTGGCCGAGGGCGGTTGAGGGGGCGACCCCTCCCGCCACTTCCCTGCCCGGCAGCCATGGCTGCGGCGCATAATCTTTCAGGATAGCTGGAACAATGACTGACAAGACCCAATCGGCCGCGCCTGAGTGCGGGGCGGACATGATCGTGCGCAACCTCGTGGCGCACGGCACGACCCATGTATTCGGCATTCCGGGTGCGAAGGTGGACCGCCTGTTCGACGCGCTGGTCGACAGCCCGATCGAGACGGTGGTGACCCGCCATGAGCAGAATGCCGCCTTCATCGCCGGTGGCATTGGCCGCCTGACCGGCAAGGCGGGCGTTGCCATTGCAACATCCGGCCCCGGTGCCTCGAACTTCGTGACCGGCCTTGCCACCGCCAACTCCGAAGGCGACCCGGTGCTGGCCATTGGTGGCGCGGTGAAGCTGGCCGACCGCCTGAAGCTGACCCACCAGAGCATGGACACGGTGGCCCTGTTCCAGCCCATTACCAAATACAGCGCGGAAATCACGTCGCCTGCCGCCGTGTCCGAATCCATCGCCAACGCGCTGCGCTTTGCCGAGAGCGGTCGCCCCGGTGCCGCCTTCGTCAGCACGCCGATGGACATCCTGTCCATGCCGGCGGAAGGCAAGGTGCTGGCCGGGCGCGAGCTGCCCAAAAATGGCGCGGCCCCGGTCGAGGCCATCAACGAGGCGCTGGGCCTGATCCGCAAGGCGCAGCGCCCGGTCATCCTGCTGGGCCTGCTGGCCAGCCGCCCCGACGTGTCCGATGCGGTGCGTGCGCTGGTGGCGACCACGGGCGTGCCGGTCATCGGCACCTACCAGGCCGCGGGTGCGGTGTCGCAGGAACTGTCCGACCGCTTTGGCGGCCGCGTGGGCCTGTTCCGCAACCAGCCGGGCGACCAGCTGCTGCATGAGGCCGACCTCGTGATCTCGATCGGCTACAACCCGATCGAATATGATCCGTGGCTGTGGAATGTCGATAACGGCCGCAAGATCGTGCATGTCGATGTGGTCCCCGCCGAGCTCGACACGCATTATGACCCGGCGGTGGAGCTGGTGGGTGATATCGCGGCTTCGGTCAAGGCGCTGGCGGCGCAGGCAGGCAAGCTTGCGCGTGCCCCGCAGCTTGAAGAGATCCTGAGCCAGTATCACGCCACCCGCCTTGCCGCCCTGTCGGGCGCGCGCAGCACGTCGAACACGGCAGTTCACCCGCTGCAGATCGTGCGCGAGCTCGAGCAGTTCGTGACCCCGGACGTGACGATGTGCCTCGACATGGGCACCTTCCACATCTGGCTGGCGCGTTACCTCCTCTCCTTCCGCGCGCGCCAGATGCTGATCAGCAATGGCCAGCAGACCATGGGCGTGGGCCTGCCGTGGGGCATTGCCGCAAGCCTGGTCAACCCGGGGCAGAAGGTCATCTCGATCTCGGGCGATGGCGGGTTCATGATGTCGTGCATGGAGCTGGAAACGGCGGTGCGGCTGAAGTGCAACCTCATCCACATGGTCTGGGTCGATCAGGCCTACAACATGGTTGAGATGCAGGAGAAGAAGAAGTATGGCCGTGGCTCGGGCGTGGATTTCGGGCCGATCGACTTCGCCATGTTCGCCCGCTCGTGCGGTGCGCACGGCATTGCCGTCCATTCCGCCGATGGCGTGGCGGGTGCGCTGCGCGAGGCCATGGACATTGAAGGCCCGGTGGTGATCTCGGTGCCGGTGGATTATTCGCAGAACCACCTGCTCATGAAGCCGCTGGCAACCCTGGGCGAGACCTCGGCCGCGGCGTAAAACCCCGCCCGGCGCACTTCAAACCGGCCCGCCACGCCCTTACAGGCGGGCGGGCCGTTCTGTTTGGGCATGCGACCTCAGCATTTTATGCGCACGTCGCCCGATGCGGAACATGCCAGACTACAAAACATCATTTCACGAATGCCCCAGGCCGTGACAGGCATGCGGGCATGAGGAAATGGCATCGAGGGAAAGTAAAAATGCTGCAAACGGCACAGGACACGGCATCCACCACGGGCGCGCAACTGGTTACGGAACTCCAGCAGATCGTGGGCAACCACCATGTGCTGACCGAGGATGGCGCGACCCTTCCTTACCGGCGGGGGTTCCGTTTTGGTGAGGGGCGTGCCCTTGCGGTCGTCATGCCCGGCTCGCTGGTGGAGCAGTGGCGCGTGCTGCAGGCCTGCGTCAAGGCGGGGGTGATCGTGATCATGCAGGCGGCCAATACCGGGCTGACCGGCGGCTCCACGCCCGATGGCAATACCTATGACCGTGATATCGTGATCGTGCACAGCATGCGCATGCGCACGATCCACCTCATTGGCGGCGGCAAGCAGGTGGTGTGTCTGCCGGGTGCCACGCTCGACCAGCTCGAGACCATGCTCAAGCCCATCGGGCGCGAGCCGCATTCGGTCATTGGCTCATCGTGCATCGGGGCTTCGGTGTTCGGCGGGGTCAGCAATAATTCGGGTGGCGCGCTGGTGCGCCGTGGCCCGGCCTATACCGACATGGCGCTGTTCGCCCAGGTCTCGCCGCAGGGTGAGCTGCAGCTCGTCAACCACCTTGGCATCGAGCTCGGCGCTGACCCCGAGGATATCCTCAGGCGCGCGGAGGAAGGCAACTTCCCCGATGCCAGCATCAACTGGCAGGCTGGCCGCGGGCATGATGATGGCTACGCCACCCATGTGCGCGACGTGAACGCCGATACTCCCGCACGCTACAACGCCGACCTGCAGCGCCTGCACGAAGGGTCGGGCTGCGCGGGCAAGCTCGGCCTGTTTGCCGTGCGCCTTGACACGTTCGAGGCGGAAAAGGACCCGGTCGTCTTCTACATGGGCACCAACCAGACCGATGTGCTTGAAGATGTGCGCCGTCATATCCTGTCGGAATTCAAGGAACTGCCGATAGCAGGCGAATACCTGCACCGCGATGCGTTCAACATTGCCGAGAAATACGGCAAGGACACCTTCGTCATCATCCGCATGATCGGCACCAGCCGCCTGCCTGCTATGTTCGCCATGAAAAATGCGTTTGACCGCATTGCGGACAGGATCGGCTTCCTGCCCAAGCATTTCAGCGACCGGTTCATGCAGTTCATGAGCCATTTCTTTCCGCAGCACCTGCCCGCGCGCATGCGCGATTACCGTGACCGCTTCGAGCATCACCTCATGCTCAAGGTCAGCGCCTCGGGCGCGCAGGAGGCGCGTGACTTCCTCAAAAGCCATTTCGCCACGCATGAAGGTGAATTCTTCGAATGCACGTCCGATGAAGGGGCCAAGGCCTTCCTGCACCGTTTTGCCGCTGCCGGTGCGGCCGTGCGGTACCGCAATGTCCATACCGACACCACCGAGAACATCGTGGCGCTTGACGTGGCGCTGCGCCGCAATGACCGCGAGTGGTTCGAGGTGCTGCCCAAGGACATTGATGACGAGATCATCGTCAAGCTGTACTACGGCCATTTCCTGTGCCACGTGATGCATCAGGATTACGTGGTGCGTAAGGGTTATGACTGTATCGCGCTCGAGCACCGCATGCTGCCTGGCCTGGACAGGCGCGGCGCGCGCTACCCGGCGGAGCATAATTTCGGTCATCTCTATCAGGCACCCGAGGACGTGCTGGCCCATTACCGCCAGCTTGACCCGTGCAACTGCTTCAATCCCGGCATTGGTCAGGCGACCAAGCGCCGGAACTGGGTTGCCGAAAGCGTAGGGTAAGGCGCGAACGGCCTTACCGTGCTTTTGGCATGATGGTCCGGCCACGGGCCAGTCATGTGGATCTTCCCCCCGTTGGGGGAGGGGCGCGGCCTGCCGCGCCCGCCACGCAAGGGAAGGAAAGTCGTCATAATGACATATACAGTTGGCCATTACCTTGGTGAGCGCCTGGCGCAGATCGGGCTCAAGGATCATTTCGCGGTGGCGGGTGACTACAACCTCGTCCTGCTCGACCAGCTTCTCGAAATCGAGGGCCTGCGCCAGGTCTATTGCTGCAATGAACTGAACTGCGGCTTCAGCGCCGAGGGCTACGCCCGCGCCAACGGGGCGGGCGCTGCGGTTGTCACCTTCAGCGTGGGTGCGCTGTCAGCACTCAACGCCATTGGCGGTGCCTATGCCGAGAACCTGCCGGTCATCCTGATTTCAGGCGCGCCCAATTCCAACGACCACGGCAGCGGGCATATCCTGCACCATACCACCGGCACGCCGGATTATGGCTACCAGCTTGAAATTGCCAAACGCCTGACCTGTGCGGCGGTGTCCATCACCGCGGCCGAGCATGCGCCGGTGCAGATCGACCACGCCATCCGCACGGCGCTGCGCGAGAAGAAGCCCGCCTATATCGAGATTGCGTGCAATGTTGCCTCCCAGCCCTGCTCGCGCCCCGGCCCGGTCAGCGCCATCCTGGCCGATGTGCCGTCCGACCCCGCCACGCTGAAAGTGGCAGTTGATGCGCTGGCCCGTTTCCTTGATGCCCGCAAGAAGCCCATCATTCTGGTCGGCAGCCGCCTGCGGGCTGCAGGCTGCGAGGAGGCGGCCATTCGCCTGGCCGATGCGCTGGGCTGCGCCGTGGTGAGCATGGCGGCGGCCAAGAGCTTCTTCCCCGAGGACCATCCGGCCTATGCTGGTACCTACTGGGGCGATGTAAGCAGCCCCGGCGCGCAGCAGATCTTTGACTGGGCGGATGGCGTGCTGTGCCTGACCCCGGTGTTCAATGATTACTCCACCGTTGGCTGGACCGCGTGGCCCAGGGGCGACAACGTGGCGCTGCTCGAGGCGCGGCATATCGAGGCGGCTGGCACCACCTATGATGGCGTGCACCTGCGCGATGTGATCGAGGCGCTGATTGCCCGCATCAAGGGCCAGCCCAAAAAGGATGCGACGTTGGTTGAATACAACCGCATCAAGGCGCCCGTAGCCCCGGTCGCCCCTGCCGCCCCCGATGCCCCGCTGGTGCGCGCCGAGATGGCGCGCCAGATCCAGGCGCTGCTGACATCCAACACCTCGGTCATCGCCGAGACGGGTGATTCCTGGTTCAACGCCATGCAGATGAAGCTGCCGCGTGGCGCGCGCGTGGAACTGGAAATGCAGTGGGGCCATATCGGCTGGTCCGTGCCCGCCACCTTCGGTTACGCCGTGGCCGAGCCGGAGCGGCGCATCATTGCCATGATCGGCGACGGCTCCTTCCAGCTGACCGCGCAGGAAGTGGCCCAGATGGTGCGGCTCAGGCTGCCGGTCATCATCTTCCTGGTCAATAACCGGGGCTATACCATCGAAGTCCAGATTCATGATGGCCCGTACAACAACGTCAAGAACTGGGATTATGCCGGGCTGATGAAGGTGTTCAACGCCGAGGACGGCCATGGCCTGGGCTTCCGTGCCACCACGGGTGCGGAGATGGAAAAGGCCATTGCAGCCGCCCTTGCCAACAAGGAAGGTCCGACCCTGATCGAATGCCAGATCGACCGTGATGACTGCACGAGCGACCTGATCTCGTGGGGGCGGCGGGTTGCTTCCGCCAACGCCCGGCCGCCTGCCGCGCGCTGAACCATTTACGCCTTTATGGCCTGAAAGGGGGGTGCCTGCGGGTGCCCCCTTGCTGTATGGGCCACGCATCAACCGCAAGAGGATGGCTGACATGACCGGACAGACCGGCCCGCGCGTGGGCTGTGGCGCTGCCATTATTGATGGGGAAGGGCGAATTCTGCTGCTCAAACGCCTGCGCCAGCCACAGGCGGGGTGCTGGGGCCTGCCCGGTGGCAAGGTAGATGCAAACGAGACGACCTGCCAGGCAATGGCGCGGGAAATTGCGGAAGAAGTGGGGCTGATCGTACAGGCCCCTGAATTCCTGTGCCTGGTGGAGGAACGCGACACCACGGCGGGGCATTTCTGGGTTTCCCCGGTTTATCTGGTCACGTCATGGCAGGGCGAGCCGCGGCTGATGGAGCCGGACAAGCATGAGGGGCCGCGCTGGTTCGCGTGCGATGCCCTGCCGGAAAACCTGACAACCCCCACCCGTTACGCGGTGGAGGAACTGGCGCTTCGGGCAACCCTGAATTGTAAAAAATGACAAAGTTTGATTTTTGTCGTGGTTGCCGGGTGCGATTCGGGCTCAGATAGGCGAAGGGTCAGGACGGATCGGTTGCCGTGTCGAGCGTGCGGGCATAATCGAGCAGGGCACGGCGGTGACGGGCATGGATCATCCGCGTGGTCAGGGACCGGGTCGGGATTTCATCCGTAACTAACGGAAGGGCACCGGCTGCGATGGGCGAAGCTGCGGCAGACGGGGCGATCGTATCAACTGCAGGGGTCATTGCTGTTTTTCCGTTATGTGCCAAGGACAGGACAAGCTCCGGTGAGTCGGAATTATTAACCGAACGACACATTACCTAATGTTCATACATGTCAGAATTGAGGCATAAAAGACATACTGATCCGAAAAGCTCGTTTTTTCGTTCACATTTAATTTATCATATGAAACTCAGGAATAGGACCACGTTCCTCCCTGAACCTTTCCGAAAAGTAATCTGGGCGCTTTATCGACCCACAGGAATTAAAAAATTATCTAAATTGTGTCCGCTGGCTAAAAAACCGGGCGGCGCGCGTTCGCCCTCAGCCGACATGGCGCAGGAACTGCTCGTCCTTCCATGCTTGGCACAGGGCGAATGTGCGCGCGGTCCAGTCGTGGCCCAGGCTGCGTACCTGCTGGGTCTGGGCGTGGGTACCTGTCCACGCCAGAAGCTGGATACGGCGCTGGATGATGAGAGCGGGCAGGATATCAAGGTCAGCCTGCGTCAGGTCGCCCGTGGCGCCGTAGCCGCTCAGCCAGTGCTCAACCCAGCGCGGGGCCTGCGGATGGTCTTCATAAAAACTCAGCGCGGCCGCCAGGTCGTGCATGAACCAGCTGATGCCGCAGTCATCAAAATCGATCAGGCGCGTATGCGTGCCGCTGACCAGCAGGTTGGCCAGCCGCAGGTCGGCATGGATCAGCCCGAATCGTGCAGGGCTGGTGCCGTAATCGGCCAGTTGCGCCGCAACCGTGCGCAGGCAGCCTGCAATCAGGTCGCGGCCGGCAGCGGTCATGCCCGGCGCATCGGGCCACCGGCCCCACAGGGCATCGGGGCCGGTCATGGTGGCGGGGGTCCAGACCTTGCGGGTAAAGCCGGGCGGGCGCTGCCAGTGGCGGCTCTGGGCATGCAGGCGGGCCGTCACGCGGCCCAGCCGGGCGAAGGCGGCAGGGTCGATATCGGTGGTGGGCTCGGTGCCCTCCATCCAATCAAACAGCACGGCATGGCGGGGCACGCCATCGGCGCCCGAAAGGGTGCGGATACGCCCGCCATCAAGGCCGGGCCGGGGCCGGGGCACGTCCAGCCCTGTTGCGTGCAGGGCATCGAGCCAGGCCAGTTCGCTGCCAATCTCGGCGGTTGTATGATAGCCGGGCCGGTGCAGGCGCAGCACATGGCGCGGGCCGGATGGCGTATCGATGCGAAAAACGACGTTTTCTGAAATGGAAAGCAGGCTGGGCTGCGCGTCACGCAGCGGGTACTGGGCCAGCGCTGCGTGGGCCAGCCGGTAAAGGGAGGCGGGATCGGTCATGATCCCTCTCCCATACCGCCTGGACGCGTATTGATGAAGGGTGGGCTAGAGGATGCAGTTGAACTGCAGGCCCATCACCGCCGCATCATGATAGGTGGTGGTGCCGCCGGGGCGGTTGATATACTGGAAATCCGGCTGGAAGCTCATGCCGCGCGCGGTATGGATGTTGTAGAAGACTTCGTACACATCCTCATGCGTCTGGATGCCCCAGACCTTGCCCCACTGGTTGTTCAGGAAGGGCGTGCCCGCCAGCACCGAGGATTCCTGCTGCAGCACCGAGGCGCGGCTCATCTCGAAATAATGGAACATGGCGCCCACCGTATCAAGCGGGCGGCCCCATGCGGCGCCCGTTTCCACCATGCCGGCCCAGGCGTGGTATTTCATCGCCGAGACCTTGCCCGATGTATACATGAAGCCTGAAAGCGCGATCAGGCCGTTGGTCGGGCCCTTGCCGTTGCGGATGAACATCTGGTCGGCCTGGAACCACGCGGTGCTGACACCGGACTGCTTGCGGAAGGGCTGGCCCGTCAGCACGGCGGAGTTGCCGTTGATGTCGGAATACAGGTCGCTGTACTGCGAGTTGTCATAGCCATAACCCGCCTTGTAGTGACCGGCGAGGTGGTTTTTGCCGAATTCCGGCAGCCAGCCGAATTCCACCGGGGTAGAGAACTTGCCCAGTCCGCTCTGCGCCCAGGCCCAGCCCGAGATGCCACCGTTATAGGAATGCGGGGATACGGCAAACATTGAGGCCATGATGTAGGTATCGACCGTGGGCATGACGCGCATCACCACGCCAAGGTTGCCCGAGGGCCAGTCACGCCCGCCCGGCACGTATTTGCCCGGCGCGGGATTGCCGCAGATCGACACGTTCATGAAGTCACAGAACAGGGGGGAGGCGGCAAAGAAGCTGCCCACCGGAATCCAGCCCGCGCTGATGTCGAGCCGGTTATGGAACAGCGACTGCTCGGCATACATGTACACAAGGTGGGCGACCACGTTGCCACGCGCGCCGTAGATCTGCTGCACGCCGCCAAGCGAATCGTGGATGTTGTCCGTGCTTTCATTCCGGCCATGACCGTTCACGATCATGGTATGGGTCCAGAAATTCTTGGGCGCGCCAGCCAGCTTGTGCCAGTCGATATCGATTTCCACACCGACCTGGCCTGCATCGGTCACGCCTTTCTGCGCGCCACCGTGGAAGTTGCCTGCCAGTTCCTCATGCACGTCGGCCTCGATATGCACGCCGTGCTTCTGCAGATAGGGCTGGATACCCGCCCAGTCGCCAAAAAAGTGCTGGTTGCCGTAGGGTGCGCTGTAAAACAGCCCGGGATCCTGCACCGTAACATTACGGCGCGAGTTGATGTTGAGGCTGGGCTGCGCGCCGACAACGCCCTGGCCTTCCCCCGGGATGGCCTGTGCCCGTGCGCCTTCGCCACAGGTGAAAAAGGCAAGAAGAAACAGGGGGAACAGCGCAAAAGAGCGGATAAATCTTCGGGTCATTCGCATATCGGTAGCATATTTCATGCCGAATATAAACCTTGGCAGTGGAATTGTGTAAAAACTAATATTTTGCAAAATATTGGTAAAGATGTTTTTTTTTGTTATATCAATAGATTGATGTAAAATGTCACTATTACTCAGGGCATTTTTTTGTGCAATGCACAAATACATCAGAAGTTCGTGTTTGTTCTCACATATTACTCATTTGCGCTGTCCGGCCCCATGATGGCGTACCCCGCCCAGCCTCTTGTTGACGCAACCCCGCGGGAATGCTGAACATGGCCCCCATGTCACGCCTTGATATGAAAAAACCCTTCCTGCCTGTCCGCATCGCCGTGCTCACGGTATCCGATACCCGCACGCCGGAAACCGACAGGTCGGGCGATATACTGGCCGCGCGCATCACCACGGCGGGCCATGAAGTGGCCGCACGCGCCATCGTGCCTGATGATGCGGCGCAGCTCGCGGCCACGCTGTCGGGCTGGATTGCCGACCCGCAGGTCGATGTGGTCATTTCCACCGGGGGCACGGGTGTGACCGGCCGTGATGTCACACCGGAAGCCTTCGACCGGGTGATCGAGAAGCGCATCGAAGGGTTTGGCGAGCTGTTCCGCATGCTGTCGTACCAGAAGATCGGCACCTCCACCATCCAGTCCCGCGCACTCGCAGGCGTTGCGGGCGGCACCTACCTGTTCGCCCTGCCCGGATCGACCGGCGCGGTGAAGGACGGGTGGGATGACATTCTGGTCTGGCAACTCGATAGCCGTCATGTGCCCTGCAATTTTGTTGAGCTCATGCCCCGCCTGCGTGAGCATCTGCCTCCTGGCCAGCATGACTGATGCGGAAGGCGCAGGGAAAAGGATAACGGTTTGTGGGTGCCGCTTTTGTTCAAAAAGGCGGCATCGGGGTGAAACGGGCTGAGGAGAACCGGTATGACGGGCACGAAAAAACTGCTGTTGCTGGCGGGTGACTATGTCGAGGATTACGAGATCATGGTGCCCTACCAGGCCCTGACCATGCTCGGTTACGCGGTTGACACGGTCTGCCCCGGCAAGAAAAAGGGCGACTACGTGCTGACCGCCATCCATGATTTCGAGGGTGCGCAGACCTATAGCGAGAAGCCGGGCCACCGCTTCGTGCTCAATGCCGATTTTGATGCGGTCAACCACGCGGATTACGCCGGCCTGATCCTGCCCGGCGGGCGCGCGCCGGAATATCTGCGACTCGATGCGCGGGTGATCGAACTCGTCCGCGCCTTTGCCGATCGTCCGCTGGCCGCGATCTGCCATGCCGCCCAGTTGCTGGCCGCGGCCCGCATCATTTCAGGCAGGCGGGTTTCCGCCTATCCCGCCTGCCGCCCGGATGTGGAACTGGCGGGCGGCGTCTATGCCGATATTGCCATAGAGGCTGCCGTGACCGATGGCATGCTGGTTACGGCACCCGCCTGGCCCGCGCACCCGGCATGGCTTGCGCAGTTCATTGCCGTGCTGGGGGCGAAGGTTACGCTTGGCTAAAAACGGATAAAAGTTTCTGGGTGCCGCCTTTTTTCAAAAAGGCGGCGTTATTTTCAAAGCTTTTTGAAAAAAGCTTCACCAAAAACTTCTGATTGTGTTCAGATTCCCGCGCTGCTCATGGCAGGGCGGTTGAGAATGGACAGGAATTCCCGCCGCGTGTCGGAGTTGGTGCGGAACGTGCCAAGCATGCGGCTGGTCACCATCGACACGCCGGGCCGGTGCACGCCGCGCGTGGTCATGCACTGGTGCGCCGCCTCGATCACCACGCCCACGCCATAGGGCTGCAGTTCCTCGTTTATCGTGTTGGCGATCTGCGCCGTCAGCCGTTCCTGGATCTGGAAGCGCCGGGCATAGGCATCGACCACGCGGGCCAGCTTGGAAATGCCCACCACACGCTTGCGCGGCAGGTAGGCCACGTGCGCCACGCCAATGATGGGTACCATGTGGTGCTCGCAATGGCTCTCCACGCGGATATCGCGCAGCAGCACCATCTCGTCATAATCATCCACCTCGGAGAAGGTGCGGCGCAGCATGTCCACCGGGTCTTCGGCATAGCCTGCGAAGAATTCACCATAGGATTTGATTACGCGGGTTGGCGTATCGCGCAGGCCTTCGCGGTCGGGGTCTTCGCCCGCCCAGCGCAGCAGGGTGCGTACGGCTTCTTCTGCTTCCGTGCGGGTGGGGCGGGAATCGATGGGGGTCATGCTGTGGGTTCTTGTTGCAGGGGCCCGCCCGGCAGGGACAGGCCACGGAAGGAAAACTTAATGCAGGATGGTCGGGTGGTGCGGGCTGTCGAGGCTGAAGACCGGGATGCTGATATCGAAATGCTCCCGGCTGGCCGGGCGGACCATGTGGTACTGCCCGCCCATGAAGCCGGTTGGCGTTTCAAGGGCTGCGCCTGACATGTATTCAAAACTGGCGGCGGCGTCGATCAGGGGCTGCTCGCCCACAACACCTTCGCCTTCCACGCGCTCGATCCGGCCCTGCCCGTCCACGATGCGCCAGCTACGGCGCAGGAGCTGCACCGCCGTGTCGCCGTGGTTCTCGATCCGCACCCGGTAAGCCCACACATAGCGGTGCTCATCGGGTTCGGACTGGTCATCGAGCCAGAAGGTCTGGACCACCACGCGCACCCTGTCGGTCGTCGCCTCGAAACACGGCGTGTTATCCAGTGTCTCGCCCAGTGCGGCGTCAGCACCTTCCCCGCCGGGGGGAAGGAAAGGCCGGTTCTTGCTCATGGTGGCGACGCTCCTGCGTTTAGCGGTTGGCCAGCGCCGCGAGGCCGCGCTTGAGGTCATCGATCAGGTCATCGGCATCTTCCAGCCCGACCGAGAAGCGGATCGCGCCATCGGTAATGCCAAGGCGGGCGCGTTCTTCAGGTGCCAGCTTCATGTGGGTGGTCGTGGCCGGATGCGTGACCAGCGAGCGCGCATCGCCAAGGTTGTTCGAGATCGAGATCAGCCGCAGCGCGTTCATGAAGGCAAACGCCCCCGCCTTGCCGCCCTCGACCTCGAAGGCCACCAGCGTGGAGCCCGCCGCCATCTGCTTTTTGGCCAGTTCGTATTGCGGATGGTCCTTGCGGCCGGGATAGAACACGCGGGCAATGCCGGGGGCCTCGGCCAGGAAGTCGGCCACTTTGGCGGCGTTCTGCGTCATGGCGTTCACGCGCAGGGCCAGGGTCTCGATGCTCTTGAGCATGACCCACGCATTGAACGGCGAGAGGCTGTTGCCGGTATTGCGCTGGAAGGGGCGCAGCACCTCGTTGATCCATTTTTCCGTGCCCAGCACGGCGCCGCCCAGCACGCGGCCCTGGCCATCGATGTGCTTGGTGCATGAATACACCACCACGTCGGCCCCGAGTTCGAGCGGCTTCTGGTACAGCGGGGTGGCGAACACGTTATCGACCACCACGGTCGCCCCCGCCTTGTGCGCAAGGTCGCAGATCATGCGGATGTCGAGCACGTCGAGCATGGGGTTCGACGGGCTTTCGAGCAGCACGGCGCGGGTGGGCTTGCCGAGTGCTTCCTTCCATGCCGCCATGTCACCGCCATCGACGAACACCGTCTCCACACCGTAGCGCGGCAGCAGTTCGGAGACGATCCAGTGGCACGAGCCGAACAGCGCGCGCGAGGCCACCACGCGGTCGCCCGCGCGCACCTGGGCCAGTAGCGCGGAGGAGACGGCCCCCATGCCGGTGGAGGTCAGGGCGCAGGCTTCCGCGCCCTCAAGGTCGCACAGGCGGCGCTCGAGATTGGCCACGGTGGGGTTGCCAAAGCGGGTGTACTGGTAGTGCGAGACATCGCCGGTAAAGGTGCCTTCGGCCTGCTCGGCGCTGTCATAGACAAAGCCGGAGGTCAGGAACATCGCCTCGCTGGTCTCGCCATAGGGGGTGCGCTCGAGGCCCGCGTTGATCAGGCGCGTTGCGGGGCGGAAGGATTTGGGGTCGGGCTGGTCAGTCATGGTGGGTGGCAGTTCCTGCAAACAGGGTGGTGTGAAGGCAGGCCAGTTGCCGGTTGATGCCCGGCAGCCTGGCCCGAAACGCGGTGCACGACCGTGGAAACCATGATGCCCGCGCCCTGTCACCGGCGGGATCAGGCCTCTTTAGCGCGTATGTTTTACCTCGCCGCAAGCCGGCCGTATCAAATCACGAGGGTCCGGGCGCAACATTGCCCGGGCATGCATGCTTATTGCGGATCAGGACCGGGTGCGTCAACTGCTGGCCTGACCCTTAAAGGGGTGATTGCATCTGCCATGCTTGTGCAGTATAGAGGGCGGGGCTGCGGGTGTAGTTCAATGGTAGAACGGCAGCTTCCCAAGCTGCATACGAGGGTTCGATTCCCTTCACCCGCTCCAGCTTCCCTTGCAAATCGTTATTTTGATTGCGGCCATAACGCTCCAGCTGTGCCTGTGCTGCGGGGATGGCGGCCCGGGTGCGGGCCAGTGTGATCGGGGTTAAGGGTTTCCTTTGTAATTTCGTAGGCTTTGCGACTTCAGAAGCATAGTCTGGCCTGAGTTTTTCAATGCCGCAGTGGAACAGGGCGCATTCACTCGAGGCTCCCTTCGCACATATCCCAGCATGTCAGGTCGCCCTGGTCGTTTTCAAGAATGATGGCTGGCCGGTAACGGCAGTCTTCAATAATGGTGCCGGGCGGGATTGCACGTAATGGCGTCTCGGGTCGCGTATCCGCAGGGGAATGTTCCAGGCGATGTGCTGATAAGACCAGTTTGCCACCCGTTCACGAAAACTGCCGTTGCGCGCTGACATTGTCTGTAGCCTTACTTATTAATATCGTGCTTATATTTGATACGATAGCGGGCATTTGGGCAGGTATTAATAAATGGTAAAAATAGGAGATGTATTTTACATCAAGACAAAGAAGGGCAGGGCTTACCTTCAATATATCAGGAAAATACCGAAATTTTCATACATGATCAGGGTATTTTCCGGCTTTTACCCTGATGAAGGTGAGCAGGATGTGACGGAAATCGTGAAATCGCCTGTCTCCTTCATCATATTTTTTCCAGTGGGCGCGGCGGACCGGCGCAGGGTCGTTCATAAATGTGGCTATGTGCCACTTGATGAAAAAGCCAGGGAAATGCCGGTGTTTCGTTATGGAATACCGGACTTCAGCACCAGAAAAGTGCCGGTATGGTGTTTCTGGGATGGAGAAAAAGAGTGGCCTGTTGAAAATATTACTGATGAGCAGAGAAAATTGCCGATGAAAATAATCGTTAATGGTATAGCGCTGATCGAAAAAATAGAAAATGGATGGACCCCTGAAAACGATCCATGGTGAACACGACTATAATTTAAAATAAAAAAAGTTTTTGGGTGCCGCCTTTTTTCAAAAAAGGAGGTGTCTTTCAAAGCTTTTTGAAAAAAGCTTTACCAAAAAATTTAGTTTTTATTATTGGGTCGTGGCCTGCGTGTCGGTATAGGTTGTGCCGTTCCAGATCCATCGATCCGTGCCATCGACCAGCAGGTCGTGCATGCCCCCATGCATCTCGGGTGTGATGGTGATCGGGCCGCTGACGGAATCCAGAACCTGTATCCATTTACGCCCGTCAGGCAGGTAAACGGAGGTGGAACACCCCGCCGAGCCGCACAGGCTGGCCGATTGTAACTGCACGAACAGCGCCGTGCGCGGCGGATCATCCGACAGGCGGCCCGAGCCGGTCAGCAGCACCGGGCGTTCATTCTGCATGGCGGCATCATGCAGGTCGGGCGAGACCAGCAGCCGGGCCTGCCGGTCGAGTTCGGTGCCGGGATGCTGCGCCAGAATCACCGGCCCGCCTTCCGCCCACGCCACATTCACGCCCGTCATCCCCATGATCGCGACAGGGAGCACGAGGGCGCGCAGCAGGTAACGGATACACGGCATGAAGGGCATACTCCCGCAAGGACAGAACCATTGCGAACCCAATGCGTGGCACCCTACAAGGTTCCGTGCCGTATTCCTGCCTGTGGCAAAAGCCGCGTTTTCAAACGGTCAGCATTTCCTGAAGTGTTTTGAAAAAAGCTTCACCCAAAACGTTTTGATATTACTGATGAGCTGAGAAAGTTACCGCTAACGGCCATCGTCAATACTACGGCTCTGAGCATCAGAATGGACGCCCGGAAACGATTCACGGTGAACAGAATTAAAACAGGTAAAAGTTTTTGGGTGCCGCCTTTTTTCAAAAAGGCGGCGTTTCTTAAAGCCTGCTGAAAACAGGCTTTACCCAAAACAGGCCTCAGTTCCGTCCATGATGGCCAGTGCCGGCAGCAGGTTGCGCTACCGTCGTGGGCCAGCTTGCCTCGATGCGGTCGCTGAGCTGGTTCAGCAGGCCCTCGGTCACCTTGGCAATGTTGTCATTGCTGCCAGTGGCCCCGCTGCCCAGGATGATGGTGCGGTTGCGCTGGATGGGCTGGCGTGAATCCTGCGGAATGATGGCCCAGTCGGCATTCAGCGCGGAGGAGCCATCGCGGCTCACATCAAGGCGGCTGATATTGAGCTGCAGCCGCCAGGTGGGGCGGTCGGGCTGGGGCTGGTCGGTTACGAACAGGTTCGGCCACTTCTGCGCCAGTCGCGCGGTGATGAGGTCGGTCGCGCCTACGGAAAGGCGGCTGGCCCAGCGGCCCAGCCCGCTGCGCTCGATCTCGTGCCCGTTGCGCACCATGATATCCTGGCTGTCCAGGTAATCAGGCAGGCGGGTCCGCTCGACCTCGATGACCGGCGTGCTGTCGGTAATCGGGGTGGTCGAGGTGGTTTCCGCCCCCGTGGCGATGGCAGGCGCGCCCAGCGTGTAAAAGCGCACGGGGGCCGAGGAACAGGCCGACAGCACCATGGCTGACAGCAGCAGGCCACCACCCGCCCGCAGGGCCGGATACAGGCGCGAAAGGGAGAGAGCGGGCTGGCGCGTTTTCATTGATTGCGTCCCATCAGCAGAAGTTGCGGATTACTTTCGACTTCATTGGCGAATCCGCGCAGCCCTGCAAGGGTTTCACGCGATTGCGCCATGGTTTGCCTCGTGTTGGCGATGAGCGCCAGCAGTTCGGCCCGGCGGCCCTCGAACTGGTGGGTGTTGGTGGCAATCAGCTGGTCCAGCTTGTTTATGGTCACGCTGGCCCGGTTTTCCGCATCGATCACGGTGGCGCGGATCTGGCGCACCGCCATCTCGCTGCGTGCCGAGGTGTCATGAATGCTGGTCATCATGCCCGGCATGGTGGCGTTCACGTCGGCCACGAGTTTATGCACGCTGGTCAGGGCGGTGGCCAGGTCATGGCGCAGCCCCTCCATGGAGGTGGAAACCATCATCGCTTCAAGCTGCTGCAGCGCCGTCTGGCCCATCGGTATTTCCGGCAGGTCGGTCAGGTTTGGGTGCAGGCGCACGGGTGTTTCGGGGTCGAGGTCAAGGTCGAGTTCGGTCTGGCCCGTGACCAGGCTGTGCAGCGTCATGTCGGCGCGCAGCCCGTTGGCCACGAGTTGCGGCAGCGGCGGCAGGTCGCCCCGGCCCGGCGCATGGGCCGGGTCGAACAGGATGTAGACAGGCATGTAGGTGTGGTGATCGA
Source organism: Komagataeibacter xylinus (assembly GCF_004302915.1). Taxonomy (GTDB): domain Bacteria; phylum Pseudomonadota; class Alphaproteobacteria; order Acetobacterales; family Acetobacteraceae; genus Komagataeibacter; species Komagataeibacter xylinus_C. Next base: position 148,362 of record NZ_QQBI01000004.1, on the reverse strand, counting down.
CCGGGTCCACCTTGACCGTGATCCGCTCGACCGCACCCACCGGCACCCCGCGGAAATTGACCGGCGAGCCGATATCCAGCCCGTTCGTGGGGCTTTCAAACACCACTACCGCCTCGCTGCTGCGGCCGGGCAGGGGCAGGTCGCCCTTGAACCCCAGCACGCCAAGCCCCACGGCCGCCACCCCGAGCACGACCGCGCCGATCAGTGTCTGCCTGCCGGGCATCCGCCTTACCCGTTTCCATGGGAGCTGGAACTGTCCAGCTGTTCACGGTGCATGAAGGCATGCACCGTGGGGTCGGTGCAGTGGTCGCGCAGCCAGGTGGGCGAGCCATGGGCAATGGCGGTTTTCTGGTCGGCATCAAGGAAGATGCCATCATCGGCAATATGGAACAGGCTCGAAAGCTCGTGGCTGACGATGATGATCGTCGCCCCCAGCCCGTCGCGCAGGTTCAGGATCAGCTCATCCAGCCTTGCCGATGTAATGGGGTCGAGACCGGCCGAAGGTTCATCGAAAAACAGGATATCGGGGTCGAGCGACATGGCGCGCGCCAGCCCCGCGCGCTTGCGCATGCCACCACTGAGTTCGGATGGATACTGGTCTATGGCGTGCAGCATGCCCACGAGCCCCAGCTTGAGCTCAACAAGCTGGCGGATGACATGCGGTTCAAGCCTGGTGAACATCTGCATGGGCAGGGCCACGTTCTCGCCCACGGTCATCGAACTCCACAGCGCCCCGCTCTGGAACAGCACGCCAAAGCGCCGCCCGATCCGCACGCGGCTTTCATCATCGCCGGACCAGTAATTGTCCTTCTGCACCATGTAGGTGCCGTGGGTGGGGCGCAGCAGGCCGATCATGCTCTTGAGCAGCGTGCTCTTGCCACAGCCCGAGCCACCCATCACGGCAAAGATGCTGCCGCGCCGCACCTGGAAGGAGACATCATGCTGGATCACGCGCGAGCCGAAGGCCAGCGTCACGTCGTTGACGTCGATCATGACGGGGCGGTCATCGGTGGAGGGCATCTGGTTATTCATGGCGATCAGATCCCGATAACATTGGCAATAACCGCGAATACCGCATCAAGCGCGATCACGCCCACAATGCCCACCACCACGGCCTTGGTGGCCGCGATGCCCACATCGGCCGCACTCCGCCCGGCCTTGAGGCCAATGCGGCAGCTTGTCAGCCCGATGAAGGTGCCGAACACGAGGCTCTTGATGAAGCCGAAGGTGAACTGGTCGAGCGGCAGCGCCTGCAGGGTTTCATGAAAATAGCCCAGCGGCGAGACGTCGAGCATGATGTAGGAGACGAAGAACCCGCCGAGCATGCCGATCAGGCAGCCATAGAGGTAAAGCAGCGGCATGGTGAAGGCGAGCGCCAGCACCGAGGGCAGGATCAGGTAGCTCGAAACCGGAATGCCAAACACCTGCAGCGCGTCGATTTCCTCATTGGCCTGCATGGTGGAGATGCGCGCGGCATAGGCGCCACCGGTGCGGCCGGCCATGATGATGGCCGTCATCACCGCCGACATCTCGCGCACCATGGCAATGGCCACGAGGCTCGCCACATAGATGTCGGCCGCGAATTTGTGCAGCTCCACCGACCCCACGAAGGCCAGGATCGCACCGACAAGGAAGTTGACCACGCCCACGATCAGCAGCGCCGCAGGCCCCGCCGCACTCAGGTCGGACATGAGGTCGACGGTGCGCATCATGCCGCGCCCCACCAGGGCGGCAAGCCCCCCCTTTGCGGCGGCGGCCCCCATTTCGCTCACGCAGCCGACCTCGTTGAGCGTATCGAGCGTCAACTGGCCCACGGCGGTAACGGGCTGGAATTTATGCGGCGGCAGCGGCGCGGGCGTGGGCGGGATCTCGGGTAGCAGGTCGAGCAGCTTGCGCGCGGATTCCGGCAGGGTGTCGATGCGCAGCTGCACGTTGTCTTCACGGGCGGTGCGCTTGAGCTCCCACAGGAAGCTGATCAGCGAGGTATCCCATTTGCCAAGCTGGTCGGTGCTGAATTCAACCGGTTCGCCATGCGGCACATCCCTGAACCCGGATTCCGGAAAGTCGGGAAGATGGCCCTGCTGTGCAATCCAGTCCCCGGACAATGTGACAAGGGTCCGGTTCGCCTCGGGCTGCAGATGCCATTGCGGCGCACCATTGACGGACGTTTTCACCAGCCTCTCCAACCTCAGTGCCGCAACCTCGCCCACCCGGTTGCGGGGCGGCATGCACAAAACGATCCCCGTTGTCGTCATCCGCCTGTTGTGAGCAGGCAGGTGGCGGGTCTCTCACGGTGTTCTGTTTTCCATACCAGATGACCCGCCCGGCACAAGCCCCGCTGCCGTGAAGGCTCCGCGATGGCAGTGCATGGCTTTGGCGCGGCCGTGCTCAGGGCGGCGCGGGGGCGGGGGGCATCACTACCGCCGGGTCGTCCACATGGCCGGTCGTGATGGCGGCGGTGATATCGGCCATGATGCGCCGGGCCACGGGCTGGCGGTAATGCAGCGGGTCCCAGAAATTATCCCGGTCTGCGGTCAGGGCGGTGTCGTGGTTGAAGTCGAGCACGAGCGTGTCGTGGCGGGGGGCCGTGACCTGGCTTACGCCCAGCCGGCAGGCCTCCAGCCGCGCATCGGCCACGCTGCCCGGCGCGCCGTGCAGGAAGGTGGAGGCAGGCGGAAACCACACGACGCGCCGCGTGATGGCAGGCATGCGCGCCAGCATGTCGGCCAGCAGGTCCATGCCCGCAGGCGGGGTCATGGCCATGCCGGGTGGGGCGGGGGTGTTGTCCGCCGGTGCCCAGCGGCTGAAGATGGCTTGCACGCGGGCAGGGTCGTACTGGCTGTCAGGTGGCACGAAGCTTGTATAGCCATCCGCGCCAAAGCGCTGGGCCTTGCGCCCGGCCAGCCACAGGAATTCATTGGCCGCCTCCTGCAGGGCATACAGGCTGGCCATGTGCAGGTAACCCGTCCATGCGGGGTGGCCGTACATCCATTCCGGCCAGGGGCGGTTGGGGCCGCTCAGGCTGCCGGGCCGGGGGTGGCACCAGGCGGCATCGATGCCGATCAGGACAATGCGCGGGGCCGGGTGTGCGCGCAGGAAAGCGTCGAGTTCGCGCGACTGCTCCCACGGGCTGGCGCTGTTCATGGCCATGTTGAGAAAATGCGCCCCCAGCGGCGGCCCCAGCTCGGCAGGCTGCATGAGGCGGCTGGTCGAGGTGCCGATGATGACGGAGTCAAACTGCGGTGCGCGCGCCAGCGCGGGCATGGTGTAGCGGGCATTCGAGGTAACGGGTATGCGCGCAAGCGGCGGCGAGAAGGGCAGGATGTTCCACGGGTCAACGGTTACGATGAACAGGTAGAGCCCACCCCCGGCCACCGCCATCGCCAGCCCGGCCAGCAGGGCAAAGCGCCGCCAGGGGGCTGCTGGCGCCTCCCGCATGGCCTGCTTCATTGATGGCGGAATGTCACGACCAGAACATCCCGGTAGGCCGGGCGGGTGGGGTCGAGCGGGCGCACCGCCGTCACGCCATGATAGACGCGGTTGTCATTGACCACTGCCGTATCAAGCGGCTGATCGAGCATGAATCCGCCCAGCAGGGTGCGTTGCAGGTCATGGATGGAGGTCTCGCCCGACATGACGTTCTCGCGCCGCACCATGATCACCATCACCCAGTCCACGCCATCGCGGTGCAGGCCCTCGGGCGTGGGCTGGCCGGGGCTGTTCTCCAGCGCCTCGATGCGGAACTGGTGCACCTCGGTGTGCCACACATCGGGCTGGTGCGCGGGCTCGCTCAGGTCGGTCACGATGCGGTGCATGAGCTGCAGGATGGCCAGGAGCACGGGATGGCTGCCCATCTCGGGTTCAATGGCGCGGAACCAGCGCTCGATGCCGCCATTGAGCTCGTTGTAGTCGCGGCTCTGGTAATGGGGCTGGTGCTTCTTGCGCCTTATGCCCTCGGCGCTGATGGCGAAGGTGGCATGGCGGCGGCGGCGGTAGCGGCCACCATCGGCCATGTAGCGGTCCAGCCCCAGCCGGTTCCAGCTTGCGGCAAAGCTGGCCCAGTCCGCCACGGCCTGCTGGCCCAGCAGGGCGCGCATGGCCCCCGCGGGCACGAAGGCAAAGCCATCCGTGCGCAGGGGGGCCTCAAGGTTGGCCAGTACGTCCGCTGTATCCTCAGCCATGGGTGGGGTCATTTCCCTTTGGGGCGGGGTCGGCCTTGGGGGCCGCGTCCTTTGCGCCTTCAGTCTTGGGCGCATCGGGTGCGCCATCCCCGGCTTCAGGCTGCGCGGGCTTCGCGAGGGCGGCCCTGGGGAAGTTCTCCTCCATGTTCATGCGCAGCGTGCCGGTGGGGCCATTGGCCAGCAGGTTGAGCGAGGTGGGGGTGGGGAACTTGACCTGTTCCTTCACCATGCGCGCGCTCAGGCGGCTGTAATACTCGCGGTAGACCTTCCACTTCGATCCCGGCGAGGTGCGGATGGAGCCAAGGAACTTGGAGCCATTGCCATCGGCCTGCTCCAGCCCGAGGAAGGAGAAGTCCGACTTGATGAGCGGGCCATACACATGGTCCTTGCGCAGGATCGCCAGTTCATCCTGCAGGATGGCGGCCACCCGGTGCGGGTCTTCCGACAGGTCGAGCATGAAGCTGACCACCACGAGGTTGTAGTCGCGCGAGGTATTGGCAATCGAGGTGACCGACGAGAACGGGATGATGTGCAGGTCGCCATTGACCGCGCGCAGCCGCAGCGTGCGGATGGACAGGTGCTCCACCGTGCCCGACACGGCGCCCGCCGTGACCCAGTCACCCACCTGCATGGCGTTTTCAACCAGCATGAAGAAGCCGGTGATGAAGTCCTTGACCAGGCTCTGGGAACCGAACGCGATGGCCGCACCCATGATGCCCGCACCCGTGAGCAGGGGGGCTACGTTGATGCCGATCTGCGAAAGGGTGGTCACGGTGACGATGATGATGATGAAGGTGAGCAGCACCGTGCGGATGATGGGCAGCACCGTGCGCAGCCGCGTCGCGCGGGAGGCCTGGTCCGATGTCTCGAAACGGGTGATCTGGTTCTGCAGGGTGGCGTTGGCCACTTCCCACACCACGATGGCGATGGTGTAGGCGATCATGATCGTCAGCATCGCGCCCACGATCTTGGTGCCCAGCGAGCCATGCACGAAGAAGCGGATGGCCGGCAGCCCCCAGGACTGGAGCAGCAGCACGACGGTGAAGAACACCAGCAGCACCGACAGCGTGCGCCGCGCCATGGGGTAGTAGTAGTCCACGCGGGCCTGCAGGCCGGGATAGCGCTTTTCGGTCGCCTCGGGCACGTGGAAGAGCTTGTTCTGCACGCTGAACGCCAGCACCGACAGCAGGCGCGCGCCCAGGATGACCACGATGGTCAGCGACAGCGTGCGCAGGATCCAGGCATAGCCGCCCTGGATCTGGGTGGCCCAGACCAGCCACAGCGCGAAGTCGAAGAACATGGCCGGGATCCACCAGAAGCGGACCATCTTGCCCACGAACATCCAGAACGGCTTCTCGCGCAGGCGGCCCGAAGGCTGCAGCGCGGCACCCACATGGTGGCGGATGCGCCAGATGAAGATGGCGATGAGCATGTGCTCGATCAGCACCACGGCACGGATGATGGCTTCCGTGCCACGGGCCGGCATGTCGAACACGCCGCCCAGCGTGGACAGGCAGACCACGATGGACGGTGCCGCCACCAGGAAGTTCCACCACCTCGTGACCATGCGCGCCGTGGCATCCGATGCGCTGCACAGGCGGATGGTGGGCGAGTGCGGCACGAACACGGTTTCGAGCAGCAGGTAGATCACGCGTGCGATGACATAGGCATTGGTGAGCGTGATGGTGACCATCGCCGCCTGGTGGGTGGTGGCGAACAGGGCGGAGGCGCCATAGCCCAGCCCGAAGAACAGGGCGACCGGCAGCAGCTTGATGAGGAAATGCAGCAGGGAAAAGGGAATGCGCGTGATGATGCGCAGCGTTTCATGCTGCTGGCGGTCATCCTGCTCGCGGGTCTGTTCGGTCTGCTGCTCGGCCTGGGCATCGGCGGCGGTGGCGGGCGGCGGGCTGGGCTGGTCGGCATCTGCCGCGTCCTCACGTGCGAGGCGCTGGTTCAGGCGCTGCTCGGTGGCCACCGCGCGCGCGGTCACGCTGGCCAGCGGCTTGCGCAGCACGATGGACAGGCCACGCTCGGCCACGAGGCCAAGGATGAAGATGATGCCCGCGCGCCCCATCGCATCAAGCAGGATCTGGCGCGAATCCGCATTGGACAGGATGGAGTGCACCCACCGCCCCACGAACGCCAGATCGGCAAACAGCGCCATGAAGTTCTGGCCCTGCTTGAGTGCTACATCGCGGATATGGCCCAGCTCGTTCATGGTTTCGCTGCTGATGCTGCCGGGCTCGACTTCCACGTCGGACTTGGCGGCGGCAGCCTTCTTGGCCGGGGCTGGCGCAGGAGCGGGAGCAGGGGTGGTCGGCGCGGGCAGGCCCTTGGCAATGGCATCAAGGGTGTGGGTGAATTCCTCGCGCTTCTGCGGGTCGTTCATCACCGCGAGCACCTGCTGGGCCTGCTGGGCGGTGATGGTCTGCCCCGTGGCCTGGGCGGCAGCCGTGCCGGGATCGGCGGCATGGGCGTGGGGAATGCAGGGCAGGAGGGCGAGCAGGAAAGCCGCCAGCACTGTCAGGATGCCGCCCCGTCGGGACTGTCTGGATACGGGATGGGCGCGCGTCGTGAAATGGGCTGACATGCCGATTGTTCACCTCCTTGAAAATATAAACCCCGCCGGAGCGGGTTCAGGCTCCCCTGTCGAATGGCATAGCACCCTCGCCCATCGCTGTGCGGGGGGTGCCACCTTAACGCCTGAAAGCATGCAATATCAGGACAAAAGATTGCCAAAGCCTGCATGGTTGCATTCTTGGCATGCCTTTTTTGCGTTTTTCAGCCCCATTGCGGGGGCTGGGGAGCCAGGGCGCGGGCCTCGCGCCGGATCACGCAGGTGCCGGCCAGAATGTCGTGCAGCGCCTGCTTGCGCTGCGTCCACATGACCATGAGGAAGCCGATGCCCAGCAGCAGCGCCGAGAGATATTTGCCAAAATACCGCCCCGCAGCCCGCAGCGGCGTGATCCGGTTGCCATAAAGGTCGGTCACGCGCATCTGGCAGGCCAGCTTGCCGGGCGTGGCCTGCAGGCGCGAGGATTCAAACACGATGAAATAGAGCGCGGGCAGCACGATGGACAGCAGCTCGAACAGGCCGTTCCCGCTCCAGTGCAGGTGCGGCATGGTCGAGACGATGGTGTAGTCAGCCTGCGTGTAGCCTGCAGGCTCGATGTAGGAGATGCGGTAGTCACCGCCGCTGCCGCCACTTGCCTGCGGGTCAAAGATCGAGACCGAGAGGCTCGGCGGCACAAGCAGCAGGCCCATGAGCCCCAGCACCGCCCACAGCACGATGCCATCGATCACATGGGCGACCACGCGCATCCAGAACCCGGCATAGGTCCAGATCTCGGTGGGGGAGGCAGGGCGGGAAAACGGGTTCGTCATGCAGGGCATTCCTGTCTGGCTGCCAAGGGGTTCACCCGTACAGCAATGCCATTGCTCGGTGCGCAGCGGAAGCAGGAAAAAACACGCCATCCACCAGCCAGGCCCGGTGACTGTATGAAAACAGCAAAAAGTTCCTGGTGAAGCTTTTCCAAAAGTTTCGAAAGGAACGCCGCCTTTAAAAAAAGGCGGCACCCAAAAACTCTATATTATTATCAGCGCCGGTCAGCTGCGATAGGAGCCGTTGATGTCGATATAGCCATGCGTAAGGTCACAGCCCCACGCCTGCGCCGTGCCGTTGGCCAGGCCAAGGTCGATCGTGATCTCGATTTCCCTGCCCTTCATGTGGGCCACGACCGGGGCTTCATCGTAGTCGGGCACCACGGTGCCCCCTTCGGCGATCCACGTGCCGCCAATGCCGACGGAGAGCGTATCGCGGTTGGCGGGCTCGCCGCATTTGCCCACTGCCATGACCACGCGGCCCCAGTTGGCGTCCTCGCCCGCCACAGCGGTCTTGACCAGCGGCGAGTTGGCCACGGCCATGGCAACCTTGTGGGCCGATTCATCGGAGGTCGCGCCCGTTACGACAATATGCATCACCTTCGTCACCCCCTCGCCATCGCGGATGACAAGCAGGGCCAGTTCCAGCAGCAGCGAATCAAGGGCCGCGCGGAAATGGGCCAGTTCGGGCGAGGCCGGGTCAGTGATCTCGGCATTGCCGGCCTGGCCTGTGGCAAACAGCAGCACCATGTCGGAGGTGGAGGTGTCCGAATCCACCGTGATGCAGTTGAAGCTGCGGTTCACGCCCTCGGTCAGGAAGGACTGCAGCACGCTCGCGGGCAGCTTCGCGTCGGTTGCAACAAAGGAGAGCATGGTGGCCATGTCGGGGGCGACCATGCCGCTGCCCTTGGCAATGCCCTGTATGCGCACCGTGGTCCCGCCGATCTTCGCCGTGCGGGTCGCGGCCTTGGGGAAGGTGTCGGTGGTCATGATGCCACGCGCGGCATCGGCCCAGCCATCAGCCGAGAGGGTGGCGTAAAGGCCGGGCAGGGCGGCCGAAATCTTCTGGTAGGGCAGCACCTCGCCAATCACGCCGGTGGAGGCGAGGAACACCTCGCTGGCAGCACAGTTGACCAGGCGCGCGGCATCGGCCGCGTTGGCCTGCGTCGCTTCAAACCCGGCCCGGCCGGTAAAGACATTGGCATTGCCCGCATTGACCACCAGCGCGCGGGCCCGGCCATCGGCCATGGCGGCGCGGCACCAGTCCACCGGCGCACCGGGGCATTTGCTTTTGGTATAGACGCCCGCCACCGTCGTGCCCGGTGCGAACTCAGCCATGACCAGATCGGTGCGCCCCGTATAGCGTATGCCGGCCTCGGCCGCGCCAAAACGCACGCCAGCCAGCGGCGGCAGTTCGGGCAAAGGCTGGGCAAGGGGGGAGACGGGCAGGGCTTTGGCCATGGTCGGTCGGCTTCCGGTGCAGGGGCGGGGAGACAAAGAACTCAGGTGGCGCGGCGGGGCATGGACGGGGCCCCGCCGCGCGGCAGGCCGCTTTTAGTGGGCGGGCTGGTTTTCAGGCAGGGGCTTGCCGTCAGGGCCGTAGCGCACGACCTTGACCTGTGCCAGCGCATTGGCAACCGCCTTCTGCACGCCGTCCTGGATCAGCTTCTGGCGGATCTGGTCGCGCGTTGCGTCAAGCGTGGGGGTGGGCGCGGTGCGCTTGCCCAGCACCTGGATCACGTGCCAGCCATACTGGGTGTGCACCGGGGTCTGGCTGTAGCTGTTGGGCTGCATGGCGGAGGCTGCATCCCAGAAGGTCGGCAGCATGTCGCCCTTCTTGAACCAGCCCAGGTCGCCGCCATTCTGCTTGGCCGAGCCGGGATCCTTCGACAGCTTGGTGGCCAGCTGCCCGAAATCGGCGCCGCCCTTGAGCTGCTTGATCACGTCGTTGGCCTCGGCCTCGGTCTGGACCAGGATGTGGCGGGCATGGATTTCTTCAGCGCCCGGCTTGTTGGCGTAGTTCTTGTCGTAATACGCCTTGACCGCATCATCGGTCAGGGTTGGGGCGACCTGGGCTGACAGGTAGGCATTCTGCAGCGCGCCCTGCGAGGCCTGCTGCATCTGCTGCTGCACGTCGGGCTGCTTGTCCAGCCCGGACTTGGTGGCGGCAAGCTGGATGGCGCGCTGGTCAACGAGCTGGTTGAGCAGGATCGGCACGATGATGTTGTCGGGCAGCTTGCGCAGCTGCTCGGGCATCGTGGCCATGGCCTGCCGCACGTCATTGAGGCGGATGTCCTGCCCGTTCACGCTGGCGAGCAGCGGATTCTGGTCCGCCGTGGCCGGGGCGCCGGGCGCCGCCGGCGCGGGGGAGGCCGCCATTGCAGGAGGAATGATGAAAGAGGAAGCAAGCAGGGCCATCGTTGCGACAGCCTTTGCCGGACTGATAGTCCGCATGTGCAAAAAACCCTAGTTATGAACGCGTTCGGCAGGCATCATGGCGAAGGGCGGCCCTGCCTGCAAGGGCCGTATGGCGGATGGCCGTTTTCCCCCGCTTTTTCCATGGCGCTGCGGTCCATCGGTTGACCCGTGGCGGCGTGGGTCCTATCTCATGTCTCCGCGCGAGAATTTTATCCGCACGCCTGCCCCGCCCCCGCCAGTTCTTGTGTTGCGGGCGTGCGGGAATGTCATTCCGGGAAGGTCTTCATGTTCGCCAGTATTGCCCGCGCCCTGTTCGGAACCGCCAATGACCGGGCGCTGAAATCGTATCAGCGGCGCGTGCCCGCAATCAACGCGCTCGAGCCGCAGGTCCAGGCGCTCGATGACGCAGCCCTTGCTGCCAAGACACCGGAATTCCGCGCCCGCATCGCCAAGGGCGAAAGCCTTGACGCCCTGCTGCCCGAAGCCTTTGCCGTGTGCCGCGAGGCGGCGAAGCGCGTGCTGGGCATGCGGCACTTCGATGTGCAGCTCATTGGCGGTATGGTGCTGCATGATGGCAAGATTGCGGAAATGCGCACCGGCGAGGGCAAGACCCTTGTCGCCACCCTTGCCGTCTATCTCAGCGCGCTTGCGGGGCAGGGCGTGCATGTCGTGACCGTGAACGACTACCTCGCCAGCCGCGATGCCGAGCAGATGGGCAAGCTGTACGGCTTTCTTGGCCTGAGCGTGGGCGTGGTCGTGCCCAACATGCCCGAGGATGAGCGCCGCGCCGCCTATCGCGCCGACATCACCTACGGCACCAACAACGAATTCGGCTTCGACTACCTGCGCGACAACATGAAATACCGCGTGGAAGATATGGTCCAGCGGCCCTTCCACCATGCCATCGTCGATGAAGTCGATTCGATCCTGATCGACGAGGCCCGCACCCCGCTCATCATCTCCGGCCCGGCAGAGGACAGTTCCGGCCTTTACCGCTCGGTCGATGAAGTGATGGTCGCCCTCGTGACCGACCCCGAAGCCTACGAGAAGGACGAGAAGTTCCGCTCCGTCATCCTGACCGAAAAGGGTGCCGAGCAGGTGGAGGACCTGCTGCGCGGCGCAGGCGTGCTGCATGAGGGCGGCCTGTATGACAGCCAGAACGTGGCGGTCATCCACCACGTGCAGCAGTCGCTGCGCGCGCATACGTTGTTCACGCGCGATGTGGATTACATCGTCAGCGGCGGCAAGGTGGTCATCATCGATGAGTTCACCGGCCGCATGATGGAAGGCCGCCGCTACTCCGATGGCCTGCACCAGGCGCTCGAGGCCAAGGAACACGTGGAGGTGCAGCAGGAGAACCAGACGCTCGCCTCCATCACCTTCCAGAACTACTTCCGCATGTATCCGCGCCTGTCGGGCATGACCGGCACCGCCATGACGGAAGCGGATGAATTCGCCGATATCTACAAGCTCGACGTCATCGAGATCCCCACCAACCTGCCCGTCGCCCGCAAGGACGATGATGACGAGGTCTATCTCACCGCGCGCGAGAAGTATGAGGCGGTTGCCGCCCTGATCAAGGAAATCAGCGCGACCTCGGGCCAGCCGGTGCTCGTCGGCACCACCTCGATCGAGAAGAGCGAGCATCTCTCCTCGCTGCTGCGCAAGAACGGCATCAAGCACAACGTGCTCAATGCCCGCTTCCATGAGCTTGAGGCCGAGATCGTGGCGCAGGCTGGCGCGCCGGGGGCGATCACCATCGCCACCAACATGGCCGGGCGCGGCACCGACATCAAGCTCGGCGGCAATGTGGACATGCTGATAAGCCAGAAGCTTGGCGGCATCGAGGACCCCGAGGAGCGTGCCCGGCAGGAAGAGGCCCTGCGCGCGACCGTGGCACGGGATCACGACATCGTGCGCAAGGCGGGCGGCCTGTACGTGATCGGCACCGAGCGCCATGAAAGCCGCCGCATCGACAACCAGCTGCGCGGCCGCGCTGGGCGGCAGGGTGATCCGGGCAATTCACGCTTCTTCATCTCGCTTGAAGATGACCTCATGCGCATCTTCGGCACCGACCGCATGGGCAACATCCTGCAGAAGCTGGGCCTGAAGGAAGGGGAGGCGATCGTTCACCCCTGGATCAACAAGGCCCTTGAGCGCGCGCAGAAAAAGGTCGAGGCCCGCAACTTCGACATGCGCAAGAACACGCTCAAATATGACGACGTGATGAACGACCAGCGCAAGGAAGTGTACGCCCAGCGCCGTGAATACATGGCGGCGGAAGACCTTTCGCCCATCATCACCGAAATGCGCGAGGACGTGATCCACGAGATCGTGGCCCGCCGCATCCCCGAGAAATCCTTCCCCGAGCAGTGGCTCAAGGAGGAACTGGCCCACGATGTGCAGACCGTGCTCAACCTGACCCTGCCCATTGCCGAATGGGCACAGGAAGATGGGGTGGATGCCGCGGTGGTGACCGAGCGCATCGAGCAGGCGGCCGCCCAGGCGCAGGCCAGCCGGGCCGCCAATTTTGGCCCGTCCGTCATGCGGTTTGTGGAAAAGCAGGTGCTGCTGACCACGTTTGATGCGGTGTGGAAGGAGCATCTGCTCGCCCTTGACCAGCTGCGCCAGGGCATTGGCCTGCGCGCCTACGGGCAGAAAGATCCGCTCAACGAGTTCAAGCACGAGGCGTTCGAGCTGTTCCACGCCATGCTTGACCACCTGCGTGCGCGCGTCACCTCCTCCATGGCGCGGGTGGAAATCGCACCGCCGCCCATCGACAACCCCTTCGCAGGCGTTGCCGAAATCCATTCCGACCCCGAAGTGCCGGGGCTGGAGAACGAGCCGGGTCCCGGCCTCATGCCCGATGCGGCGGGCAACCTGCCCGACCCCGCAATGGGCAGGCCGATCGGGGCCGCGGCCATCATGCCCGATGACCCCTCAAGCTGGGGCGAGGTCTCGCGCAATGCGGCCTGCCCGTGCGGGTCGGGCAAGAAATACAAGCATTGCCACGGGCGGCTGGTCTGAACGGCCAGCCCCACCCGGGCCGATACACAAGACAGTAACAAGAACAGCACGATCAGGGACGAACGATGGCAGGTCATTCCCAATTCAAGAACATCATGCACCGCAAGGGCGCGCAGGACGCCAAGCGGGCCAAGCAGTTTGCCAAGGTCATCCGTGAAATTACCGTGGCCACGCGCGAGGGCATGCCCGACCCGGCCATGAACCCGCGCCTGCGTGCAGCCATCTCGGCCGCGCGTGAAGTCAACATGCCCAAGGACACGGTCGAGCGTGCGATCAAGAAGGCCAGCGGCGCAGGCGGCGGCGATGACTACACCGAGGTCCGCTACGAGGGCTACGGCCCGGCAGGCGTTGCCGTGATCGTGGAAGGGCTGACCGACAACCGCAACCGCACGGCATCCGACGTGCGGGCCGCGTTTTCCAAGCATGGCGGCTCGCTGGGCGAGACGAATTCGGTCTCCTTCATGTTCACCCGTCTGGGCGTGATCAGCTATCCGCTCGATGCCGCAAGTGAGGATGACCTGATCGAGGCGGGGCTTGAAGCCGGGGCCGAGAATGTCGAGACCGTGGACGGCATGCATGAAGTGACCTGCCCGGTCGAATCCTTCTTTGCCGTGCGTGATGCGCTGGAAACCCGCTTTGGCGAGCCTGCCTCCGCCAAGCTGGACTGGCGGCCGTCGAACACCGTCGAACTCGATGAGGACAAGGCGCGCAGCGTGTTCAAGCTGATCGATACGCTTGAAGACCATGACGACGTGCAGGCCGTTTACGCCAATTTCGACGTGCCGGACGACGTGGCCGAAAAGCTCTCGGCCTGACCCGGGCTGTGGTCCGCATCCTGGGCATCGACCCCGGCCTGCGCTTTACGGGCTGGGGGGTGATCACGGCGCAGGGCAACCGGCTGAGCCATGTGGCCGATGGCGTGATCGCGACCGATTCGGCGCTGTCCGTGCCCGAGCGGCTGCGGCACCTGCATGATGCGCTGCTGGAACTGGCCCGCAACTTCGCCCCCGATGAAGCGGCGGTGGAGGAAACCTACGTCAACCGCAATGGCGCTGCCACGCTCAAGCTGGGCTATGCCCGTGGCGTGGGGCTGCTGGTGCCCATGCTGCTCGACATTCCCGTAGCCGAATACGGCGCCAAGACGGTCAAGCGCGCGGTTGTGGGCACGGGGGCCGCCACCAAGGAGCAGGTCAGCATGATGGTCCGCCGTATTCTGCCCACCGCCCTGCTCAAGCGTGCTGATGCGGCGGATGCGCTGGCGGTGGCCATCTGCCACGCGCATCATCGCGCCTCTGCCGCCCACATTGCCAATGCCACGAGGATGGCATGATCGCGCAGCTGCGCGGCCTGCTGGCACAGGTCGAGGCCGATCGCTGCGTGATTGATGTCAGCGGCGTGGGTTATCTTGTGCAGGCCTCGAGCCGCACGCTCGCCGCCCTGCCGCAGCCGCCGGAACTCGCCCTCGTGCTGGTCGAGACCGTGGTGCGCGAGGACGCCATCCTGCTCTACGGTTTTGCCGAGGCATCGGAGCGCTCATGGTTCCGCCTGCTCACCACGGTGCAGGGCGTGGGCGCCAAGGTGGCGCTGGCCATCCTGTCGGTGCTGCCGCCTGCCGAGCTGATGATGGCCATAGGCGGGGGCGACAAGGCCATGCTCACCCGCGCGGGTGGCGTGGGCGCGCGACTGGCCCAGCGCATCGTGACCGAACTGCGTGACAAATGCGAGGGCATGCCCACGGGCGCACCGGCGGGCGGGGGCGTGCCGGGCGTGAGCATTACGCTGCCCACGCCGCGCAGCATTGCGGCGGATGCCGTGCTGGCGCTGTCGGGCCTTGGCTTCAGGCGCGCGGAGGCGCAGCCTGTGGTCGAGCGCGTGATCGACCGCTTTGAGGGGGATGTGAACCTCGATGTCGTGATCCGTGACGCGCTGAAGGAACTGGCCCGATGAGTGAGCACCCCGAGCGCGAGATCGACGCCCGCCGGGCGGAGGAAGACACGGGCGAAGGCAGCCTGCGGCCTCAGACGCTTGATGACTTCACCGGGCAGAAGGCCAGCCGCGAGAACCTGGCCATCTTCATCGCCGCCGCCCGCCAGCGTGGCGATGCGCTGGATCATGTGCTGCTGCACGGCCCTCCCGGTCTGGGCAAGACCACGCTGGCGCAGATCGTGGCGCGGGAACTGGGCGTGGGCTTCAGGGCCACGTCGGGGCCGGTCATCCAGCGCGCGGGCGACCTGGCCGCCATCCTGACCAACCTCCAGCCGAGAGACGTGCTGTTCATTGATGAAATCCACCGCCTGCACCCCTCCATCGAGGAAGTGCTGTACCCGGCAATGGAGGATTTCCAGCTTGACCTGATCATTGGCGAGGGGCCGGCTGCGCGCTCGGTGCGTATCGACCTCTCGCCATTCACGCTGGTCGCCGCCACCACGCGGGCGGGCCTGCTGGCAACGCCGCTGCGCGACCGCTTCGGCATTCCGCTGCGGCTGGTGTTCTACACGCCCGAGGAGCTGTGCCAGATTGTGGTGCGCGGGGCGCGCAAGCTGGAATTCGACCTGACACCGGAAGGGGCGGAGGAAATCGCCCGTCGCTCGCGCGGCACGCCGCGCATCGCGGGCCGCCTGCTGCGCCGGGTACGCGACTTCGCCGCCGTGGCGCGGGCGGGCAGGGGGCCGGTTGACCGCGCGCTGGCCGATGCGGCGCTCTCCCGCCTCGAGGTCGATTCGATGGGGCTTGATGGCATGGACCGGCGTTACCTGCGCCGCATTGCCGAATACCATCATGGCGGCCCGGTGGGGGTCGAGACACTGGCCGCCGCCCTGGCCGAGGCACGTGACACGCTCGAAGACGTGATCGAGCCCTACCTCATTCAGGAGGGGCTCGTGCTACGCACCAGTCGCGGCCGCATGCTGGGCGAGCGGGGCTGGCGGCATCTGGGCCTGCAGCCCCCCGTCCGCGTGCCCGGCCAGGGCGACCTGCTCGGAGAAGGGACTGATGGTTCAGCATAGTATCGATTTTCGCATCTATTACGAGGATACGGATGCGGGCGGCGTGGTCTATCACGCCCGCTACCTCGCCTTTGGCGAGCGCGCCCGCACCGAGGCCATCCGCGCGCAGGGGCACTCTGCCGCCGACCTGCTGGACGATTTCGGGCTGGCCTTCGTGGTGCGCCATGCCGCCATGGACTACCGTGCCCCCCTGCGGCTCGATGACATCGTGCGCGTGACGACTCGCCTGACCGAGCTGGGGGCTGCGAGCTGCAGGCTGCTCCAGACCTTCCATCGGGCGGGGACGGCTGAAAAACTTGATTGTGGCACGCTGGATGTGCGGCTGGCCTGCGTGCGGGCAGCCGATGGGCGCGCGGCCCGATTTCCGCCGTTATGGCGTGATCTGTTGCGCGGGCTGGTCGGCTGAGTGCCACTGAGCCATGCACGGCGTGTGTTCTTTTTGTGTCATGGGTTGACCACGATGCAGGGCTGTGCGGAAAGCAGGTTGGCCGTAGCTTGCCAAACGGGCAATCTTCGTGTTTGAGCGAACGGCCAAGGTGGGCAGGAGGCGTATTTGGACCAAGCGGTTAATGCAGCGAATCTGGGTGCTGCAGCGGGTGATCTTTCAATGTGGGCGCTGTTCATGCACGCCTCGATTGTGGTCAAGCTCGTCATGATCGGGCTGGTGACCAGCAGCATCATTGTCTGGGCCATCATTTTTGATAAATTCACCACCATCCGCCGGGTCAACCGGCAGGCCAACGATTTCGAGGAGCGCTTCTGGGCCGGTGGCAGCCTTGAGGATCTTTACGAATCCGATGGCGCCAAGCCCGTGCACCCGATGGCCGCCGTCTTTGGCGCGGCCATGGGCGAATGGCGGCGTTCCTCGCGCATCTCGGGCATCGACTTGGTGCATGGCGGCGTGCAGGACCGCGTCAACCGGGCCATGGCCATCACGATTACGCGCGAGATGGACCGGCTGAACCGCTGGATCATCTTCCTCGCCACCATCGGGCCGGTGGCGCCCTTCATCGGCCTGTTCGGCACGGTGTGGGGCATCATGCATGCATTCGGCTCGATCGCGGCCATGCACAACACCAACCTTTCGGTTGTGGCGCCGGGCATTTCCGAGGCGCTGTTCGCCACCGCCATCGGCCTGGTCACGGCCATTCCCGCCGTGATCGCCTATAACGTGGTCAGCAACAGCATGGGCGTGTTCGAGGACCGGCTGGATGCGTTCGGCACCGAGTTCGCCGCCATCCTGTCGCGCCAGTCGGAAGAAAGGGGCGCGTAACATGGGGGCAAGCCTGGGCGACCTGCGGGGGCGGCGGCGCAAGCGGCGCCCCATGGCCGAGATCAACGTCACGCCCCTGGTGGACGTGATGCTGGTGCTGCTCATCATCTTCATGGTGACAGCCCCCATGATGACCAGCGGCGTGAACGTGGACCTGCCCAAGACGGATGCGGCCCCGGTCAATACCGACACCAAGCCCATCACGGTGTCGATCCGCTCCAATGGCGACCTGTACCTGGGTGATGAACCCGTCTCGCAGGACCAGCTGGTGGACCAGCTCAGGGCGGCCGCGCAGAATGATAGCGAGCACCGTATTTTCGTGCGCGGCGACCAGCATATCGATTATGGCCGTGTCATGCAGATCATGGGGCAGATCACTGCGGGCGGCTTTACGCATGTGGCCCTGCTGGCCCAGCAGCCACCCGGTCACTAAACAGAATCTGATGCCAGGAGCCGTCTGATCGTGGTCCCACCGCGTCGTTCCGAACGCATCCTCATGCGGCGTTCCATCCTGGTTTCGGGCGGGCTGCATTTTGCCCTGCTGGTGGCCGTGCTGCTCAAGCTGCCCGTGCCGGTGCCCAGGGAGCCGCCGCCCCCGCCAACCATCGAGATGGAATTCGCAGCCGATACGGGCACGTCAACACCCCACAAGGGCGACAGGCCGGCCCCCAAGCCCGCGCCTGCGCCCGCGCCGGTAAAGCAGGAGGCGCCGCCTTCGCCCACGCCGCCTGAAAAGGAACCCAACGAGGAGGCAGCGCCCCCCCCGCCACCACCGCCGCCCATGCCGCCACCGCAGCAGGTGTCGAAACCCGTGCCGGACGCGCCAACCCCGCCGCGCGAGCAGACGCCTTCGCCCGATGCGGTCAAGCTGCCGCCCACGCCGCCCAAGGCAGCACCCGCGCAGGCGCATGCGCCCGTGCCGCCCTCGGCCCAGCCGGACCCCACGGCAGCGCCCAAGGTGCAGGAGCCCTCGCGCACCACGCAGCCCAACGAGGCCAAGAAGCATGTGCCCGATACGCACTCGCTGCTGGCAACGCTTGATGCCTTCCGCGCGGACCAGAAGCAGACCCACCCGCCCAAGGCCCGGCCCAACCCGCAGCAGGGTGGTGCGCCTGATGGCGGTGGCACGCCTGATGGCGACATAACGAGTTCCATGACCGCCACCGAGCAGAAGGCGATCGGCAATTCCGTGCGGCGCTGCTACTCGGAAGATACGGCGGCCCGTAATTATGCCCAGTTCGTGGCGCATCTGGTCGTGACCGTGGATGGCACCGGCACGGCGCGGCTTGTGGAGTTCGCGCCGCAGACACAGGCGCAGATGGCGGCTGACCCGTCATACCGCGCGCTGGCCGAACGCGCGCGTGATGCGGTGCTCAGCCCGACCTGTGCCAAGCTGCCCATTCCGCAGAACCTGCTGGGCCAGACCCGGCAACTGAAATTCGTATTCCGTCCCTGATACAAAGCGGACGAAGGCGAGGAGAGGAAAATGATGTCAAGCGTAAAGCCATTGATCCCGGATGATGATGCCGCACGGCTGGCATCGGCCTTCAGCCGGCGTGGTTTCATGGGCGCAGGTGTTGCGGGCGGGCTCATGGCCACGCCGCTGTTCGCCGCGGGTGCCGCCCACGCACAGGATGCGGGGGCTGCCGAGATCACGGTCGATCAGGCGCGGACCGCCCCCATTCCCATCGTCCTGCCCGCGCTTGGCAGTGGCGTGGCCCAGCAGATCACGGATGTGATCTCGGCCGATCTGGGCAATTGCGGCCTGTTCCGCCCCATCAGCGCCAGCATGCCGCAGGGCACGCCCCCGTTTGCCACCTACAAGTCAATGGGCGCGCGCGCGGTCATGACCGGCAAGGTGGTCGAGCAGGGCAGCAGCCTGCGCGTCGAGTTCCGCCTGTGGGATGTGCTGACCGGCAAACAGTTGCAGGGCACGGCCTATACCGCCGCCAGCCAGGACTGGCGCCGCATCGCGCATGTGATTGCCGATGTGATCTACAGCCGCCTGCTGGGCGAGCAGGGCTATTTCAATTCCCGCATCGCCTATATTGCCCGTTCCGGCCCGCGCGCGCGCCAGGTCACGCGGCTCGCCATCATGGATCAGGACGGGGCGGACAGCCGCTACCTGACCAACGGGCAGTGGCTGACGCTCACGCCGCGCTTCAACCCGGCCAATAGTGAGCTGGCATTCATGTCATATGCCAACTACAGGCCGCGTGTTTACCTGTTCAACCTCAATACCGGGCAGCAGCGCCTGCTGGGTGACTTTACGGGTATTTCATTTGCGCCGCGCTTTGCGCCCAACGGGCAGTCGGTCATCCTGTCGGTCACGCGCGGCAGCGGGTCTGACATCTTCGTGGTCGACCTTGCCACCATGGCGCGCCGGCAGATCACCTCTTCCGGGGCGATCGACACCAGCCCGTCCTATAGCCCCGACGGGTCGCAGATCGTGTTCAACTCCGACCGTGGCGGCTCGCAGCAGCTCTATATCATGAGTGCATCGGGCGGCGAGGCGAAGCGGATCTCCTATGGGCACGGGCGCTATGGCTCGCCCGTGTGGTCGCCGCGCGGGGACCTGATCGCATTCTCGCGCATTGCCAATGGCAGCTTCTCGCTTGGCGTGATGGCGCCCGATGGCACGGGCGAGCGAATCCTGACCCAGGGCTTTACGGTGGAAAGCCCGACTTTCTGCCCCAATGGGCGGGTGCTGGCGTTCTGCCGCCAGAGTTCGGCCGGGGCGAATGGTGCCGGATTTGCAACAGGTATCAGCACAATTGACATCACCGGCTTCCATGAACGTGCCCTACCTGCAGGCAGCGCCTCTGACCCGGCATGGTCTGGCCTGAATAAGTAATTGTTTTCAATGCGTTGGGCAAACACGCCGCCTGAACCCACTCATTTGGCAAATGGCGGGTATGTGTTTGTTCCGCGTTGACTGAAACCGGATTTGACAGCTATGCTTGTGGCGGTTTCCAGCGATCGCGAGTTTCTGTTTTACAATTTGTTTGGCAGGGCGCAACGAGACTCGGGACCGTTCTATATTTAAATCCGGAAATTCAACAAATGGTTTCGAAACAAGAAACCGATCCAGGATCCAAAGTAATGAAACTGAAGCTTTTTGGTGCGGCCGGTCTGGCTCTCTTCCTCGCGGCCTGTTCTGACCACGCGAACAAGAACGCGAACACCGGCGCTGCAACGCAGCAGCAGGTTGGCCCTGTTCCCGGCAGCGAGGCCGATCTGGTCGCGACTGCAGGTGACCGCGTGCTGTTCGCGCTGAACCAGAACACGCTGTCCAGCGATGCGAAGGCAACGCTCGACAAGCAGGCCGCATGGCTGGCCAAGTACCCGCAGGTGCATGTGCAGATTGCCGGTAACTGCGATGACCGCGGCACCGAGGAATACAACATCGCGCTGGGCGAGCGTCGTGCCAATGCGGCGCATGACTACCTGGTGGCCAAGGGTGTCGATGCTTCGCGCATCACCACCATCTCCTATGGCAAGGACCGCCCCACCGCCGTTGGCGATGATGAGGCTTCCTGGGCCCAGAACCGTAACGCCATCACGGCGGTGCAGTAAGTTTCTGCCAGCACTTCTACGGAATGTGGCAGTATGGAACCGGCCGGGCGCTTATCGCCCGGCCGGTTTTGTTTTAGATAGACGTGCGTCGTGTTGCTTGAAGGGTATGGTCCATGCGTTCTGTTATGTCGTGTTTCCTTTCGGTTCCTGGCCGGCTTTCACGGTGGGGGCGGGCTGGCATGCTGGCAGGTGGCGTATCGCTGGCCTGTCTGGGCAGCGCGCACGCGAATGACAGCGGCAACCTGACCCTGCAACTGCTTGACCGGGTCAATACGCTCGAGGAACAGACGCGCGAGATGCGCGGCCAGATCGATCAGCTGACCAATCAGGTGCAGCAGCAGAATGCCGCCATGAGCAAGCAGATCGATGACATGAATTTCGCCATGCAGCAGCGCGGCCATGCTGCGGCGGGGGGGGCGGCCCCGGTAACCGCGGCAGGTGGCGTGACGCCCGCAGCCCCAGCCTCAGTCCCAGCCCCCGCCCCCGCCACGGCCAAGCGCAGCCTCGATGATGTGCTCAAGGCGGGCAATGATGCGCTGTTGCAGCATGATTACGCCACGGCGCAGGCTGATGCGCAGCAGGTGCTCTCCGGCCCCAAATCCCCCAGGCAGATTGATGCGCAGTACCTGATGGCCCAGTCCCTGGCGGGGCAGAAGCAGTATCGTCAGTCCGCCCTTGCCTATTACGATACCTATAACCGCGCACCGCATGGCCAGCGCGCGCCGAGCGCCCTGCTGGGTGTTGCCGCAACACTGATGGCACTGAACGACAAGGCATCCGCCTGCCAGGCGCTGGACAAGCTTTCGAGTGAATTCCCCACGCCTGCGCCGCGCATCAAATCCGCCGAGCTGGTCTACCGCAAGCGCGCCAAATGTAGCTGATCGCCTGCGGGGGCATAGGGCGCATGCAGCTTTCACAGCCAGTCAGCCCGGCCCGTTTTTCTGCCCGCATGGCTGCACTGGGCCCGTGGCCGGGGCCGGGCGCGCCTGTCTGTGTTGCGGTATCGGGCGGGGCGGACAGCATGGCACTGGCCATTCTGGCGCGGGGGTGGCGGCCTGATGTGACGGGGCTGGTGGTGGACCACGGGTTGCGTGCCGAGTCGCGGGTTGAGGCCGAGCAGACGGTGGCGCGCCTTGCCCGGCTTGGCATGCCGGCGCGGCTGCTGGCGCTTGAAGGGCTGGCGCGTGGCCCCCGCATGGCCGAACGCGCCCGGCGCATGCGCTACCAGGCCCTGTTTGCTGCCTGCCGCGACCTTGGCGCGCTTGACCTGCTGGTGGCCCACCATGCGGGCGACCAGGCAGAAACCGTGCTCATGCGCCAGCAGGCGGCAAGCGGGCATGACGGGCTGGCTGCCATGGCGGTGGCGACGGACATGGCGGATGTGCGCCTTGTCCGCCCGCTGCTGGGTGTAGGCAAGGATGCCCTGTACGCCACGGTGCGGGCGGCGGGGGTGGACTGGGTGGAAGATCCCTCCAATTCCGACCTGCGTACCGCCCGCGCCCGGGCGCGTCATGCGCTGGCAGCGGATTCCGCCCTGGCAGGCACGCTTCTGGCCGATGCCGGGCAGGCCGGGCAGGCCCGCCAGGCGCGCGATATGCAGGATGCACGCTGGCTGGCCGCCCATGCCCGCTTTCACCCCGGTGGCTGGGTGGTGCTGCCCCCTGACCTTGCGCCGCCGCGGCTGCTGTCGGCCCTGATGCGCGTGGTGGGGGGGCGGGATTATGCCCCGGCGCGCGAGGCGGTGGCAGCGCTTGTGGCCCGGCCCCGGGCGGCAACCCTGGCCGGGGTGGCCCTCATGCCGTGGCGTGATGGGCAATGGCTCGTGGCCCGTGAGGAAGCAGGCCTTGCGCCCTCCATGGAAGCAGCACCCGGGGCCATATGGGACCGGCGTTTCATCCTGCGCACGCCCGCCCTGCCGCCGGGCTGGCGCGTGGGGGGCGCGGGGCCGGTGGCGGCGTGGTGGCCGCATGGTGGGCGGCGCTCCTGCTGGCCTGCGCGATTGTTGCGCACGCTGCCCGCGCTATGGCATGATGGGCAGGTCAAGGCCGTGCCCCATATGGGCCTGCGCGCGCGGGAACCTTTTGCAGCCCATGCGGTTTTCATGAACCAGCCCCCCCATCCCGTGCTCGACTGCGCCGTATTTGGCGGCTCCGGGCACTACCACCCGGGCGGGCAGGCATAAAAGGTTGGCGGGTGGGGGTGTGAATATCCCCTGATCGTCCTATGTATGTTAGGACGTAGTGAACGTGGCATCCGTTCGCCTGCCCGCTGTGGGGCAGGGGCGAGGGGGCCAGCGGATGGAACAGTGGACAAGATGAACAATTTCGGCCGGAACTTGCTCCTGTGGGTTATCATCATCGTCCTGCTGCTGTTGCTGTTTAATGTCTTCCAGCCGGGAAGCACGCAGCATGCATCGCAGCAGTTGGCGTATTCCGATTTCATCGGAGACGTGAACAGTGGGCATGTTCGCTCTGTCGTGGTGCAGGAGCACAACATCACCGGCACGCTGACGGATGGCACGTCGTTCGATACCTATACCCCGCAGGACCCCACCCTGATTTCCCGCCTGACGGAAAAGGGCGTGGAAGTCGTGGCCAAGCCGCTCGAGGCGGATACCAACCCCATCCTGCGTTACCTCATCAACTATGCACCGCTGTTGCTCATGGTGGGGGCGTGGATCTTCATCATGCGCCAGATGCAGTCTGGTGGTGGCCGGGCCATGGGCTTTGGCAAGTCACGCGCCCGCATGCTGACCGAAAAGCAGGGTCGCGTGACGTTTGATGATGTGGCCGGTATTGATGAAGCCAAAGGCGAGCTGCAGGAAATCGTCGACTTCCTGCGCGACCCGCAGAAGTTTACCCGCCTTGGCGGCAAGATCCCCAAGGGCGTGCTGCTCGTGGGCCCGCCGGGCACCGGCAAGACGCTTCTCGCCCGCGCCATCGCGGGTGAGGCGAACGTGCCGTTCTTCACCATCTCGGGTTCCGACTTTGTCGAGATGTTCGTGGGTGTGGGCGCATCGCGCGTGCGTGACATGTTCGAGCAGGGCAAGAAGGCCGCACCCTGCATCATCTTCATTGACGAGATCGACGCTGTCGGCCGCCATCGTGGCGCGGGCCTTGGCGGCGGCAATGACGAGCGTGAGCAGACACTCAACCAGATGCTGGTCGAGATGGATGGCTTTGACAGCAATGAGGGCGTGATCCTGATTGCCGCGACCAACCGCCCCGACGTGCTCGACCCCGCGCTGCTGCGCCCCGGCCGTTTCGACCGCCAGGTGGTGGTGCCCAACCCCGATGTGGCGGGCCGAGAGAAGATCCTGCGCGTGCACATGCGCAAGGTGCCGCTGGCCTCCGATGTGGACCCCAAGGTCATTGCCCGTGGCACGCCCGGCTTCTCGGGTGCGGACCTGGCCAACCTGGTCAATGAGGCAGCGCTGATGGCCGCCCGCCTGGGCAAGCGCACAGTGGCGATGCTCGAGTTCGAGAACGCCAAGGACAAGGTGATGATGGGCGCCGAGCGCCGCTCCCTTGTCATGAGCGAGGACGAGAAGAAGATGACCGCCTACCACGAAGGCGGGCATGCGCTGGTGGGCATTCTCACGCCGGGGTCCGACCCGGTGCACAAGGCTACCATCATTCCCCGTGGCCGGGCTTTGGGCATGGTGATGAGCCTGCCGGAGAAGGACCGCTACTCCGAAAGCCGCTCGTGGTGCATCGGCAAGCTCACGCTGGCCATGGGTGGCCGCGCGGCGGAGGAAATCATCTTCGGGGCGGACAATGTCTCGACCGGTGCCTCGGGCGACATCAAGATGGCGACCGACGTGGCCCGCCGCATGGTGACCGAATGGGGCATGAGCGAAAAGCTGGGCATGGTGGCCTATGGCGGCAACGGGCAGGAAGTGTTCCTTGGCCATAGCGTAACCCAGAACAAGAACGTGTCGGAGGAAACGGCGCGCGAGATCGATAACGAGGTGCGCAAGCTGATCGATGCCGCCTATGAGCGCGCCCGCAGCCTGCTGCTTGAGCATATCGACCAGCTTCACCGTCTTGGCGCGGCCCTGCTGGAATATGAAACCCTGACCGGCGAGGAAATCCGCCAGGTGCTGCGGGGCGAGAAGATCGAGCGCGTGGTGGTGGATGATCCGATGCCGGAGAACCGCCGCCCGTCCGTGCCGCCTTCAGCCCCGTCCGCCCCCGTGGCGCCGCTGCCCACGCCAGAAGGTGGCGGTGGGGTGGGTGCTGCCCCGGCTGGCTAGGGATACCTTGAGAGAAAACGGTAAAAGTTCCCGGGTGCCGCCTTTTTTTACAAAAAGGCGGCATTCTTTTTAAGCTGGCGGGTTTTTCAAACAGTTTCCCAATATAAACATGGCGGGGCAGCTTCAGGCTGTTCCGCCATGTTTGTATCCAGCCCTGCGCCAGCGGACAGGGCATGATGGACGCATAAAAACAGATAATAAAAATTTCCGGGTGCTATAATATTTTCATGATCGGGTCGGTATTTCATGGGTGATTTTTCCAGCCAGCCGCTGATTGAGCCACTGGCCCTGCTGCATGGCAAGGCGGCCCGGCAGGCGGTGGCGCTGGGTGTTGCGCACTGGTTTGCGGGTGGCCCCCAGGCCTATGCGCTCGCCCGCCTGGTCGGGCAGGGGCACAAGGAGACGATCCTGCCGGTTACCGCCCTGCCGCCCGCGTGGGAGGAAGCGGCCCGGCGCGTCAGTGCGCCTGCGCCCGATGCGGGGCTGCCGCCGGGCCCGCAGGTCATGGGCATCATCAACGTGACCCCGGACAGTTTCAGTGATGGCGGCCAGCATGACCGCGTGGAGACGGCGCTCGCGCGCATAAAGGCGCTGCATGCCGCCGGGTGCCGGGTAGTGGATATTGGTGGCGAGAGCACCCGCCCCGGCGCGCCCGCCATGTCTGCCGAGGCCGAATGGGGGCGGGTCGGCCCGGTCATCCGCGCGGTGCGGGCCTGTTCCGCGCTTGATGGGCTGCATCTCTCGATTGATACGCGGCACGCAGCGGTCATGGATCAGGCGCTGGCAGCCGGGGCCACGCTCATCAACGATGTCTCGGCGCTGACGCATGACCCCGCTGCGCGTGCGGTCGTGGCGCGGCATGGCTGCCCCGTCATGCTCATGCACATGCGTGGCACGCCTGAAACGATGCGCGCGCACACGACTTACAGCGACGTGGCGGTGGATGTGGTGCGTGAACTCGGCCAGCGGGTGGAGGAGGCTGTGGCGGCGGGCATTGACCGCACGCGCATACTGGTTGACCCCGGCATCGGCTTTGCCAAGACGCTGGATGGCAACCTGACCCTGCTGGCCCGCCTGCCGCTGCTGGCCAATCTGGGGTGCAGGGTGGTGCTGGGCACGTCGCGCAAGCGCATGATTGGCGAACTGGCCCACGAACCCGACGCGGCAGCGCGTGACCCGGGCACGATTGCGGCCAGCCTGCCCGGAATGGTCTTTCCCGGCGTGGTGCTGCGGGTTCACAATGCATCAGCCATGATCCAGGCCATGCGGGTGCAGCAGGGGCTGGATCGGCAGTAACAGGTAAGGTAGGTCGGTGTCCGACCAGAACGTATCCGGAGATATCCAGTCATGGTAAAAACAAGAAAGCTGTTCGGCACTGATGGAATTCGGGGCATGGCCAACCGCTTTCCCATGACGGTGGAAGTGGCGCAGAAGCTGGGCCAGGCCGCGGGCCTGCGCTTCATACAGGGCACGCACCGCCACAGCGTGCTGCTGGGCAAGGATACGCGCCTGTCGGGCTACATGATCGAATGCGCGCTGGTGTCGGGCTTTCTTTCAGCCGGGATGGACGTGACGCTGGTGGGGCCGATGCCCACCCCGGCCATTGCCATGCTTACCCGCTCCCTGCGCGCCGATCTGGGTGTCATGATCTCGGCCTCGCACAATCCGTATGGCGATAACGGCATCAAGCTGTTCGGCCCTGACGGGTTCAAGCTCTCCGATGAGACGGAAGCGGGCATCGAGGCGGCCATGGGCGAGGACCTGACCCACATGCTCGCCGCCCCCGACCAGATCGGCCGGGCCTCGCGCCTCAATGATGCGGCGGGCCGGTACGTTGAAAGTGCCAAGTCCTCCTTCCCCCGCCGCCTGCGGCTTGACGGGCTGCGTATCGTGATCGACTGCGCCAATGGCGCGGCCTATCGCGTGGCGCCCACGGCGTTGTGGGAGCTGGGCGCCGAAGTGGTGCGCATTGGCTGCGACCCCGATGGCATCAACATCAATGAAGGCTGCGGCTCCACCCGGCCCGAAGCCCTGTGCGCCGCGGTGCAGCGCCACCGGGCCGATATCGGCATAGCCCTTGATGGGGATGCCGACCGCGTGCTGATCTCCGACGAGAAGGGCCGGCTGATCGATGGCGACCAGATCCTTGCGTTGATCTCGCACTCATGGGCGCGGCAGGGGCGGCTGTCGGGGCGGCATATCGTGGCCACCGTCATGTCCAACATGGGGCTTGAGCGCTATCTCGAGACACAGGGGCTGGAACTGATGCGCACGGCGGTGGGCGACCGCTACGTGGTGGAGAAGATGCGCGAGCTTGGCGCCAATATCGGTGGCGAGCAGTCGGGGCACATGGTCCTGTCCGATTTCGCCACCACGGGCGACGGGCTGGTGGCCGCCCTGCAGGTGCTGGCCGAAGTGGTGGAGTCCGGTCGCCCCGCAAGCGAGGTATGCCGCATGTTCAAGCCCTATCCGCAACTGTTGCGCAACGTGCGCTTTGCCGGTCGCAGCCCGCTGCATGACCCGCAGGTGCAGGATGCGCGCAAGGCGGCGGAAAAACGGCTGGGCACGCGCGGGCGACTCGTGCTGCGTGAAAGTGGCACCGAACCGCTGGTGCGCGTCATGGCGGAAGCGGAGGACGAGGCGCTGGTCAATGCCGTCGTAGATGACATGTGCGAGGCGATCACCGCCATCCAGATGGCGGGCTGAGCCATGCACGGGCGCATCCTCATCATGGCGGGCAGCGATAGCGGGGGCGGGGCCGGTATCCAGGCCGATATCAAGACCGTGACCGTGCTGGGCGGCTTTGCCATGACCGCGATTACAGCCCTGACCGCGCAGAATACGCTTGGCGTGCAGGCGGTCATGCCGGTTTCCCCGGCCTTTATCGTGGCCCAGATGCGCTGCGTGATGGATGATCTGGGGGTTGATGCCTTCAAGAGTGGCATGCTGGACCGGCCGGAGGTGATTGAGGCGATTGCCGATGTGCTGCTCACCACGACCGATATTCCCTACGTGCTCGACCCGGTCATGGTGGCGAAGGGGGGAGCTGCGCTGTTGCAGGAGCGTGCGCTGGCCACGCTGAAGGCGCGGCTGCTGCCGCTGGCCACCGTGCTGACCCCCAACATTCCTGAAGCCGAGGCCCTGCTCGGCCACGGCATTGCGGGGCGCGCGGACATGGTGCCCGCGGCCCGTGCCCTGCTGGCACTCGGGCCGGGCGCCGTGCTGCTCAAGGGTGGGCACATGGAAGGTGATGAACTGCTCGACGTGCTGGTGCAGGCCGATGGCACGGTACAGGAATTCGTAAGCCGGCGCATTCACACCCGGCATACGCATGGTACCGGCTGCACCCTGGCCAGCGCCATTGCCACCGGGCTGGGGCAGGGCATGAACCTGCCGGACGCCGTGACCCGGGCACGGGCCTACGTGCTGCGCGCTATTGCGGCCGCGCCCGGCTATGGCGCGGGGGCCGGCCCGCTGAACCATGGTGCGGGCGGTATAGGATAGCGCATTAATAATTCATTAATAAAATAAATGTCATTATATTTATTATTTCTATGGAAGAATGGTAATATATAGACAACTTTAGGTTGTTTAATGCATGAGGCGCACTTATAGGTAGACGTAGTCAAAATATCTACTGGATGGTCGATATGCGGATTTTGCTTATAGAACCCAATGCCCGGAAAGCCGAAGAGACCACCCGGCATATGGAAAAAGCCGGATTTACAGTAGATCATGTTGATACAGGGCATGATGGACTGGGAATGTTAAAATCCTATAATTATGACCTTGCAGTCATGGAGATCCGGCTGAAAGATCTCGATGGGTTCGAGGTCATTCGGGTCAGCCGGGCAGCAAGGGTGCCCACGCCCGTGCTGGTCCTGTCAGAGGAGCGCGAGGCGGCCACCAAGGTGAGGGCCTTCTCCACCGGGGCGGATGATTACGTGACCCGCCCCTACGAATCGATGGAACTGACAGCGCGGATGCAGGCGGTAATCCGCCGTTCCAAGGGGTATAGCGAGCCGACCCTGCGCGCGGGGCCGCTTGAGCTGTGTCTCGATAGCCGTACGGTGAGCGTGCAGGGCCACTGCGTGCATCTGACCGGCAAGGAATACATGATCCTGGAACTGCTCCTGCTGCGCAAGGGCATGGTCCTGACCAAGGATGCCTTCCTCAACCATCTGTATGGCGGGATGGATGAGCCGGAAATGAAGATCATTGATGTGTTCATCTGCAAGCTGCGCAAAAAAATTGCAGGTTGCGGGCGCGGGGCAGCTCATCGCCACCGTGTGGGGGCAGGGCTATGTGCTGCGCGACGAGACACCGACCCTGGCCCCGGCACCTTTTGGTCATCCGATGCCTCAGGTAACAGTGGCGTGATTCCTATGGGGCTTGGGGGCGTGCAACCGGAACCAGCCCGCTGTCGTTGAAATGACCGTGCAAAGAAAAATGGCAGGCTCACCCCGCAAGGTGAGCCTGCCAAAGTTTTAAAGTGATGATTCGATATGCGATGCCCCCATCGCCTGATGGTTATCGCATTGTCGTGCCGATCCCGAACATGAGATAAATCAAACTCGGCTGAAATAATTCATATGTTTTTTTCCGCGCATCTTTATTCCGGCTCGTTGATGGGACAGGATGCGCTGATTAACAGGATGGAAACAGGCGGCACGTCGATGGGAAACAAGAAAGCGCTGAGGCATCTTTACGCAGGTGGCGCGTTGCTGCTTGCCATATCCACCGGGCTGACCGCGTGTGAAAGCGTGCATGACCAGATCGTGGATAAGGAAAACAGCCTTGCCGCAGCCGGTTTCGTGGCGCGCCCTGCCAATAACCCGGAACGGCAGCTGATGCTGCAGAAACTTCCCCCCAACCGGTTCCTCCAGAAATCGTTTGGAGACCACATGCTCTACATCTATTCCGACCCCAAGGTGTGCAGCTGCCTGTATGTGGGCAACCAGGCTGCCTATGGGCGCTACATGTCCTATGTGCAGGCCCAGAATCTGGCTGACCAGCAGCAGATGACGGCGGATATGTACGAAGATGCCTCCTGGAACTGGGGCATGTGGGGCTGGGGTGGCGGCGGCTGGGGCGGCCCGTGGGGCGGCGGATGGTGGTAAGGCGCTGTCTGCAGGCACCGTATTGATAAAATAATAGAAGTTTGCGGGCGCCGCCTTTTTTCAAAAAGGCGGCGTTTCAGGTAAATTTAGGGCGATGGTCCGCATAGACCACCATCTGCCAGGCTTCGCGCGTGCCGAGCCGGTGGGGGTGGGCATGGATGGCAGGCAGGAGCTGCCCCTCGCTTGCGGCTATTTCCACGCCGCAGCCGGCACAACGGTAAATACCGGAATGGGGGGCGACGGTGCGGGGCGGATGAAGCTTGTCGAATTCAGGATCGGTCCACGTATCTATAAACTGTGCGGACTGGTAGAGGGCCATCCCGTTCTCCATTGTTTTTCATCGGCTGGCTGAGCTGTTAAAATAACCTCTAGCATGCATCTTACACGGTGGCACATCCATCCCCACATGCCGCTTTCCATATTCCCGTGCTATGCTCTGGCCGGTGGGTATTGACCCGATGCGGCGGCAGACAGACTATTTATGAGGGCATCTGTTCCAAGCCAATATGTTTTTCAGTAAAGAATTTAATTTTTTATACCCTGCAATGTAAAATGTAATTTATGGCCCTGTTTCATCAGCATTGAAATAATCGGGCACATAATAAATACAAATATATAAGTTTGATAATGCATTCCATTTGGCTTGAAATTATTTATTATAACATTAATAAAAATTTCTTGTCAGTCTGGGTGCTTTACGGAACGGACTGCCCATGAAACCTGCCTTTATCATGCCCATGATCATGATGGGTGCAGTATATAACCGGAAATAACATCTTTTAGTCTGGGGAGCGGAGGGTCAGCGACTGGTCAACTGTTTGTGTAACAATTGCATTCAGCGCGCCATGTGCCGCTGTCCATTGAAAGGGATCGGCATCGTTATTGAAGGTCGGGTCAAGCTGGTCGCCCCGTACCGTGCCATAGGCCTGAAAATACATGTCGGGGCGGGCGGGTATGGTATCCATTGTCCATGTCCAGTCATCGGACAGGAGTGCCGTCGCCCCCACCTGCGCGCAGGGGTGCGTGGGTGACAGGGTTACGGCTGCTGTCGTCATGAGGGCCGCCTGCGGGCGGTGGTAGCGGCTGTCCCCGCCAATATCTTCCATCTGCAGGTCGCGGCGGCGCGATTCCTCCGCAGGCGGGATGTTGCGCCAGCCATCGCCATCGGGGGCCGCGTGGGCGCGGTCGAGCGGGTCCGATGCGGGGCCGAAGGCATGGCCCGCGTAATTGAGCGCGGTGCCTGCGGGCACATGAACCGGGCCACGGGCCGCGGCATTCTGCACAAAGCTGTTTTCAACAGGGTGCCGGGCCAGGCAAAGTTCGATCTGCCCGCCCGCCCGGGCCGGGTGTGCGCCCAGGGCAAGGCAGAGTCCGGTCATGGCCAGCAGCCAGATGCCCCGCCGTATGGGCAGCCCGCCTCCCTGCGCCGGGGGCGAGGGGACGCGGGCTGTCCTTATGTGCGGCATGGTACCGACCGGAAACAACCGGAACTCAGTTCCCGGCGGCTTTCTTGCCCGAAGGCGTGCCGACCATGTCTTCAGATACGAAGCGGATGCTGTTCTGGGCGTCGAGCAGGGCGGCGTCCGCATCCTTGGTGTTGGGTGTTGCACCCGCCAGCAGGTTGGAAGCGCGATAGACATCGCTGGCGCTGGCATCAAGCGGTGCGATGGCCAGCACGAAGTCAACATCCACCGCGGCAACCTGCAGGTTCTGAGCGGCCTGCGCGGGCTTGCCCTTGTTCAGGCTGGTATTGGCCGAAGCCACCGCCGTGCCCTGGGGGGAGGAGGGCACAAGATCCTCGGTCACGATGTACTGGCCATCAACCGGCAGCCAGGCCACGGGCTGGGTGGAGGGGGCAGCCTTGGGTGCGGGCGCGCCAGCCGGGGCTTTCCTGGGGGGTGTCAGCTGGGCTTCGGCCTTCATGAACACCTTGTTGTCGCTCTTGGCGCGGGTCAGGGCGTTGTTGGCATCGGTCAGCAGCTTGACGGCACCAGCGGTGTCGTTGTTGGCAAGCGCCGTGCGGGCCATCTCGATATCATCAAACGCGCGGCTGCCATCAGCCGACAGCTTGGCGAAATCACGATTGACCGCACGCCCGGCCGAGGGGGTGGCATGCGCCGCGCCGACTGCCGTGCCCAGCATGAGCAGGGCTGCGGGCAGGAATGCATATTTCTTCATGGTTCATTCTCCGGTCTTGGTAGCGGTATCATTGCCCGACGCCATCTGTAACAAAAGATGTGGCAACGCAATGCGGCTGCCCTGCTGCCGCATGTCAGGCCCGCCCGGGCGCCTGCGTGCCAAAACCCCACTGGTCACGGCGCATGCATGCGCTAGTATGGGCCATGCCTCTCCCGTCTGGGGTGGCGCTGTTTATCAAGGAATGAATCATGTCTGAATGTGCAACCAAGTGCCCTTCCAAGTCTCCCTGCCTCAAGGGCATCCTGGTTTTCGGTGCGATTGTCGGCGTTATCGCGTTTTTCCTTAAGAAAAAGAAGTGCAACGACTGATCTCGCGCAGTCACGCCGTGCCGGTCATGTCCCCTGCGGGCATGGCCCTGGTGCGGTCCGGGCCGTGAGCAGGGCGGGGCACAGGCGTATCATCCATGTTGACATGGATGCCTTTTATGCCTCGGTCGAGCAGCGTGATGATCCGGCCCTGCGGGGCAGGCCACTGGCCGTAGGCGGCGCGGGCCGCCGGGGCGTTGTCGCTGCCGCAAGTTATGAGGCCCGCCGGTTCGGGGTGCGCTCGGCCATGCCTTCGGTTGTGGCGCAGCGCAAATGTCCGGACCTTGTGTTCGTGCCGCCGCGTTTTGATGTCTATCGCGCGGTTTCCGCCCAAATTCACGCCATTTTTGCCTGTTTTACCCCCATCATCCAGCCGCTTTCGCTTGATGAGGCGTATCTGGATGTAACCCGGCCCCTGCTGGATTATCCCTCCGCCACGGCAATCGCCACGGCCATCCGCGCCCGGATCCGCGATGAGACGTCACTGACCGCCTCGGCTGGCGTGTCCTACAATAAATTCCTGGCCAAGCTGGCCTCCGATTATCGCAAGCCCGATGGTCAGTTTGTCATTACACCGCGCATGGGGCCGGATTTTGTGGCGAGCCTGCCGGTCGGGCAGTTTCATGGCATTGGCCCGGCCACGGCGGCGCGGATGCACGCCCTTGGCATCCGCACGGGGCTGGACCTGCGCGCGCAGCCGCTTTCACGCCTGCTGCGGCATTTTGGCAAGGCGGCAGATTTCTATTACGGCATTGCCCGTGGGCTTGATGACCGCCCCGTGGAGGTCAACCGCCCGCGTCGCTCCATTGGCGGCGAGCAGACCTTCGATGCCGATATTCACGATTGGGCCGCCGCGCGTGACCACATGCTGGCCCTGTCGGAGCGGGTATGGGGGCGTTGCGTGGCGCGTGGCCTGACGGGCGTGACCGTGACGTTGAAGGTGAAATACAACGACTTTCGCCAGATCGTGCGCGGGCGTACGGCGCCTGAGCCTGTCATGGATGGGGCCGATCTGGCCCGGCGGGCGCTGGCGCTGCTGGCCCCGTGTTTTCCGCCGCCACGGGGCATAAGGCTGCTCGGCGTGACCGTATCGGGCCTGCGCGTGCCGGGCGCTGTTCCACCCGCGCGGCAGCTTGCGCTGTTTGGCTGATGAATGAATGGAAGGGTGTCGGGTGTCGCTTTTTTCAAAAAGGCGGCATCTTTCGAAGCTTTTTGAAAAAAGCTTCACCAAAAACTCTTTATCGATTGTAGGCAGATCGCATTGAGGCCATGGGATGGCTTCCCCCACAGCAGGCAGGATAACATGAACAACGTAGCCCCTCCCGGCTCAAAGGCCATTCTCAACGCCATTGCCGAACTCGTGCTGATCGCCGTGCCGGAAGAGGAGGAAGAAACCTGCCGCGCCATCGAGATGCACATGGCCTTTACCGGCAATGTCGAACTGGGCGACACGAATGTGTATTTCGGCTTCGATTACGAAACGCAGGAGGGGGAAAAGGTCAATTTCAGCCCCTTCGAGGACGAATCGACCGAAGGCCATATCCGCTACCTGCACGACCTGCAGCATGAACTGCTGGAACTGCGCGCCGCCTTCTGGCGCGAGAACCCGGCCCGTGACCAGCCGGTCTGGACCGGGCTGACCCTGCGGGTGGAAATGGCCGAAGGGTCTTTCTCGGTCGATTTCGACTACTAAGATCCTGTCCTGAAATAATAAAAGTTTTTGGTGAAGCTTTTTTTTAAAAGCTTCAAATGACGCTGCCAGGAACTTTTTTCAGGCCCCGTAGGCCAGTCAGGCCGGGGCAAAAGGTGGCAGGGGTTCCGGCTTCAGGCTGCTGGGCAGGTAAAGCGGATGCTCGGGGCGGCCCGAACCCTTGCTCAGCCGCATGGCGCTGACCGTAATGCCGTGCTGTTGCAGCATGCGGATCACCTCCGGCCCGCGGGGCAGCAGGCTCTTGATCTGCGGCGAGCCATAGGCCGCCACCACTAGGTCGGCCCGCCGCGCCATGGCCAGCAGGTGGCGGTCATTTTCGGGGCCGACCGGGTCGGGCACCTCGGTCAGGCGCTTCTGGTCGGTGCAGCGATAGGCGAAGGTGTTGCCCACCAGCAGCGTGCCGTAGCCCCAGGCGCGGGCATAGCGCTGGCACTTGGCCACCGTGCGGTCATCGCCGTCTTCCGTTGCAACCGATGGGTTCATCATCAGCCACATCACCGCGGGCCCTTGCGGGTTCCAGGTGCGGGTCAGTTCATAGCGGTAGCATTTGTCCGGGCCGCCATAAATGGCATGGCTGACCACGTCATCGGCCAGGCGGAGCGGGCGGCTGGAGCCCACATGGTGCTGGCCCTGTCTGCTGGTGTTCATGGCCCCAAACATACGCATGGCCGCGCGGAGGTCTACCCCGCGCGGCCATCACGCATTGCAGTTTGTGCGAAAGATCAGCGCGGCGTGCCGATCCTATGCGGGGCCACCATCAGTTCATGGCCGCGCAGCATGCCATCCCAGTACAGCGCGGGCATGACCCATTCCTTGAGGAACCAGGCCAGATGCGTGGGCTTGCGGCCATTGAGCAGCCATGTGGGCAGGGTGGGGGCCAGCTTGCCGCCATAGGCGAACTCGGCCAGCACGATCTTGCCGCGCTCGACAGTCAGCGGGCAGGCGCCATAGCCGTCATAATCGGCCACGGCGGGCTTGTGGTCCAGCGTTGCCAGCACGTTCACGGCCACGACCGGGGCCTGCACGCGCACGGCGGCGGCGGTCTTGGCGTTGGAGGTGCCCGCCACGTCGCCGAGTGCGAACACATTGGCAAATTTTGTGTGGCGCAGGGTCGCGGGGTCAACCGACACCCAGCCTGCATCACCCGCAAGCGCGCTGTTGCGGATCACGTCGGGCGCGCGCTGGGGCGGCACGACATGCAGCATGTCGAATTCCACTTCCGAGGTCGTCTTGCTGCCATCCTGCGCCACGTTCTCGAAGGTGGCGATGCGGCCCTTGCCGTCCACCTTCGTCAGGTTGGACTTGAGGCACAGGTCGATATGGTAGCGGTTGATGTAGTCCATCAGCGGCGGCACGAATTCCTTCACGCCAAACAGCCCCGGCGTTGCGGTGTGGAAGGACACGTTGATGTTGTCGGCCAGGCCCCGCCTGCGCCACGCGTCACACGCCAGGTACATCGCCTTCTGCGGCGCGCCCGCGCACTTGATGGGCATGGGCGGCTGGGTAAAGACGGCATTGCCGCGCCCCAGCGTCTGCACCATCTGCCAGGTATAGGGGGCAAGGTCGTAGCGGTAGTTTGAGGTGACACCATTGCGGCCAAGGGTCTCGCTCAGCCCCTCGATCGCATCCCAGTCCAGCGTCAGGCCGGTGGCCACCACCAGCACCTCGTAGCGGATGGATGACCCGTTGGACAGGTGCACGAGATTGGCTTCCGGCTCGAAGCCCGTGGCTGCGGCCTGCACCCAGTCGGCGCCGGCCGGGATCAGCTTCTTTTCCGACCGGCGGGTCTGTGACTGCTTGAACACGCCGCCGCCCACCAGCGTCCAGCCCGGTTGGTAGAAATGCGAGCCCGACGGCTCGATGATGGCCAGCGTGATGCCGCCACGCCGCTTGAGAATGCTCGCAGCGGTGGACAGGCCGGCCGCACCCCCGCCAACCACGACGACATCATAGGTCAGGCCCCGCGCCGTGCTGGCGAGGTTCGGGGTGGATGGGGGGGTATCGGTCATGAAGGGTCTCCGTATGACTCTTTGTAGATAAGGCTGCGCTGGATGGGCGTCAGGAACGGCTGAGTGGTATCTTGATGTAGCTTACACCATTATCTTCGGGCTCGGGCAAATGGCCGCCACGCATGTTGACCTGCACCGAGGGCATGATCAGGTTGGGCAGCGACAGGGTGGCGTCGCGCGCGGTGCGCATCTGCACGAAGGCATCCTCGTTCACGCCATCATGAACGTGAACATTGTTCTCGCGTTCCGCGCCGATGGTGGTTTCCCATGCAAAGGTGTCGCGGCCGGGGGCCTTGTAGTCGTGGCACAGGAAAACCCGCGTCTCGGCGGGCAGGGCGAGCAGGCGGCGGATGGAATGGTAGAGCATGCGGGCATCCCCGCCGGGAAAATCGGCCCGCGCGGTGCCGTAATCGGGCATGAACAGCGTATCGCCGATAAAGGCGGCCTCACCGATCACATAGGCCATGTCGGCAGGGGTGTGGCCGGGCACGTGCAGCGCGGTCACGGGCAGGGTACCGAGCGTGAACCGTGCCCCGTCCTCGAACAGCGCGTCGAACTGCGAGCCATCGCGCGCGAATTGCGTGCCCGCGTTGAACAGCTTGCCGAAGATGTCCTGCACTTTCAGGATGGCATGGCCAATGCCGAGCCTGCCGCCAAGGCGCTCCTGCAGCCACGGCGCTGCCGAGAGGTGATCGGCATGGACATGGGTTTCAAGCAGCCATTCCACCTCCAGCTTTTCCGCCGTGACGTAGTCCACGATGTCCTGCGCCATGGCGTGGTCGGTCCTGCCTGATGCAGGGTCGTAATCCATCACGCTGTCTATGATGGCGCAGGCGCGGGTGGCGGGGTCGTGCACCACATGGGTGGCGGTGAAGGTGGGCAGGTCGAAAAAGGTCCGGACAACCGGCGCCTGGCCGGTGGCGCGGCATGTCACTACCTGGCTTGCAGCGGCTTCAAGGGCGGGGTCGGACATGAAATGTCATCCATAGTTTATGAATTACATAATAAATGTATGTTATGAGATGGCTTGCGTCAAGGCGCGGCAGATGCAAAAGGGCAGGGCATGAGCACAGAGGCGAGCATATCCGCAAACCATGGCGCGATCGGAACGCGCCCGTTGCGGATCGGGGACGTGGCACCAGACTTTCAGGCCCGGACCACGAAGGGGGAAATGCGCCTGTCGGACTTCCGCGGGCGCTGGCTGCTGTTTTTCTCGCACCCGGCGGATTTCACGCCCGTGTGCACCAGCGAGTTCATGGGGCTGGCCCGCGCGGTCGATCGCTTCGAGCAGCTTGACTGCGCGCTGCTGGGCCTGTCGGTCGACAGCCTGTACGCGCATCTGGCCTGGCTCGAGACGATACAGGAGCGCTTTGGCGTCGAGATTCCGTTCCCGCTGGTGGAAGACCCCTCCATGGCGGTATGCCGCGCCTACGGCATGCTGGACCTGACCGCGCAGAACAGCGCCACCGTGCGCGCCACCTACGTGATCGACCCCGATGGCGTGATCCGCGCGCTGGTGTGGTACCCCATGTCGGTCGGGCGCTCGGTCGAGGAACTGCTGCGCCTGGTCGAGGCCCTGCGCCGCAGCGAGGGCAACGCGGTCATGACGCCGGAGGGCTGGACGCCGGGCTGCGACGTGGTGCGCCCCGTGCCCACCACGCAGGCCGCCCTGCGCAAGGTCGGGGGCAATGGCTGCTGGTTCTACAACCCCGTGCCCGATACGGGCCGCAAGCGCGGGCAGTAACGCCATGTCTGATCCTGCCCAGGGGCTGCGCCTGTCCTATGTGCTCACGCTGTCCTGCCCCAACCGGCCCGGCATCGTGGCGGCCATCAGCCAGGCCCTGTTCGAGCTTGGTGGCGACATTGCGGGCGCCCAGCAGTTCGATGAGCGTGAAAGCCGCATCTTCTTCATGCGCGTGGTGTTCAGCGTGCCCGCAGGCGGGGTGGAGCGCGGCATGCTCGAGCAGGCGCTGGCCGCGCTGGCCGCGCGGTTCGACATGCACTGGTCGCTGCGCGAGAGCCTGCGGCCCACGCGCACCGTCATCATGGTCTCGCGCTTCGATCACTGCCTGGTCGACCTGCTGTACCGCTGGCGCATTGGCGAGCTGGCCATTGCGCCGGTGGCCATCATCGCCAACCACCCACGCGAGACCTATGCCCATATCGACCTTGACGGCATCCCCTTCCATTACCTGCCCGTAACCGCCGCCACCAAGGCTGCGCAGGAGGCCAGGATGGCCGAGATCGTGCGCGGGACAGGGGCCGAGCTGGTGGTGCTGGCGCGGTACATGCAGATCCTGTCCGATTCCATGAGCGCGTGGCTGGCGGGGCGGTGCATCAACATCCACCACTCCTTCCTGCCCGGCTTCAAGGGGGCGAAGCCCTATCACCAGGCGTTTGCGCGCGGCGTGAAGCTGATCGGTGCGACCGCCCATTTCGTGACCCCCGACCTTGATGAAGGTCCGATCATCGAGCAGGATGTCGAGCGCATTACCCATGCCGATACCCCTGATGACCTGATCCGCAAGGGGCGCGATATCGAGCGCCGGGTGCTGGCGCGCGCCGTGCGTTACTTTACCGAGTGCCGCGTCATTCCCAACGGGCGCAAGACCATCGTGTTCAATCCCTGATGCCCGGCCCCGAGCACAGGCCGGCAGCAGCCCCCATGCCCGATGCCGACACGCAGTGCGCGGGCTTCCGCCAGGCGCGGCTGGCGCGCAAGACGGCCCTGATCGAGGATTATGTCGAACTGATCGATGACCTGCTCAATGACGGGCAGGAGGCGCGGCAGGTCGATATCGCTGCCCGGCTTGGCGTATCGCAGCCCACCGTGGCCAAGATGCTGGTCCGCCTCGAGGCGGACGGGCTGGTCACGCGCAGGCCCTATCGCGGCATTTTCCTGACCGGGGCAGGCCAGGAGATGGCGCGGGCCAGCCGGGCGCGCCACCACACGGTCGAGCAGTTCCTGCGCGCCCTTGGGGTGAGCGAAGCGAGTGCCCGCATTGATGCCGAGGGCATGGAACACTATGTGGGGGCGGAAACGCTGCGCGCCTTCCGCCACGCGCTCGAGGCGGGGCTGGCCACCTTCATGGCCAAGGCAGGCAAAAGACACGACGACTGACCCACAAAGGGAAGGGAACGCCCCATGACCCGACGCGCGGGCTCCGCCGACCTGCCGCTGCATACCGGGCGCGTGCCCGCGTGGCTGGGCCAGCGCATGGCGCGGCTGGGGGCGGTCATCACGCAGGCGGTCGTGCATCATTACGGGCGGGACGAATTCCTGCGCAGGCTGGCCCACCCGTTCTGGTTCCAGTCCTTTGGCGCGGTCATGGGCATGGACTGGCATTCCTCCGGCATCACCACCAGCGTGATCGGGGCGCTCAAGCGCGGGCTTGCGCCCCTGCAGGATGATCTGGGCCTGTATGTGTGCGGGGGCCGTGGCCGCCATTCGCGCCGTACGCCTGATGAGCTGCTGGCGGTGGGCGAGGCCACCGGGCTTGACGCCACGCCGCTCGTGGCCACGAGCCGCATGGTGGCCAAGGTAGATAGCGCTGCCGTGCAGGATGGATTCGACCTGTACCTGCATGGTTTCATCGTGGCGGCGGATGGCAAATGGGCCGTGGTGCAGCAGGGCATGCATGCGGGCCAGCGCCTTGCGCGGCGCTATCACTGGCTGTCCGATGACGTGAGCAGTTTTGTCGAGGCGCCGCATGCCGCCATTGATGGCCGCACGACAGGCCGCCCCATCATGAACCTGACCGATCGCCGGGCCGGTGCCTCACGCGCGGGGCAGGTCGAACTGCTCCACGCCATGGGGCCGGACCGGCTGACGCGCGAGCTCATGCGCATCGAGGGCCATGGGCCCCCGCAGCCCCCCGCGCAGGGCGAACTGCCCTATCTGTGCATGCCCGCCCACCATGACGTGCAGCCGCAGGATGTAAACATGCGCCGCCTGCACGGCGCGCTGGCGGCGGCACAGGAGGCGGGACCGCGTGACTTCCCCGACCTGCTGCGCGTGGCCGGCGTGGGGGCGCGCACGGTGCGCGCGCTCGCGCTGGTGGCGGAGGTGGTGCATGGCGCGCCGTGCCGGTTTGATGACCCGGCTCGCTTCTCGCTGGCGCATGGCGGCAAGGACCGCCACCCCTATCCCGTGCCGGTGGCGGTGTATGACCGCACGCTCTCGGTCATGAAGGCGGCAGTGGCTGCTGCGAAACTGGGGCGCGAGGAACGGCTCGATGCCATCCGCCGGCTTGATTCCGCTACCCGCAGGCTGGAGCGCGATGCGCGCGGCCCGTCTTTTTCCGCGATTATGGGCGAGGAACGCGCCCGATCGCATGATTATGGCGGGCGCTCGGTATTTGGTTATGAACCGCCACCGCCCGGCCGGGTTTCAGAAGGGCAGCGGAACGGGATCATGCGCCATGATGGCCAGCCACACGACCAGCAGGGACACGAAGGCGAGGCGTCCCGCAACGCGGGATAGGGGTGCATCTGTCATGCAGGCATGATACCGGGCCAAATGCGGCATAAGTGCGGAGCCTTTCCCCCGCCATGTCCTCAAGGCAGCATCCTCGCATGAACGTGAAAGACTCCGCTCTTCCCCCCGATACGCGCCCCACGCCCGCCCTGGCGCGGTACCGCATGCGCCCGCTGGGGTTCATTTTCCATTACGTGCGGCTGCATGGCCGGTGGCACGCCATCATTGTCGGCGCGATTGCGATTGCGGTGGCGTGCAACGTGGGCATGTCGGCCATCATCCGCCACCTGGTCAATGGCATGACGGAGGGCGGGCGGGGCATGGGGGCTGTCTGGGTGTCCATCTTCCTGTTCTGCGCCACCATCATCTGCGACAACGCGGCCTGGCGGGTGGCGGGGTGGATGGCCTCGGGCGTGTTCGTGCGCGTGGGGGGCGATGTGCGCGGCGACCTGTTCCGCTACCTCAGCGGGCATGACGCGACCTATTTTGCCGACCGGCTTTCCGGCGCGCTCGCGGCCCGCGTTTCGGCGGCGGCAGGGGCGGTGGTGGCGTTGGAGAACATGGCGGCGTGGAACCTGCTGCCTTCGGTGCTGAACCTGTTCCTCGCCATCATCACGCTGGGCACGGTCAGCCCGCTGATGGCACTGGTGCTGGTGGGCATGACGCTGCTGCTGGGGCTGTGCATCTACCTGCTGGCAGGCCACGGGCAGGAGATGCACCTCGCCTACGCGGCGGAAGCGGCGGAGGTGGATGGCGAGATGCTGGACGTGATGCAGAACCTGCCCCTGGTGCGTGCTTACGGTATGATGGGGGTGGAGCATGGCCGCATGGGCCAGCGCATCCGTGGCGAGATCGGGCTGCATACGCGCTCGCTGCGCTACATGGAAAAGCTGCGGATGATCCATTCCGTCGTCACCGCCTTCATGACCACGGGGCTGCTGCTGTGGGCCGTGCTGCTGTGGCGCATGCACCGCGCCACCACGGGCGATGTGGTGATGGTGACCACGCTGGGCTTCCTGATCCTGAACTGCACGCGCGACCTGGCCTTTTCCATGGTGGAGGCGATGAAGCACGTCACCCGCCTGGCCGAGACGCTGGGCCACCTGCTGGTGCCGCATGAAGGCAGCGGTGTAGCCGAGACGGTGGTGCTGCCGCCCGCAATGCTGCGCGGGCATGTGCAGTTGCGTGATGTGAGTTTTGCCTACCCCGGTGGCGCGCCGGTGCTGTCGCATTTCAACCTCGACATTCCCGCGGGCACGCGCGTGGGGCTGGTGGGGGTTTCGGGCTCGGGCAAGAGCACGGTGCTGGCCCTGCTGCAGCGCCAGCGCTTCGTGCAGGCGGGGGCGGTGGAGCTTGATGGCGTCAACATCCTTGAACTCGACGAGGCCAGCCTGCGCGCCGCCATGGCCGTGGTGCCGCAGGAGGTGTACCTGCTGCGCCGCTCGGTAGGCGAGAATATCCGCTATGGCCGCCCTGACGCCACCGATGAGGAGGTAAAGGCTGCGGCTGAAGCGGCGGGCTGCACCCGTTTCATCAACGCCATGCCGCAGGGGTTCGCCACCGTGGTGGGCGAGCGGGGGGTCATGCTCTCGGGCGGGCAGCGCCAGCGCCTGGCCATTGCGCGCGCCTTCCTGCGCAATGCACCCATCCTGATTCTGGATGAAGCGACCAGCGCGCTGGATGGGGAAAGCGAGCGCCATGTCCATGCTGCCCTCGAGCGGCTGATGGTGGGGCGCACGGTCATTGCCGTAGCCCACCGGCTCTCCACCCTGCGCGGGTTTGACCGGATCGTGGTGATGGAGCGCGGCCATATTGCCCAGGCGGGCACCATGGCCGAGCTTGAGGCCGTGCCCGGCCCGTATCGTGACCGGCTGCTGGCAACAGGCGACCTGCTGGCTCCCGTGCCGGGTCTTTCGCCCCTGTCGTGAACAGTGCTCGGAGCAACGCATTGATAAAAATTTTCGGGTGCTGCCTTTTTGAAAAAAGGCGGCGTTCTTCCAGTCTCTCATCAAGCCACAAGGAAAACCCATGCAGGCCCCAACCCACCGCATAGGCCCCGAAGACCTCGTGCCCATGGTGGCCGCCACCCTTGCGGGCGAGACGGATCTGATCGCCAACATGGCGAATATCGCAGCCCTGGTGTTCGAGGCGTTGCCAGACCTCAACTGGGCCGGATTCTATCTGTGGAAGGACGGCATGCTCGTGCTGGGGCCTTTTCAGGGGCGGGTGGCCTGCACGCGTATTGCGCCGGGGCGTGGTGTGTGCGGCACCGTCGCGCGCGAGCGCAGGACGCGCATCGTGCCTGACGTGCATGCCTTTCCCGGCCATATCGCCTGTGACGCGGCCTCTGCCGCCGAGATCGTGGTGCCGGTCCTGCACGGGGAGCGGCTCGTGGGCGTGCTGGACGTTGACAGCCCCCGCCCCAACCGTTTCACCCCATCGGACCAGCACAGGCTCGAACAGGTCGTGGGCCTGCTGGTGGCCCGGATCACGCCCTGATCAGGCAGGCATGCCCTGCGTGCCCACCAGAACATTAAATCTAAGGAAGTTTTTGGTGAAGCTTTTTTCAAAAAGCTTCGAAGAATGCCGCCCTTTTGAAAAAAGGCGGCACCCGAAAATTTTTATCAATGCGTTGTTTCCAGGCGTTCTTTTCAGGTCGCCGGTCACGTTCATTGTTTTCCGTCAGTCCGCAGGGCGGGATGGAGTGCGGGAGCGGGTGGGGCCTGCGTCGGCTCGCCTGGCGTGGAGGGTGCGGGAGGCGTGTCCGTCAATCGGGCAATGGCCGTGCGGGTGGTGAGCATGCCGTGGGCCGCCTGGCCGTGGTCATTGGGCATGTCGGCCTGGGGGGTCATGTACATCATGCCCTGTGGAAAGGCCATGAGCACGCGCCTGCGCTGCAGGAAGTTCATGCCCAGCACGCTGTAGCTGGTTTTTTCCACGTTCACGTCCAGCGGCAGGTCGTGCCACGCGCCAAGGGCAATGCTGTCAAAATGGTGCCTGCGTCCGTTCAGGATCTTTCCGGCATTGGTCCGTACATGAATATCCTCATGCAGGATGGCCGGGGTCAGGCCAAGCGCCCTGGCATCCTTGCGCGAGAGGGAGGACATGTCCGCCCCCGGCTCGATTTCCATGCGCGTGCCCTGCGCGCCCACCTGCATGCGGATGCCGGTCATGCGCCCCCGGCGGTCGGGCTGCAGGGGCAGGGCCGCGCTGTCCGGCCCGAGCCAGTCCTGCAATGGCGGACAGCCGGGGGCCGCGCTGGCGACGAACAGCACCATGACGCGGGCGGGGAAATCAAACAGCACGTCGTAATTGCCCAGGATGTCGTAGCCGATCACGCCGAGCACGGGCTGCTCATTGAGGCGGGGCTGGCGCGTGCCCTCGAGCAGGGCGGGCACGTCATCGGCGTGGCCGTTGCTGATGCGCAGGTCATGCAGCACCGTGGTGTAGGTGGTGTCGACACCTGCGATGGTCTGGATGCTGATGGCTGACAGAACGGGAAAAGCGGTGGGATTGGGCGCGTAAACGCCCACCTGGTCCTGGGTCACGCTGACATAGGCCAGCCCGGTCATGTCATTGAACGTGGCGGGAATGATGGGGCTGCCGCTATTGGTCAGCAGCGGGGCCGCGATGACATGGGTCAGGCAGGCGGCGGGCAGGCCATAGCGCAGCGCGGGCGCGGGAGGCGGGGCGTGCCGGGCGGCATGGGCGGGTGGGCTGCCTGCAAGGGCAAGCAGCGCGGCGCCCGCGCGGGCCAGCCGTGCCGCGCGCGGGTCAGTCCGGCTGGTCCGCGAGGTATTCCGCCA
Organism: Komagataeibacter xylinus; assembly: GCF_004302915.1. Taxonomy (GTDB): domain Bacteria; phylum Pseudomonadota; class Alphaproteobacteria; order Acetobacterales; family Acetobacteraceae; genus Komagataeibacter; species Komagataeibacter xylinus_C. Next base: position 103,619 of record NZ_QQBI01000004.1, on the reverse strand, counting down.
CCTCGGCATTTTCATCGAGGGGGGATTCGGTCTGGTCAAAGCGGGTGTAGTCAACGGTGATCCGCCCATCCGGCCCGGCGTTGATGATATCGACGAAGCGGTGATTATACAGCATGCGGTCAAATCCGTAAGCGGAACGCGCGAAAACGGTCTGCCCCGAGGCCTCGTCCGTGCCGGTCAGGCTGACGATGATTTCCGCCTCCTGCGCCGCAAGGTCGTGTTCCGTCAGGCCATAAAGGGGGCTGCGTTCATCAATCACATGGGTGGGCGTGCAGGCAAAGCGCAGCACCGGCACATGCGACTGCTGGAGCGTGAGCGGGTCGAACTGCCGCACCACCCGGCCTGATGGCGTGTGGATGAGGCGGGCAAGCGCAAACTCCACATCCACCGACAGGATGGGGCTGCGGCGGCAGTTGGCAAGGCGGATATCAAGGTGAAGGTGGCCACCTTCCGACAGGATCAGCGCCTTGTCGCTGAACATCACCCGTGCGCGCGGGCGCGAAAACCGCGCGAAGATGAGGCCCGTGGCCAGGGCGTTGATCATCATGCCGCCCAGCACTTCCACGGTGGCGATCATGTTGGCGGTGCGGCTCACGGGCACCATGCCACCATAGCCCACGGTCGAGAGGGTCTGCACGCTGAAGAAGAAGAAATCAGCGAAGCTGTGCGGGTCGGCTCCCTTAACGCCCTGACTATCGGCCATGTACAGCAGCGCGAAAAGGAGATTGACCCCCACGTAAACCAGCAGCGAACTGTAAAAGAACGTGCGCCATGGCGCGGTGAGGGCATGGTGGTAGAAATCGGACCAGATGCGGTCCACCTGCCCCACGCGCACGATTGTATCATGCCCCTGGTCTTCGATCCTGTGAAAGGATTGCGGCCTGTTGCCTGCCGGGGGGCTGGGGCGTGGGGGTGTTTGCGGCCCGGCGTCCTGTGCCATGGCGTGTCCTGCCTGCGCGTGTGGTGTGGGGCCAGGACGGATTGGCCTGACAAACTTTGTAATATGTCAAGCGCCCCGGCGGGGCAACGGCCCACGTGGTAGAGAGGGGCGTGCACCCTTCGCATATCCATGCGCCCCGCCCGGCAGGAGACCCCATGACAGAGCTGACCCCCGACCAGATGGAACACATGGCCACCACGCTGGAAGGAACGGGCCGCTACCGCGTGCTGCGCCCGCTTGCCCCGCGCGTGCTGGCTGAGTACCCGCCCGAGGCGGGCACGCGGCTGGGCATGTTCCTTGACCTCGAGACCACGGGGCTGAGTGCAGTGAAGGACGAGATCATTGAATTCGGCATCGTGCCCTTTGTTTACACGCTGGATGGGCGGATTCTGGGCAGTCTGGAACCGTTCAGCCGCCTGCGCGAGCCCTCACGCCCCATTCCGCCCCAGATCACCGCGCTGACCGGCATTACCCCGGCCATGGTGGCGGGCCAGTCGGTGACGCCTGAGGAAGTGGCCAGTTTTGTGGCACCGGCCTCATTGATTATCGCACATAATGCAGATTTTGACCGCAAGTTTGCCGAGCGTTTTACCCCAGCCTTCACGACCAAGCCCTGGGCCTGCTCCATGAAGGACGTGGACTGGGCGGCGGAAGGTTTTGAAGGGCGCAAGCTGTCCTATCTGGGCATGCAGGCGGGGTTCTGGTTTGACGGGCACCGCGCGGTGGATGACTGCCTGGCGGGCATTGCCATTCTCGACCGGGTGCTGCCGGTGTCAGGCCAGCCTGCCCTTGCGGCGTTGCTGGAAAATGCCCGGCAGGTGCGCTGCCGCATCTGGGCGGAAAATGCGCCCTATGAGTTCAAGGACCAGTTGCGCCAGCGCGGCTACAGGTGGAATGACGGCACGGATGGCAATCCGCGCGCGTGGTCCATCTCGCTGCCCGAGGCGGAGGTGGAGGCGGAACTGGCTTATCTGAAGGCGGAGGTCTTTGCCCGCCCGGTGGACCTGCCGGTGACCCGGATCACGCCGTGGGACCGGTTTTCAACACGCTGCTGATGGGGAATGCAACGGCTTTACCCGTCATGCCTGACATGGCTTTCAATATGGGAGCGGGGCCTTTTCTTGGCTTCGATGTAGATCTTGCCGACATATTCCCCGATAATGCCCAGCGAGAGCATCTGGACGCCGCCCATGAAGAAGATGGAAAGCATGACCGAGGACCACCCCGCGATTGTATGGCCGGTCAGTTTCAGAACGAGAATATAAGCTGTTGCGCCAAGCGACAGGATGGAAATACAGAAGCCGAGATAGGCGATCATGCGCAGGGGGGAAATGGTCATGGAGGTAATACCTTCCACGGCCAGGGCGAGCATCTTGCGTAACGGGTATTTGGATTCCCCCGCCGTGCGGAGGCCGCGCGCGTAATAGACTTCCGTCGAAGGAAAGCCGACCAGCGGGACAAGACCACGGATATAGGCATTGCGTTCGGAATATTCCAGCAATCCACTCAGGGCGCGCTGGCTGAGAAGGCGGAAGTCGGCATGGTTGAAGACCTGCTTCACGCCCATGACACTCATCAGGCGGTAAAATCCTTCGGCGGTCGAGCGCTTGAACCACGTATCCGACTCACGGGAAGCGCGCACGCCGTACACAACGTCATATCCCTCCCGATAGGCCTGCACCATTTTCGGGATGGCGGTTATGTCGTCCTGCAGGTCGGCATCAATGCTGACGATGGCGTCCGCATCAGGCCGGGCGGCCTCAAGTCCTGCCAGAAGGGCTGACTGGTGCCCGACATTACGGGAAAGTTTCAGTCCCTGAACGCAGGGTATCCGTGAACTGGCCGCCGCGATCTGCTCCCATGTGGTGTCCTTGCTGCCATCATCTACAAACAGGAGATAACTGTCAGCCTGGATCAACAGATCTTTTTTCATCTCATCCAGCAGCTTTCCCAGTTCCTGCTGGCAGTATGTAAATACTTCTGCCTCATTGTAGCATGGCACAACAATCGCAAGCCGGGGCGGAGGGTAACGTAATACAGTCATCAGAAAGACACTTTCAGGAAGGCAGGAAGAATTTTATCGCCGATTTTATCATAAAACGCCCGATATTCTAACTGCCAGGGCAGGCACCGTCATGCGGGATATCTTCGGCATCGCGCGGAAGGCGGATGCATCAGGTCTGCCTGCGTTGTTTTCAGTCTAATGCGGTTTTCTCGGGTTTGATTGAGGCATGGTTGGAATGATTGATGCCTGCCGGTATTTTTTTTGAAGGGGATTTTCAAGGATACAAAATTTATTTTATAAAGTATTATACTTTTTTGCTGAGGGCATTGAGATTACATTATGATTTTTCCATTCGAGGCCTCGAAAGGCAATGCCGCATCTTCATGCCTTTTGAATAAAGAATTCACTATACGTTCGTTGTTATTCTTTTTTGTCTTTCTTGTATTTTCCTATCCGATCATTCATGCCAGCGTATATTACGCCGATGATACGCCACATACGTTGTATGGAATACATTGGGAACGCGATGGGCGCCCATTGGGTCAGTTGCTGATCCTGTTGATGGGAAGATTCTCGATTGTTGATTATGCACCTCTTCCCCAACTGTTCGGGTTGCCATTTATTGCCATGGCACTTGCGGCGTTCAGTATCAGATGGGGATATAGTAGAGTATCTTCCATAATATGCCTGTCTTTGATTGTATGTAATCCATTTTTCATGGAGAATATTTCATACCGGTTTGACAGCATCATAATGGAGATGGCAGTTTTTTGTAGTATCATGCCGTTTTCCATAGAATTATTCATGAAAAGATTTGACCGTAAATCAATATATTTATGGAAATTTGCTTCAATTATCGCATGCCTTAATCTGTATCAGTCCGCCATAAATATATACTTGTCTTTAATTTTACTTACGATCGTGTTGTCCTTAATGAAAAAAGAAGATGCAAGTAAGGTTCTTAGAGAAGCTTTTTATAATGTTATTATATTAGGATTTGGATTGTTTGCTTATAAACTGGAGACATGTGTACTGCCAGGCGGTGACCACTATGCAGATGCCCATAAAGAGGTTGTTCATTCTGTTGCCGAGATTTTCAAGAATATACCAGATTTCAGTCTTGTGATTGCCCCGGCCTTGATAAAAGGCGTGCAGAGTATAATTTTCTCGGTCATTCTTGTGCTGGGCTCCATAAGCCTTGTGCTGCGTGTCATAAGAATGCTTCGTAAGGGTGATCTGACGCCAGCTTCTGGCGCCCTTGTCATTTTTTGCCTTGCCGTCCTGCCCTTGTGCATACCCGGCATCCTGCTGCTGCTTGCCCATCCCGTCTATGCTGCGCGGGTCATGACCGGCTTTGGAGCGGTTTGCGCCTGTTTCTTCACGTTTCTCCTGGGGCCTGCGCCTTCTTTCAGGCGGCATGTATCCTACATCCCATGTGTGCTTGTGGGGTTCGGCCTGTGGTCAGAAATGACAATGTCGGCTGCCTATGCCAATGCCCTTGCGGCCCAGTCCCGTTTTCGGGATCAGATGGCACAGGCCATGGTTGATGATGCCGTTCAGTTGGCACGTGAAGCCAATCTACCGGATGGGGAATCCTTTTGGTGGAGTACCCGCGGCAATGAGCCAATCGCTCCACTGGCTCTGCGTACCCTGTTTAAATATCAGGTATTGACGGACATGGTGCTTCCTACCGAGAAGCCTCTTTTGCCATCTCCATGGATGATGCATTCGATCATGTTGGCCCAGGGCTTGCCAAAAAATTTCCCTTCTACGGCCCGTGAGCACGATGAAGGGAAATGGATGTGGGAAGCGCTGGAGACCGACCTCCAGAACTGCGCCATTGATGGAAGCCGCGAGCATGGCCCGTTTATCACTTATCGGATCGGGGCTTTCCTTATCGCCGATTACGACAAGAGCTGTGTCTTACACGGCAATAAATATGAGCATGCTCCCTCTACCCGGACGACCGTTTTCCGGGGCAGGGCAATCGAGTAACTACGCTATCGGGGAAGAAATGCCCCATGTCCGGCTTCCGGGCATGGTGGGGTCTGGTGCGGTGGGTAGGGTGCCATGTCAAAATTGCCCCCTATTGCGGCCTTACCCTTTTTCTGCCGTGTGTCGGTGTGATCAGCACTGGGGCAGGCCAACAGATGCAAAAAAGTTTCAGAGGGTGTCCATTTTTCAATGGACACCCTCTGAAATTTTCAAACTATTTATTGTGTTCTTTGTCATTCTGGATGGAGATCTTTAAATATGTATCCCGGCTCATCGAATGATCAATAAAGTAATGTCGGTACTCCGGAGTGACATGAGGGTGTATACCCACCCAGAAGGAAATTACGTCAAAAACCAAGAGTATGATCGATATATAGGTATATTTTTTCATTTAAACGAACCATATCTTCCCATGGAACCATATTTTTATTGCAACGATATGTAGAACCAACAGAAGTGCTAATATTTTTTTCTGTCGGGCTGGTGGCTGAGAAAGAGTTGATAGCGCAAGAAATTCCATCACCAGAGGGTTCGACAGTGCATATCTTTCAATAGACTGCAACCCGGTCGATGCTGCGATGAACGCGATAAAAGTCATAAAGGAAGCTTCAAAATACCACTTCTTTTTGTACATTTTATAAAGAACGTACATAACAAAAATAGAAAAAACAACAAATGACCTTTGGTTCTTCTCTTTCAGAGCGTGCACAAACTGTACGGGAAGCCAATCAAATTTTCTGAACCAGGCAACCTCTACATGAGAGAATGCAAACCCATCTCCCGTAAGATGAAAAAGATACAGGACATAGAGTGAAAGACCGGCACCCGCCGCTGAAACCAGCAGGGTACTTTCCTGTAGACGGATGAATACGTTTTTCCAGGATAGGGATTGGTTTTTTACGTAAGTTTTAATGAAAAACAGCCATGCTGCTATAAAGGCAACCGATATAAATCCTGTCGGCCTGGATAGGCCAATAAGGAAACAGAAAAAAGCAGCCCATTTAAGATAATTTTTTTGCAGGAGTATCAGTATCAATATCAGCAGCGTGCCATATACGCCTTCTGAATATTCGGACGTGTACCACAAATTAAAGGGGAAAATAACAAAAAATATGGCAAATTTTATTCTATCTAGCGTGATGGATCGATCACGCAGGTGCATATGGCACAGATATATCAGTATTGGCCATAGTATTACATTGACCAGCAGTTCTGCTGCCAGAGGGGGGATGCTTAAAGCACTATGAAAGGCATAGGCAATGGCAGGATAAAGCGGGAAAAAGGCCCAGTTGCCCTCGGCAAGTCGACTTTGATCGTACCAAAATGGCTGCGTGGCATAGCCATTTTTAACGATATCCGTATACCAGAAGCAGTCCCATTGACAGGTTGCATCTGTTATCGAACGGTGATGTGCCAGTAAAACCAGTAGCCCAAAGTTAAGGCAGCATAAAGCACAAATAAAAACAAAGAAGTATAAATTATTGCTCTCTATGTTGCTTTTTAATTTATTATAATCCATAATTCCCTCATCTTTTTACTTCTTATTATACAGAAATCATGAATCTCATAGCGTTACATCAACAAATGTAAGTGTGACGTAACCTCTTACGAGAGAGCAAAAGAACGGCTGTGGGGATTATGAAAAGGGAATGAATCATAACCATTGGGATGCTTCTCGAACCAGTCAAATGCAGTTTCAACAATGGTATCGAGATCGTGGAATTCGCTTTTCCATCCCGTTTTTTTGCGAAGAAGATCCGAACTGGCGACCAGAATAGCAGGGTCACCTTCCCGACGGGGGGCCCAGCGCCAGTCTAACCGCCGCCCGGAAACGCGTTCGACGCTCTGGACGACCTCGAGATTGGAATATCCTTTCCCATTCCCGATATTATAGACCATACTTTCCTGGCCAATCGTGCCCAGGGCGGCAAGATGGGCTTGTGCAAGGTCGGTTACGTGCACATAATCACGAATACAGCTCCCGTCAGGTGTATCGTAATCATTGCCAAAAAGTTCCAGATAGGGCCGTTTGCCCAGCGCGACTTCTATGGCCAGGGGAATGAGATGCGTTTCCGGGCGATGATCTTCTCCCGCGCGGCCTTTTGGGTCGGCTCCCGCAGCATTAAAATAACGCAGGCAGGCGCTACGCAGCCCATGCACGCGCTCTGCCCAGTAAAGGGCGCGCTCGGTCATGAATTTGCTTTCCCCGTAGGGAGAGCAGGGCATGATAGGATAATCTTCGGTAATAATTGAACCGTCTTTGTTATCGAAGAGTGCCGCTGTTGAAGAGAAAATGAAAGCGGGCACTTTATGGCGGACTGCCAGATCGATAAGAGAGAGACTGTCCGAGAAATTCTGTTGCAGGTAGGAAAAAGGTTCAATCATGCTTTCCGCAACGATAGACTTTGCGGCAAAATGCATAATGGCATCCCAGGGGCCATCACTCAGCACGTCATCGATCAGGCTTACGTCGGAAACATCGCCCAAAATAAACGTTGCGGCCGCAGGCACGGCCTGCCTGTGTCCGTTACTGAGATTGTCGAGTACTACAACGTCATGTCCCAAGTCCAGCAGTAGCAGGACAATATGACTCCCGATATAGCCAGCTCCCCCTGTTACAAAAAACCGCATATAAACCTTAGGAAAAATGTATCGTTATGTTACTTTATGTCCAATATCATTGCAGTGATATGCTGTAAAGGCAAAAAAATATTGAGGAACTGATTTCCCGTCTGGGGCTCTCCCCTGAATTCCTCGCCTTATGTCAGCCTTGGATTTTTAAGAAAGTTTTGAAGAGTACTGCTTTTTTAAAAAAAGGCGGAAGCTGGAAGCCTTTATTATGTTTAAGGGCCACCAAAGAATGCATCTCCCATGTAGTCAGGCGGTCCCCCGTCCAGCCCTTCAGCCTCGAAGCCATTATTATACGGGCCGGAATAATATCCCATGCCGTAATCATGTTCATTCCAGTCATTATTCGCAATCATCGGGCCATCCGGGCCGGAAAGCTGGGGGCCCTGAGGCCCCGCGCAGGCGCCCAGGGCCCCCAGCAGCGACAGGAGCAGGCTCAGGCGCAGGGCGGTCTTGCGTGCGGGCATGAAGCGGGGTCCTGTCATTTGGGGGGAAGGGGCTGGCCGGGCAGTGGGCCTGTAACTGGCTGGCCACGATGCCAGACCTGCCGGATCCGGTCCAGCGCGGCAGGCTCCACCGTGGGGTTGCCCTGCACCACCAGCAGGTCGGCCCACTGGCCGGGGGCTATGGTGCCCCGGTCGCTCAGGTGCATGAGGTGTGCGGCATCGCCCGTGGCCAGCGTAATGGCCTGGAGCGGTGTCAGCCCCGCCATGATGGACAGGCGCACTTCCCGATGTTCCGCAAAGCCGGGAATGCGTACCGGCGTGGCCCCTGAATCCGTGCCGAAGCCTGTGGCAATGCCCGCGCGGTACACCGCCATCAGGTTTTGCATGTTCATGGCCAGCGCCCGGTGGGCGGCGGCACTCAGCGGGGCGGTCAGCGTTCTGGCCCGCCAGGCGGGGTCGGCAAATTGCTGGCGCAGCGCGGGCGAGAGGCCGAAGGACAGGAAGGGGTCATCCAGCCATTCCGGGTGCTCGGCAAAGATGTAACCGGCCTCGTCAAGCGAGAGCGTGGCGATATAGCCCGTGCCCTGCGCGTGCATAGCATTGATCAGTGCCGGGTCTAGGGGCCGGTCGCGCACGCCATGGGCCAGAATGTCCACGCCCGCCGCCACCAGCGCGCGGGCATCGGCCAGGTCATGAATATGGGCCGCAACCCGCTTGCCCCGCGCATGGGCCTGCGCAATGGCGGCGCGGTAGATCGCGGGCCGCATCTTGGGCAGGGGGCGCGCGCCGGGCACGCCGTTGCGGAAATCATCCACCCAAAGCTTGATCAGGTCCGTGCCTTCATCAACCATGCGGTTGACGGCGGCGCGCGTCTCGGCAGGCGTGGTGGGGCGAAAGACCTGGTCGGGGCCGATATGGAACATGTTTTCAGGCGGCACGCCATCAGGGGCGCCAATGCCCTGATCCACGCCAAACAGGTCGGCACCGGGGTTGAGGCCTGCATGCTGTTCGCGGCGCAGGTCATCGAACAGCGGCGAGCGGTTCAGCCCGAGTGCGACCACCGTCGTCACGCCGTACCGTTCATACTGCGCAAGTTCGGAGAGGATATTGGCGCGGTTGTAGTTTTCCGCCCCGTTATGGGTGCCGCTGACCTGACCCACATGGCTGTGGTCCGAAATCAGCCCCGGCAGCACGCTTGCGCCCGACAGGTCAAGCACGTGGGTCCGGGCGGGCGGCTTTAGCCCATGCCCCGTGGCGGCGATATGCCCGTTTTCGATCAGGATATCCGTATCGGGCTGCGCAGGCTGGCCCGTGCCGTCAATGACGGTGGCATGGCGCAGCAGCACGGGTTTTGCCGCCTGGGCATGGGCGGTGCCGCACAGGGTGGGCAGGCTGGCCAGGGCGGCCATCAGGGCAGGGCGGATTCGGGGCATGCAGAACCTCCATCAGGCACGGGCAATGATGCAGTGTTGACCATCGGGCGGGGCTGCGTCCATTCACGTCCGTGCCGGTCAGGCGGTTCAGCCGGGCAGGCGCGTAGCACCCCCTTCGATCAGGTCGGCAAAGGCATCCTGCACGTCGCCACTTTCAGGAAAGCAGACAAGAACGTCATCGCTTTCCGCTTTCGCCTCGCGCGCGGGTTTGACCACGCTCTCCCACTGGCGCGAAAGGGATGTGACCGTGCCGATTTCGGGTTCGACAAACTGCCACGACCCACCCTTGGCCGTTGACCCCATGACGGTGGTGAGCAGAAACACGCCCGCCTGGTCCGGCAGGGGCGAGGGCACGCGATGAAACTGGTAGAGCGTGCCGGATTTTCCAAACAGCGTGAATGAATTCCACGGTTCCATAAGCCTGTTACCTCCCTCGGTAGCAGGACGGAGTATGCCATACTTCACCATGATGGTGGAAAGGTGATGCAGGGCCTGCCAGCCATGCGGGCGGGGTGTGAAACGCGATGGAAAACAGAAGTTTCCGAATGCCGCTTGTCGGCCGCAAACCAGCCATCCGCCAATCATCATGCACGCAATACGAGGCTGTTCATGTCTGGAACGGGAAGAGTTCATGAAAGCGGGAGGGCATGAACGCGGCCAGTCTTCACTTCAGGTCAAAAACCGCATTCAGCCACGTTACTGATGGCCGATCTCCCGCCTGGTCTGTCGTGATGGAACAGAGCCGTAGCCTCAATGGGGTGTTCCTGATCGTATTTTGCAGTTTCTCTTCGGTCATATCAAAAAAATAACGACCGTTTTCAACCCTTCCACCTGTTCCTGCCTTGAACGAGGCATAACCCGTCCCTGAGGGTTTCAATGCCTGTGCCAGTCTTGTCAGAGCCGTTTCGATTTCTGTCGGGGGCAGATGCAGGAGAGCGGCACAGGCCCAGAAACCATCGAACCGGTTGGTCCAGTCCAGTTCCGCAAACGTCATGTGATGCACCGAAACCGGATGTCCCGCTGTTCTTTTACGTGCCAGCCTGACCATGGCGGCGCTGCCATCCATGGCGGTAACGCGATGCCCGGCACGGGCAAAGGCCAAGGCATCGCGCCCCACTCCGCAACCGGCGTCCAGAATATGTCCGCCGGGGGAAATATTGAGCAGGAAAAGCCCATGAATCGCCTTCATGTCCACGCTGGCGGTACGCGCCTCAAAACGGCTGGCGTTTTGATCATACCATGCCAGCGTATCGGGAACCTCAGTCATGATGTTTCTCGGCTGGTTCCCATGTATGGATCAGGGCGTCACGGGCGATCTGTTGCCGGGAGCGCAGGAAGCTGCGCCGGGCCTCCTCGCTCTGGCCTGTCTGCAGCATGATGGTTTCACGCAGCGGGTGATGGCTTTCGACCAGCCATGAATTGCGGGCGTGCAGCCGCGCGACAAGCCTGTCGGATGGCACGCTGGCAAACTTGCCGCCTTCGCCCCGGTTGCAGCCCCGGCAGGCCAGGACAAGATTCCATATCCCGTCAGCATCCGGCATCAGGCCGCGTTCCCGCAGCATCCACGGAAAGAAATGGTCCACGTCCGCTGTCGCCAGTGGCATGTCGCACCCGCAATAGAAACAGTGGCCTTTCTGGTAGCCATTCAGCGATGGGCGGACGCGGCTGAGCGAGACCCGCCGCACTTTCTGTACAAACAGTTCCTGCGTTTCGCTGTCCAGTTGCACGGCCACATTGGCGCGCGGCAGGTCGTACTGCCATGCGCCTTCCACCAGTCGCCACCGGGCTTCCGTCTCTTCCGCCAGATCATTGGCCCGGAACCGTTCGCGCAATTCATAGAGTTCATCCGTCAGGCGGATGGCAGGCGGGCCGCCGAGTGTGCGTTCATCCATGAAAAAGCGGTGCGGCACCGGACCCTTGCCGACCATGTGGAAGGCATCGATCACGTTGACAAACCCCAGCTTGGTCGTGGCATCGCGCAGTTGCGTTGCGGTAATTTCGTCGCGGTTGAATGCGCGGCAGGTATCGAGAAACCGACTGGATCGCGATGTGCCCTGCCGGTCCACACGGGCCAGGTGCTGGCACAGATGCCGCGAAAACGGTTCCGCCAGATCACTCAGCAGGACTCTGGTCGTAGGCCGCTCCGCCATTTCCAGCAGGCTTTGCGCGAGCGCGAATTTATAGGACGCGACATTGCGCCCGAACAGCACGACCGCACGCCATGATGTATCCGGTTTCGGGCGATCTGATAGAAAAGGGGTCATGCTGCGCAACCAGACAGGGAAGAGGGCCGGACAGTGCAGGGTTGATGATGGGGCCAGCGCATTGGGCCAGTTTTGCCCGGCCAGTAACCGCCACGCAAGGTGACGGTCATCATCCTGATTGTTCTGATGCGGTCCTGAGTGTGTCTGGTTACGCCATCAGGCATCATGGCGATGGGCCACGATGCCACACACCCTTGGGCAGCGGCCTGCCCGTGGCGGTATCAATATTTGTTTTCTGTGATTCGCGCATGCGAAACCCTGATATCACCGCGCCATTCCTGCCTGACGGAAACCCGTCCGGTTCAGAATTGGCTCAGGGCCCAACAAACTGGAAATCAGGAAAGTGCCTGTAATCAGCCAAGACCCGCAGTAAATTGCGGTAAAGTAGCTGGCGTCCCGTACGGGATTCGAACCCGTGTTGCCGCCGTGAAAGGGCGGTGTCCTAGGCCTCTAGACGAACGGGACTAAAGGCGTGAGCGGTAACTATCCCGCCACGGGGTGCGGGTCAACCCCCCTGATGCAAAAAAGACTGAAATTATTAAGCGATCGCCACGTCGCGGATGAAGAACGTGGCCGATGTCCGCCCGTTCCAGCTCTCGGCCCGCAGCCAGCCCGCAAGGTGTAGCGGGGGTGCGTCACGATCTTCCAGCACCGGGGCGATCGGGCTTTCATTGGCGCGGAATACCAGCGCCTTGAGCCGTGGGCCCCGGCCTTCACCCTGGAGTGTCAGGCGCAGGGTGTTGCCCTCGCGCCCGATCCGCTCGGCATAGGCCACGCGCACGCGGGGCAGGGCGATGAGCGGCTCGTCATTGCCCGCGCCAAAGGGGGCGAGGCGGTCCATGTCGGTTGCAAGCGCCACGTCGGCTGCGGCTACGTTCACCACGGCATCGATGGTCAGGTCGACCGCATCGGGCAGGTCGGCGGCGGAGGCCAGGTACCGGTCGAGAAAGTCGTGCAGTGCGGGAACCCCTTCGGCGGGCAGGCCAAAGCCCGCCGCCATGGCGTGGCCGCCGCCCGATGTCAGCAGCCCTGCCTGGCGCGCGGCAATGATGGCGCCGCCCAGATCCTGCCCCGGCACGGAGCGGGCCGAGCCTTTCACGCTGCCATCATCAAGTTCCGCGCCCACCAGCACGGGGCGGTTGAATTTTTCCTTTATGCGCCCGGCCACGATGCCCACCACGCCGGGATGCCAGTCGCGCCCGCTCAGCACCAGCACGGCATGGCCCTGTTCGCGCTGGGCGGCGGCGAGTTCCATGGCGCGGTCCAGAATGCCCGCCTCCACGCTCTGGCGGTTGTGGTTGACGGAATTGAGCTTGTCGGCCAGCGCCTGTGCCTCGGCCGCATCATCTGACAGCAGCAGGCGCAGCCCCAGCCCGGAATCGGCAATGCGCCCCCCGGCATTGATGCGTGGCCCCAGCGCAAACCCGCAGGTAAAGGCGGAGAGCGGGTCACGCGCGCCCGCGGCCTCCAGCAGGGCGGCAAGCCCCGTGCGCCCGCGCTGCGCCATGATGTTCAGCCCATGAATCACGAAGGCGCGGTTCAGCCCGGTCAGCGGCATCACGTCGCACACGGTGGCCAGCGCCACCAGGTCGAGGCTGTGCTTGAGCTGCGGGTCGGGATGGGTGCCAAACCACCCTTCGCTGCGGAGCAGGCGCGTGGTGGCCCCTGCGGCCAGGAAGGTCACCGCTGCGGCGCAGATGTTGCGCAGGCCGGAGGGGCAGTCAGGCCGGTTGGGGTTGACCGTGGCCAGCACGCGGGGCAGCGCGCCCTGCACCTGGTGGTGGTCGAGCACGATCACATCGCAGCGCTGGCTGACATGCTCGAGCACATCGACCGCCGCCGTGCCGCAGTCGAGGCAGATGATCAGGCTTGCACCCTGCTCCTGCATGGCTTCGATGGCGGGGATGTTGGGGCCGTACCCCTCCGTCATGCGGTCGGGGATGTGGGTGAGCACCGTGCAGCCCTGCGTGCGCAGGAATGTGGTCAGGAGTGCGGTCGAGCACGCGCCATCCACGTCGTAATCGCCAAACAGCCCGACGGTCTCGCCATTGCGGATGGCGCACGCCATCCGCCCGGCGGCCACGTCCATGTCCACCAGCGTCGAGGGGTCGGGCAGCATCTGGCCCATGGCGGGCCTGAGGTAGTCCGCCACCTGTTCGGGGCTGATATGGCGCAGCGCCAGCATGCGGCCCACGATCTCGGGCAGGCCGGTCTGCTGGGCAATGGCCATGCCCATGCGGTCGGCATGGCTGGCCTGGCTGCCCGCGCGCCATGTCCATCGCCGCCCTGTCACGCTGCGGGTGACCCCCAGCACGGCGGGCGTTGCCCCGTTTTTTGCCAGTTGTGTGGCAGGGGCGGGCGATGTCAGGTCGGTAACGGGCACGGGCAGGTCCTTGTGCGGGGGCCGGGGCAGCGACGGGGCGCGGATGGACGGGCGCCCACCCGCGCCGTTCCTAGCCCGCGTCGATGCGGATCAGGGCAGGCTCGTCCAGCACGGCGGTCAGTTCGGCAATGTGATGCAGGGCGTGCTGCATGGCTGCCTCGTCGGTCTTGTGGGTCAGCAGCACCAGCGGCACGGCATGGGTGCCGTCGGGGCGGGTTTCATGCGCATCGGCATGCTGGAGCATGCTGCGCAGCGAAACGCCATTGTCACGCAGCACGGCGGTAATGTCCGCAATCACGCCGGGGCGGTCTTCCACGTTCAGGCGCAGGTAGTATTCGCCCACGAACGATTTGGCGGGCAGGGCCACGGCCTGCGTCAGGCTGTCGGCATCGCAGCCCCATACGGGAATGGCGGCCCCGCGCGCGATGTCGATCAGGTCGGCGCATACGGCGGTGGCCGTTGGCCCTTCGCCTGCGCCCCGGCCCTCAAGCATGAGGCGGCCGACAAACGCGCCTTCCGCCACCACGGCGTTGAATACGCCATTGACCTGCGCGATCGGGGCATCCTGCGGCACGAGGCACGGATGCACGCGGGCCTCGATGCCGTTTTCATGCTGGCGGGCAAGGCCCAGCAGCTTGATGCGGTAGCCCATCTTGCGCGCGAACTGCAGGTCAAGCGCGCCAATGCGGCGGATGCCCTCGATGAAGACGGAGGCGAACACCACCGGCCGCCCGAAGGCCAGCCCCGCCAGGATGGCCAGCTTGTGGGCGGTGTCGATGCCATCGACATCGGTAGAGGGATCGGCCTCGGCGTAGCCCAGCTTCTGGGCATCGGCCAGGATCTCGGCAAAGTCGCGGCCGGTCTCGTGCATCACGCTCAGGATGTAGTTGCACGTGCCGTTGAGGATGCCGCCGATTTTAAGAATGCGGTCCGCCGCCAGCCCCTCGCGCACGGTCTTGATGGCGGGAATGCCACCGGCCACCGCCGCCTCGAACATCAGCGGCACGCCCGCCGCCTGTGCCGTGCAGGCCAGTTCCGCGCCGTGGATGGCGATCAGCGCCTTGTTGGCGGTCACCACCGGCCTGCGGTTTTCCAGTGCGCGGGTCACGGTCAGGCGGGCAGCGCCCTCGGCGCCGCCAATCAGCTCGGCCACCACGTCCACGTCCGGGTGGGCGGCCAGTTCCTCGGGCGTGTCGCACCATGCAATACCCGACAGGTCGACCCCGCGGTCACGCGTGCGGTCGCGCGCGCTCACGGCGGTCACCACCAGTTCGCGCCCCGCGCGGGCGCGGATCAGGGCCGCATTCTCGCGCAGCAGCTTGACAACGCCGGCGCCAACCGTGCCCAGCCCCGCAATGCCGATGCGCAGGGGCGGTTTGGGGGCGGGCGTGCAACAAGGGGTAGAAGTCATCTGTTTTCCGTCAAGCGAAGGGTCAGTCATGAATGGGCGGGCTGTTCATCTGGCAGGGGGGCGGCCTGCTGGCTGGTGGGGGCAAGGCCGCCATGTTCCGTCATGAAATGGCGGATGGAGCGGCAGGCCTGCCGCAGGCGCTGGGTGTTTTCCACCAGGCCGATGCGCACGAAGCCTTCGCCATGCTCGCCAAAGCCAAGGCCCGGCGCCACGGCAACGCCTGCCTCCCTGAGCAGCAGCTTGGAGAAGCCGACGCTGCCGAGTTCGCGGAACCGCTCGGGAATCGGCGCCCAGGCGAACATCGAGCCCTCGGGCGAGGGTACGTCCCACCCTGCCGCGTGCAGGCCCTGGATCAGCACGTCGCGGCGCTTGCGGTAGATGTCGCGGATTTCGGCAACACAGTCCTGCGGGCCGCTCAGGGCCGCCACCGCCGCCACCTGGATGGGGGTGAACGCGCCGTAGTCAAGGTAGGACTTGATGCGCGTCAGCGCCGAGATCAGCTTGGGGTTGCCCGCGGCAAAGCCCATGCGCCAGCCCGCCATGGAATAGGTCTTGGACAGCGAGGTGAACTCGACCGCGATATCCTTCGCTCCCGGCACTTCAAGGATCGAGGGGGGCACGTTGTCGCCAAAATAGATCTCGGCATAGGCCAGGTCGGAAAGGATCCAGATCTCGTGCTTGCGGGCGAATGCCACGAGCTTGCGGTAGAAATCGAGATCAGCCAGGTACGCGGTCGGATTTGACGGAAAATTGACGATCAGCGCCGTGGGCTTGGGCACCGAATGGCGCACCGCGCGGTCGAGGGCCTCGAGCATTTCATCATCCGGCGTGGCCGGAATCGAGCGCACGGAGGCGCCCGCGATGATGAAGCCGAACTGGTGGATGGGGTAGGACGGGTTGGGCACCAGGATGGTGTCGCCCGGGCTGGTAATGGCGGAGGCGAGGTTGGCCAGCCCTTCCTTTGAGCCAAGGGTTGCGATCACCTCGGTCTCGGGGTCGAGCTTCACGTTGAAGCGGCGCTCGTAATACCCCGCCAGCGCCCGGCGCAGGCCGGGAATGCCCCGGCTGACCGAATAGCGGTGCGCGCGCGGGTCCGACACGGTTTCGACCAGCTTCTGCACGATATGCGGCGGCGTGGGCGTGTCGGGATTGCCCATGCCGAGATCGATAATATCCTCCCCCCGCGCTCGGGCGGCGGCCTTGGCCTTGTTGACTTCAGCGAAGACATAGGGCGGCAGGCGGCGGATACGATGGAATTCTTCGGTCATGGGACGCTCTGTTACGGGCACGCGCGAAGGCGCGCCGGGTTGCGAATCAGCTCATGCAGGCCCGCGTGCCGGGCCTGCGGATGGTACTCTAGCGCAGCACGGCAATTCTTGCACCATTGCCAAAGGCATGGGCGCGCACCACGATGTGGCTGGCAGGCACGCCACGCGCCACGAGCATGGTGGTGATGGTGCGGGTGCGCAGGATGGCCAGGTTGAGGGCGGCGGTCTGCCCTTCCGCCGTGGCGCTGGTGGCGTTGCCGTAGCCGTTCACGATTACGAAATTGCCGCCGCGTTCCTTCACGGCGTTGTCCACCACCTCATCCTCGCCATCGGCAATGTGATCCGATCCGGGGAGGAAGTGCACCGTTGGCCCGTCATCGGCGCTGGCAAGGTGGTAGCTTGGCAGGTCCAGCCCGTCACGCGCCGCGTTGTCAGGCAGGCTGATGCCGCCAACCTGGGGCAGGGCGGGCGCTTCCTGGGCTATGGGGGGCAGGTTGGCGGGAATGGCCTCGGGGTGTTCGCTCACCATTGTCGAGACCTCGGGCATGAGCAGCTGGCCGTTGCTGCCATAAAGCGGGCGGCCGTCCGGGCCGGTCTGGGGGGTGGTGCTGTCCGGTGCCTCGGTGGCCGTAGGCGTGGTGCCAGTACCAGTGCCGCTGGCGGCAGGCGTGTCGGGGCTGTCCGCCGCCTTGAGCGAGGCGGACTGCGTGCCGAACTGCGTGCGCGAGGGAATGGGCGGAATATCCGCTATGCTGGGCATGGTGCCCATGATCGCGTCCTGGCGCTCGTTGAGCTCGTGCTGGGCCTCGAGGTCGGCGGTAATGTCCTCGCGCAGGTCGGGTGAGGGGAGTTCAGGCGCCTTGCGCGGGCCAAGCCCGATTTTGGGGTAGGGCTGGTGGGTGCCCGGCGGCGGGGGGCGCTGGTGGCTGATCACGCCACCCTGGTACTGGTGGTACCACTGCGCCACGGTATCGACCGTGTCCTGGTGGTGCACGCAGCCCGCGAGCGCCGCCGCGCACAGGGCCACGATGGCGGGCCGTGCGGCACGCGCGCTGCATGATGGCGGAAAAAAAAATCTTCCGGGACTTGGCGATGGTACCCGCTTTCCCAATCTCTAGCTCCCATGGCCCTTGTGGCCTGCACACGACATGACCGGGGCAAACTAGCCTGCTATGCCGCTCTTAGCGAGAGGGGTTGCGTCACTTGCGTCATGATGCAGGCGCCCTCTCCACCCGATTGCAAGGTCGGGACTTGGCACCGGGCGCAAGGCAGCGCAGGATAAGGGCATGACCAGGACAGTCCCGGAGAAGAGGGAGAACCCGATGAACGGCATGCAGCCGAACTACCGCATCCGCATGGATGATGAAGACCCGAGAGATCCCGATATCCCCGAACCCCAGGGCCCGGAAACCGAGGAGCCCGACAAGAACCGCACGCTGTCCTCGCCCATTGGCGAGCTTGAAAGCCGCCTGTTCGACCAGCGCAAGGTGCTGGTGTTCGGCCCGATCAACGACAAGATCGCCCGTGACGTGACCGGCCGCCTGCTCGCCCTTGCCGGTGCATCCGACAAGCCGATCGATGTGTACGTCAACTCGCCCGGCGGCCATGTGGAGAGCGGCGACACCATTCACGACATGATCCGCTTTGTCGATTCGATGGCGCCGGTGAACATGATCGGCACCGGCTGGGTCGCCTCCGCTGGCGCGCTCATCTTTGCCGCCGGCAACAAGGAACGGCGCTACTGCCTGCCCAACACGCGCTTCCTGCTGCACCAGCCCATGGGCGGCGTGCGCGGGCCTGCAACCGATATCGACATCGAGGCCCGCGAGATCGTCAAGATGCGCGCGCGGCTCAACCACCTGTTCGCCCGCGAGACCGGCCAGCCTTACGAGAAGGTGTGCAAGGACACCGATCGCAACTACTGGATGTCCGCTGACGAAGCGATTGCCTATGGCCTGGTGACGCGCGTGATCGACAAGATCTCGGACCTGCATTGATCTAGGGCAAGGCAAGGTTTCGGGCTCGCCCATAATGCTGGCGTTCCGTTCCGCAGGAGAGGGTAAAAACCTCTTCTGCGGATTTCAGATAACAGTTCTGCACTTTGCATGGACTTATGATATGGGAACCGGCAACGAGGGTGTCAGGCAGTTTGAATGAACGCCTCATCGGCCGGCGTATTCACGCGACACCGTTCCGAACAGCGAGCCGACATGACGAAATCACTTTCCGACATTTATACATCCCTGCCTGAAGCCCGCGACCCGGGTGCCGCCACGCCGGATGCCGTGGCGAAGGCCGATTTCAACGCCCGGCACTGGTCCAGCCCGGTTGCCGGCCCGCTCAAGCCGGGCTCGGCCGCGCACAAGAAGGCCGTGGCGGACATGTTCCGCGAGACCTTCAATCCCTACAAGCCATCCGTCATCGAGTGGCCCGAACTCGATGCCGAGACGCTGCAGCGCGTCACCTCCCTGCCGATCTGGGACATCGCGGTCCAGACCGAAGGCAAGGCCCGCCTGCGCATGGCAGCCTACGCCCGCCTGATCGATGACCCGGACATGAAGGACGCCCTGTCACGCAATGCGTGGGAGGAGAACCGGCACAAGGAAGTGCTGTCCAAGATGGTGGCGGCCTACAACATTCCGCTCGCATCCGAGCCGCCCTACATCGAGCCGCGCGATGTGGAATGGGCCTATATGGTCACCGGGTTTTCGGAATGCGTGGACAGCTTCTTCGCGTTTGGCCTGTTTGCCATTGCCCAGAAATCCGCCTTTTTCCCACCTGCACTGATCGATACGTTCGAGCCGGTGATGCAGGAGGAATGCCGCCACATCCTTTTGTTCGCCAACTGGCTGGCCTGGCACCGCGCCACCATGCCGTGGTGGAAGCGCCCGTGGTTCGAGGCGCGCGTGATCGGCGTATGGTTCTTCCTGCTCTATGAACGGCTGGGCATGGTCACCACCTTTGATGCCGATGGCAACAAGCACGAGCAGGACAACAACTTTACCGTCAACGGCACCAAGGAAGTGGCCGATGTCGATGTGAAGCTGCGCGACATGATCGACATCTGCCTGATCGAGAACGAGCGCCGCTTCTCGGGCTATGACCCGCGCCTTGTGCGGCCGAAGCTTGCGCCCAATCTTGCGCGCATGATTCGCTTCTTCCTGCCGCGCACGCCCAATTCGGCCAGCCTTGAAAGCCAGCCCGGCGCGGCATGACCCGCGCTTGTGGTTTTCCCCGCCCGCAGCAGGCGGGCGGGGAAGGGGGTCAGCCCAACGTGGGCGCGACGGGGCCTGCCCCGAAATCAAGCTGCCCCAGATAGGCCACGCGCTCGCCGGGCACGATATCGCCAATCCGGCCGCCTTCGATGCGCGCATAGGCGAAGACCTTGCTTTCCTCCTCATCCGACGAGCCAATGGCGAGGCCGGTGAAAGGCTTGCCCTGCGCATCCTTGAGCTGCCACACATCGCCGCGCACCACGGCATCGTATTTGTAGCGGAAGCCGGGCACGATTTTCGTCAGGAGCAGCGGCATGGCGGCAGTGACGTCAATGGCCGTCCGCACGAAGGCGGTGCAGGCATCATCTGGCGCAAAGTAGCCGCGGGCATCCGCCGTCATCAGGATCAGGCCCGGCGTTGCGCCATCGGGGCCGACAAGGCGGCTGCGAATGACGATCTTCTGGTCATCGCGCGAAACTTCCGAGGCGAGCATGACGGTGCCAGGCGGCGCGGCCAGCAGGTCAGGCACCACGATGAGGTCTGACAGGGGAAGGGTGGCGAGTCTGGTCATTTTCATTCTCCATCGCGGCAGTTGCCAGGGGATGACGGGGAAGGACTGTGCGCCCCGTTACGTTTCATGACAACCATGCAGCCCTGCGGTTGTTACATGCTACATGGTACGCGCATGCCCCATGCGTGGCACGAATGTTCCGCCGTTCATGCATGCGTGATAAACATTGGTAATATGGGGTCATTGCCCCAATTTGAAAGAGGGCCATGGAAACAGCTCCATGCTCCATAAAGGGAGGGTAACCACATGGCAGGTCATATCACGAAGGGGCTGGCGGTTGCGGCGTTTGGCATGTTGCTGGCCTGCGCACCGGCAGGTGCGGCCCATGCGCGTAGCCACCCGGCAGGTGCCGCTTCAGGCGGGGGCGACTATGCGGCAGGCCAGGATGATGGTGCGGGGGCGGACATGCCGCCTGCCTATAGCGCGCCCGAGACCGGCACCGGCGGTGGCGTGCCGCAGTTCCGCAACGATAATGCGGAATCCGACCAGATGAGCGGCGCGATGATGATGCCCGGCTCCGCATCCGGCAGTGCCGCGCCCGGCATGACCGATGGCAGCTACACCAACATGAACATTGGTGGCGAGGACAGCGCGATTCTGCCAGGCGTCAACTGACGGCGGGCCGGGGTGTAAACCACGGCCTTACTTATAGGTAATTTTGATTAGAGACCGCCGGATGACAGCATCTTCTCTTCCCTCGTCGCCTGCGCATTACAGCTGGGAGACACGGTGGCTGCACTGGCTGACCGCCGTGCTGGTGCTCGAGCAGTTCATTGTGGGGCAGGTCGGCTGGCATCTCATGGCCCGCACGGCGGCATGGCGGCCTTTTCTGGTCGCGACTCATACCTCGCTTGGCGTGGTGCTGGCCACGGTGTTCATCATCCGCGTGGTATGGGCCCTGACCGGCGGCCGGGCCATTCGTTTCCCCATCGTGACAATGCAGGATCGCGTGGCGCGCAGCGTGCATCGCCTGCTCTATATGCTGCTCGGTGGCGAGATCGTGTTTGGCTACATGGCGCGCTGGTCAACCGGGCGGCCCGTCATGGCGTTTGGCGTGCCGATCAACTCCCCCCTGCCCATGCTTATGCGTGGAACGCATTCCTTTTTTTCAGGATTACATCACTGGAATGCATGGTTACTGTTTTGCGTGGCGCTCTTTCATGGCTTTGCAGGGTTTTACCACCTGTTCGTTTATCGTGACCGAATTTTTCAGCGGATGTTACCCTGACGGACATGGGCAAGGATGTTTGTCCTGATGATGTCCGGTAATGGTAGAGATTGTCTCTCTGCAAATAAAAAAATAGGAATATAAGCCTACATTTTCTTATTCTGGAATTCGTCTGTTACGATTTTAAAATATGAAATATCTTTAACTGTCAGGGCTGTGGATGCTCCAAGGTATTCATTAAATTTCCTTAGGATAATTTTTTGTTGCATTATCAATGAATGTTTACTAATATCTGATTAATCTCAGCAAATATAAAAACAAATGGCTGATTTCCCGTTGGATGCCCTTATTGCAAGCGGTTGATGCCAGAAGGTTTCCACAATGCTCCGTGTGGAGCCAGGTGTTTGTTGGAACCTGTTTTCGTAAACGCATGGTATCGGCGCTCAAAAATGGAAGTCATGAGCAATCATATCTATGAACTGAGGGTGTATGATCCCTTCCTGCTCGCTGGTGCGCTGATCGTTTGCGTAACAGGCGCGTGGATTACAATGCGGCTGGTAACGCGGGTGGCGCAGACCCACGGCCGCCAGCGGCTGGGCTGGTACTGCCTTTCCAGCATGGCCGGGGCGAGTTTCGTGTGGTGCACGCATTTTGCCGCCATGCTGGCCTATCACTGCAATGCCCAGGTGCATCTGGACCCGCTGCGCACGGGGCTTTCGCTGCTGGTCGTGCTGGGCGCCATGCCGCTTGCCATGATGCTGGCCGTGCGCCTGTATGGGCGCGGTGGCTGCATGCTGGGTGGTGTCGTGCTCGGGCTGGGCATCGCTGGCATGCACTATATCGGCATGGCCGCCTACCGGCTCGAAGCACCCGTGGCGTGGAGCGGCCTGCTTGTGGCGGTGTCGATCGCAATCGGCATTGCCCTGTCCGCCACCGCCCTGCTGCTGGCGTTGCGGCCGGTCAATCCGCGCCGCGAGGTCGAGACGACGCTGGCTCTGGTGGGCGCGGTTGCCGGGCTGCATTTTACCGGCATGGAGGCCATGCATGTGGTGGCCATGCCGCAGCACATGCTGGCCGCGCATGATAACGGGCAGTTCCTGGTGCTGGGGCTCTCGGTTATCGGGGGCACGATGCTCATGCTCATTGCCGGTATCGCCTCGTTCGTCATTGATGGCAGCGTGCGGCAGGAATCCTATGAGGAACTGCATCGCATGGCCATGTCGGACGGGCTGACCGGCCTGCCCAACCGCATCAGCTTCAACGAGCGGCTGCAAAACGAGGTCAGCCGGGCCAACCGCGATGGCGAGCAGTTTGCCGTCATTGGCATCGACCTGAACAAGTTCAAGGAAATCAACGATACCCGTGGCCATGCCGCAGGCGATATCGTGCTGACCACGCTGGCCGAGCGCTTCAGTGCCCTGCTTGCGGATGGCGAGTTCGTGGCCCGCCTTGGCGGTGACGAGTTCATTGCCATCCACCGCACGTCCGACAGCGCCGAGTTGCACGGTTTTGTCGAGCGGATCCAGCAGGCGCTCAACCAGCCGATCCCCATCGAGGATTACGTGGTGACCAGTGGCGGCAGCATTGGCGTTGCGGTCTACCCCGTGGATGCGAGCGACAGCGAGACCCTGATCTCGCGCGCGGACATGGCCATGTATCGCGCCAAGACCGACCCGCACCACACCATCTGGTATTATGAAAGCACGCTCGACCAGAACATGCGCGAACGCCGTGCGCTGGGCGAGGACCTGAAGACCGCCATGGCCAACGGGGCGCTTTCGCTGTTCTACCAGGTGCAGACCGTGGTGGCCACGGGCGAGATCTCGGGTTACGAGGCGCTGCTGCGCTGGGAGCACCCCGAGCGTGGCGCCATAGCCCCCCGCGAGATCCTGCAGCTTGCCGATGAGAGCGGCCTGATCATCAAGCTCGGCGAATGGGTGTTGCAGACAGCCTGCAAGGCCGCGGCAGGGTGGGATGAAAACATCCGCATCGCGGTCAACATGTCCGCCGCCCAGTTCCTCCAGCCGCGCTTTGTCGTGGCCGTGCAGGAAAACCTTGCCCGTAGCGGGCTGGCGCCTGACCGCCTTGTCATCGAGATCACGGAAGAAACCGTGCAGCGCAATCCCGACCGTGCGCTGGCCATGGCCAACAGCCTGCAGGCCCTTGGGGTGCGCCTCGCCCTTGATGAGTTTGGGGGCGCCCAGTCGGTGCTGCACATGCTGCGTGTGTTCCCCTTCACCAAGCTCAAGATCGATCGTTCGCTCATGCAGCAGGTCGATACCGACCCGGTCGCGGCGCAGCTTGTGCGCTCCATCCTGCTCATGGGCCACGCGCTGCGCATATCGGTTCTGGCACAGGGAATCGAAACCACAGGCCAGTTCAGCATCGCCTCCGCCGAAGGGTGTGACGAAGGCCAGGGCTACCTGATCGGCCACCCCGCGCAGTCGGCCCAGGCAGCAGCCATGACAGGGGCGGGGGCTCCCGCCCGTTCCATACGCGCCGTCTCTTCTCCCGTAGCCAGTCCCTGTATCTGAGAGGCGCGAATTTTCTCATGAAACAGCAAGAGCATGTAATGAACCCTCACGATGCCCCCGCAATGACGTCTGCCCAGACCCCGAAGCACGAACTTGACATGAATGCTGATGTCAGCCTCCAGCTGCTCGAGCAGGCGACCGATGGCGTGGTCATCATCAACGAACGCAACGAGGTGGTCTTTTTCAATCCGGCGGCCGAGAAACTCTGGGGCTATTCCGAGGACGAGGTGCTGGGCCGCAACGTGAGCTGCCTCGTACCTTCGGTCTATCGTGGCGATCATGACAGCTACATTTACAAGAACCGCAAGACGGGCGTGAACCGCATTGTCGGCACCTCGCGCGAGGTGACGTTCGAGAACAAGGCGGGTGACTACATCTCGGGCGAGATGTCGATCTCGACCGCGCTGCTCGGGCCGGAAAAGAAGCGCTATTACATGGCCTTCATGAAAGGCGTGACCGAGGAGAGCCACCGCCGCAAGCTGCTTGACCTGCAGAATACGGTGTTCCAGGCCATCTCCAACGACATGCTGGTCGAAGACGTGGCCGATCTGGTGTGCCGCGAGGTGGAAAGCTTCGTGCCCAACACGGTCTCGGTCATCATCCTGCTTGATGAGAACAACCGCCTGAGCATCCTGTCCGGTCCCGGCCTGCCGCGCCGTTATGCCGCGGCACTCGAGAACATGTCCTTGACCGAAGGCGACCTTGCGGCGCTGGGCAATGACCTGTCGGAAGCCAACAGCATCGTGTGGGACAGCTACCGCTCGCTCGGCATCTCGCTGGGGCTGCACAACTGCTGGGCCTCGGCCATCAAATCGCGCAACGGGCGCATTTCGGGCATTTTCGCGCTGTATTCGCGCAACCAGTACAAGCTGAGCGACTGGCCGCAGAAGATCGTGTCGGGCTGCGTGCCCTTCTGTAGCGTGGTGATCGAGAACTATGAGGCGCAGCAGCATATCGCCCAGCTCGCCAACCATGATTCGCTGACCGGCTTCCATAACCGCACCGCCATCCACACGGTCATCAAGTCGATGATCGACCGCCCGGGTGACAACGAATTCGCGGTGTTCATGATCGATATCGACCGTTTCCGCGATATCAACGACACGCTTGGCCACATGAATGGCGATGCCTTCCTCAAGGCGGTGGCCCAGCGGCTCAAGGAGCTGTCGCGCAGCAATTACATCCTCAGCCGATCGGGCGGGGACGAGTTCGTCATCGTCATGCCCGACAGTGATGAAGCCAAGGCCGTGGCCTTTGCCGAAACGCTGATCAAGGCCATGCAGGAACCCATCGAGATCGCGGGGAACCTGCTCGTCGTCTCCCTTGGCATCGGCATCAGCCTGTTTCCCGAGAACGGGCCGGATAGCGAATCCCTGCTTGGCCATGCCGAGATTGCCATGCGCCGGTGCAAGAAGGAGGCGCGCGGCGGCTACTGCGTGTCCAGCACGGCTGATAACCGCGCCGCCCAGGACCGGCTGCTGCTGGGCTCGGCGCTGCGGGACTCACTGGCCAAGGGCATGCTCAACCTGCATTACCAGCCGCAGGTCGATATCAAGACCGGCAAGCTGTATGGCGTGGAAGCGCTCTCGCGGTGGAAGCATCCGACGCTGGGCAACATCTACCCCTCGCGCTTCATCGCGGTGGCGGAGGATACCGGGCAGATCGAGACGATCGGCACCTGGTCGCTCGAAGAGGCGACAAAACAGATCATCGACTGGGAGCGCGCCGGGCTTTACGTGCCGACCGTTTCGGTCAACCTGTCGGCTGCCCATTTCCGCAATCGCGGGCTGCCCGCGCTGATCGAGCGCATCCTCAAGGAGCGCCAGATCTCGCCGGACCGCCTGTGCGTGGAAATTACGGAAAGCGTGATGATGGACGAGAACGAGGATACGATGGAAGGCCTCGCCGCCATCCGTAACCTTGGCGTTGGCCTGTCGATGGATGATTTCGGCACCGGGTATTCGTCGCTCTCGCGGCTGACGCGCCTGCCGCTGACCGAGATCAAGATCGATCGCAGCTTCATCATGAACCTTGATCATGACCCCAACGCCCAGGCCGTGACCACGGCGGTGATCGGCATCGGCAACCGCCTGGGCATGACCGTCGTGACCGAGGGCGTCGAGACCGAGGCCCAGCTCAAGCTGCTGCAGGACCTGAACTGCGATGTGGTGCAGGGCTATCTGTTCGCACGGCCGATGCCGCCGGCGGAACTGCTTGAATGGTCGCAGGGGCCAGCCAAGACCCTTGCGCTCGAACTGATCGCCTCTGAAGAGTCCGAAAGCAAAACGAAGAAATAGGCTCGCCACAATTTCTGGCTTGTTCGCTGTCTCCATGCCTGGTTGGAAACAGGCCTGCTTAACCTTGGATCCCTATGAAAACGCAGAATCCCACCCCTTCGCCAGCTGTTGTGGCCATTCCTGAGATCAGTTTTGAACTGTTGCATCAGGCGCAAGATGGCATGGTCATCATCGATGACCATAACATGATCCTCTATGCCAACCCGGCAGCCGAGACGTTATGGGGCTATGACCCGGGCCAGCTCACGGGGCGACCCGTGGGGGAGCTCATGGCCGCATCGGTGGAGAATGGGGCGGCACCCTTTGACATCAATGCCTCGATCCAGGCGATTGAGCCGGTGTCGAGGGAGGTCACGTTCGAGAACCGCAGCGGCGACTACATCTCCGCCGAGGTCAGCCTGACCGCGGCGCGCGTGGGGGCCGACGGGCGCCGCTACCGCCTGATGATGGTGCGCGGCATTACCGGCGCGGGCCATCGCAGCCGGGTGGTGGAGCTGCAGAATACGGTGTTCCGCTCGCTGTCGAGCGAGATCCAGATCCAGGACGTGGCCGACATGGTCTGCCGCGAGGTCGAGACGCTGGTGCCCAATACGGTTGCCGTGCTGATCCTGCTCGACGAGCAGAGCCGCCTGCGCATCCTCTCGGGCCCGGGCATGCCGCGCCGCTTTGCCGCGGCCCTGGAAGACATGCGCCTGACCGAGGCCGATATTGCCGCCCTCGCCAATGACCTGAACGAGGCGACGACCATCGTGTGGGACAGCTACCGCTCGGTTGGCATCTCGCTGGGGCTGCACCATTGCTGGGCTTCGGCCATCCGCACGCGCAACGGGCGCATTACCGGCATCTTCGCGCTGTATTCGCGCTCCGAGCGCAACCGGGGCGGCTGGCCCGCGCAGATCGTGAACAGCTGCGTGCCGTTCTGTGGCGTGCTGATCGAGCAGCATGAGGCGCGCCAGCACATCTCGCAGCTGTCGAACTACGATCCGCTGACCGGCTTCCTCAACCGTACGGCGGTGCACAAGGTCATCCGCTCGCTGATCGGCCAGCCGGGTGACAATCATTTCGCGCTGTACATGATCGATATCGACCGCTTCCGCGATATCAACGATGCGCTGGGCCATATCAATGGCGATGGCTTCCTGAAATCCGTTTCCGAGCGGCTCAAGGGTGCTTCGCGCAGCAATTACGTGCTCAGCCGTTCCGGTCCGAACGAGTTCCTGATCATCGTGCCCAACACGCGCCAGGAAGATGCGCTCAAATTTGCCGATATCCTGCATGGCTGCGTCAAGCAGCCCATCGAGATCGGCGGCAACATGATCGTGCCGACGCTGGGCATCGGCATCAGCCTGTTCCCCGAGAACGGGCCGGATGGTGAATCCTTGCTCAGCTATGCCGAGCAGGCCATGCGGCAGGCCAAGCGCTCGGGGCTGGGCATGACCCACCTTGCCCGCTCGGAAGACAACAAGGCCGCGCAGGACCGGCTGCTGCTGGGCTCGGCGCTGCGTGAATCGCTGGCGCAGGGCCTGCTCAACCTGCAGTACCAGCCGCAGGTCGACGTGCGCAACAACACGCTGTATGGCGTGGAGGCGCTGTCGCGGTGGAACCACCCCACGCTGGGCAACATCTACCCCTCGCGCTTCATTGCCGTGGCGGAGGAAACCGGGCAGATCGAGGCCATCGGCACTTGGTCGCTCGAGCGCGCCGTGCGGCAGATACTGGAATGGGATGCCCACGGCATTTACGTGCCCACGGTGGCGGTCAACCTTTCCGCCGGTCATTTCCGCAACCGCAACCTGCCCGGCTTCATTGCCCGCTTGCTCAGTGACAGCAAGCTCGAGCCCCATCGCCTGACGGTCGAGATTACCGAGAGTGTGATGATGACTGAAAACGAGGACACGAACATGGTCCTCCAGTCCATCCGTAACCTTGGCGTGGCGCTGTCGATGGATGATTTCGGCACGGGGTATTCGTCGCTTTCAAGGCTGACGCGCCTGCCGCTGACCGAGATCAAGATCGACCGCAGCTTCATCATGAACCTTGAGCACGATGCCAACGCCCAGGCCGTGACCACGGCGGTGATTGGCATTGGCGGCCGTCTTGGCATGACGGTGGTGACCGAAGGCGTGGAAACCGTGCGCCAGCTTGACCTGCTGTGCCAGCTTGGGTGCGATGTGGTGCAGGGCTATCTGTTCGCCCGCCCCATGACGCCGGAAAAGCTGGAGGAATGGCTGCGTGATGACCGTCTCTCCGCCGTGCTGAAGGAAGCCAAGGAAAACCGCGCCGCCATCAACGAATAAGGCACCCGCCTGCATCGGCATTCATGACCCGCACCCCGGCCCGCAAGGACCGGGGTGTCTTTGTATGGGCGGTTTGCATGACGCCGGACGCATGCCATACAAACACGATCAGCAACCCCTGCGCCCGCCTGCCGCATGCCGCCGGTTGCGGGTTCTGGCCACAGGATAATTCCATGACCCTACCCATTTTTGATCTCTGTCTGAAAAATGGCAGCGTTGTCCTGCCTGACGCCACGGTCGTGACCGATGTTTACGTGCGTGACGGGCGGATTGCCCGCATTGGCGGCCAGGGTGACGCGGGCCGGGTCATTGACTGCACGGGTCTGACCGTGCTGCCGGGCGTGATCGACACGCAGGTCCATTTTCGCGAGCCGGGGCTGACGGCTGCGGAAGACCTTGCCACCGGCAGCCTTGCCGCCGTGATGGGGGGCGTGACTGCCGTGTTTGAAATGCCCAACACCAAGCCGCCCACCGACTGCCCCGAGGCGGTGGTGGCCAAGCTCGAGCACGCGCGCGGGCGCATGTGGTGCGACCATGCCTTTTACGTCGGGGCCACGACCGATAACGCCGATCGCTGCGCCGAGCTGGAAATGCTGCCGGGCACGGCGGGGATCAAGATTTTCATGGGGTCTTCCACCGGCAGCCTGCTGGTGTCCGATGATGCGGTGCTTGAGCGGGTGCTGCGCTCGGGCCGCCGCCGCGTCGCGATTCATGCCGAGGACGAGACCCGCCTGCATGAGCGCCTGAACGAGCGCAAGGCGGGCGACCCGTCGAGCCACCCGGTCTGGCGTGATGAGGAAACGGCCCTGCGCGCCACGCAGCGTATCGTGCAGCTGGCGCGGCGCACGGGGCGGCGCATCCATGTGCTGCATGTGACCACGCCGGCCGAACTCGAGTTCCTGTCCGGCCACAAGGACATTGCCAGTTGCGAGGTAACGCCCCAGCACCTGACGCTGGCAGGCGAGGACGCCTATGCCCGGCTGGGCACGCTGGCGCAGATGAACCCGCCCATCCGTGGCCAGAAATATCGCGACGGGCTGTGGTACTGGATGGGCCAGGGCGTGCCCGACATCATCGGCTCCGATCATGCGCCCCATCCGCTCGCGGCCAAGCAGCGCGCGTATCCCGATACCCCATCAGGCATGCCGGGCGTGCAGACCCTGCTGCCGCTCATGCTCAACCATGTGGCACAGGGCCGGCTGTCGCTGCGCCGTCTGGTGGACATGACATCGGCTGGCCCGCAGCGCCTGTTCGGGCTGGTGCGCAAGGGGCGCATCGCGGTGGGGTACGACGCGGATTTCTCGGTGGTCGATCTTGGCGCGCGCTGGACGGTGCAGCAGGAATGGCTGGCCTCCAAATGTGGCTGGTCGCCGTTTGTGGGCGATGAACTGACCGGTCGCCCCATGGGCACCATCATCCGCGGCAACGTGGTCATGTGGGAAAACCAGATCGCGCCTACCGCGCAGGGTGAGCCGCTATTGTTTGAAGCCACGGACCGCCCGCTCACGGCCTGAGGGCAAAGACTTTTTCCGCCTCTGGCTTCCGCCTGAGGCGGGCAGGGGCATGGCTGTTTCCATACCGGGAAGGGATGCCTTTTATGCAGGGTAGCCCTTTCATATTATCAAATCGAAAATGCCATCGTTACAGCATGCTCGAGCCTGTAGGGGAAACCGGCATTTTATGACCGGCATCTTGAACAGGAATGGATTTTTTATGACCCGACATGCGCCATCAGTGGCCGAACTTCCCGCTTCCATCCGGAAACATACGTTTGATGGCCCTGGGGATATCGGTTCGCCTACCCATCGTTCGTTATGGTTATGTGGCATTGAATATGGGGAAGCACCTGTTCCCGCAGGCTATGAACTCCCTGAGGGAGAGTATCCCGTAGAAGTACAATGGGACCGGTGGACCTATAACAGGAATGCCTTCAAACTGATTTCCGTCATTGAAGGCCAGAATATAGAAACTGCTTATGACTATGCAAAAAAGCAGAAGATATTTGAAAGCAGAACGACGGGTTACTTCCAGACCAATCTTTTCCCTTTTGAATGCCGAACTCTGGAGACATGGTCCACGGATGCACAGTTGCGTAGCGGGTTTCGGGATAAAGAGGATTATATACGCGCTATCAGGGAAGTATGCTTTGCCCGGATGCATGAGGCTGTCGTGCAGCGACGGCCCCGCCTGTTCCTCGGTGTTGGCGTAACGCATGTCCAGGATTTCATGCAGGTGGTATTCGGCGGGGAGGTCGCGCTTGAACGCAGGGAATTCCAGGTAAACGGTCATGGCAAGGTGATCTACCTTCGCCCCGGTCCAATCCCATTTGCTGTTGTCTCCCACCTTTCTGCGCCCAGTGGCCTCAATAGTAATGAAGCCTTGAGCCGGGCGGGTCATATGATCCGTGAAATGATGGAGGCTTCCGCATCGGGACAATGATGCCTGTGCGACAGATCGTGCCCAGCCGGAAGGACTGGCTGGGCCGAGTGGCACAATCATGCAAGTTTTATCAGATAGGTTTTTGCTGATAAAATGGTGCCCAAGACCGGGATCGAACCAGTGACACTGCGATTTTCAGTCGCATGCTCTACCAACTGAGCTACTTGGGCACCGGGCCGTTGGTCCGGCTAGGTCATGGGGCTGGGCCGTCATGACGTTGGACAAGCGTTTACTCCACCTCATCATCGGGATCAACCCGTCTTGTGTATTTTTCATCCATTTCGGAAGGAATTTCAGTCGAGGGCACGCGATACTGTCCCGAGAACCAGCGGCCAAGGTCCACATCCGCGCAACGCCGCGAGCAGAACGGCCGGTAGCGCGGGCTGGCAGGCTGGCCACAGATGGGGCAGGGGGCGGCTTTGGGCGGCGGCTGCGCGGTCATGGTTCAAATCTCCAGCCATGGGCGGGCAGGGCCGGGTCGGCAACGGGGTGGAGCACGCGACCGGTCAGGCGCATGAAGTCCTCCACCCAGCCCGGATGGTCCTGCATCATCTGCACTATGCCACGACCGCAGGCCAGCCGCACGGGCTGCCCGTTGGGCGGCATGCCGCGATAGGCCTGCATCTGCCCGCGCAGGGCATGCAGCATGCGGCCCTCGCGTGAATGAAACAGCTCATGTAGCGGCGGGTGCACGCGCGGGCGCACGATCTCGGCCAGGCCCAGCGCCGTAAAGCCCATAAAGCGCGGGCGCAGCGGGTCATCGCGCAGCACGGTCTCGATCGTATCGCCCAGCGCGCGGCGCTTGCGGATGGCAAGCCCCGCCACGTCAACCACAATCGCCCCCGACAGGTTGCGCAGCCGCAACTGGCGCATCAGGTCGGGCAGGGCATCGCGGTTGGCGGCAAACTGAGCGGTCTGCTTGGGGCGGCGGTCCATGCTGGTGGCAGCCCCGCCATCCATGTCGATCGCAACCAGGGCCGGGGTGGGCGTAATGCTGGCCGACATGCCGCCGGGCAGGGACACGGTGGCCTCCTCCAGCGCATCGGCCTGGGCGCGCAGGTCGCTGTCAAAGGCGGAACTGGCGCGGGACAGGCGCGGGTGCAGGCTGGCAGGCAGAAGCGTGGCAATGGCCGCGTCATCAATGACGATGGGCGCCTCAGGGTAGCGCGCGGCCAGCCGTTCCAGCGGGGTGAGGCCGCGCCGCAGCAGCCGGGGGTCGGCGCCGCCGGGCAGGTCGGGGGGCAGGTTGCGCGCGCCAAGCCGCACGCCCTTGCCGCCCTGTGCGCTGCGGGTGACGGTGACAAGCACCGTCTGTCCCTGGGTCAGTGGACCCAGCCCTTCCGAATCGGGCAGAAAGCCCGCCTGGTCCTGCCCCGGCAGGGTCACGAACGTGCCGCCGAGTGCCGGCGCATGCGCGCTGACGCGGGCACGGTAGATATCGCCTACCCCATCGGGCATGTCTGGCCGCCACAGGGCGAATTCCTGCATCAGGCCATCAAGGGTTACGGCAATGCGGATTTCACCGGGGCTGCTGCTTGCGCAGATGCGCGCGCTCACGAAAGCCAGCTTCCCTTCTGCCCGCGCAGCAGCTGGGCCGTCTCGAACAGGGGCAGGCCCACAATGCCGGTGTAGCTACCTGACATGAAGCGCACGAACGCCGCCGCATGGCCCTGTATGGCGTAGCCGCCCGCCTTGCCCTGCCAGTCGCCTGCGGCAATGAGCGCATCGATCTGTGCAGGGGTCAGGCGCGAGAACGTGACCGTGCTGGCAACAATGCGGTTGCTTGCGCGCCCTTGCGCCCATGCAGGCGTAGGGCGCAGGGCAATGGCGGTAAAGACGGTATGGCGCCGGCCCGAAAGCTGCTCGAGGCAGGCGCGCGCCGTCTGTTCATCTTCCGCCTTGGGCAGGATGCGGCGGCCAAGGGCCACGACCGTATCGGCTGCCAGTATGAGTGCGGGGCCTTCGACCTGGCCTGCCACATGCGCCGCCTTTTCAGCGGCGAGGCGCTCGGCATAGGGGCGGGGCAGTTCATCACGGCCGGGCGTTTCATCGATATTGGCAGGAAGGACCTGACCGGGCACAAGCCCGATCTGGCGCAGCAGGTCAAGCCTGCGGGGTGAAGCCGAGGCAAGGACAAGCCGCACCTCCGCCTCCGCGCCAGCGGGCGCGGTGGTTCCGGTCATGACCGACAAGGGCGGCTTACTTGAAGCGGAAGGTGATGCGACCCTTTGTCAGGTCATAAGGCGTCATTTCCACATTCACGCGGTCACCGGCGAGCACGCGGATGCGGTTCTTGCGCATCTTGCCGCTGGTATGCGCGAGGATGGTGTGCTCGTTGTCCAGTGTAACGCGGAACATGGCATTGGGCAGCAGTTCGGTAACCGTGCCGCTGAATTCGATCATGTCTTCTTTAGACATCGTGTCCTTCAATCATCAAAAGTGCCGTCCTGCCGCGGACCCGCGGCGCAGTACGGTTGGTTTATGTGGGGAGACTCGCCGCCGGGGTCAAGCTCCGTTATCGTGCGCCGTCCAGCTTTGCCAGCCGTACCGCTACACTCAGGGCATGGGCATCAAGCCCTTCGGCCTCGGCAAGGCTGACGGCGGCAGGCCCGATTTCACGCAGCGACTCGGCCTGTGCTTCGATGAACGTGGTGCGCTTGATGAAGTCGAACACCGAAAGCCCCGATGAGAACCGCGCCGTGCGGCTGGTGGGCAGCACATGGTTCGGCCCGCCCACGTAATCGCCGATCGCCTCGGGGCAGTAGCGCCCCACGAAGATCGCGCCCGCATGCCGCACGCGGTCAAACACCGGCTGCGGGTTGTCGATCATGAGTTCCAGATGCTCCGGCGCGATCTCGTTTACAAGGTCAGCCGCTTCATCAAGGTCGCGCACGGTAATGATCGCGCCATGCGCATCCCAGCTGGCGCGGGCGATTGCCGCGCGCGGCAGGGTTTCCAGCTCGGTCGCCACCGCCTGCGCCACCTTGTCCGCCATGCCGGCATCGGGCGTGATCAGGATGGACTGGGCCATGGGGTCGTGCTCGGCCTGGGCCAGCAGGTCAAGGGCGATGGCGCGGGGGTCGTTGTTGCCATCGGCAATCACCACCACTTCCGACGGGCCCGCAATGCTGTCGATGCCCACCGTGCCGAACACCTGCCGCTTGGCTTCGGCCACATAGGCGTTGCCCGGCCCCACCACGCGGTCAACCGGGGCGATGGTGGCGGTGCCGTAGGCCATCGCCCCCACGGCCTGCGCCCCGCCCACGCGGTAGATCTCGGTCACGCCCGCGCGGCGGGCGGCGGCGAGCACGAGCGGGTTGAGCATGCCATCGGGCGTGGGCACGCACATGGCAATGCGCCCGACCCCCGCCACATGGGCGGGGATGGCGTTCATCAGCACGGAGGAAGGATAGGCCGCCTTGCCGCCGGGCACGTACAGCCCCACCGAGTCCAGCGCCGTCCAGCGCATGCCCAGTGTCACGCCCGCAGCATCGACATATTTCATGTCGGTGGGCATTTGCGCCTTGTGGAAGGATTCGATGCGGGTGGCGGCGACTTCCAGCGCCTCGAGCAGGGCGGGGCTGACATCGGCGCAGGCGGCCGCGACCTCTTCGGGCGTGATGCGCAGGGTGGCGGGGGTGACACTGGTGCGGTCGAAGCGGTTGGTGAATTCGCACAGCGCCTCATCCCCGCGCTTGCGCACGGCGGCGAGGATCTCGGTCACGGGGCCATCGACGCGGGCGGTATCGCTGTCACGCTCGGCCAGCAGGCGTTTGAATTCGGCGCGGAAATCCGCCTGGGTGCTTGTAAGGCGCTTCATGCCTCGTGCTCCTTGGCCAGCGCCGTGCGGAAACGGTTGATGATCGCGCTGATGCGCTCGGGCTGGGTTTTCAGCGCCGTGCGGTTGACGATCAGGCGGCTGGTGATGTGGGCGATGGTCTGGGTTTCCTCCAGCCCGTTGGCGCGCAGCGTGGAGCCGGTGTCAACCAGATCGACAATCAGGTGCGACAGATCCAGCACCGGGGCCAGTTCCATTGCGCCATGCAGGTGCACGATGGCGGCATTGATGCCGCGCGCCGCGAAATGCCGCCGCGTGAGCGAGGGATACTTGGTGGCTACCCGCACCTGCGAGAGGCGGTTGGGGTTGTCTTCTTGCCTGCTGCGGTCCTTCGGCTGGGCGATGGAAATGCGGCAGCCGCCAATGCCCAGGTCAAGCGGGGCATAGATTTCGGGGTAGTCGAACTCCATCAGCACATCGGCGCCGCAGATGCCGATCTGCGCTCCGCCAAAGGCCACGAAGGTCGCGACATCGAACGAGCGCACGCGCACCACGTCAATGCCGGGGTCATTGGTTTCAAAACGCAGGAGGCGGCTTTTGTCGTCACTGAAGTCCGGGCCGGGCACGATGCCCGCCATATGCAGAAGCGGCGCCGCGGCTTTGAGGATACGGCCCTTGGGCAGGGCGAGTACCAGCGGGCTATCCGTTTCCGGAATGGCGTTCTGGGCCGGTGACAGGACGGTCAATGCATTCTCCGCGCGTGAAGGCAGGCCGGCCGTGCATGGCACGGGCGGCCCTGAGTGACATGCGCGCATACCACATTCAGCCATCATGCAGGAAGCGCCCTTTTGTCAGGGCAGGGGCCTCAGCCTGAAACGCGCTCGATATGCGCGCCAACCTGCGCAAGCTTGCGCTCGACCGCCTCATAGCCACGGTCAAGGTGATAGACCCGGCTCAGGATCGTCTCGCCATGGGCGGCAAGCCCGGCCAGGATGAGCGAGAACGAGGCCCGCAGGTCGGTTGCCATGACCGGCGCGCCCGAGAGCGAATGCACGCCGCGGATGATGGCCGACGAGCCATGCACGTTGATGCGCGCGCCCATGCGGTTGAGCTCGGGCACATGCATGAAGCGGTTCTCGAAGATGGTCTCGGTCACCATCGACGCCCCTTCCGCCACCGAGAGCAGCGCCATGAACTGCGCCTGCATGTCGGTGGGAAAGCCGGGATAGGGCTCGGTCATGATATCGACCCCGCGTAGCGCCCCGGTGCGCTGCACGCGCACGGCCCCGTCCTCCTGCACCATTTCCACGCCGGCTTCCTCCAACGCGCGCACCACGGCGCCGAGATGCTCGACCTGGCCGCCCACAAGGCGCAGCTCGCCCCCGGTAATGGCGGCCGCACAGGCATAGGTGCCGCATTCGATGCGGTCGGGCATGACGCGGTAGCGCGCACCATGCAGCCCGTCCACCCCGTCAATCACCAGCTTGCCGGTGCCAGTGCCGGTAATGCGGGCACCCATGGCGTTGAGGCAGCCGACCAGATCGCCAATCTCGGGCTCGCGGGCCGCGTTGATGATCTCGGTGCGGCCCTTGGCAAGCGAGGCTGCCATGAGCAGGTTCTCGGTCGCCCCCACCGAGGCAAACGGCAGGATGACCCGCTCGCCCTTCAGCCCGTTCGGGGCCTCGGCATGGATGTAGCCGTTCTCGAGCGTGATCTTCGCGCCCAGCGTTTCCAGCGCCTTGAGGTGCAGGTCAACGGGGCGGGTGCCGATGGCGCAGCCGCCGGGCAGCGACACGCGGGCCTCGCCACAGCGCGCCAGCAGCGGGCCGAGCACCAGGATCGAGGCGCGCATCATGGAGACGATGTCGTACGGCGCTTCCGTATTGGTGATCTCGCCGCCGACCGAAAGCGTGCCGCCATCGCCGCTCACGTCTTCCACGTTCAGGCCATGCTGCTCGAGCAGGCGGCGCATGGTGCGGATATCGGCAATGCGGGGCACGTTTTCCAGCACCAGCTTCTCGGGCGTGAGCAGCCCCGCCACCAGCAGCTTGAGGGCGGAGTTCTTGGCCCCGCCAATAACGATGTCGCCACGCAGCGGGTGGCCGCCGTGGATGATGAAACGGTCCATAGGCTTGCGGTTCCTGCTTACATGCGCGGTGGGGCGACGCCGACCTGCCCCATGTATTTGCCCTTGCGGTCGGCGTAGCTGACCTCGCACGGGCTGGCCCCCTGAAAGAACAGGAACTGGCAGATGCCCTCATTGGCATAGATGCGCGCGGGCAGCGGCGTGGTGTTGCTGATCTCGATCGTGACCTGCCCTTCCCATTCCGGCTCCAGCGGGGTCACGTTGACGATGATGCCGCAGCGCGCATAGGTGGACTTGCCCAGGCACACCACCAGCGTATCGCGTGGTATGCGGAAATATTCGACCGTATGCGCCAGCACGAAGCTGTGGGGCGGAATGGTGCAGCAGTCGCCATGGCGGGTGACGAAGCTGTTCTCGGCAAAGTTCTTGGGGTCGACCACCGCGTTGTCCACGTCGGTGAAAATCTTGAATTCATTGGCGATGCGGGCATCGTAGCCATAGGAGGACAGGCCGAAGGAAATCACGCCCTCACGGCTCTGTTTTTCCACGAAAGGCTCGATCATGCCGTGTTCCGTGGCCATGCGGCGAATCCACGTATCAGGCATTATGGGCATGGTGTCCGTTCCTCAGGCATGGATTGCGCGCAGGGCGTGCCCTGCAGCTTGCGCGACCACTAACGAAGTGATCGGCCAACCGCAACCGGCAAAATCACGCTTCGTTGCCGGATGTGTCCTGCGGCGCGGCCGCGGGCGGCGTGGTGCGCGCACGGCTCTGCTGCTTGCGCCGCCGCAGGTTGGCGCGCAGGGCTTCGGCCTCGCGCTCGAGGCGGGCAAGGCGGGCGGCTTCCGCCCGGTCGGTCAGGCGGGGGGTGTCGGGCCGGTCGGTCATGGCGGTGTTTCGTTCAGGAGCAGGGCCATCCGCCCCGGCACAGGGCGGATGGCGGGGCACTCAGGCCGTGGTTTCGGGTTCGGCGGCGCAGGCGGCAGGCGGGGCCACTGGCGCGACTTCACCGGGCTGCGTGGCATCCTGCGGGATGCCGCAGCGCGTGAGCAGCTCGCGCAGCGCCTTGACCACGGGGAAGATCTCGACATTGCGGTCGTAGCCAACCTCGTTCCAGGCCGCCTGCTCCAGTTCCACAATTTCCTTGTCTTCAAGGAAGATGCGGTTGGTGAACCAGCCCAGCGCGGGCCAGATCAGGTCGATCAGCAGCGGGGTCTGTGGGCGCAGGATGGACAGCAGCCCGAAGGACTGCGTAATGCGCTCGTCCTTGTCCACCGGCACGTAGGCCGTCCACAGGTCCATGATCAGGTCACCGTCCTTGTCGGTGATGCGCAGGGTCTGGTACGGGTATTCGGTGCGGATGGTCACCACTTCCTCAACGGGCTGTTCGCGGCCGTTGAGGTCCTTGTGCTTGCCAAAGATCAGGCGCTCGGCCAGGGGCTGCTGGCCTGCGCAGCGCATGAAGCTGTAGCGGGCCTCGATGAAGTCCTCGCCCTTGTCCTGGCCAAGGAAACGCGCCTTGATCTGGCCCATCTGGCGGCGGTGCAGGAACTGATGGTTCATGTCCATCAGGTTCTCGTGCATGAAGGTGTAGTGGCAGTTCACGCGCGGGCTGAAATGCTTGGTCTTGTATTTGGGGTTGTCGGTCTGCGCGAGCTTGGGGAAAGGCGTGCTCTCGGCCTTGGCCGCATCGCCGGGAAAGACGAAGATCAGCCCGCCCGCCTCGCGCACGGGGAAGGTGCGCACGCCGTTGGGCATCTTGCCCTTGCCCAGATAGGGCACGTCGATGCAGCGGCCCGAGCGGCCAAACGCCCAGCCATGATAGCAGCAGCGTACGGTCTGGCCATTGACGGTGCCCTTGCTCAGCGGCACCTGGCGGTGGGGGCAGCGGTCGAACAGCGCGAAGACGGTGCCTTCCTCGGGGCGGACGAGCACCATGGGAATGCCCGCGAAGCTTACGGCCAGCGTCTTGTTTTTGCGCAGGTCGGCCGACCACGCCACCGGATACCAGAAATCCGGGTTGGAATTGACCCGCCGCAGGTCGTGCTGGCCGGGCGTGGCGGCGGTGTCTGTCTGGACGGGGGAAATCTGGTTCATGTGGTGCAGTCCCGAAGTGTTCACGTTAAACGGCGGTCAGCGGGCATCCCCGTCCGCCAGGAATCAGAATGTGCCATGGGTGAAGAATTTCAGCCGGGTTGTCGACCGTAAAACAGCCCCTTGCATATGGCCCATGCTCCGGGCTGGATGCTCGGCCACCGTTTTCGGGTGGCCATGAGGCAGATCAAGGCATTGTTGCACCGTATATGACATAATTACGGCGCAGTGCCCCTCAGCCCGCCTGGGGCAGGGCTTCCTCATCCCATTCCGCGCCGCCCATGGTGGCGTGATAGAATGTGTCCGCAAGCCGGGTGTGCAGGAGTTCATCATAAACGCACAGGGTCGCGTACTGCATGGCCTGGGTGGAATAATGCAGCAGCACGTTTTCGCGTGCACACACGGCCAGCTCCGCGCGTTCGTCTGCCGACAGCCCGGCCACGTGGCGGATGCACGCGGCCAGCGCCTGCGTGTCATCGGGGGGGAAGGCAAAGCCGGTCACGCCATTCTCCACCGTTTCCAGCGCCGCGCCATGGGCGGCCACGATCACGGGGCGGCCCATGGCCTGGGCCTCCACCACCACGCGGCCAAACGGCTCGGGCCTGCGTGAGGGCACCACGATCATGTCGGCCAGCATCATGGCGGCGGGCATGTCGGCGCAGTGGCCGGCAAAGCGCAGATGGGCTGCAATGCCGCTGCGCTCGGCCTGGGCCACGAGCGCGCGGCCTTCCTTCGCGTTGGCCTCGCCTACGAAAATGCACACCCAGTCGCGGCTGAAGCCTTCCGTGCGGGTGAGGTGGGCCAGCGCCTCGATCAGCACGGCATGGCCTTTCCACGCGGTCACGCGCGCGGGCAGCATGATGACCGTGGCCCCATCGGGGATCTGCCATAGCCCCAGCAGCTTCTGCACGCGGTTGCCGCGCACGTTATGCGGGTCGAAACGCAGCATGTCAGCCCCGCGCGGGATCAGGCGCAGGCGGTCGTCGCCCACCTTGTATTCATCGCGCAGGCGGGTGGCGATGTACTGGCTGATGGCAATGACCCGCGCGCCCGAGGCCAGCACGCTGTTATAGCGTTTCTTGCCCGGCAGGTTGGCCGCATGCACCCCATGCCACGTGGTGACCAGCGGCACGCCCGCCCGGCGGCATGCAAGCGAGGCCGCCCAGGCAGGCGCGCGCGAGCGGGCATGCACCAGGTTGACGCCATGCTCGGCCATGACATGGCGCAGCCTGCTGGCATTGCGCATGATGGAGAAGGGGTTCTTGGCCCCGAGTTCGAGTGCGATGGGGGTTGCGCCGATATATTTCAGGCGTGGCACAAGGCGCCCGCCCGCACTGGCCACCAGCGCCGTGCCGCCAGCCTGTACGATGGCCTGCGCCATTTCGAGCGTGCCATGTTCTATCCCGCCGGATTCGAGCGCAGGCAGCACCTGCAGGATGACGGGTCGGTCAGTAACAATTTGCATCACATTTCACCATACCACGAACGCAATGGAACTGCACGGTCTGTGGATCAATGGGGCTTTGGCCTTGACCTTGGCTGCAGGCAGGGCGACGAATGCGCTAATGAGATCTTCTGCCCAGCCATTCTTTTGCGCGCCTGCCGCATGGCGCAGGCCCGCCGCAAGGCCGGTGCCGGTGTTTTCCTGTTCCCGGCGCACGGGTTTCATGGCTTTTGGCCTCGTGCTGGCCGCGGGCCTTGCGTGCGGGCGCGTCCGGGCTGATGAACCGGCCCCGGCAAAGGAGGCACCGCCGCCCATCGGCACGCCCTCATCCACCGCGCCCGCTGCACCGCAGGGCTGGGATTTCAGCCACTGCACCGCCACCCTGGCCGATGACCCCGATGGCGCCCGCGATTATGCCGAGGACTGGCGCAGCCATGGCGGCGGGCTCGAGGCCGAGCAATGCGCCGCCCTGGCCCAGATGGAACTTGGCGATGTCGCCACCGCCGCCACGGCGCTCGACCGCCTGGCACGCGTGCCCGACTGGCCGGCTGGCCCGCCCGCAGGCCGGCGCGGCGGCAGGGAGAGCGTGGCCGAAACACCCGCCTCCCGCCTGCGCCGCGCCAGCGTGGCGGAGGCGGCGGCCCGCGCCTGGCAGGCTGATGACAGCCCGAAACAGGCATTTGACAGCGCCACCTATGGCCTGACACTGGCCCCTGATGATCCGGCGCTGAAGCTGGTCTATGCGCGGGTGGCGGTGGAGCTTGGCCAGCCCCAGCGCGCCATCGACATGCTTACGCCGCTGCCATCCACGCCTGCCGCGCGTGATGAGGCGCTGGTGGCGCGCGCGGGGGCGTGGCGCAAGCTCGGGCGCATCGATCAGGGCATGGCCGACATCAATGCCGCCCTGCATGACAT
This sequence comes from Komagataeibacter xylinus, assembly GCF_004302915.1. Taxonomy (GTDB): domain Bacteria; phylum Pseudomonadota; class Alphaproteobacteria; order Acetobacterales; family Acetobacteraceae; genus Komagataeibacter; species Komagataeibacter xylinus_C. The sequence continues at coordinate 62,008 of NZ_QQBI01000004.1, read as the reverse complement.
GCCCCATAACGGCGCGGCCCTGCTCGAGCGTGGCATCCTGTACCAGCGCCAGGGCCAGATGGAACAGGCCCGCGCCGACTGGCTCGATGTCGTGAAGCAGGCCCCGGACTCGGATGAGGCCGACCTTGCCCGTCAGGACCTTGCCCTGCTGGAAACCGACCCCGAGGCACCCTGACCGATGGCCCGCATTCTTGTCATCCGCCTGGGGGCCCTGGGCGATTTCGTGCAGTCCTTTGCCCCTTTCGCCGCCATCCGCGCCCATCATGCCCATGATGAGGTGGACCTGCTGACCCAGCCCCCCCTTGCCGAGCTCGGGCGTGCCTGCCCGTGGTTCGACCATGTGCTGCTCGACCACAGGCCGCCGTGGCGCGATATTGCCGCCATCATGGCGCTGCGGCGCATGCTGCGCGGGTATGACTTCATCTACGACCTGCAGACCTCGGGGCGCAGCACGCGCTATTTTCACCTCTCGGGGCACAGGGCGTGGTCGGGAATCGGGCGTGGCGCGCAGGCGGTTCATGACAACCCCCAGCGGCGCTTCATGCACACCCGCACGCGCCAGCGCGACCAGCTCAGGCGGGCGGGACTCGACCACCTGCCCGTGCCCGACCTGTCATGGCTGGCCCGTGGCGGCCCCGTGCTGCCAGCGCCCTATGCGGTGCTCGTGCCCGGTGCCGCGGCCCACCGCCCGGCCAAGCGCTGGCCGGTGGAGCGCTACGCGGCCCTTGCCGTGCGCCTGCACGCTCAGGGGCTGCTGCCCGTGATCGTGGGCGGGAAGGGCGAGACCGGGCTGGCCCGCACCATCCGCAACACCTGTCCTGATGCGGTGGACCTGACCGGGCGCACCACCTTGCTCGAACTCGGCGGCGTGCTGGCGCGCGCGGCCTGGGCCGTGGGCAATGATACCGGCCCCATGCACATGGCCGCCGCCCTCGGGGTCGCGTGCACCGTGCTGTTTTCTGCTGACAGCAACCCCGCGCTGACTGCCCCGGTAGGGGTGCGGGCAGGGCAGGTACAGGTGATTTATGTGCGTGATCTGGCCACCGTGCGCGTTGACAGGGTTGCGGCAACGCGCGCGTGACGCCATTACAGCGCAGTATCTTCTTACCGGAGCAATGAAACCATGCCTGCCATAACCCTGCCTGACGGATCCGTTCGCCGCTTTGACGGGGCAGTGACGGGCACTACCGTGGCGCAGTCCATCGGCGCCGGTCTCGCGCGCGCCGCCCTTGCCATGGAAGTGGATGGCAAGCTCATGGATATCGGCCGCGAGATCGACCATGACGCCAGCCTGCGCTTCATCACGCGCAAGGACCCCGAGGCGCTGGAAATGATCCGCCACGACGCCGCCCACGTTCTGGCCGAGGCCGTGCAGTCGCTCTTTCCCGGCACGCAGGTCACCATTGGCCCGTCGATCGAGAATGGCTTCTATTACGATTTCTACCGCAACGAGCCGTTCAGCCCGGAGGATTTCGCCGCCATCGAAAAGCGCATGGGCGAGATCGTGGCCGCCAACGAGCCCTTCGTGCGCGAGGCCTGGCCGCGGGAAAAGGCCATCGAATTCTTCGAGAACAGGGGCGAGCGCTTCAAGGCCGAGCTGATCCGCGACCTGCCGGCGGATGAGGAAATCTCGATCTACCGCCAGGGCGAATGGCTGGACCTGTGCCGTGGCCCGCATTTGCGCGGCACGGCCGATGTGGGCCATGCCTTCAAGCTGATGAAGGTGGCGGGCGCCTACTGGCGCGGCGACCACCGCAACCCCATGCTCACGCGCATCTACGGCACCGCCTGGCGCGACCGCAAGGAGCTTGAGGCCCACCTGCACCAGCTTGAGGAAGCCGAGCGCCGCGACCACCGCCGTATCGGCCGCGAGATGGACCTGTTCCACATTCAGGAAGAAGCCGTGGGCCAGATCTTCTGGCACCCCAAGGGCTGGCGTCTTTACACCGTGCTGCAGGACTACATGCGCCGCGCGCAGGACGGCAACGGCTACCAGGAAGTCCGCACCCCCCAGCTCGTTGACCGCGCCCTGTGGGAGGCATCCGGCCACTGGGACAAATACCGCGAGCACATGTTCATCGCCACCGTGGAGGACGAGGACAAGACCCTTGCCCTCAAGCCGATGAACTGCCCGTGCCATGTGCAGATCTTCCGCCACGGGCTGCGCTCGTATCGTGAACTGCCGCTGCGCATGGCGGAATTCGGGGCCTGCCACCGTTATGAGCCCTCGGGTGCGCTGCACGGCATCATGCGCGTGCGCGGCTTTACGCAGGATGACGCGCATATCTTCTGCACCGAGGACCAGATCGCCGATGAGACCGCGCGTTTCGTGCGGATGCTGGCCGATGTGTACCAGGACCTTGGATTCGAGCATTTCCGGGTCAAATTCGCCGATCGCCCCGAGCAGCGCGCGGGCGATGACGCGACATGGGACCGTGCCGAGAATGCCCTGAAAGTGGCCTGCGACATGGCGGGCGTCACCTACGAGCACAATCCGGGCGAAGGGGCCTTCTATGGCCCCAAGCTGGAATTCGTGCTGCGTGACGCCATTGGCCGTGACTGGCAGTGCGGCACGCTGCAGGTCGATTACGTGCTGCCCGAGCGGCTCGATGCCTCCTATGTGGGCGAGGACAGCGCGCGCCATCGCCCTGTCATGCTGCACCGGGCCATCCTTGGCTCGTTCGAGCGATTCCTTGGCATCCTGATCGAGCAGCATGCCGGGCGCTTCCCGCTTTGGCTGGCGCCGACCCAGGTGGTCGTGGCCTCGATCGTGACCGATGCGGCCGATTATGCCCAGCACGTGACCGACAGCCTGCGGGCGGCGGGGCTGGTGGTGGAAGCCGACCTGCGCAACGAGAAGATCAACGCCAAGATTCGCGAGCACAGCCTGGCGCGCGTGCCGGTCATCCTGGTGGTGGGCCGCAAGGAGGCGGAGGAAAACACCGTGGCCATGCGCCGCCTTGGCGGCAAGACGCAGGAGGTGCTGCCGCTGGAAGAAGCGGTCTCGGCCCTTGCATATGAGGCCCTGCCACCCGATATCCGTCGCAAGCGCGGCTGATTATCCCTGTCCCGTGCCGGAACTGCATGGCTGTTTTCGCGGGCACGGGACAAGACAGTACTTGATCTGGGGCGCGTCTTTGCGTCACATATCTTTCCATAATGTAAGGTCATTCCTTGCCCGCGTGTTTTTTCGTGGCTTTGCCCACGGCGCGTAGGCAGCGGGAATGGCCTTGCCTGCCGTTTGAATGCAACAGTTACAGGAGCTGACCATAGCCAGACCCCCGATGCCCACTCCGCCAAATCGAGAGGGCCCCCGCGTCAATGAAGAGATCCGCGTGCCGCAGGTGCGTCTGATCGATGAAGAGGGCGAGATGCTCGGCATCATGTCCACGCGTGATGCGCTGGCACGCGCCTATGCCGCCGGTCTTGACCTGCTTGAAATCAGCCCGAACGCCGAGCCGCCGGTGGCCAAGGTGCTCGATTACGGCAAGTTCAAATACGAGCAGCAGAAGAAGCGCAACGAAGCGCGCAAGAAGCAGAAAGTCATTGAAATCAAGGAAGTCAAGGTTCGCCCGAACATTGATGAAAATGACTATCAGGTGAAAATGCGCGCGATGAAGACCTTCATCGGCGAGGGCGACAAGGTGAAGGTGACCCTTCGCTTCCGTGGCCGCGAAATGGCGCATCAGGATCTGGGTGTGAAGGTTCTCGAACGTATCCGCGCCGAGATGGATGAACTGGCCAAGGTTGAGCATATGCCCAAGCTTGAAAACCGCCAGATGATTATGGTGCTGGCACCGCGTTGATCCCCCTTCAGGGGTGCAGGACGCAAAAGCCCGGAGGGATCACCCTCCGGGCTTTTTTTATGGATAAAAGCTTCAGAAGAATGCCGCCTTCTTGAAAAAAGGGCGGCACCCAAAACTTTTCAGGGCTTCAGGATCACCGTCGCCCGCACTGTCGCGGTGACATCCTGCTGGCCGGTGGGGGCTTCGGGGGCGGCTGCATCGGCCGGGGCCATGCGGGCCATCATCATCATGGGCATGGGGCGGGGGAAGTTCTGCTCCTCCAGCGCGACCGAACGGATGGAGGCCACTCTGAGCTTCAGCGTCGCCGCAGCCGCCTGCGCGCGGGCCTGCATGTCTTCCAGCGCCAGCGTTTCGGCCTTGCGGGTCAGTTCCGCGCGCCTGGTGCGTGAAAGCGACCAGTCCAGCCGGGTCAGCGCCAGGTTTTCGGCCTGGATGCGGCCCACGAGCGGCAGCAGCACCTTGCCGTCGGCTGCCGTCAGGCGCAGGCCCTGCCGCGCCACCCATTGCGGCTTGCGGTTCTGGTGCACATCGCCTTCATCATGATGCACGAAATAGGATTCGGCATTGATCACCAGCCCGTCCGTATGGGCAGTGGCGGCGATGGCCTTGCTGATGAGCGCATTGAGCTGCGCCTGGGCAGCGGCGGCGGTATCGGCCTGCGCCTCGGCGGTGAAGGTGGCGGTCAGTTCATCAGGCGGGGCCTGCACGGTGCCGGAGGCACTCAGTTCGAGCTCGGTGCCATCGGGGCGGGTGGAGTCGGGGGTCTGGGCCATGCCTGCTGTCGGGTGCAGCCCTGCCACCGCGAGCAGGCCGCACAGCGCCACCCTCTGGCTGGCGCGGGCGGGAAATGAAAAACGCGATCTGATCATGAATGCGTGGTCTCCTTGAGTTCAACCAACGCGCGACGCAGCCGTACGATGCCCGAGCGGATATGCCCCTCGCGGCACATGTCAGCGCCCTGCATGCGCAGGCTATCCACATCCTGCGGCAGGGCGGGGCCATAGGCATCGATGATGTTGAGCAGCCGGGTGCAATAGGCCTTGGTGTCGCTGGTAATGATCACCGGCTTGTCGCTTCCGCCATCACGCGCGGTCATGATCTGGGGCGTGCCCTCCGGCGGCGCGATCGGCGCGGGTGCTGCGCCGCACAGACAGAAACTCATCACGACGATGGCGGGCGTCACGGAGGATTGCAGGCTCATCGTGTTACTCTACGCTACTGTTCGTGTCGTGCTGATGGGGTAAAGGTGACGTTTGAGTCATGTCTGGTATGTGCGTCGATGAGGACGGGTCCTCCTCCGCTTTGGCCAGGGCGCTCGCGGCCACGGGCAGGGCGAGTGAAACCGTCAGCCCCGGCGCATGTGAGGAGAGATGCATCTGCCCCCCATGCAGCTGCACGATGGCCCTTACCATGGAAAGCCCCAGCCCCGAGCCGGGCGTGTGGCGGGCCTTCTCCGCGCGGAAGAAGCGCTCGGTCGCGCGCGCCATGTCCGCCTCGCTCATGCCGATGCCCTCGTCACTGACCGAAAGGTCGAGCATGCCCTCGCCCGTGGGGCCGGCCAGGCGCCCCGGCGCGCTCTCGCGCAACTGCGCGCGCACGAAGACCGTGCCGCCGGGGGGCGAGAATTTGATGGCGTTATCAAGCATGTTGGCCACCGCCTGCTGCACCAGCGAGCGGTCGCCGTAAAAGAACAGGCGGGCGGGCAGGTCGAGTGCGAGGGCAATGCCATGCTCCTCGGCCACGGCTTCATACAGGTCGGCCACGTCGCGCAGCACGGGCACGAGGTCAAAGGTCATGAACGCCGAGCGGCGCGCGCCGGCCTCGATCTGGGCAATGCGCAGCAGGGCCTCGAACACGGCGGTCACGTTATCAAGGTCGCCCACCGCGCGCTCGATCGCGCCACGCAGTTCATCGGGCGTACTGGCATGGAGGGCAGCATCTTCAAGCTGGGTGCGGGCGCGGGCGATGGGGGTGCGCAGGTCATGGGCAATGGCGTTTGACACCTGCCGCACGCCATCCATCAGGCGCACGATCCGGTCGAGCATTTCATTGATGGCCTCGGCCACCTGGTCCATCTCGTCGCCATTGCCGACCAGCGGCATGCGGCGGCTCAGGTCGCCATGCGCAATGGCGGAGGTGGTGCGCGCCACGGTCTTGACCATGCGGCGGAAGATGCGGTGCACCAGCACGGCCCCGCTTATGGCCAGCAGCGTGACCATGACCCACGCCCAGAGCAGCGAATCGGTCAGCAGGTGGCGCAGGATGCCGCGCGCGCGCACATCGCGCCCCACCAGCAGGCGGTAGCCGCTGTCCAGTTGGCCTTCGGTATGGGTCTGCGCCGTGCCGGGCAGGTTATAGCCATGGAGCTGGGCCATGCCGCGCAGCCCGGCGCGGGTATCGGGCAGGTTGTACCACCGGTCGGTATGCTCCACCCGGGCGGGCCAGGCGGAGACGTTGCCGGTCAGGTAATTGCCCTGCGGGTCAATGACCAGGTAGATCGCGTCATCATCAAGGTTCTGTTCAAGCCGGTCCTCGATGGTCAGGGCCAGCGTGGGCAGGCCGCCCATCATCCAGCGCTCGGCCAGGCCGCGTGCGTCGGCGTTGATGGCGGTTTCCACCTGGCGCTCAAGGAACCCGATCGTGCCCCACCACATGAACGACATGAACAGGATGGAAGACAGCGCGAACATCGTGCCATAGGCCAGCGAAAAGCGCAGGCTGGCCGACCGCCACGCCCGCCAGCGCGAGCGGCGCGGCAGGGTGGGGGTGGAAAAGGCGGGCGTTGTCATGGCCACCCGCGCAGGGGGCATCCATGCAGGCACCCCCCATGCAGGTGCCACCGGGCATGGGCCGGGCCATGCGCGCGCCCTGCTGCGGCCCGGCCCGGGGCTGTGCCGTGGGGTGGGCTGCCCTGCGCCTGAGAGGGCGCGCGGCTGCCCCCGTGGTGTGGAAGGTGCGGCCTGTTACTCGGCACGCAGCATGTACCCCGCATTGCGGATGGTATGGATGAGGGGGGTGCCGAAGGGCTTGTCCACCTTCTGGCGCAGGCGCGAGACATGCACGTCGATCACGTTGGTCTGCGGGTCGAAATGGTAGTCCCACACGCCCTCGAGCAGCATGGTGCGGGTCACGACCTGGCCTGCGTGGCGGGCGAGATATTCCAAAAGGCGGAATTCACGCGGCTGGAGGTCGATCTTCTGCCCCGCCCGGCGCACCGTGCGCGAGAGCAGGTCGATCTCGAGGTCTGCCACTTCCAGCTTGGTCTGGGGCGCGGTCTCGGTGCGCCCCCGGCGGCCAAGGGCCTCGACGCGGGCCAGCAGCTCGCTGAAGGCGAACGGCTTGGTCACATAGTCATCGCCGCCCGCCTTGAGGCCCTGCACGCGGTCATCCACATCGGCCAGCGCCGAGAGCAGCAGCACGGGGGTGGTGTTGTTCTGCGCGCGGATGGTCTCGAGCAGGCGCACGCCATCAATGCCGCCGGGCAGCATGCGATCGAGTATGATCAGGTCGAACTTTTCGCTCACGGCCATGAACAGGCCGTCCTTGCCGTTATCGGTCATTTCGACCAGGTGGCCTGCCTCCTTCAGGCCCTTGGCCACGAAAGAGCGGACGGTGGGGTCATCTTCAACAACAAGAATATGCAAAACGGCCTCGTGTCGGTTGGGGCGGGGTCGGTCAGTCGTCCATGTCTTCGTCGGGGCGGTGGCCCACGCAGGCCTCCAGGCTCATGGTATCGTGGCGGCGGCGGATGTGCAGTGTTACGGTAGAGGCAGGCCGCTTCGCCGCGATCGAGCGGATCAGCATGCGCGCGGTGTCGATCGGCTCGTCATTTACCGCCGTAATGACATCGCCAATACGCAGGTGCGCTTTCATGGCCGGGCCGTCGCGGTCTATCCCCACGATCTGCACGCCGCCATGACCCGCGCCGTCGGCCAGTGTAACACCAAGCCAGCCACGGTCTATATGCCCGTTATGGCGCAGTTCTTCCACAATCGGGGCCACGATCTCCGATGGCAGGCCAAAGCCGATGCCCACCGAGCCGCCGGTGGGCGAGACGATGGCCGTGTTCACCGCCACCACCTGCCCGCCCAGATTGAAGGACGGCCCGCCGGAATTGCCGGGATTGATGGGCGCGTCGATCTGGAAAAAATCATCGAAGGGGCTGGTGCCGATATCACGCCCCCGCGCCGATACGATGCCCGCGGTCACACTCGAGCCCAGCCCGAACGGGTTGCCCGCCGCCATGATCCAGTCACCGATATTGACCAGCCTGCTGTCGCCCCACGGCACGAAGGGCATGGGATGGGCGGCATGGATCTGGATCACCGCGATATCGGTCAGGTCGTCGCTGCCCACCAGGCGGGCCGGGAACTCGGTGCCATCGGAGAGCGAGACGGTAATCTGGTCAGCGCCCCCCACCACATGCGCGTTGGTCACGATCACGCCGCCGGGGTCGATCAGGAAGCCCGAGCCCGCGCCCAGCATTTCCTCGCCATGGGCGCGCATGCGTTCGCGGAACTTATGCTCGAACGGTGTGCCCTTCACGCTTGGTGGCAGGGGCTGGCGGGTTGCGGCCTGGTGGCTGTCCTGCGCCTGCGATACGGCGATGTTCACCACGGCGGGGCCAACCTGGCGCACCAGGGGGGCGAAGGTGAGCGGCCCGGTCTGCACCACCGGCGGCACGGGGGGCGCGAACAGCGAGGGATTGGCGGCCACGGCGGGTGCCGGTGCCGCCACGTCCTGCGCAAGCGCCTCCGTTCCCGCGCCGGTCATGCCCAGCAGCAGGACCGGGAACAGGCGTGAAGCCGGACGGGCCGTGGCGATCCATGTCATGCCGGTGGGTGGGGGAATGCGTTCATGATGACGCATGTTATCCGAAAAAAGCGGCAATGCCATGTCTGCATGGCATGGTAGGTGCAGATGCATGCGTTTTTCGGGGCTGTCTGCCAAGACCGCACCCCACGGGCTGAAAACCACAAGGCATCCTGGGTGAAGATTTTTTTAAAAAGCTTTGAAACGATACTGCTTTCTTGGGGAAAGGGGGCAGCTGGAATCTTTTATTATTTTAATCTGGTTCCTACGTCCCCCGGCGCGGGCGTGGCGGCGGAGGGCTGGCTGTAGCCGGGTTCTCGGGCCAGTCGTGGCGGGGGTAGAGCCCGCGCATGTCGCGCCGCATGTCCGCCCATGACCCGGCCCAGAACCCGGCAAGGTCCGCCGTGATCGCCTGCGGCCTGCCCGCGGGTGAAAGCAGAGCGATGCGCAGGTCGAGCCTGCCATCGGCCAGGCGCGGGGTCTGGGTCACGCCATAGAAGGTCTGGGCGCGCGCGGCGGCAACCGGCACGGGTTGCAGGTAGTCGATCGCGGCGCGCCCGCCGGGCAGGTCAAGATGGGTGGGCAGCATGCGGTCCAGCCATTTCAGGCTGGCATGGTCCATGGTGGCGCGCAGCATGGCCAGCAGGTCCATCTCCGCCAGGGCGGACAGGCGGTTGACCCCGGCAAGCCACGGGGCAAGCCATGTTTCGGTGGTGGTGGCGAGTGCTGCATCCGACAGGTCAGGCAGGTCGGGGCGGTCAAGCTGCGTGCGGGCGGTCTCCACCCGCGCCTGAAGCTGGCGGCACGCATCGGACCATGTAAGCGTGGCGGCAAGGTTCTGCGCTGCCTGCGCGCACAGCAGGGCGCAGACCTCATCGGCGCTGGCTGTAACCGTGCGGTCGCGCAGCACGAGGGTGCCCAGCCGCAGCCTGCGCCGCGCCATTACGCTGCCCGTGGTGGTGTCGAGCGTGGTTTCCACCTGTTCCTTCGCACGCGCCAGCAGGATTTGCGGCAGGTTGTCGCGCTCCAGCGGGGCGGCAAGGCAGATCTCGGCGGCCTTGCGCACATGCATGCCCGCCACCGCCAGCAGGGTGCTGCGCGCCAGTTCGTCAGTCTTGGCAAGCCGTGCGCTGCCACCGCCCGCCAGCCGGAAGGAGCCGACATCACCCCGCGCCTGCGCCACCCGGTCGGGGAAGGCGGCGGCAATCAGGGCGGCAGGATCGCCCGCCGCCTCGATGTCGCGGCCCAGCCCCAGCCGCCTGCGATACTGCCGGGCGGCGTGGCGGATGCGCGAGAGAGCCGCGCGGTCGGCATCGGGGTGGTCGCCGCCCGCGATCAGGTCCAGGCGCAGGCGGATATCGGCAGGCGCTGCGGGTGGCGCACCCCGGCTGCCACCTGCGGGGCGACGCGGGCGCAGCGGGTCGCGTTCCTCCAGCAGGGCGGCGATATCGGCGGCCATGGCGCGTTCGGCGGGCGTGCGGGCGGCCAGCATCATGGCGGCTAGGCGGGGGTGCGCACCAAGGGCCGCCATGCGCGTGCCCTCGGCCGTGATCCGGCCCGCCTCATCAAGCGCGCCAAGGGCTTCAAGCAGGGTGCGCCCGGCCTCGAACGCGCCATTGGGGGGCGTATCGGGAAAGGGCAGGTCAGCGGGCGCGGTGCCCATGGCCTCCTGCCAGGCAGCGGCATCAAGCCGCAGACCGGTCAGTTCGGCCTCCATCATTTCCGGCTGGTCATGCGGCGGCATGGCGCGGGTGGTCATTTCCGTCCACAGCCTTATGGCGATGCCGGGCGCCACGCGGCCCGCACGGCCCGCGCGCTGCCGGGCGGCCGCGCGCGAGATGCGCACCGTATCGAGTCGCGTCAGCCCCGTGCCCACGTCCAGCCGGGGCACGCGGCGGAACCCGCCATCAACCACAATGCGCACGCCCGGCACGGTGAGCGAGGTCTCGGCAATGGAGGTGGACAGGATCACCCGCCTGCGCCCGGCGAGGTGGGGCGTAAGTGCCAGGTCCTGCTCGGCAGGGGGGAGTTCGCCATAAAGCGGCAGCACATCGGCATCGATGCCCGCAAGGGCCGTGCGTGCGCGGTGGATCTCGGCCACGCCGGGCAGGAAGGCCAGCACGTCGCCTTCATCCTGCGCAATGGCGGTGCGGATGGCTGCGGCCATGGCATCGGGCAGGTCGCGGCGGTGCACGAGGTCGCGCGTGGCGTGGCGGATTTCCACAGGGAACATCCGGCCTTCGCTTTCCACCAGTCCGGCGTTCATGCGTTTTGCCAGCGCCGCGCCATCCATGGTGGCCGACATGGCCACCAGCTTCAGTTCCGGCCGCAGGCTGCGCTGCAGGTCTAGGCAGAAGGCAAGGGCTGCATCGGCATCGACCGAGCGTTCATGGATTTCATCAAAGATCACGCAGGCCACGCCATCAAGCGTGGGGTCGGACAGCAGGCGGCGCACCAGCAGCCCCTCGGTTATCACCTCGATGCGGGTGCGCTCCGAGGTCGCGCCATCAAGCCGGGTGCGGTAGCCCACCAGCCCGCCAACCGGCTCACCCATCAGTTCCGCCATGCGGGTGGCCGCCGCCCGCGTGGCCAGCCTGCGCGGCTCGAGCATGAGGATGCGCCCCTCGCCACGCCATGGCGCATCAAGCAGGGCCAGCGGCACCAGCGTGGTCTTGCCCGCACCCGGCGGGGCGACCAGAACTGCATTGGATGCGTGCGCCAGCGCGGCCTGAAGGGCGGGCAGGGCATCGGCTACGGGCAGGGCGGCAGCGTTCTGGGCTACAAGCGCATGCAGCCGGTTTTGCAAGGTTGGGTCGAAAGCCATATCTTCATCTTATGGCGTCGGGCATGGTGGCGGGGCAATCCTTGCCGTGCCGTGTGGCTGCGTTTTTCCTCATCCCCTGTTTTCTGGTGGAGTACTGTCCGTGCCCTTTCTGTGGCTTGTGTCGATCCTGTGCATGCTGGTCACGGCCCTGCCGGTTGCCCGCGCAGCCCAGAGCGACCCCGTAACCTCGACCCGCGCCACCGCCACGCTGGTCACGGATGATGACACCTACAGCCCCGGCCGCGCCCTGCATGTGGGGCTGCGCCTGCAGCTTACCCCCGGCTGGCACACCTACTGGCTCAACCCCGGCGATGCGGGCGATGCGCCCACCCTCGTGGTGAACGCGCAGGGCGGGGCCACCGGGCGGGCCAGCACCATTGAATGGCCCACGCCGCGCGTGCTGCATGAGGGGCCGCTGACATCCTACGCCTATACCGGCGACGTGCTGCTGCCCGTCACGCTCACCCCCGTGGCAGGCGAAGGCGAGGGGCCGCTTACGCTCAATGCCGTGGCGGAGTGGCTGGTCTGTGCCGAGGTCTGCGTGCCCGAGCACGGCACGTTCAGCCTGAGCCTGCCGCGCGGGGCGGCCCAACCCTCGGCGCAGGCCGCAGCCTTTGCACAGGCGGCGGCGGCCCGGCCCGTGGCCTCGCCCTTTGCGGCCAGGCTCTCGCCGGAAGGGATCATGCAGTTGCGCGGGCGCGAACTTTCGCCCGACAGCGTGCGCGATGCCTGGTTCATGCCCGAGGTGGCGGGCGCGATCGATCAGGACGCCGCGCAGGCGCTCACGGTGCGCGATGGCGTGGTGCAGCTTGCGCTCCATCCGGGGCCGGAATTCCACGGGGGCGCCAACCTGTCCGGCATCGTGGTGCTGCGTGACGGCATGGGGCGCGAGCGCGGGTTGCAGGTCAGGCCGGAACCGGGAACGGTAAGCGTTCTTGCCGCGCCCGTGGCAGCGCCGGATGCACGCGCCAATGTGGGCGTGCTGCTGCTCATGGCGTTTGCGGGCGGCGTGATCCTGAACCTCATGCCCTGCGTCTTTCCCGTGCTGGCCATGAAGATCCTCGCCCTTGAGCGCATGGCGCGCGGGGCGCGGGGCGCGGCGCTGGCGGGGGCGGCGGCCTATGGCGCGGGCGTGGTGGTGTCCTTTGTGGCCCTTGGCGGCGTTATTGCGGCATTGCGCGTGGCGGGCCATCAGGCAGGGTGGGGGTTCCAGTTCCAGTCCGTGGGGTTCGTGACCGTCATCTGCCTGCTGCTGTTTGCCGTGGCCCTCAACCTGCTTGGCGTGTTCACCATCGGGTTGCGGCTGATGGGGGTGGGGAGCAGCCTGCCCGCCCATGCCGGTGATTTCCTGACCGGCGTGCTGGCGGTGGTGCTGGCCTCGCCGTGCACGGCACCGTTCATGGGGGCGGCGGTGGCTGCCGCCCTTGCGGCCTCGCCCGTGGTGGGCGTGGTGGTTTTTGCTGCCCTCGGGCTGGGGCTGGCCGCACCTTACCTTGTGCTGGCCGCCATGCCGGGCCTGCTGGCGTGGCTGCCCAGGCCGGGCCGGTGGATGGAAACGGTGCGCACCCTGCTGGCGCTGCCGGTGCTGGCCACCTGCGTGTGGCTGGGCTGGGTGGCGAAGCTGGAAGGCGGCATGGATGCCCTCACCCTGCTGGGCGCGGGGCTGGTGCTTGTTGGCATTGGCTGCTGGAGCCTGCGGTGCGCCAACCGGCTGGACCTGCGTGATGCCATGGAGGGCCGGGCCGGGCTGTACCGCGCGGTGGCCACATTGAGCCTGCTGGCGGCCTTCATTGGCGGCGCGGTGCTGCCGCCCGCCACGCTGCATGACCGGGGCACTGCGCGGGTGGCCGATGGCAGCTCCGCCTATTCCCCCACCCGCCTGGCCGAATTGCGCAGGCAGGGGCGGCCCGTCTTTGTGGACATGACGGCGGCGTGGTGCATTTCATGCCTGGTCAATGAGCGCGTGGCCCTGTCGAGCCAGAGCGTGCAGAAGGCCTTTGCCCAGCGCGGCATTATCTACATGAAAGGCGACTGGACCCTGCGCGATGCGGCCATTACCGCCTTTTTGCAGGCCCACGGGCGCGATGGGGTGCCGTTTTACGCCTATTACCCGGCTCACGGGGAGGAAGTGATCCTGCCCGAAATCCTCACCCCCGCCATCGTGCTGGACACGATTGCGCCTGCGGGTAAATGACCTGCACAGGCAGAGCAGAGAAAAGTTTTTGGTAAAGCTTTTTTCAAAAAGCTTTGAAAGAACGCCGCCTTTTTAAAAAAGGCGGTGCCCTGAAACGTTTCTTACTGGCCCGTGCCGCCCGGCAGGCTCAGGGTGCCCGGCGGCGGTGAGCGCAACTGCGGGGTCGGTGCGGCGGTATCGCTGCCTTCGGATGAATATCCTTCGGGGAAAATCGCATCCGGTTCCTCATGGATGGCCTTGGGCCGCGCGGGTGCGGCGGTTGCCGCCGGGGTGGGCGCGGCCTCCGGGTGGTCATCGGTCGGGCCGCCGCCGATGGTCATGGTATCCGCCCCGGTGGCCGGGCTGGCGGGGGAGGTGGTGACGGCGGGCGTATCGCCATCAAGCGGCTGGGCGGCCACGCTGCCCGGCGCCTGCGGTGTGACCAGCCAGTTGCCCAGGTTGGTGCGGATCTGGCTTGCCAGTTCCTGGTTCATGTCCTGCAGCATGAGGTTGGTCAGGGTGTTCAGGTTCTCGGGCGTGTCGCTGTTGCCGTGCTTCTTCTTGGGGTCGAACGAGCGGGTGACCTGGGCCACGGCATAGCCGGTGCGGCGGCCATCGGCGGAGGTCACGTCCAGATGCACGTTCAGCTGCCCGTCAAGGATGCCGCCCGGCTCATGCAGGATGGAAACGCGGTCGATGGTGAACGTGCCGCTGCCGCCGCTGCCTGCGGCCAGCAGCCGGTCATGCGCCAGCTGCTTGAGCAGGTCATCGGGCGGGTTGGGCGCGCGGCCCGACAGGTCGCCCGGCACCAGGCCCGGCCCGCCCCGGTCCACCACCGATATGGTGGCCACATTCAGGCTCAGCGGCGGCTCATCGCCATATTGCGGCCCGGCGAAGGTGGTCGGCTCGTCATGGTGGTGGCGGCTGTAGGCGGGCGCGCTGACCGCAGTGAGCGCAATGAGGGGCAGGCCTGCGGCCAGCACCACGCGCAGGCTGCGGCGGAACGACAGGGTGCTAAGCGGCGAACGGTTCGGTCGCATGGATATATCCCGATAACGGCTGGCGCACGCGGCGCGGTCGGTCGATCAGGAATGTGATCGTGCCATGTCCCGCGCCGGGTGGATAGGGGCTGTGTCAGGCGGTCTTGCCGCTGATCTCGCTGCGCTGGAAGTGGAAGTCATGGTTGCAGAACTGGCAGTTCATGGTGATCGTGCCGTCCTTGGCAATATGGTCGAGGTCATCGAGCGAAAAGGTTTCCAGCAGGCTCGACAGGCGCGCGCGCGAGCAGCGGCAGCCAAAGGCCAGCGCGCGGGGCTGGCCCGTAATCAGTCCCTCCGCATGGAACAGGCGGTACAGCAGGTCGGCCGAGCCAAGCCGGTCATCGAGCACTTCGCGTGCGGTGAGTGTTGTGGCGAGCGTGATGGCGGTCTCCCACGCATCCTCGCCTTCCTCCGGCGTTACGCCGGATTCGATGCCGCCGCCCATGGCGATCTTTTCCATCACCAGCGCGCCCGCGCGCCAGCCGGCTTCCGTCTTGTCACAGAACAGCTTGACCCAGCAGGCATGCTGCTCGGAGGTGGCGAAGTAGTGCGCCGCCATTTCCGACAGGCTCTCCCCGCTGATCTCGACAATGCCCTGATGGATGTCGGTATCGGGCCCCTGGTCCACGCTGAAGGCAATATAGCCCTTGCCCAGCAGGTCGCTCGCCGTCGGGTTGGGGTTGGCCTTGAGCAGTTCGGCCACCGCCTCGTCATCCGAGCGGGCATGAAAGCGCAGCGCGCCCGCATCGGTGCAGTCGGCCAGCAGCAGGCTCAACGGGCCATCGCCCTTGGCCTGTAGCGAGAACGACCCCTGAAATTTGAGCGCCGAGGCCAGGGCCGCCACCAGCGCCAGAGCCTCGCCTGCCAGCCTGAGCACGCAGTCGGGGTTGTCGTGGCGGGTCAGCAGCATATCGGTCAGCACGCCCGGCCGCACGAGGCGGCCGCGCACGGGCCGGTTGTCAAGATAGAACGGCACCACGCCCTGCGGCACGACCAGATCGGGCGTGTCGGGGCGGCTGGTGTCGAGAAAGGCGGGGGAGGAAATATTGGAGGTCATGGCACAAACCCGCTGCATCACGCCCCGCCGTGGTAGCGGGGCGCTGGGAAATCAGAGGTTGGCGGTAATATCCGCCTCCAGCGCTTCAAGGCGCTGGTCGAGGTCTTCAAGCCTGGCGGCAGGCAGCAGGCCCGTGTTTTCCACGGCGCTGAGGGCCTGCTGGCGGCAGCGGTCATGCTCCATGTCCAGGTCCTGCGTGCGGCCCGCACCGGCAAGGCAGTCCAGATAGGCATCGCGGATGGTGTCAAGCCGGGCGTCATGCACCGGCAGGGCCGCGAAAATGTCGCGCGCGCTCTTTTCCGCCCAGCCGGGCACCTCGGGCGTGTCTTCGGTGCCGGTGGGCAGGGCAGGCTGTTCGGCGGGGCCGGTCATGGGTTGGGTTCCTTTCCATATTGCTGCCAGTCCGCGCCACACAGCGCCCAGACCAGAATGCCCTTCTGTGCGTGCAGGCGGTTCTCCGCCTCATCGAACACGACGGAGCGGGGGCCTTCAAACACGTCTTCGGTCACTTCCTCCCCGATATGGGCAGGCAGGCAGTGCAGGAAAAGGGCATCGGGGGCGGCATGCGCCATCAGCGCCGCGTCAACCCGGTAGGGCTCGAACGCGCTCACCCGCTGGTCGGATGCCTTGTCGGACATGCTGACCCAGGTATCGGTAATGATCGCATCAGCGCCTTTTACCGCCACAGTCGGGTCGGTCGTGACCGTGATGTCGGCGCCATGTTCGCGTGCCCAGGCCACGGCCGCGACCGAGGGCGCATGGGTGGGCGGCGTTGCCAGCCGCAGGTGGAAGCCGAACAGGGCGGCCGCCTCGATGAAGGAGGTGGCGACATTGTTGCCATCACCCACCCAGGCCAGCGTGCGGCCTTTGATCGGGCCGCGATGTTCCTCGAACGTCATGATGTCGGCCATGATCTGCACGGGGTGCGAATCCGGTGTCAGGCCGTTGATGACCGGCACGCTGCTCCACCGCGCCAGCTCGCGCAGGTTCTCGGTCCTGCCGGTGCGCAGCACGATGGCATCGACAAAGCGCGAGAGCACGCGCGCCGTGTCGGCAATGCTCTCGCCGCGGCCGAGCTGCATGTCGGATGGCGCAAGCAGCACCACGTTGCCGCCAAGCTGCTGCATGCCCACTTCAAACGACACGCGGGTGCGCGTGGAAGGCTTGGAGAGCATCAGCCCCAGCGCGCGGCCACGCAGCGGCAGGGCCGGGTGCATCGGGCGCGCCCGGTGGTCCTGCATGCGCTTGATGCCGCTGGCCACGTCAAGGATGGCGCGCAGCGTTGTGGCGTCGATTTCCTTGAGGTCAAGGAAATGGCGGGGCGTGACATGGGTGGGGGTGCGCAGCGCGTTCATGCCACGGTCTCCGCATTGGTGGCCGCGAGGTGGGCCTGCACCCGCGCAGCCGCCCGGTCCAGCATGGACAGGGCTTCGGCGCAGTCGGCCTCGGTCACGGTCAGGGGGGGGAGGAGGCGCAGCACGTTGTCGCCCGCCGTCACGCACAGCATGCCTTCGCCCACCGCCGCATTCTGCACCAGCGCCACGTCGGGCCTGCACTTGAGGCCAATGAGCAGCCCGAGGCCGCGATGGGCGGTGAAGATGCCGGGATGGGTTGCGATCAGCTGGTCAAAGCCTGCGTCAAGCTGAGCCGCGCGCGCGCGCACGCCTTCAAGGAAGCCGGGGGCGAGGATGATGTCGAGCACGGCGTTGGCGGCGGCGCAGGCCAGCGGGCTGCCGCCAAAGGTGGTGCCGTGGCTGCCCGGGGTCATGTGCCTTGCAATGGTCTCGGTGGTCAGCACCGCCCCCATGGGGAAGCCGCCCGCAATGCCCTTGGCGGTGGACAGGATGTCAGGGGTTATGTCCGACCATTCATAGGCGAACAGGCGGCCGGTGCGGCCCATGCCGCACTGCACCTCGTCCACGCCCAGGAACAGGCCGTATTCATCGCACGCGGCCCGCAATTCGCGCATGAAGCGCGGGTCGGCCACATGGATGCCGCTCTCGCCCTGCACCGGCTCGATCATGATGCCTGCCGTCTCGGCGCCAATGGCGTCGCGCACGGCGTTCATGTTGTTGAGCGGCACATGGTCGAAGCCTTCCACCCGGGGGCCGAAGCCATCAAGGTATTTGGCGTTGCCGGTGGCCGACAGGGTTGCCAGCGTGCGCCCGTGAAAGGCGCCGTTGAAGCAGATGATGCGCGTGCGCTCGGGGTGGCCGGACTTGGCCTGCGCGCGGCGGATCATCTTGATCATGCCCTCGTTGGCTTCCGCGCCCGAATTGCAGAAGAAGGCGCTGTCGGCAAAGCTGTTGGCCACCAGCCGCTCGGCCAGCTGCTCTGCCTGCGGCACGCGATACAGGTTGGAGACATGCATGACACGCTGCGCCTGCTGCGCGATGGCCTGCACCAGATGAGGGTTGTTGTGCCCGACCGAGGAGGTGGCGATGCCGGAGCCGAAATCGAGGAATCGTCGCCCGTCCACCGTGTACAGCCAGGCACCTTCGCCACGCTCGAAAGCGAGGTCGGCGCGATTGTAATTCGGCATCAGGGCGGAAATCATGGAATGGCCTTGCGATTTCGGTTCAAAGAAAAAAGAATGATGGTCCAGAAACGAAAACAACCCACCGCTCGGGGTGGGCCTCTTTTCGGTCCTGCCTTTCCCGGCCCTCATGCGGGGCTTTCGCCCATGCCAGCCGGGAGCCGGAAAAGCGGGAGAATATGGCGCGCCGGGCCGAAATGCAACCTTCAGCGCCATTTCCACCCCGCGTTCCGGCCATGCCTGCCATACAGCCATAGGCGCGCGGGGGCTGATTGTGGCACACTGCGTACATTATGGTGGCCCGTCCTTCCCGTTCCGCTCCCCGCCCGTTGCCGCCCGCGCCTGATGGCGCGGCGCTGCGCGCGGTGGCGCTGGCCTATCTGGCCCGCTTCTCGGCCACGCGGGCGGGGGTGACGCGGGTGCTGACCCGCCATGTCGAGCGCTGGGCGCGACGCGCGGTTGATGGCGGGATGGACGGCGAGGAGGCGGCCCGCGCCGTGCAGCCCGCCCGCGCGCTGATCGGGCGCATCGTGGCCGACATGGAAGGGCTTGGAGCCGTCGATGATGCCCGCTTTGCCGAATTCCGGGCCCGTTCGCTGGCCCGCGCCGGGCGCTCGCGCCGCATGGTGGCAGCGCATCTGAGCGCGCGCGGCGTGGATGAGGCGACGGCAGGCGTTGCGGTGGAGGAAGCGCTGGGTGCGCGTGATGGCGAGGGGCGCGAGACCGAACTGGCGGCGGCGCTCGTCTTCATCCGCAAGCGCCGGGCAGGGCCTTTCCTGCGGGCCGATGCGGATGAGGCGGAGGCCGCCCTGCGCTACCGCCGCGCGATGGATGCCATGGCGCGCGCGGGCTTTGCGCGCGATACGGCGCGCGCGGCGCTGGACATGGAGCGTGACGAGGCGGAGGACAGGATCATGCGTATGAGGATGGCGTGAGGCGCGTGCTGGCGCGGGGGGCGGCAGGGCTTGCACTCCTGTCGCTTGCGGCGTGCGCCGGGGGCAGCGGGCGGGGCTGGCATGGCGCCGTGCAGTGCGCGCCCTATGCGCGGGAGGTCACGCATGTGCAGCTGCGCGGCGATGCGGCCTCATGGTGGGGGCAGGCGCAGGGGCATTACCCCCGCACGCATGTGCCCCATGCGGGGGCGGTGCTGGTGTTCAGGGCCACGGGCCGCCTGCCTGACGGGCATGTCTCGGTCGTGCGGCAGGTGCGCAGCCCGCGTGAGGTGCTGGTGGACCAGGCCAACTGGGTGCCGGGAAGGGTGGGCCACGGCGAGCCGGTGGTCGATGTATCGGGGCGCAATGACTGGTCGCAGGTCAAGGTATGGTGGTCCCCCATTCACGGCATGGGCAAAACCGTCTATCCTGCCTACGGGTTCATCCTGCCACGGGGCTGAGTGGCGTGCGGCAGGGGTGCTTGCATATCATGCGCTCTCCCCTCACATAGGCGGAGAGGGCAGGCCGCTCCCATGCGGGAGGGCGGCCAACACGGCATTTTGCGTCATGGACGCGGATCGAGGGATGCAATGGGTAGCTTGAGCTGGGGACATTGGCTGATCGTACTGGCGGTGGTGCTGGTACTGTTTGGCGGCGGCGGCAAGATCAGTTCGCTCATGGGTGACATGGCGCGCGGGATCAAGTCGTTCAAGAAGAACATGGCCGATGAGGAACCGCACGAAACCGCGGTCTCCGGCCAGCTCCCGGGGGCGGCCAAGGAAAAGGACGCCTCCTTCACCGAAGCGCCGCAGCCTTCCGCCAATAACGTGAAATGACGCGGCTTTTCGAGCGTGCGTACGGGCCACGTTAAACCATGACGCAGGCAGTTTTTCCCGCAGGGGCGTATTGCCGCGCGGTGGAGCGGATCATCGCCGCGGGCCAGCGCATGGACCGTTTTGGCTGGGTGCCCGCCACGGCGGGCAATATCAGCATCCGCCTGCCTGATGGCAATCTCGCCATCACGCGCTCGGGCGGGCACAAGGGGCTGCTTGGGTCCGACGGGGTGATCTGCGTCGATCCGCAGGGGCGCTCGCTTGCCCGGGGCGACCGGCCCAGCGCCGAGACACTGCTGCACTGCCAGGTCTATGCGCATGACCCGGCGGCAGGGGCCGTGCTGCATGGCCACTCCGTCGCCTCCACCGTGCTGTCGATGGCCGGCGGCGACGCGCTGGTGCTTGAAGGCTACGAGGTGCAGAAGGTCTTCGCCGGGCAGGACACGCATGCCGCCCGCGTAAATGTGCCCATATTCGACAACGACCAGGACATCGCCCGCCTCGCGCGCGTGGTGGCCCCGCACCTTGATGGCATGCGCGCGGGCTACATCATCCGTGGCCACGGGGTGTATGTGTGGGGGGCTGACATGGACATGGCCCTTGCGCGGCTGGAGGGGCTCGAGTTCCTGCTCGCCTGCGAACTGGAAAAAAGGAAGCTCCCATGAGCCGCCTCAATGTCTATGCCGACAACAATCCCGGCACGCCCATCATCCACCTGACCGATCCCGCCCGCATCGCATCCGAACTCGCGCCCATCGGCGTGCGCTTCGAGCGGTGGAACAGCCCGGTCACCCCCGACCGCGCGGCCCCCGAGGCCGAGGTGCTGGCCGCCTACCGCCCCTATCTCGACCAGCTTATGGGCGAGACGGGAGCGGGTTCGGCCGATGTGCTGCGCGTGGGCCCCGATACGCAGGGCTGGGCGGAGGCGCGGCGCAAATACCTGTCCGAGCACACGCATGGCGAGGACGAGGTGCGGTTTTTCGTGCATGGGCAGGGTGACTTCATCCTGCATGTGAAGGGCCGCGTGTATGACGTGCGCTGCACGGCGGGCGACCTGATCTCGGTGCCCGCGGGCACGCCTCACTGGTTTGATGGCGGCGAGACGCCCGATTTCGTGACGCTGCGCATCTTCACCAACCCCGATGGCTGGATCGCGCGCTATACCGGCAGTGACATCGCCGCCAGCTTCCCCGCCGAAGCCTGAGCCGCACCGAAGGAGAACAAGACCGTGACCCAGGCCACGCAGCCGCCAGTACGCGCGGTGCTGCTGGATATCGAGGGGACGACCATTCCGGTTTCCTTCGTCCATGCGACCCTGTTTCCCTATGCCCGCAAGGCGCTGCCCGCCCTGCTGCGCACCCATGCGGATGACCCCGCGGTCAAGGCCCAGATCGCGGAAATCGCGCGTCTTGCCCCCGGCGTGCCCCCCCTGCACCAGCTTGAGGCATGGATGGACGCCGATGCCAAGGTCGCGCCCCTCAAGGCGCTGCAGGGCATGGTCTGGGCGCAGGGCTATGCCGAAGGCGTGCTCAAGGCCGCCCTTTACCCTGACGTGGTGCCCGCGCTGCGCTGCTGGGCGGCGGCGGGGCTGTCGCTCGCGGTCTATTCCTCCGGCTCGGTGGCGGCGCAGAAGCTGATCTATGGCCACACGACCGAAGGCGACCTGAGCAACGTGTTCGTAGGGTTTTACGACCTGCAGATGGGCGGCAAGCGCGATGCCGAAAGCTACCGCCACATCCTTGATGCCGCGCGCTGGCAGGCGGGCGACGTGCTGTTCCTGTCCGATGTGGTGGCCGAGCTTGACGCGGCGGCGGAAGCGGGCCTGCGCACCTGCCAGATCGTGCATGCGCAGGACGGCACGCAGCCCGGCACCACGCACCCGGTGGCAGGCTCGCTGGCCGAGGTGGCGCAGCGTTTCGGCCTGCCTCACCCGGAGGTGGCATGAAGGCCTGGCTGCATACCGACTGGCGGCACACCCCCGATAGCGCGCGGGGATGCGTGGCGGCGCTGGGCAATTTTGACGGCGTGCATCTGGGCCATGCCCATCTGGTCCATGCGCTGCACGCCGCCCGCCCCGAGCGTGAACTGGCGGTGGTGACCTTCGAGCCGCACCCGCGCGAACTCTTCCGCCCGCAGGATCCGCCCTTTCGCCTCACCCTGCCCGAGGAGCGCTTTGCAGCGCTTGCCGCCCTTGGGGTCAGGCATGTGTTCCAGATCGGGTTCGACCCCGAATTCAGCGCCATGGGGGCCGAGCATTTCGTGACCCGCGTGCTGCATGAAGGGCTTGGCCTGCGCCACGTGGCCTGCGGCATGGACTTCGCCTTTGGCCACCGCAGGCAGGGCAATGTCGATTTCCTGACCGAGCAGACCGAGGCGCTGGGCATCGGTCTGACGGTGGTGCCCCCGCTATCCGATTCGCTGGGCCCGTATTCCTCAAGCCGCATCCGCAGGCTGTTGCAGGATGGCTACCCCGAGCGCGCGGCGGAGGAACTCGGGCGCCCGTGGTCGATTCGCGGCGTGGTGCAGCATGGCGACAAGCGCGGCCGCCTGCTTGGCTTCCCCACCGCCAACATCGCCCTTGGCCGCCACCTCGAGCCCGCGCGCGGGGTCTATGCCGTGAGCGTGCGCCTGCCCGATGGCCGGGTCTGCCCCGGCGTTGCCAATATCGGCCGCAGGCCCACCATCAATGACGGGCAGGAAAGCCGGCTGGAAGTGCACCTGCTTGGCTTTGATGGCGACCTGTATGGCCAGACCCTGTCGGTCGCGTTGCACACGCTGCTGCGCGCCGAGCGCCGGTTTGACGGGCTCGATGCGCTCAAGGCGCAGATCGCGCGTGATTCCGCGCAGGCCAGTGCCTGGCTTGCCGCGCGCCAGTCGGCAAGCCCGCCCGCCAAGGCTTGACCGCGCCGCGCCGCCGCACCCATAAGGTTGCGCCCCCTGAGCGTGCATTCTCCGGGGCCAGCTGAACTTTCCCCTGCCAGAAGAACAGAACAGGCCATGTCCGAGTCAAAACCACAGGATCTCTATCGGGAGACGGTCTTCCTGCCGACGACCTCCTTCCCCATGCGCGGCAACCTGCCCCGGCGGGAACCCGAGATTCTGGCGGGGTGGGAAGGCGAGAAGCTCGATGCGCGCCTGTTCGAGCAGGCGAAGGGGCGTGACGTGTTCATGCTCCATGACGGCCCGCCTTACGCCAACGGCCACCTGCATATCGGCCACGCGCTGAACAAGATCCTCAAGGACGTGATCAACCGCGCCCACCGCATGGCGGGGTACGGCATCCATTACGTGCCGGGCTGGGACTGCCACGGCCTGCCGATCGAATGGAAGATCGAGGAGGAATACCGCAAGCGCGGGCAGGACAAGGACAGCGTGCCCGTGCTGCAGTTCCGCGCCGAGTGTCGCGCCTATGCCCAGAAATGGCTCGACACGCAGGCAGCCGAGTTCCGCAGGTTGGGCGTGCAGGCGGAATGGGCGAACCGCTATGCCACCATGGATTTCTCGTCAGAGGCAGCGATTGCGGGCGAGATCGGCAAGTTCCTGCTCAACGGCCTGCTGTACCGTGGCCTGCGCCCGGTCATGTGGAGCCCGGTTGAAAAGACCGCGCTGGCCGAGGCCGAGATCGAATATCGCGACCATGAATCCACCGCCATCCACGTGGCCTTCCCCTTCGTGACCGACCCGACGCCAGCGAAGGCGCTTGAAGACGTGGCCGCCGTGATCTGGACCACCACGCCGTGGACCATCCCCGCCAACCGCGCCATCGCGTACGGTCCCGACATCACCTATGCCGTGGTGCGGGTTGATGGCGTGAGCGAGAACGCGCTGCTGGAGCCCGAAGCGAAGGTGCTGGTGGCCGAGGACCTGATCGCGCCGTTCTGCGAGGCGGCGGGCATTACCGCCCACCACGTTCTCTACACCCTGCCCGGCAGCGCGCTCGAAGGTGCGATCTGTGCCCATCCGCTGCGCGGGCAGGGCTATGATTTCGACGTGCCGCTGCTGCCCGGCGACCACGTGACCACCGAGGCGGGCACCGGGCTGGTGCACACCGCCCCTGCCCATGGTGAGGACGACTTCAGCCTTGGCCGCGCCTATGGCCTGGAAATCACCGAACTGGTGATGGATGATGGCCGCTACGCCGATTATGTGCCGCTTTTTGCCGGTGGCCATGTGTTCAAGGCAGCCGAGCCGGTGTGCCAGGCCCTGCTTGAGGCCATGCAGCGTGCGGTAAGCGCGGGCACCGCGCCCAGCGGGCTGGTGGCGCGGGCGGTGCTGGTGCATTCCTACCCGCATTCATGGCGTTCGCGCGCGCCGATCATCTATCGCGCTACGCCGCAATGGTTCATCCGCATGGATGGCGAGGGCCACCTGCGCGACCGGGCGCTCGCGGCGCTGGAGAAGGTGACCTTCGTGCCCGCGCAGGCGCGTAACCGCCTGACCTCGATGGTGGCGGGCCGGCCCGACTGGTGCATCAGCCGCCAGCGCGCCTGGGGCGTGCCCATTGCCGTGTTCGTGGAAAAGCGCACCGGCGAGGTGCTGCGTGATAAAGAGGTGATGGAGCGCATCATTGCCGCCTTCCGCGCCGAAGGGGCGGATGCGTGGTACAGTTCGCCCGCCTCGCGCTTCCTTGGCGAAGGCCGCAACCCCGATGATTACGAGCAGGTGTTCGACATTGTCGATGTATGGTTCGAGAGTGGCTCGACCCATGCCTTCGTGCTGGGCCATGGCGACATGCCTTTCCCCGCCGACCTGTATCTTGAAGGCTCGGACCAGCATCGCGGCTGGTTCCAGTCCTCGCTGCTCGAAAGTGTCGGCACGCGCGGCGTAGCCCCCTACAAGGCGCTGGTGACCAACGGCTTCGTGCTCGATGATCAGGGCCGCAAGATGTCGAAATCGCTGGGCAACGTCATCGCCCCGCAGGATGTCAATGACAGCCTTGGCGCCGATATCCTGCGCCTGTGGGTCATGAACTCGGACACCAACGAGGACCTGCGTATTGGCAAGGAAATCCTCAAGCAGCAGGGCGAGCTGTACCGCCGCCTGCGCAACACGCTGCGCTGGCTGCTGGGCGCGCTGGATGGCTTTACCGAGGCCGAGCGCGTGCCTTATGCCGAGCTGCCCGAGCTGGAGCGCTGGGTGCTGCACCGCATGACCGAACTCGGCGGCCTCGTGGCCCGCGCGGTGGAAACGCATGAATGGGTGGGTGTCTATCCCGCGCTGCACGGCTTCTGTGCCGCCGACCTGTCGGCCTTCTACTTCGACGTGCGCAAGGACACCATCTACTGCGATGGCCCCCACAGCCTCAAGCGCCGCGCGGCCCGCACCGTGCTCGACCACCTGCACCGCAACCTGTGCGCATGGCTGGCCCCGGTGCTGGTGTTTACGGCGGAGGAAGCCTGGCTGGCCCGCCCCGGCAATACCGAGAGCGTGCACCTGCAATCCTTCGCGGACCTGCCAACCGAGTGGAACGACCCCGAACTGGGCGAACGCTGGGCCATGCTGCGCGCCGTGCGTCGCGTCATCACCACCGAGATCGAGACCGCGCGGCGTGACGGGCTGGTCAAGTCCTCGTTGCAGGCAGCCCTTGAACTGCCCCTGTCGGAGGCGGAAGCCGCACGCTTCGCGGGTGTGGACTGGGCGGAGCTGAGCATTGTCTCGCAGGCGGATGTGACCGTGGTGGCGGGCAGCGGCTCGATCTATCTGGGCGAGGACGAGGCGCAGGAAGGCACGCCCCACGGCATTCCCACCATCAGCGTGGCCACGGGCCATAAATGCGCGCGCTGCTGGAAGGTGCTCGAGGAGGTGGGGCAGGATGCCACCCACCCCGAGCTGTGCCTGCGCTGTGTCGATGTGGTGCAGGGCAAGGCATAGCCGCGATGAACAACCGCGTTCTGGGTGCCGCCTGCCTGCTCGGCGCGCTGGTGGCCGACCAGGCCAGCAAATACTGGATACTCAACATCTATGGCCTGCCGGCGCGTGAAAGCGTGCCGGTGCTGCCGGGCCTGAACCTGACCATGGTGTGGAACCACGCCATCACCTTCGGCATGCTGGGGGGCGCGGGGTCTGCTGGCCGCATCATCTTCTCGGTCGCAGCCCTGCTGATCGTGGCGGGGCTGGGCGTATGGATGGCGCGCACCCGGCGGCACTGGGTGGCGGTGGCGCTGGGCATGGTCATGGGGGGCGCGATTGGCAACGTGATCGACCGGCTGCGTTTTGGCGCGGTGGTCGATTTCATCCATGTCCATGCCCATGGCTGGTCATGGCCGGTGTTCAACATCGCCGATGCGCTGATAGATTGTGGCGTCGCGATCCTGATTATCGACAACCTGCGTGATCGCGATGCAAACTAGGGGAGGCGCGGCGTGCACATGCTTGCCGAACCGTTCCACTAACGGTAATAGGCGAGATATGGCGATTTCAGCTCTCAGACCCCTTTCGTGTGCATTGCTTGTCTCGAGCGGCTTCATGCTCTCGGGGTGCACGGGTGCCGATGTTTCGCGCGCCTTCGGGCTCGAGCGCAGCCTGCCCGACGAATACACCGTCACCACCCGCGCACCGCTGTCCATGCCGCCATCGGATGAACTCGGCGCGCCCAACAGCAACGCGGTCCAGCGCGCGCAGGACACCAACCCGCGCATGCAGGCGCTTGAAACCCTCTCGCCCAACGTGGCGCTGCAGGGGGCCGATGGCCCGGGCAGCACGGGGCAGACCGCGCTCGTGGGTGCCGCGCAGGAAGCCGCGAACGAGCCCGACAAGGGCGAGATGGGCCGGGCCGATACCAGCTTTGTGGACAAGCTGATGTTCTGGCATGGCGGCGGGGCGGGGAACCTGGTCAACGGCAAGGCTGAAAATGCCCGCCTGCGCGAGGATTCGGCCCTTGGCCGCAACCTGACCCAGGGGGCAACGCCCACCGTAAGCGGCCCGGCCAAATAAGGGCCTGGCGCTGCATGGGCGGCAGCCTGCCGCCCCAACCGCCGGTTTATCCGCATGAACACGTCTTCCACGCCTGAACAGCCGGTTATCCGTCGCCTGTCGGAGCAGGTGGTCAATCGCATTGCCGCGGGCGAGGTGATCGAGCGCCCGGCCGCAGCCCTGAAGGAACTGGTGGAAAACGCGCTGGATTCGGGGGCAAGGCGCATCGGTATCCGCCTCGACCGGGGCGGGATCGACCGTATCGAGGTGACCGATGACGGCTGCGGCATGTCGCCCGATGACCTGTGCCTCGCAGTCGAGCGGCACTGCACCTCCAAACTGCGTGACGAGACGCTGGTGCGCATTTCCACCCTTGGCTTCAGGGGCGAGGCGCTGCCCTCCATCGGGGCTGCGGCGCGGCTTACGGTCATGTCGCGGCAGCGGGGGATGGATTCGGCGTGGTCCATCCGCGTGGAAGGCGGCGCAGTGGGGCAGCCCGAACCCTGCGCCGGGCCTGCGGGCACCCGCGTGCTGGTGGAGGACCTGTTCTTTGCCACACCCGCGCGGCGCAAATTCCTCAAAAGCCCCCGCGTTGAATCCGGCCATGCCGAGAACGTGGTGCGCAGGCTGGCCCTGGCTGCCCCGCATGTGGCGTTCCGGCTGGAATTTGACCAGCGCGTGGTCCTTGACCTGCCCGCGCAGGACCGGGCCGCCCGGGTCGCGGCCATTCTCGAGGCCGGTCAGGCCGATGGCCTGCTATTGGTTGAAGGCCAGCGCGGCGACCTGAAGCTGAGCGGCTATATCTGCGCGCCCTCGGTGCACCGGGCTACGGCCAACGGGCAGATGCTGCTGGTCAACGGGCGGCCGGTGGTCGATCCCGTGCTGCGCACGGCGGTGCGGGTGGCCTATCGCAACGTGATGGAGCACGGGCGGCATGCGGTGGTGGCGCTGTCGCTTGAAATCCCGCCAGAGCAGGTGGATGTGAACGTGCACCCCGCCAAGACCGAGCTACGCTATGCCGACTCGGCTGCGGTGCGCGCGCTGGTGATTGGCGCGCTGGGCCGTGCCCTTGGCACCGGGGCCGGTGTGGCCGGCGTGCGGCCCGACCTGCTCCAGTCGCGCGGGCCATCCTCCGCCCGCATCTGGTACCCGCCCGAGCGCGGGAATGACGCGGCAGGCCTGTCCACCCGCATGGCAGAGCCACTGGCGCCAGCCCCGCCAGCCGATCCGGGCCTGCCCCCCGGTTTTGCCGAGTCGTCGCTCCCGCTCGCGGCTATGCCCGCAGCCCGCAAGGCCGTGCCTGAAGCCGTGCTGGAGCATGCCGATACCGCTGCCGCCATGGCTCACCCGCTGGGGGCTGCGGTGGCGCAGGTGCTGGGCACCTATATCCTGTCACAGACGGCGGATGGCGCGCTGGTGCTGGTGGACCAGCACGCCGCCCATGAGCGCCTGACGCATGAGATCCTGCGCGCGCAGTATCTGGACGGCGAGATCCGTGCCCAGCGACTCCTGTTGCCCGAGGTGGTGGACCTGCCCGCCCGGCAGGTGGCGGTGCTGCGGCCTTTCGCGCCCGCGCTGGCGCGGCTGGGCATCGAGATCGAACCCTTTGGCGGCACGTCCGTGCTGGTGCGCGCCCTGCCTGCTTTGCTAGGCAAGGAAAACCCGGCTTCCATGCTGCGCGACCTGGCCGAGGAACTGGAGGCTGACGAGCTTGCCACCCCGGCCCAGGCCGATGCGCTGGACAGCCGCATGGATGCGATCATTGCCCGCATGGCCTGCCATGGCAGCGTGCGGGCGGGCCGCAGGCTCACACACGAGGAAATGAACGCCCTGCTGCGCGACATGGAACGCACCCCGCGCGCGGGCACCTGCTCGCATGGCCGCCCCACCTGGCTGAAGCTGGAAAAGGCCGATCTTGAGCGGATGTTCGGCCGCCGCTAGGCCCCCCGCCGGGGGCTGCAAGGGCGTGGGGCAGGGCAGCGATGGCTGCGGTATGCCGGGGTTCCTCTGCATAATGTGAGCGGGGCGTGGCTGGATTCTTTTCATCCAACGCTCCTAGGGTCAGCGCATCATTCATGGATGATGTGAGACCGAATGTGCATCCGATCCTGCTCTCCCTAGTTACGTATCTGCCCCTTGCGGGTGCAGCGGCCATCATGCTCACGCGCGGCACGGCCCGGACCATCGAGACCGCCGCGCGCTGGGTGGCGTTGTGGACCAGCGGCATCGTGTTCGTGCTGGCTGTTGTCATGTGGGCGCAGTTCAACCCCATGCAGCCCGGCATCCAGTTCGAGCAGCAGGTGGGCTGGGCCAATGGCGCGGGCATCTCCTACCATGTGGGGGTTGATGGCATCAGCCTCATGTTCGTGCTGCTTTCCGCCTTCCTCACGCCCTTGGCCATCATTGGCGGGTGGCGGCAGGTCACGGGGCGGGTGCGCGACTACATGGTGGCCATGCTGGTGCTGGAAACCACGCTGATCGGCCTGTTCTCGGCACTCGATCTGGTGCTGTTCTATGTGTTCTATGAAGCGACACTGCTGCCTGCCAGCCTGATGATTGGCGTATGGGGTGGCCCGCGCCGGGTGTGGGCGTCGCTGCAGTTCTTCCTGTTCACCTTTGGCGGGTCGCTGTTCATGCTGCTGGCACTGCTGGCCATGTGGAACGCCACCGGCACCACCGACATCGTGGCCCTGCAGCATCATGGCTTTGGCCATGGCATGCAGTGCTGGCTGCTGGCGGGCTTCATCATTGCCTTTGGCGTCAAGCTGCCGCTGTTCCCGCTGCATGCGTGGCTGCCCGATGCCTACACGGAGGCACCGACCCCGGCCTCGGTCATGCTGTCTGGCGTGCTGTCAAAGGCGGGGGCGTACGGGCTGCTGCGCTTTGGCGTGATGATGTTCCCCGATGCGGCGCGCCTGTTCGCCCCCGTGGTGCTGACGCTGGGCGTGATCGCGGTGATCTATGCCGCCATCATCGCGCTGGCGCAGACTGACATGAAGCGCGTGATTGCCTATTCTTCGTTCTCGCATATGGGGGTGATCGCCATCGGGCTGTTTACGCTCACGCCTGAGGGGATTGATGGTGCGATTTTCCAGATGCTGTCGCATGGCATCGTGATCGCGGCGCTTTTCTTCTGTGTCTCGGCCGTGTCGTGGCGGGCGGAAACGCGCGAGATCAGCGCATTCTCCGGTGTCGCCCACAAGATGCCGGTGCTGGCCACGCTGGCCATGCTGTTTGTCATGGCCAATATCGGCCTGCCGGGCACGGGGGCCTTCGTGGGTGAATTCCTGGTCATGGTCGGCGCGCTGCATGTCTCGTTCTGGCTGGCCTTCCTCGGCGGCACGAGCATGATCCTGGGCGCGGTCTATATGCTGGTGCTCTACCGCCGCGTGCTGTTTGGCGCGGATCGGGGCGGCATCGTGGCCCTGCTGCGCGACCTGACCGGGCAGGAACTGGCCGTGCTGGTGCCGCTGGCCATCGTCACGGTGTGGATGGGGGTGCACCCCAACTCGTTCCTGCGCGTGTTCGACCCCGCCGTGACCTACCTGCTGCACCCGCTGGCTACCGTGGCGGCAGTCGAGCCCACGCAGATCACGCACGTGGCGGGATAAAAGGTCTGGGTGCCGCCTTTTTCACAAGGCGGCGTTCTTCTGAAGCTTTTTGAAAAAAGCTTCACCAAAAACTTCTGCTTTTAAAGCCCGGCCTTCATCTGGAGGCCGGGTTTTTTCATACGTCGAGGTTATCGACCTGATTGGCGTGTTCCTGAATGAAGCGGAAGCGCAGCTCCGCCTTGCGGCCCATCAGGTGCTCCACGCGTTCGAGCGTAAATGCCCGGTCCTCGGGCGGGGTAATGACCTTGAGCAGCGTGCGGTGTCTGGGGTCCATCGTGGTCTGCTTGAGGTCGGCAGGCGGCATTTCACCCAGGCCCTTGAAGCGCGAGACCTCGACCTTGCTGTTGGGCTTGAACACCTTCTTCAGCTTGCGCTCGCGATCGGCGTCATCCATGGCGTAAATGCTCTTGCTGCCCTGTGTCAGGCGGTAGAGCGGCGGCTGGGCCAGGTACAGATGCCCGCCCCGGATCAGGCCGGGCAGTTCGCGGTAGAAGAACGTCATGAGCAGGGAGGCGATATGCGCGCCATCCACATCGGCATCGGTCATGATGATGATGCGGCCATAACGCAGCTTGCTGGCATCAAAGCGCTCGCCCGTGCCGCAGCCCAGTGCCTCGACCAGGTCGCGCAGTTCCTGGTTGCCACGCAGTTTCTCATTCGAGGCGCTGGCCACGTTCAGGATCTTGCCCCGTAGCGGCAGCACGGCCTGTGTCTCGCGGTTGCGGGCCTGCTTGGCGGAGCCGCCAGCCGAATCGCCCTCGACAAGGAAGATCTCGGTCTCGGCCGCGTTCTCGCGCGTGCAGTCGGTCAGCTTGCCGGGCAGGCGCAGGCGGCGGGTCGCACTCTTGCGCGGCGTGTCCTTCTGCTCCTTGCGGCGCAGGCGCTCTTCCGCGCGTTCGACCACAAAGGCCAGCAGGTTGTCGGCCTGCGGCGGGTTGCCTGCCAGCCAGTGGTCGAAGCGGTCGCGCAATGCGGTCTCGACCAGCTTGCTGGCCTCGCCGCTGGTCAGCTTCTCCTTGGTCTGGCCCTGGAACTGCGGGTCGCGGATGAACACCGAGAGCTTGGCGGCGATGCAGCCCATGATGTCATCGGCAGTGATATTGGCCGCGCGCTTGTTGGCGCGCTGTTCACCCCAGTTGCGCAGGCCCTTGACCAGTGCGTTGCGGAACCCGGTCTCGTGCGTGCCGCCATTGGGGGTGGGAATGGTGTTGCAGTAGGACGCCAGCGCCGCAGGCCCCTGCTCGAGAAAGGCGATGGCCCATTCCATGCGCCCCGTATCCGCGCCATCGGGGCCGGTGGGCAGGTCGGCGTCACCAGCCCACAGGTCGGTCAGCAGGGCGGCTTTCTCGCCCAGTTCATCGCGCAGGCTGTCAGCCAGCCCGCCGGGGAAGTGCAGCACCGCCTCGGCGGGAATGTCGTGGTCCTTGATCAGCGCCGGATCGCACGACCAGCGGATGGTCACGCCACGGAACAGGAACGCCTTGGAGCGGCACAGCCGGTACAGTCGTGCGGGCGAGAAATGCAGCCGCCCGAAAATCTCGGGATCAGGCGTGAAACGGATCTGGGTGCCGCGCCGGTTGTTGACCGGGCCGACTTTTTCCACCCCCGAAAGCGGGCGACCGCGCTCATAGACCTGCCGCCACAGGGCGCGATCGCGCGCGATCTCGACTTCCATGCGCGACGCCAGCGCGTTGACGACCGATGAGCCAACCCCGTGCAGCCCGCCCGACGTGGCATAGGCCTTGCCCGAGAACTTGCCACCCGCATGCAGCGTGGTCAGGATCACTTCCAGCGCTGAGCGGTCGGGAAAGCGCGGATGCGCATCTACCGGAATGCCGCGCCCGTTGTCGCGGATGGTCAGGTAATCCCCGGCCTCGAGGGTGACATCGATGGTGGTGGCGTGGCCGGCCACGGCCTCGTCCATCGCGTTGTCGAGGATCTCGGAGGCGAGGTGATGATACGCCGTCTCGTCCGTGCCGCCGATATACATGCCCGGCCGCCGCCGCACGGGCTCAAGTCCTTCCAGCACCTCGATGGCGCTGGCGTCATAGGAATCGGGACCGTTTTTTGCGGGATCTGGCATGGTGGCGGGGGGAACCTTGTGCGGAGTGGGCCGGGCAGGCGGCGCAGGCGTGGAAAAAAGATCGTCGTTCATGAAGCGTTCTTTGTTCTGTCAGGTCACGTCCTGTCAAGCTGCGCGGCCTGTCTCCTTGCGCTGACTATGCCCGCACTTGCAGGCATGAAAAAGGCCGGACAAAGCCCGGCCCCGATTTTTCTTCAACTCTCTGCTGCGCAGGCTGGCGCGGGTCAGCTCCGCACCGTGCGGCGTGCGGGCGTGCGCGGGCGGGCGGGGGCTGCGGCCGGGCGGTTGGGGGCCGTGCAGGTCAGGTAGGAGGCAGGCTGGATGATGTCCTTGGCCTGGGCGTAGGCGGACAGGTCGGCGGTGCTTTCGAGTTCCTGCACCTCGTCGAACATGGAGACATGCTGCTGGCAGAATGCCGTGCCCGCCTGCAGGCCGCGCTCGGACTGCACGTTGGCGAGCTGCGTGATGTAGTCATCATGCTGGCGCTGGGCGTTGCGGCCATAGGTGGAGGAGAAATACCCGTTGAGCACATGCTCCTCGGCCGCAAGCTTGGGGCGGAACTTGCCAACGAAGTTGTTGTACTTGTCCTGCACGCCACAGGAGAGCGCGGTGACCATGAGCTGGCTCTTCAGCCCCTGCACGTCAAACGCCTCATGCGCGGGCGAGGGGGAGCACGGACCGGCAGCCAGTGCCTGCCCGCCATTAACCAGCCCCACAAGGGCAAGAGCTGCAGCGCCAGCGCGCCAGATCGACATGGACATCAGGACGGGTTCTCCAGAGGTAGTGGGGCGGATGCCAATGGGGGTAATGCACGGACCCCGCATATTCCGGCACGATGAAATCCGGATCAGGTCTATAGCGCAAACAGTCTGTGGCCAAAAGGGCGCGCGGCAGGCCCGCGTTCAAAAAGATGCGTTATGAATGCACGATGGGATGACAGCGCCCCGTGGGCCGGGTATGCCACACGGGCAGGGCATGCATGCCTGCGCAAAAGCTGGCGGCTGGGGCTTTCCCGCCTTGGTGCGTTGTTCTACAGCGTATGCCACGGTGGTTGGCCCGTGCGCCAGCCCTGACCGTTACGGGGCGGCGCAGGCGCAATGGTCCTTAACGGGTGATGTATCAAACACAGCGGAGCTGACGAGTGCGACTGCGACTGTCTGCAATCATGATGACGACGGGCATTCTGCTCGCCGGATGTGACAACAAACCGGCGGTAAACCTTGGTGGCATTGCCGGAACCCCCAATCCCTACAACTACATGAAGGCCTCCGGCCAGTGTCAGGTGGGCAGCCTTGCCGATGCGGGCAAGAACACGAAGTCCACCACCATGCAGGTGCGTAGCGATGATGGCTATTGCGCCATCGAGACGCGGGCCTCGGCAGGCCACCCCTATGCCTCGTTTGGCGTCTCTCCGGCGCCCGATCACGGCAAGGTGTTCATCTATAATTATAATGATCACACTTATGTGACGTACACGGCCAGCACCGCCTATTCCGGCCCGGACAAGTTCCGTGTCGTGCTGATTCCCGGTGGTGGCAAGCCGCGTGAATATATGGACGTGACCACCACCGTCACCGCCGCGAAATAACCCGGCGGCCTGTCGGCCCTGCTGCGGCAGGGCTGGCAGGTGGGGTCAGGTCAGATCGAAAACGTGATCGGCTCGGGCAGCGGGCGGCGCATGCCGGCATGCTCGGCCCGGCGCACAAGGTCATCAAGGCTGATCTTGCGGCACTGTTCATCGATCATCGTGTCGAATTCCTGCCAGCACGGCTCGACAACCTTCTGGAACAGGCCGCCAATCGGGCCGTCATCCGTGTTGTCCTCCGCCGTGATGACCGCAAGGATATCCGCCAGCAGGATATCGCGTCGCGGGCGGCCCAGGCGGTAGCCGCCACGGGGGCCGCGCACGCTTTCAAGCAGGCCCGAGCGTGATAGGGTCTGGAGCAGGGGCTCGATCCCGCGCCGGGCCAGGCCCGCGCGCTCGGCGATGTCGGCAGCGCTGATGGTGCCGTTCCGCCCCGCGTGAAAGGCCACGTCAAGCATGATCAGTATGGCGATCATGGTCCTGTCACGCCGCAGCAGCATATCGTTCAGCCTCGCCTTGCCTGGATGAAAAAACCGGTTTCCCCCATTTACCAGTAATTGGTCGAATGTTCCACGCTTCTGTTCAGGAGGATGCTGGATTATGTCAGACTGCACGCGTGAATAGGCCATTGCCGCACCAAGGAGTGATACCGGATGACGAAAACCACCCCGCCCGATCGCACGTACGGTTTTGCCGCCCCGCGCGGGCGGATATACGACTCCATTGTCGAGACCGTGGGGGGCACGCCGCTCGTGGCGCTGCCACATCTGACCCGCGAGGATGGCCTTGCCGCCCGCGTGCTGATGAAGCTGGAGTTTTTCAATCCGCTCGCCTCGGTCAAGGACCGCATTGGCGCAGCCATGATCGAGGATGCCGAGGCGCGCGGCGAGATCCATCCCGGCAAGACCACGCTGGTGGAACCGACCTCGGGCAATACCGGCATTTCGCTGGCTTTTGTGGCGGCCGCACGGGGCTACAGGCTGATCGTGACCATGCCGGAGGGGGCCTCGATCGAGCGGCGCAAGATGCTGCGCCTGCTTGATGCGCAGCTTGAGCTGACCCCCTCGCGCCTGGGCATGGCGGGCGCCATCGCGCGGGCCGAGGAAATCCTGCAAAAAACCCCCAATGCCTGGATGCCGCGTCAGTTCGACAACCCCGCCAATCCTGCCATCCATGCCGCCACCACGGCGGAGGAGATCTGGGTCGATACGGCGGGCGCAGTTGATATCGTGGTGGCGGGCCTGGGCACGGGTGGCACGGCGAGTGGCATTGCGCACGGGCTCAAGCCCCGCAAGCCGGGCATAGAGGTCTATGGCGTGGAGCCGATGGAAAGCGCCATTCTCAACGGTGATGAGCCGGGGCCGCACGGCATTCAGGGAATCGGGCCGGGCTTCTGCCCCCGCACGCTCGACCTTGCGGCGCTGGCGGGCGTGCTGCCGGTATCGGAGCGCGAGGCCATTGCTGCCGCCCGGCGCTGCGCACGGCTGGACGGGGTGCCGGTGGGCATCTCATCGGGGGCGGCGCTGCATGCTGCCATACAGCTGGCGGGACGGCCCGAGAACGCTGGCAAGACCATCGTGACCATCGCACCCTCCTTTGCCGAGCGCTACCTGTCCACGTCCCTGTTCACCGGGCTGGTCTAGCGCTTCAGGACGCCGCCTTTGTGTAAAAAAGGCGGCGTCCCGACAGTTCCATATGGAAAAAGCGGCTCCCTTGCGGTGCCGCTTTTTTCTTTTCCATGCCCGAATGTGAAAGGGCGGTCAGTGCAGGATGATTTCCACCCGGCGGTTCTGGGCCTCGCGCGTGTTGGCGGCGGTCTGCACCAGCGGGTTGGCGTCGCCATAGCCGTGGATGTCGATGGCGGGGCCAGGCACGCCGTCACGCACCAGTTCGGCCTTGATGACCTGCGCGCGCTTGAGCGAGAGGGCCTGGTTATACTTTTCCCCCTGCGGGCCGGGCCGGGCCGCCGAGTTGTCGGTATAGCCATTGACCTCGATGCGCGTGGTCTGGGTATTGGTCGAGGCCTGCGCGGCCACCGCCACGATGGCGCGGGCGCGGTCGGTCAGG
The DNA here is from genome assembly GCF_004302915.1 of Komagataeibacter xylinus. Taxonomy (GTDB): domain Bacteria; phylum Pseudomonadota; class Alphaproteobacteria; order Acetobacterales; family Acetobacteraceae; genus Komagataeibacter; species Komagataeibacter xylinus_C. Next base: position 25,737 of record NZ_QQBI01000004.1, on the reverse strand, counting down.
TCGCTGCGGTCCCAGTCAAAGAACACGAGATAGGTCCGGTTCTCGGCCGGGGCGGGCACGGCGTTGGTTGAAGGTGGCGGCGGTGGTGGCGGGGCGGGGTTGAACTCGTAGCGCAGGCCGAGCATCAGCGAATGGTTGAAGTCGGTGCGGCTGTCGCGGTTGCCGTTGCGGAAGCCGAAATCATTGTTCATGGCGGCCAGCGTGGTGGCGCTGCCTGTCACCACGGAATGGTGCGACTGCGGGCCCAGCATGGTCCAGAACCGGTATTCCGCCGTAGCCGACAGGCCCACGACCCACGGCATGGGGAAGGAGAGGCCGAATATGCCCTGATAGGCGAAGTTGCCGTAGCTGCCGCTCACATGCTGGCTGTAGTTCGCCCCGTTCACGTTGCCCGTGATGGTGGTGTTCATGTTCTGCCAGCCATAGCCGATGCCCGCGCCAAAATACGGGAACAGCCAGCTTTTGCCGATATCAAGGTCGAACAGCGCATTGGCCATCAGCCCCGATTCCTGCTGCCGGCCATCGGCATGGGCATGATAGGCGGCATTGCCGCCCACGGTCTTGAGGTCGTTATTGCGGTAATGGCCCTCAAGCTCGACGCGGAAGCCATTGCCAAGCCCCCAGCCGATCGCGCCGAGGCCGATGGCACCGGTGCGAAACTGATCACGTGCCGAAGAATGCCGTATGACCTGGCCCTGATTGAAGGTCGCGCCACCTTCACCGCTCATGTACAGGCCCTGGACAGGCTGGGCGAATACCGGAGCGGAGATCAGCACGGGGCCCAGGGTAACCGAGGCAGCCAATAAAGACCCTGCAAGCAATCCGTACCGCAGATTCATACTCTTCTTCTCCCTTCGACGGGCCTCTTCCGGCATACAGGCCCGGTCGGGTGCACGTGCCATATTCCCTGGACTGATCAGCATCCGCATTCTTTTGCTGAAAGAAACCGCCCCTGACAATCCTTGCCACCACCTTAACCCGCCGCTCGGGGGTGTGTGGCCCACTGGCATGGCTGAGTGTGTGCCAGATGCCACACCTTGCTGGCCGGATCGGTTTCCCTGCTTTCAAACCCGTGGAATCACGTCTTTCATATCAATCTTGCTTCAAACGGCGGCGCCAGATCAGGGGCATCGAATTCAACAACCCACAAGTCAGGGTCGCGTTCCATCTGCCGTGTGACATAGGCGTCAACACCAGCCTGATCAACATCCGTCTCCCCTGTAGCGCGGAACCATGCCCGGCGTCCATCGGGGGTACGGGTCTGGGCCAGCACGCACATCCGCCCCTGCCGCCCCAGAAGCACGGCCAGCACGCCGCCCGCATCGTCATCGCCATGGTGCAGCACCATGCCCGGATTTCCCTTCTGTCCAGCCTGGCGCAGCATTGCCCGGACCCACAGGCCGGTTTTCAGGCGGGGTTCTTCCATGGGGTCTGATCTCTCCGGTAATGCATAAAAACAGAGGGTGGCATGCAGGAATAGCACAGTTTCAACCCGCGCGGGCTGCTCACCCCCCGTTTGGGGGGGCCGTGTCCTCTTCCGGTATGGCCGACAGGGCGGCGCGGTATTCCTCGGGGTTGTCGAGCAGGGAATGGGCGGCATCAACGTCGCTATCGGTGCCAATGGCGGCAGGGCAGGCCTTGCGGATGGCCAGGATGTGCGACAGGTCGGCAGGCGAGCGCACCTGGCGCGCCGCCATCACCCACTGTGCGCTGTCTGCCGTGCCTTCGGCCAGGTTCTGCAACTGGCGCTCGAGTTCGCTTTCGCCCCGGCTGGTGCAGACCTGCGGCATGACGCCCAGCCCCTGCAGCGGCCAGCCCAGCGGCGCGAGCACGCGACTCCATGTAACAAACAGCTCGGCCCCGTTGGGCATCTGGCCGATGGTCTGTACCAGCCCCTTGCCCAGCGTGGCGCTGCCAATCACCACGCCGCGCTTCTGGTCCGACAGGGCGGCGGCGAGAATCTCGGCGGCACTCGCGGTCCGGCCATCGACCAGCACGATAATGGGCAGGCCATTGGTCATGTCGCCGCCCTGCACGGCCCAGACATGGTTGGCCTGCGGGTCGCGCCCCTGCGTAATGGCGGCCACCCCGTGGTCGAGCATGAGGGCCGACGTGGTCACGGCTTGCTGCAGCACGCCGCCCCTGTTGCCGCGCAGGTCGAGAATCAGGCCCGCAATGCCGGGCACGTTCATGGCCTCATCGAGGTACTGGCTCATTTCCTCCGCCGTGTTGGCGGAGAAGGCGGTGATGTGCAGCACCACATGCTTGCCGCTGGTATAGGCGAACACCGTCTCGGGCGGGGTGGAGGCGCGATGCAGGGTGACCGTGGTCTGCCGCCCCTTCGCTTCCACTGTGATGCGCACGAGGCTGCCAGCGGGGCCATTGAGCCACGAGGTTACGGTATCGACCGTGCGGGACTCGGTGGAGCGGCCATTGACCGCGCGCACGATCTGCCCCGCCGCCAGGCTGGTGGGCCAGGCGGGACCGTTGGCGTTGACCGCCGTGATCTTGATTGTGTGGTGGTCCAGCCCCAGCGTCAGCCCCGCCGTGGCCTCGCCCCCGGTGCGGGTGCTGCGGTCCGATACGGCGGCGCCGGGCGGGACATAGCGTGAATAGGGATCAAGATGATTGAACAGCTCATCGAAGAAGCCCTGCAGCACCCCGTCCTGCCCGGTGTTGCGCATGGTGGGCGAATGCCGCCACGCCACATCGAGGATGCGGGTGATGGCAGCACTCCATCCCGCCACGTCATCGGGCGGGGGCACGGGCAGGGCGAGCACGGTCTTCTGGGTGGCGGCAAGTTGCAGGAAGCCGTGCTGCTCATCAATGCTGAGCGAGGGGTCGAGCGCGCTCAGCCCGTTCAGCCCCCACAGGGCAAAATCGTGAATCGCGTGGCTTTCGAGCGTGCGGGGCTGCAAAAAGGCCAGACTCGCCTGCATGACAGAGGACAGCACGGCCAGGTCCATACCGGGCATGTCCGGGTTTTCCACGCTGTCCTCATGCAGCGGTGGCTGCGGGGTGGGCGTGCGCGGGGTGGCGGGCAGGTCATCGGCGCAGGCGGCGGTGGTCAGCCGGGCAATGATGAGCAGCAGGATGAACGTATCACGCGGGAGATGGCCCAGCGTGGACATGCGCCGCCGCCACGTGCCCGTCCCGTCGCCGCACGGCTTCATGGGCCGGGCGATGATGACGGGAAACAGGGCGCGTTTCACGGCCTGCGTTTCCGCAGGCGGGGTGCCACGTCGGGCAGGGCCAGAAGGACGGTGCCCCGGATGGCGCATGCTTCTTCGATCCGTACGCGCAGAGCCTGACCGGGGCGGAATGCCATGGTCGTGTCGCGTGCATGCAATGTCTGCGTTTTTTCATCGTGATGCCATTGATCTTCCGGCAGGGCAGACATGGGCAGCAGGGCGGAGGTTCCTGTTGCATCCAGCACGACAAAAATACCGAATCGGGACAGGCTGGAAATATGCCCGTCCATCTCGGTGCCGATCCGCGCCTCAAGCCAGGTCGCGGCGTAGCGCTCCAGCGTCTCGCGCTCGGCCTGGGCCGCGCGGCGCTCGGTGCGGGTGATGGCCTCGCCTACTTCTTCCAGCGCCTCGTGGCCGGGTGCCGGGCCGGGCTCGAGCCCGGTGGCGACGAGCAGGGCGCGGTGGGTCAGCAGGTCGGCATAGCGGCGGATGGGGCTGGTGAAATGCGCGTAGGCCGCAAGCGAGAGGCCGAAATGACCGACCGGCTCGGGGCTGTATTCCGCCTGGTTCTGCGCGCGCAGGATCAGTTCATTGACCAGGGCGGCCTGATCGGTGTCGCGCACGCTGTCCAGCACGCGATCCAGGTCGGCGGCACGCAGGCTGCCCACGGGCGGCAGCTTCAGGCCCATCAGGTCGAGCGTGCGGCGCAGGCTTTCCAGCCGCTCGGGGGTTGGCGGGGCGTGGATTCGGTACAGGCAGGGAATATGCCGTGCTTCAAGGCAGCGGGCGGCGGCGACATTGGCCGCGATCATGAATTCCTCGACCAGTCTGTGGCTGTCGAGGCGGATTCGCGGCGCAATGGCCGTGATCTGGCCCTCATCCCCCAGCCGCACCAGCCGCTCGGGCAGGTCGAGGTCCAGCGTGCCGCGCGCGCGCCGGGCATGGGTGAGGCAGGTCCACGCGCCAAACAGGCTGTCGAGCAGCCCCGGCGGCAGGGCCTGCATGGTGGTGTCGGGCGTGCCATCGCGCGCGGCCTGTACCTGCTCGTAGGTCAGGCGGCCGGCACTGCGCATGATGCCCCGGCCAAAGCGCGCGTTGCTGGTCATGCCATCGGGCGCCACGTTCATGGTCACGAACAGGCAGCCCCGCTCCTCATCGGGGCGGAGCGAGCACCAGCCGTTCGAGAGATCCTCGGGCAGCATCGGGATCACCCGGTCAGGGAAATAGACCGAATTGCCGCGCAGCCGGGCATCGCGGTCGAGTGCCGTGCCGGGGCGCACGTACCAGGCCACATCGGCAATGGCAATGGTGATGCGAAACCCTTCGCCATCGGGTTCGGCGTAGATGGCATCATCAAAATCGCGTGCGTCTGCGCCATCGATCGTGACCAGCGGCATGTCGCGCAGGTCGGTGCGGCCTGCGGGGGCAACGCCACGGGCGGCCTTTGCCTGGGCCAGCGCCTCTGTGGGGAAGACGTGGGGAATGCCCAGCATGGCGACGGACACCATGCTGATGGTGCGCGCATCGCCCTGCGGGCCAAGCCGCTCGATGATGCGCGCGGGGTGCAGCCCCGGCCCGGACTGGGGCAGGGGGGTGGCGATGACAATCTCGTTATCCGGCGTGCCGTCATCCTCGCCTGCAGGAATGACCCATTCGGCCTTGGCGCGCCGGTCTGCGGGGGTGAGGCGGCCAGCGGGGCGGAATCGGGCCGGGGTGCTGGCTGCCGGGTCATCAGGCGGCAGGGTGCGGAACAGGCCCACGATCTGGGTGGGCGCATCACTCACGCGGCGCAGCGTGCGGCCTTCATATCTGCCAGGCCCCACCCGGCGCAGGCGGGCCACCACGCGCTCGCCCGGGGCAAGGGCGGCGCGGCCGCGCAGTTCGGGGTGCATGAACACGGTAGGCGGCGGGCCTTCGCCATCCCACTGTACGGGCCGGGCGATGGGGTCGCCATCGGCATCGGTGCCGGTGACCTGCACCACCATGGATTCGGGCAGCCGGTCCGATACACGAAAGCGCCGTGCGCCAGCAGGGGCCAGCGTGCCATCAAGCGCCATGTCGCGCAGCATCTGGCGCAACGCCGCCTTGTGCTCCGGCCCAAGACCGAATTCGCGGCTGATCTCGCGCTTGCCGATGCGCCCTGTCGCCCCTTCGATAAACGCACGAAGCTGCTCACGATCGGGCAGGCCACCCGTACGGGCTGGCGGCGTGCCCGTGGGCAGGCGGTCCGGCATCTCGGGAGTTGCTGGACGCTGCCGCTTCATGATCAGTCCGTCTCGCTTTCAGTCTTGGCCGGGGCGGCCTTCTTGCGGGTGGTGGTGGTCTTTTTGGCGGCTGGCTTGGCTGCCGTCTTTTTCGGGGCTGCCTTTTTCTTCGGTGCAGCCTTTTTGGGTGCGGCTTCCTTGCCGTCCTCGCCTTCCGCCGCCTTGGCCTTTATCTTGCGGGCTGCGGGCTTGCGGGCGGTGGTGGCCTTCTTGCCCTTGGCCTTGAGCGGCTTGCCCTTTTCGGTCAGCAGCGTCAGGGCTTCCTCCATGGTCACGTCGTTCATGTCCTGCCCGCGTGGCACGGTAGCCACGATGGAGCCGTGCTGGACATACGGGCCAAAGCGGCCCTTGCGCACCATGACCGGCTCGCCATCCTTGGGGTGCGGGCCGATGGTGCGGATCGAGGCCAGCTTCTTGGCCAGCGCATCGACCGCGCGGTTCAGCCCCACGGTCAGGACATCGTCATCCTTGTCCAGCGAGCCATAGACCGCGCCCATCTTCACATATGGCCCAAACCGGCCCAGCCCCGCCTCGATCGGCTCGCCCAGCTCGGGGTGAATGCCCACGATGCGCGGCAGCGACAGCAGGCCCACCGCCTGCTCGAGCGTGATCTTGTCGCCATCGAGCCCGCGCGGAATGGTGGCGCGTTTCGGCTTGGCCTTCTTGTCCTCGGGGTCGGGCTCGCCCTGCTGCACGTACAGCCCCCACGGGCCACGGCGCACGGTCACGTCCTCGCCCGTGGGGGCCGTGCCCAGCACGCGCATGCCGTCCTTCAGGGCGGCGGCATCATCGCCTTCCTTCGGGTCGGCCACGAGTTTGCGGGTGTACTGGCACGTGGGGTAGTTCGAGCAGCCGATGAACGCGCCATAGCGCCCCAGCTTGAGCCCCAGCCTGCCGGTGTTGCACGCCGTGCACAGGCGCGGATCCTGCCCGTCCTCCCGCGCGGGGAAGAAATAGGGCGAAAGGTCCGCATCCAGCGCCGTAATGACGTCGGATATCTTGAGGTCCTTCGTCTGGTCCACCGCGTGCGAAAAGTCAGACCAGAAGGCGGACATCACATCGCGCCAGTTGGCCCGCCCGCCTGAAATGTCATCAAGCTGTTCCTCAAGCCCTGCGGTGAACTGCGTGTCCACGTACCGCTCGAAGAACGAGGTGAGGAAGGCCGTGACCAGCCGCCCGCGATCCTCGGGGATGAAGCGGCGGTTCTCAAGCTGCACGTAATTGCGGTCGCGCAGCACGGTCAGGATGGAGGCGTAGGTGGAGGGGCGGCCAATGCCGATCTCTTCCATCTTCTTGACCAGCGAGGCCTCCGAATAGCGCGGCGGCGGCTGGGTGAAGTGCTGGTCCGCCGTGACCTCGCCGCGCCCGATGGCGTCGTGCTCCTTCATGGAGGGCAGCATGCGGTCCTGCTCGTCCTCCGCCTTGGCGGGCGAGTCGTCGCGGCCTTCGCTGTAGAGTTTGAGAAAGCCGTCAAACGCGATCATGGAACCCGTGGCGCGCAGGGTCACGCGCTTTTGCCGGTCCACGATGTCAACCGCCACCTGGTCAAGCTCGGCGGACTGCATCTGGCTGGCGACCGAGCGCTTCCACACCAGGTCATACAGCTTCTTCTGCTCGGGCGAGAGGTAGCGCGCCATGTCGGCTGGCGTGCGGCGCACGTCGGTCGGGCGGATGGCCTCATGGGCTTCCTGCGCGTTCTTGGCCTTGGTGGAATAGATGCGCGGCTTGTCGGGCACGTACTCCTCGCCAAAGCTGTGGCCGATATGGCCCCGGATGGCGCTGATCGCCTCGCCCGCCATCTGCACGCCATCGGTTCGCATATAGGTGATGAGGCCCACGGTCTCGCCACCGATGTCGATGCCCTCATAAAGCTGCTGGGCCGTGCGCATGGCCACCTGGGCCCCCATGCCCAGCTTGCGCGAGGCCTCCTGCTGCATGGTCGATGTGGTAAAGGGCGGCGGCGGGTTGCGGCGCACCTTGCGGCGCTCGACCTTCTCCACCCCGAAGTCACCGGCCTCGACCGCGGCCTTGGCCGCCATGGCGCTGGCTTCGTTGTTCAGGTCGAACTGATCAAGCTTGTGGCCATCAAGATGCGTGAGCCGCGCGGTAAAGGCGGCGCCGGCGGGCGTGGTCATGCGGGCCAGCACGGACCAGTATTCACGCGGCTTGAAAATCTCGATCTCGGCTTCGCGCTCGCAGATCAGCCTAAGTGCGACCGACTGCACGCGCCCTGCGCTGCGCGAGCCGGGCAGCTTGCGCCACAGCACCGGCGAGAGCGTGAAACCCACGAGGTAGTCGAGCGCGCGGCGGGCGAGATAGGCCTCGATCAGCGGGAAGTCGAGTTCACGCGGATGGGCCATCGCGGCCTTGATGGCGCTTTTGGTGATTTCGTTGAAGGTGACGCGCTGCACCTCGATGCCCTTGAGGAGCTTCTTCTCCTCCAGGATCGAGCGCACATGCCACGAAATGGCTTCCCCCTCGCGGTCGGGGTCAGTGGCGAGGTACAGATGTGTCGCCCCGCGCAGCGCCTTGGCGATGGCCGCGATCTGGCGGCTGCCGCGCTCATCGGTTTCCCACACCATGGCAAAGCCTTCATCGGGCTTGACGCTGCCATCCTTGGGCGGAAGGTCGCGCACATGCCCGAACGAGGCCAGAACCGTATAGTTATCACCCAGATACTTATTGATCGTTTTCGCCTTGGCTGGCGATTCGACCACCACGACGTCAGTCATTCTGTCTCCGGATCACGATTCTCAAAACCTTGCTCTATCCCGCGCTCAGGCCGGGGGTGGACGCCGCACGACCAGATCCCCCGCGAGGAATTCGATCGTGCCCGCAATCTCCATTTCCGACAGGACGGTCAGGACTGCTGCTGTCGAGAACTGGCAGCGCCGTACGAGATCGTCAACAGGCGATGGCGTGAAAGATAGAAAACCTTCCACCATTTCATGCAGGTCGCCCTGGGCGCAGGGCGGTGGTGGCGGGTCTGGCTGCGGCGGGGCCAAGGCTTGCCCACCCGATGGGGCAGCATTGTGGCGCGGTGGGCAGGGCGGGGCGGAAAACAGGTCGTTTTCCTCTATTGTTTCAGGCAGTTCACGCAATATGTCGCGTTCGGTTTCGGTCACGACCGCGCCCTGACGCAGCAGGTCGTTGCTGCCCCGGCAGCGCGGATCAAGCGGCGAGCCGGGCACGGCGAAGATGGTGCGCCCGTAATCCAGCGCCATGCGCGCGGTAATCAGGCTGCCCGAGCGCAGTGCAGCCTCCACCACCACGCAGCCCAGCCCAAGCCCCGCAATGAGCCGGTTGCGGCGCGGGAAGTGCCGGGCCTGCGGCACCGTGCCCGGCGCGGCCTCGGTCACGACCGCGCCGGTGCGGGCAATCTCGGCCTGCAGGGCAGCATGTTCGGGCGGGTAGGGGCAGTCCAGACCGCCCGCGATGGCGGCAACCGTGCGGCCCGCCGTCATGGCGCCGCGATGGGCCGCGCCATCAATGCCGCGCGCCAGCCCCGATACGGTGTGCACGCCGTGTGCCGCCAGCAGGGCGGCCAGGCTCTCGGCCATGCGCAGGCCGCCTGATGAGGCATTGCGCCCGCCCACGATGCCCACCATGCGGGCGGACAGAAGCGTCACGTCGCCCAGTACCGACAGCACGGGTGGCGCATCAGGCAGTGCGGCCAGCAGGGCCGGGTAGCCGGGCTGGCCATGCACCAGCAACGTGCCGCCCAGCGCCTGCAGGCGTTCAAGTTCGCGCAGGCCGTCATCACGCGGGTAGAGCGGGCCGATGGTGCGGCTGATGCGGGTGGCCCCGCGTTCGAGCATGGCGAGGGCTGCTTCAACACTGCCATGGGTGCGGACGAGCTTGCGGTAGCTGACCGGGCCGATGCCGTCCGTTCGCGCCAGCCGCAGGCAGGCCAGCGCCGTTTCGGCATCGGGGGGATTCATGTGCTTTTCTGGCCGATTCTGGGCTCGGTGCCCTTGAGCAGGCGGGTAATGTTGGCGTGATGGCGGATGAGGATCATCACCGCGATCAGTACCCCGGCCAGATAGGCGGGGGAATGGAAGTCAATGCGGCCGGGCCGGATCATGAGCAGGGGCAGGGCGGCAAAGGCAACGATCGCGCCTGCTGATGAAATGCGCGTGACCTTGGCAAAGATCAGCCACAGCGCGCAGCAGCACAGCCCCACCCCGGGCATGAGCGCCAGGATGCACCCCAGCCCCGTGGCCACGCCCTTGCCGCCCTTGAATTTGAGCCAGACGGGAAAGCAGTGCCCGGCCACGGCAAAGATAGCGGCCAGCGATTCGGCGGCCAGCGTGTGGAACGGGCACAGCACGAAGGCGCAGAACACCGCGAATGCGCCCTTGGTGCCATCCAGCGCCAGCGTGCCCGCGGCCAGCCCCTTGCGCCCCGTGCGCAGCACGTTGGTCGCCCCGATATTGCCCGAGCCGATCTTGCGGATATCGCCCCCACCCGACAGCGCGGTGAGCACCAGGCCAAAGGGAATGCTGCCAATCAGGTAGGACAGGAAGGCGACACCGCCCATCAGCGGCAGGTCGTAGGTAGGAATGCCGTAGATCATGCGGCCTGCGCCCCGAACACGCGCACGCCCTTCTTCCACGTGCCCAGCACGCGGCCTTCCAGCGCGCGGCCATCGAACGGGGTGTTCTGCGCCTTGCCCGGCAGGTCGCCCGCGCGCACCACCCAGGCGGTGTCGGGGTTGAACAGGCACAGATCGGCAGGCATGCCCACGGCCAGCGTGCCCGCCTGGCTGCCCAGCACGGCAGCTGGGCGGTGCGTGAGCAGGCCAATGGCCTCCATCATGCCAAGATGGCCCGCATGCACTTGCGCAAGTGTTATCGCAAGCAACGTGCACAGCCCGGTGCCACCGGCGGCGGCCACGGCAAAGGGCTGGCGCTTGTCATCGGCATCACACGGCATGTGGTCGGATGCGATGGCGTCGATCGTGCCATCGGCCAGGGCAGCGCTTACGGCGCGGCGGTCGGCCTCGCTGCGCAGCGGCGGCGAGAGCTTGGCATAGGTGCGGAAATCCCCGATCACCGTCTCGTTGAGGTCGAAATAGGGTGGTGCTGTATCGCAGCTCACGCGCAGGCCATCGGCCTTGGCATTGCGGATCAGGTCCAGCCCGTCGGCGGTCGAGACATGGCCGAAATGCAGCCGCCCGCCGGTCATGCGCGCCAGCCGCAGGTCGCGTGCGATCAGGATGGCCTCGGCGGCTGCAGGAATGCCCGGCAGGCCGAGGCGGGTGGCCAGTTCGCCATCAGTCGCGCAGCCGCCGCGCGCGAGCGAGGGGTCTTCGGGGTGCTGCACGATCAGGGCGTTGAAGCCTCTGGCGTAGGTCAGCATCTGGCGCATCATGCGGCTGTCGGCAATGGCGTGCGGGCCATCGGTAAAGGCAATGGCGCCCGCTTCGGCCAGCAGGCCGATCTCGGCCATTTCCCTGCCCGCGCATTCCCGCGTCAGGGCGCCATAGGGCAGGATGTCGATCATGCCCGTTTCCTCGCCACGCGCGCGCAGCAGGCGGGCAAGGGCGGGGTTGTCGATGGTCGGGCTGGTATTGGGCAGCACGGCGATGGTGGTGATGCCGCCGGCCACGGCGGCGCGCGCGGCCGAGAGCACTGTCTCGCGGTATTCGTAGCCGGGCTCGCCAATGGTCACGCGCATGTCTACAAGGCCGGGGCACAGCACGAGCTGGCCGCCGCCATCAATCACATCCGCCCCTTCGGGCGCGCCTTCGGCGTTTGGTGCGTCGGTGCCTGCAATCAGGCCATCGTGCACCAGCAGGCGGCCGGGGCGGTCCGTGTTGCTGGCGGGGTCGATCAGGCGCACATTTTCAAAAACAACCGGCTTCATGCGCCTTCTCCCCCGCGTGCGAGCAGGTCGAGCACCGCCATGCGCACCGCAACCCCCATTTCCACCTGTTCACGGATCACGCTCTGGTCGGAATCGGCCACGCGGCTGTCAATTTCCACGCCCCGGTTCATCGGGCCGGGATGCATGACCAGCGCATGCGGCTTCGCCAGCGCCAGGCGCTTGTTGTCGAGACCATAGAAGCGGAAATATTCCCGCGCGCTGGGCACCTGCGTGCCCTTCATGCGCTCGCGCTGCACGCGCAGCATCATCACCACGTCCACGCCGCGCAGGCCGTCTTCCATGGTGTGATGGATGCTGACCCCCAGCGCGCCAATGGCGCCGGGCACCAGCGTGGGCGGGCCCACCACGCGCACCTGGCAGCCCAGTGCGGTAAGCAGGTGAATGTTGGAGCGCGCGACCCGGCTGTGGCTCACATCGCCGCAGATCGCCACCGTCAGCCCCTCGAACGTGCCGAAATGGCGGCGGATGGTCAGCGCATCGAGCAGGGCCTGCGTGGGGTGCTCATGCGTGCCGTCGCCCGCATTGACCACGCTGGCTTGCACCTTCTGCGCCAGCAGCGCGGGCGCGCCGGACTGGGCGTGGCGCACCACCAGCAGGTCGGCATGCATGGCGTTGAGCGTTGCCGCCGTGTCGAGCAGCGTCTCGCCCTTGTTGACCGAGGAACTGGCCACGGTCATGTTCACCACATCCGCGCCCAGCCGCTTGCCCGCCAGCTCGAACGAGGTGCGGGTGCGGGTGCTGTCCTCAAAGAACAGGTTGATGAGCGTGCGCCCGCGCAGCAGGTCGCGCGGGGTCTTGCGCGAGCGGTTGAGCAGGGCGTAGTGCTCGGCCAGGTCCAGTATGGGCATGATCCGGCTCGGATGCATGCCCTGCACGCCCAGCAGGTGGCGTGTGGCCGGGGTGGCGAAGACGTTGCTACCGTGGCTGCCGCGCTCACTCATGGGCGGCAACCGCGTTGATGCGCGCCAGAACCTCGTCACGGCCAAGGGCGAGCAACGTGTCATCAATGCCGGGCGACATGGTGCTGCCGGTCACGGCGGCGCGCAGCGGCTGGGCCACCTTGCCCAGCTTCATCTCGTGCGTCTCGGCAAACTGGCGCAGTGTCGCGTCGATCGCCTCCTTGCTGAAGGGCTCGGTTGCCTTCAGCGCCGCGGCCAGCCTGCCCAGCATCACGCGGTTTTCCGGGGTGAGCTGCTTTTCGGCCTTGGGGTCGAAGGCCAGTGGCAGCGAACGGCCGAGGAAGGCCGCGTTATCGGCCAGTTCCACCAGCGTCTTGGCGCGTTCCTTCAGGCCGGGCATGAGTGCAAGCACCTTGGCGCGGGTGGCATCCGATGTATCCACGCCGTCCATCTTGCCCAGCCGTTCCATCACGTCGTTGGTCAGGCGGGTATCATCGGCCTGGCGTAGCCACACGCCGTTGATGTGCAGCAGCTTGGCGTAATCCATGCGCGAGGGCGAGCGGCCCACGCCATCGAGGTCGAACAGTCTGATCTGCTCCTCGCGCGAGAGGATCTCGGCATCGCCGTGGCCCCAGCCAAGGCGCAGCAGGTAGTTGTTGAGCGCCTCGGGCAGGTAGCCCATCTCGCGGAACTCGACGACCGACTGCGCCCCGTGCCGCTTGGACAGCTTGGCCCCGTCGGGCCCGTGAATCAGCGGCAGATGCGCGAAATGCGGCAGCTTCCAGCCCATGGCGCGATAGATCATGGCCTGGCGGAAGGTGTTGGTCAGGTGGTCATCGCCACGGATGACGTGGGTGATGTCCATGTCATGGTCATCGACCACCACGGCAAGCTGGTAGACCGGCGTGCCATCGGCGCGCAGGATGATCATGTCATCCAGTTCGGAATTGGCCACGCGCACGTCGCCCTGCACCAGGTCGTGGATGGTGGTTTCCCCCTCGCGCGGGGCCTTGATGCGGATGGTGTAGGGGGTGTTGGCGGGAGCCTCGGCGGGGTCGCGGTCGCGCCACATGCCGTTGTAGCGGGGGGGACGGCCCTCGGCCATCGCCTTCTCGCGCATTTCCTTCAGTTCATCGGCCGTGCAGTAGCAGCGATAGGCCAGTCCCTTTTCCAGCAGTTCATGCGCCACCTCGGCATGGCGGGCCTGGCGCGTGGACTGGAAGACCGGCTTCTCGTCGGATTCGATGTCCATCCAGGCCAGGCCGTCGAACAGCACGTCGACCGCCTGCTGGGTCGAGCGTTCGCGGTCGGTATCCTCGATGCGGAGCACGAACTGCCCGCCGTGGTGGCGGGCATAGAGGAAATTGAAGAGGGCGGCACGGGCGTTGCCGATATGCAGCAGGCCGGTGGGGCTGGGAGCAAAACGCGTACGGACAGTCATGAACCGGGTTCCTAGCATGTTTTCGCCCTGCTGACAGGGGGCACTCTGGCGTGAAAACCGTTCCGCCCGCTAGGGTGTGCATTCCTGCCACGCCTTTTACGCGCATCATGGGGGTCTCCTGTCGGGTCTGTCTGCCATTTGCCATCAATGCCGATGCCGCTGGCCTGCCATGGGGGCGTGGGCAGCCGCCCGGCGGGTGGCGATTTTGGGCCGCGCAGTGGCATCCTTCGGGCGGGGTGGTCTGTGAGCCGGGTGCCGGCGCGCCTGCGGGCTGCGTTCACGGCGTGGCTGTGGGGGCAGAACACTCGCCTGGTGCTGTGGCTGCCGGTGGCCCTTGCAGGTGGCATCATTGCGTATTTTGCCCTGCCGTCCGAGCCGGGCGGGGTGGTTGTGGCAGGGGGCGCGCTGGCCTGCATTGCCGCGCTTGCCTGCCGCCTGCTGTGGCCTGGCCGGCTGGCCGTGCGGCTGGGCGCGGGCGTGGTGGGCGCCGGTGCCGTGGGGCTGCTCGTGGCATGGGGGCAGGCATGGCGCATGCCGCCTTTCCCCGACCTGCCGCGCCGGGCGGTGCATCTGTCGGGGGATGTGAGCGGGGTTGAGGTGCAGCGTCTGGCCGATGGCACGCAGGCGCTGCGCGTGGCGTTGCGCGGCGTACGCCTTGAGGATGGGATCAGCACTGGCATGCCGCCCCTGCGGCGGTGGCTGTCCGTGCGGCTGCGGGCCGATGATCCCGCGCGGCCCATGCCGGGCGATGGATTCCGGGTGCGTGCCCTGCTTTCGCCGCCTGCCTTCCCCGATGTGCCGGGCGGGTATGATGCTCAGCGCCGGGCGTGGTTTGCAGGCCAGGCAGGCCATGGCCGCGCGCTTGACCGGGCCACGATTACGCCTGCGCGGGCCGGTGGCGGGGCGGCGGGCTGGCTTGCGGGCCGGCGGCAGGCGCTGGCGGAGCGGATTCGTGCGGCCCTGCCCGGCACGCGCGGCGATATTGCCGCAACCATTCTGGCGGGGGCCGATGGCGTGGTGGCGGCCCCCGAGCGCGAGGTGTTTGCCGATGCGGGGCTGGCCCACCTGCTGGCCGTGGCGGGACTGCATCTGGCGATTGTGATGGGGCTGGTCATGGTGGTGCTGCGCACGGGGCTGGCATTGAGCGAGCGCGCCGCGCTGTACTGGCCGTGCCGCCAGATCGCGGCGGTGGGCGGGCTGCTGGCGGGTGGCGGCTACGTACTGCTGACCGGCGCGCACCTGCCCGCCCTGCGCAGCCTGCTCATGGCGGGACTGGCGGTGATGGCGCTGCTGGCGGGCAGGCGACCGCTGTCGCTGCGTGCGCTGGCGGTGGCCGCGACGGTGCTCATGGCCCTCAACCCGGAGGGCGTGACCGAGCTGCCGCTCCAGATGTCGGTAGCTGCCGTCATGGCGCTGATTGCGGGGTTTGACGCGCTGCGGCCTGCCCTGTCGGGCTGGGAGCATGATGATGTCTGGCTGCGGCGGGTTGCCGCCCGCCTGGCTCACCCACTTGCGGCCAGCGTGCTGGCGGGGAGCGCGTGCCTGCCGGTGGGCATGGCGCATTTCGGCACGGTGCAGCCATGGTTCGTGCTGGCCAACCTGCTGGCGGTGCCGCTCATGTCGGTCTGGATCATGCCATGGGGGCTGGCGGCGCTGGGGCTGATGCCGCTGGGGCTGGAAAAACTGGCCCTTGTGCCCATGAGCTGGGGCATTGGCGTGGTGGCATGGCTGGCGCATCTGGTCGCCCGCCTGCCCATGGCGCGGATGGGCGTGCCTGCCCTGGGCAGTGTGGGGCTTTGCGTGTTCTTCGTGGGGTTGTGCTGGCTGTGCCTGTGGGTGGGGCGGGTGCGGCTTGTGGGGTTTGCGCCGATCGTGCTGGCGGTGCTCTCGCCATGGATGGCGACACGCCCGGTGCTGCTGCTGGCCCCTGATGCGCGCATGGCGGGGATTGTAACACAGGGCCGCCTGCTGACTGGCCCCGGCACGCACCCTGATCCCTTCGCGCTGCGCGAATGGCAGCGCGTGACCGGCCTGCCCGCAGGCGTGCTGCCTGCCGAGGGAAGGGTGGGGACTGTGGCGTGCCACGCCGGGATCTGCCGCGCGGGCGATATCGTGCTGGTTCTTGCCAATCGCCCGCCTGCGCCCGGCCTGTGCCAGGGGGCCGGGCTGCTGGTCAACCTGCCGGGCACGTGGGGGTGTGACGGCGTGCCCTCCATCGGGCGTTTCGACCTGTGGCGCAACGGCGCTTATGGCATTGACCGCCGGCCCGATGGCGGGCTTGTGGTGCAGACGGACCGCGCCGTGCGCGGGGCGCGGCCTTGGGTGATGCGCCCCGGTGGAATGGGGCTGCCCAACCTGCCGCTGGCGCAGGCGGAATAGGGATTCGGTAAAAATGATAAAAGTTTTTGGGTGCCACCTTTTTTCAAAAAGGCGGCGTCCTTTCGAAGCTTTTTGAAAAAAGCGTCTATCTGTTCATGCCGGGGCCAGTCGCAGTTCGTCCTTCAGGCGGTACTGGCACGGTTCAAAGGCGGGGCAGCGCCAGCATTCGGGCTTGCGGGCCTTGCACACATAGCGCCCGTGCAGGATCAGCCAGTGATGGGCCGGGCGCAGCATGTCGGGCGGAATGCGGCGGACCAGCTGGTCCTCCACCGCGCGCACACTTGCCCCGGGTGCAAGCCCCGTGCGGTTGCCAATGCGGAAGATGTGGGTATCCACCGCCATCGTGCTGTCGCCAAAGGCCACGTTCATCACCACATTCGCAGTCTTGCGGCCGACACCGGGCAGGGATTCAAGGGCGGCGCGGTCATGGGGCACCTTGCCATCAAAACGATCAAGCAGCTGCCGCGACAGCGCCACCACGTTACGCGCCTTGGTGCGCCACAGCCCGATGGTACGGATATGCGCCCCCACCTTTTCCTCGCCAAGCGCCACCATGGCCTGCGGGGTCGGCGCATCGCGGAACAGGTTGACGGTCGCCTTGTTGACCGAGGCATCGGTGGCTTGTGCCGAAAGCACCACCGCAACCAGCAGCGTGTAGTCATCCACAAAGTCGAGTTCGCTCTCGGCATCGGGGTTGGCAGTGGCCAGCAGGCTGATGAAGGCGCGGACTTCGGCCAGCGTCATGGCGCGGCGGGCAGGCTTGGCTCTGGTGCGGGCGGGGGGTGTTGGCATCGGCTACTCGCTGGGGTGGATTGGTGCGTATTGTGCGGCGTAAGGGTGGGGTCTGTAAATTGCCCGGGCATCTCATAACCCGGTAGAGGGGCCTTGCATGCCACGCGGGGCGGGGCTAGTCGTTCCAGCCCTTTGCCGTGGCCGGTCCTGGCCGCGTTTTTTGCATTCTGGCGTGGTGGGCATGGCTTCTCCTTCTTCCCGATCCCTCACGCGGCGGCATGAATTTGCTGCCGTCCTGGGCTTTGTGTGGCGCCGGTGGCGGGCGTGGCCTGCCCTGCTGGCCGGCACGCTGGCGGGTATCGCGCTGGCTACGGTTGCGGATGTGATGATGCCGCTGCTGGCAGGCTGGCTGGTCGATGACGTGTCGCACCCCGCGCAGGCAGCGACCATTCACCGCGCCATACGCGATGTTGCGGGGCTGACCGGGCTGGGCGTGGGCGGCATCGTGGCGCGGCGCATGGCTTATGTAACCATCTCGCACCTCACCTCCCGCGTCATGACCGGCATCGTGACGGAGGCGTTTGGCCGCGTGCAGCGCTTCTCCAGCGAGTGGCATGCCAGCAATTTCGCGGGTTCGACCGTGCGGCGCATCACGCGCGGGCTGGGGGCGATCGACACGCTGGGTGACACGGTGCTGCTCATGCTGGTGCCCGAGGTGATCGTGCTGTGTGCCACGACCGGCGTGCTGGCCTTTCACTGGGCGCTGATGGGGCTGGTGTTGGCGGTGGGGGCGGCGGCCCTTGTGGGGCTCTCGGTCGTGCTGACGCTGCATTATGTCGCGCCATCCGCCCGGCTGGCCAATGCGTGGGATACGCGCATGGGGGCCACCCTGTCCGATGCCGTGACGTGCAACGCCGTGGTCAAGGCCTGCGGGGCGGAGGGGCGCGAGGATGCCCGGCTGGCCTGGGTGGCGGGAAGGTGGCGGCAGCGCATGGTGCGCTCGTGGCTGCGCGGCACCGACAGCGCCAATTTGCAGAACCTTGCCGCCCTGCTCATGCGCATGGCGCTGATTGCCGGGGTGGCGGTGTTGTGGGTGCGTGGCCGTGCCGGGCCGGGGGATGTGGCTTATGTGCTGACCATGATGTTCGTGATCCAGGGCTACCTGCGCGATATCGGCCAGCAGATTTCGGTCGTGCAGCGCTCGGTCAACGAGATGGAGGAACTCGTTGCCCTGTTCGCCATGCATCCCGGCGTGGCGGACCGGCCGGGTGCCCCGGCGCTGCGCGTAACGCAAGGGCATATCCGCTTCGAGCATGTGCGCTTTGGCTACGTGCGCCAGCACGGGCGGGTACTGTTTGATGACCTCAGCCTTGATATCGCGCCCGGCAGCCGGGTGGCGCTTGTTGGTCCGTCGGGTTCGGGCAAGACCACGCTCACGCGGCTGCTGCAACGGCTTTATGATGTGCAGGCCGGGCGCATCACTATTGATGGCACGGATATTGCCACGGTGACGCAGGCCAGCCTGCGTGGGCAGATTGCCATCGTGCCGCAGGAGCCGCTGCTGTTCCATCGCTCGCTGGCCGAGAACATTGCCTATGGCCGCCCTGACGCCACGCCAGCCGAGATCGCCCACGCTGCCCGGCAGGCCAATGCGGCGGACTTCATCGACCGCCTGCCGCGCGGCTATGCCACCATGGTGGGTGAGCGCGGGGTCAAGCTCTCGGGGGGCGAGCGCCAGCGCATTGCCATTGCCCGCGCCTTTTTAAGCCAGGCGCGCATCGTGATCATGGATGAGGCGACATCGAGCCTCGACTCCCAGTCCGAAGTGCAGGTGCAGCAGGCGATGGAGCGCCTCATGGCCGGGCGCACGGTGCTGGTCATTGCCCACCGGCTTTCCACCGTGATGGGGCTGGACCGCATCATCGTCTTCCGCCATGGCCAGGTGTGCGAGGATGGCCCCCATGCCGCCCTGATGCAGCGTGAAGGCGGGCTGTATCGTGACCTGTTTGAACTGCAGTCCCTGTAAAAGACTGTTCATTATAGAAAGTTTTTGGTGAAGCTTTTTTCAAAAAGCTTCGAAGAACGCCGCCTTTTTACAAAAAAGCGGCGCCCTGCAAGCTGTCATGCGTGTGCTCATGGAGTGGCGCCATCAGGCAACCGCCCCTGTCTGCCCGGCTTCAGCCCGGCAGCATGGCGCCAAGCGGGCGGCCACCAAACAGGTGCACATGGAAGTGCGGCACTTCCTGCCCACCCTCGATGCCAGTGTTCGACACCAGGCGGTAGCCCGGCGCTTCCAGCCCGAGGTCACGCGCGACCTTGCCCACCGCCCGGGTGAAGCCTGCGATTTCCGCCTCGCTCGCCCCGGCGCTGAAATCGGCAAAGGAAACATAGGCCCCTTTGGGGATCACCAGCACATGGATGGGCGCCTTGGGGGCGATGTCATGGAAGGCGAGGGCGTATTCATCTTCATACACCTTCCTGCACGGCAGTTCCCCGCGCAGGATGCGGGCGAACACGTTCTGCGGGTCATAGGCGCCGGTGCCATTTACGGGCATGGGTCTTGTCTCCTGTTGGGGTGGCTCAGGCCAGCGGGTCGCGCGGGCGCGCGGCTTTCTCGGCCACGCCGCTCGTGCCTTCACGGCGCAGCAGTTCGGCCCAGACCTCGGCCGGTTTCACGCCCGCATCCACCCACATCACGATCAGGTGGTAGAGCACGTCCGCACTTTCGCTGATCAGTTCCTCGCGGTTGCCCGCCACGGCCTCGATCAGGCATTCCACGGCTTCCTCGCCGAATTTCTGCGCAATCTTGCGCCGGCCCCGGGCAAGGAGGCGGGCGGAATGGCTGACGGAGGGGTCCGTGCCCCGGCGCGATTCCACAACATCGAACAGGCGGTCGAGCACATCAGGTGTCGCGGGGCCTACGGCCTCGATCTCGATGGTCGCGGCAGGGGCCTTGCGTGCGGCCGCCTTGCCGGAGGCCGGTTTGGCCGGGGCGGCCTTGGCGGGCGCGTTCTTGCGGGATTTTTCTGGCTTGGCCATGACAATGCTCCGATAGGCGGGAAAGGGAGGATCAGGCGGTCTGTCTGACCGGCAGGCCCGCTTGCGCCAGCGCCTGCTTGACCTGTGGAATGGTGAACTGCCCGAAGTGGAATACGCTGGCCGCCAGCAGGCCGGTCGCACCCGCGCGCGCGCCCTCGACAAAATGGTCGAGCGTGCCGACCCCGCCCGAGGCCACGATGGGAATGCGCACCGCCGCATTCGCCGCCCGCAGCAGGTCAAGGTCGAAGCCCTTGCCGGTGCCATCGCGGTCCATGCTGGTCAGCAGGATCTCGCCCGCGCCACGTTCCGCCACTTCCCTGCACCAGTCAATCACGTTGCGCCCGGTGGGGGTGCGGCCGCCATGGGTGTACACTTCCCACCCGCCATGCCCGTCGCTACGGGCATCAATGGCGACCACCACGCACTGGCTGCCGAATTTCTGCGCGGCCTCGCTCACCAGTTCGGGCCGGGATACGGCAGCCGAGTTCATGGCGCATTTATCAGCGCCCGCCAGCAGCAGGCGGCGCATGTCATCGGTGGTGCGCACGCCGCCGCCCACCGTCAGCGGCAGGAAGATGCGCTCGGCCGTGCGGCTGACCACGTCAAGGATGGTGTCGCGGTTTTCGTTACTGGCGGTAATGTCGAGGAAGGTGAGTTCATCCGCCCCCGCCGCGTCGTACACGGCGGCCTGTTCCACCGGGTCGCCCGCATCGCGCAGCGAGACGAAGTTGACCCCCTTGACCACCCGGCCGTTTTTTACGTCCAGACAGGGAATGACGCGCAGCTTGAGCATCAGGACAGGACCCGCAGGGCTTCACCAAGGTCGATGCGGCCATCATACAGCGCGCGGCCCACGATCACGCCTTCAATGCCCGGCGCCTGTGCCGTGGCCGCCCGCAGGGCTTCAAGATGGGCCAGGTTGCCCACCCCGCCGCTGGCAATGACCGGGATGGAGAGCGCATTGGCCATGTCGGCGGTCTGCTCGATGTCGATGCCGGTCAGCATGCCGTCGCGGCTGATCTCGGTGAAGATGACGGCGGCCACACCGGCATCCTGCATGCGCAGGCCGAGATCGACGGCTTTCATCTCCGATGTTTCGGCCCAGCCTTCGGTCGCTACCTGGCCGCTGCGCGCGTCAATGCCCGCCACGATGCGACCGGGGAACAGGCGGCATGCCTCGCGCACCAGCTCGGGGTTCTTGACCGCGATCGAACCCAGAATCACGCGGCTGATCCCGGCATTGAGCCATTTGCCGATGCTTTCAAGGTCGCGCAGGCCGCCGCCGAGCTGCACCGGCACCGAGGCATTGGCGATGATGGCCTCGATGGCCTCGGTATTGGCCGAGCGCCCGGCAAACGCGCCGTTGAGGTCGACCACATGCAGCCACGAGCAGCCGGCATGGATCCATGCCCGCGCCTGCGCGCCGGGGTCATCGGAATAGACGGTGGCGTTGTCCATCTCGCCACGGCGCAGGCGCACGCATGTGCCATCCTTGAGGTCGATGGCGGGGTAGAGGGTCAGGCTGTGTCCGGTCACGGGGGCATGTCCTGCTGCAGGGATGGGGGTGGAGGCAGCCTGCGGGTGGGCGGGCACGATCCGCTCGTTATCCTGCAGGCGCTTGGTGAAGAACAGGCCGCGCACGGTGCGGCCATCGGTGCGGGCATAGCTGGGGTGGGTGCCCCAGTGGTGGAAGCCACTGCTGCGGAACAGCCGCACGGCCTCGGCCTGGGTCTCGCGCACGTCGAGGTTGATGATCTGGTAGCCCATGCTGCGCGCGCAGTTTTCCACCTCGGTCAGCAAAAGGCGGCCCAGCCCCAGCCCGCGCGCGTAGGGGGCGATGTAGAAATGCATGAGGGCAGCGCTCATGGCCTGCGCCTCGTTGTTGCGCGGCGGGCGCACGAGCTGGGCGGAGCCTACGATCATGTCATCGAGCCGGGCCACGAACATCTGCCGCTCGGGCACCAGCAGCACGCCACGGAAGTAACGCTCCAGCGTCTCGCGCGGGGGCGGGGCCAGCCAGCCAAAGCCGCCGCCATCAAGTATGGCGGCGTTGGTTGCATCACACAGGGCGTGCAGGTCGTCCTCGTGCATGTTGTCGAGCAGGCGTTCGGCATGCAGCGTGCCGGCAAGGGTGGCCTGGCGGGTCATGGCGCGGGGTCCGGCGCGGGCGTCCAGCGCAGGAAGTTGGACAGGATGCGCAGCCCGACCTGCTGGCTTTTTTCCACGTGGAACTGGGTGCCCGCCCGGTTGCCGCGCGCCACGATGGCGGGCACGGGGCTGCCGTAATCGGTGGTGGCCACCATGTCGGCGCTGTCATAGCCCGCCAGTGCGAAGGAATGAACGAAATAGCCATGCGCACCTGCCGCCAGCCCTTCGGTCAGGGGGTGGGCGCCGGGGGTGAAGGCCAGTTCGTTCCAGCCCATCTGCGGCAGGCGCAGGCCGGGGGCCTCCATCAGCGCGATTTCCCCTGCAATCCAGCCAAAGCCGGGGGTGACGCCATGCTCGCGCCCGCGCTCGGCCATGAGCTGCATGCCAACACATATGCCCAGGAACGGCACGCCGCCATCGGTTGCCGCAACAATCGCATCACGCAGGCCGGGCCGGGCCGCAAGCCCTGCCGCGCAGTCGGCAAACGCGCCCTGTCCGGGCAGGACGATGCGGTCGGCCTGCAGGACGGCCTGCGGGTCCGCCGTGATGGTGACGGTGGCGTCGATGCCGCTATCGGCTGCCGCCCGTGTCAGGGCGCGGGCGGCGGAGGCCAGGTTGCCGCCATTATAGTCGATCACCACGATGGACCGGGGGCGGGAGGATGCGGGCGCGGGCATGGTCTGCCTCATGATACGGGGGAAGGGAGGGGAACAGGCCGGTTATGCTCCAGCCAGCGCAGCACGGCGGCGTTGCGGTCCGGCGCATACACGCCCGGCACGGGGGCATAGCCGCGCAGTTGCAGTTCCCATTGCCGGATTTCTGGCGTGTTGAGGGCCAGCAGCAGATGCAGCCCGCCCAGCACGGGCAGGGCAAGGGCCAGCGGCACGAACTGCATCAGCAGAATGCTCACGCCCCCCGCCAGCAGCCCGCTGATGAAACACCCCCGCAGCAGCAGTCCGCCCCAGCCGCACAGCAGCACCAGCCACGACATGCGGCAGGCCACCATTACCGGCCAGCCCCGCGTATCGGCGGGCCTGCCCGCAGGCGGCAGCAGGGCGGAATAGAATGTCACAGGCTGCCCTTGGTGGAGGGGATGATGCCACCCGCGCGCGGGTCGGGCTCGCTTGCGGTGCGCAGGGCGCGGGCCAGCGCCTTGAAGGCGGCTTCGGCAATGTGGTGGCAGTTATGCCCCGCGCGCTGGATGACATGCAGCGTGACCAGCGCGCTCATGGCGAAGGCGCGGAAGAATTCCTCGAACAGTTCGGTGTCCATCTCCCCGATCTTGTCGCGCCCGAAGGTGACGGACCACGCCAGGAAGGGGCGGCCGGAAATATCTACCACCGCCTCGCACAGCGCCTCGTCCAGTGGTACGGTGGCGCTGCCGTAGCGGCGGATGCCGCGCTTGTCGCCAATGGCCTGCGCGAAGGCCTTGCCCAGGGCGATGCCCGTATCTTCCACCGTGTGGTGATAGTCGATATGCAGGTCGCCTCTGGCGGCAATGTCCAGATCGCACATGCTATGGCGGCCAAGGGCTGTCAGCATGTGGTCAAGGAAGCCGATCCCGGTGTCGATGCGGGTCTGGCCGGTGCCATCGAGGTTGATGGTCACGGTAATGTCGGTCTCGCTGGTGGCGCGATGGACCGTGGCTGTGCGCGGGCTGTTCATGCCCCCCTTCTACAGAAGGCCGGGGCCGGAATCCATACCGATCCCGCCCGCGCCGCGCCGCCCGGGCATGCGTATTGGCAGGGCCGGGCGGTTGCGGCATGGTGTCGCGCGCGTTGGCTTCTGGCCTGCTGCTGCGTGTCTTCATATCAAGGGAATGACCATATGACATCGCTCGATCTTCTCCTGTCACGGTTTTCCACCGATGCGCTGGCGGAACCGGCCCCCGCGGGTGACGTGCTCGAGGCCATCCTCTCCACCGCCATGCGTGCGCCCGACCATGGCAAGCTGCGCCCGTGGCGCTACGCCATCGTGCAGGGGGAGGCACGGGTGAAGCTGGCCGAGCGCGTGGTGGCCAGCATGAAGCGGCTCGACCCCGATGTGGCGCCCGCCAAGGTGGAAAAGCGTTTCTCGCGCATGTCCACCATGCCCATGACCATCGTGCTGGGCATGCACCTGCGGCCCGAGAACAAGATTCCCCTGCTGGAGCAGGAACTGGCCGTGGGGGCTGCCGCCATGAACATTCTCAACGCCCTGCACGCCACGGGCTTTGGCGGCGTGTGGGTGAGCGGCGATGTTGCCCATGACCCGGAATTCGCTGCCGAGATGGGCTTCCCCGCGCCGCACAAACTGGCCGGTTTCCTGTTTGTCGGCACGCCCACGGCGCAGGCGAAAGCCCCCTCGCGCCGCCCGGTTGATGATTACGTGGCCCAGTGGACCGGTGCGCCCGCCTCGTTCGGCGCGGATGCGTAACCCCTGAAGGCCACACGGACAGGAACCCAGCCATGACCTATCATGATGTCACCATAATGGGTGGCGGCCCGGCAGGGCTTGCCGCCGCCCTGTCGCTCGAGGCCCGTGGCCTGTCCGTGGCTGTGCTCGAGCGCACGCCGCAGGCCCCGTGGGCGGAGCCGGGCTTTGACGGGCGCGAGATCGCGCTGACCCATCATTCGGTTGCGGTGCTCAAGGAGCTGGGGGCGTGGCCGCATATCCCTGAAGTGGCCATCTCGCCCCTGCGCGAGGCGCGGGTCGAGACGGGGCGGGGCAACCACCCCCTCCAGTTTGATACGCAGGGCCGGGGCGTGGATGCGCTGGGCTATCTGGTGTCCAACCACTGCATCCGCCATGGCTTATATATGGCAGCCAGCCAGCGCCCTGGCATCAGCCTACTTGGTGGCACCGCCACCCGCCATATCCGCCGCATCGGGGAGGATATGGTCGTGGTGCATGATGGGGGCGAGATCACCTCGCGCCTGGCCGTGGGGGCTGATGGCCGGTTTTCCCAGATCAGGCGCTCGCAGCGCATCGGGGCGATCGTGCATGACTTCAGGCGGTCCATGCTGGTCTGCCGCATGGCGCATGACCTGCCGCACCATCATGTGGCCACCCAGTGGTTTGACGAGGGGCAGACCGTTGCCCTCCTGCCGGTCAATGGCGGGGCCTCGTCCATCGTGCTGACACTGCCGACCGAGCAGATCGAGCGGCTGCGCACGCTTGAGCGCGATGCCTTCAATGCCGAGATCATGGAGCGGGTGGGCAGACGGCTGGGCAACATGCGGCTGGTCAGCACGCGGCATGCCTATCCATTGCGGGGCGTGTATGCCCATCGTTTTGCAGCGCCAGGCTTTGCACTGGTGGGCGATGCCGCCGTGGGCATGCACCCGATCACTGCCCATGGCTTCAACCTCGGGCTGAAAGGGCAGGAGACACTGGCGCAGGAAGTGGCTGCGGGCATGGCGCGCGGCGAGCCCGTGGGTAGCCTGTCCGCCCTGCGGCGTTTTGAGCGGCGGCACCGGATGGAAACCGCCCCCCTGTTTGCCGCCACCAATGGAATCGCCACACTTTATACGCGTGATGAACTCGCTTTCCGCGTGCTCAGGCAGGCCGGGCTGCGCGTGGCGGATGCCCTTTCGCCATTTAAATCAGCGGTGACAAATATGCTGATGGACCGGAAAGCGGCGTCCTAGCAGGCTTTTTGGCGCATCGGGGTGTTTGGGGCCGCGACTTTTTTCGCCCCTGCTGCGATTTTCTGATTGACGGTATGTGATGGTGGTCCTATATCCCCAATCACCGGCGGCGCTGAGGAAACTTCT
>NZ_QQBI01000049.1 GCF_004302915.1 Komagataeibacter xylinus | reverse complement strand
CATTCACTCCATCTCTTCGCAAAGACGGATGAATCACAACAGGCTGGTATTGTTCAAAAACTTTCGGATCGGGCTCTTAGGTGAGGAAAGTGTCTATTTCCAGAACTGCCTGACAGGCGCATGTAATCGGAAAGCCCTTCGGGTACTGGGTCTCAGTCCACAATGGCCTTCATGGCTCAAAAAATAAATCCGGACTTATTCTTTTCATAACTGATATAAGACGTCCGCTTACGGGATAAGGTTTTGCACCCTTATATGACCGACATGAGGGCGTATTCTGACGGTAATTTCTGCTACACGAACAGCGTATTCGCTTGATGGGATAGTGATCCATTTGTCCGTCTTCCGAAAGGAATGTGGCGTGTTCAGCTTGTGCCTGCGCAATCAGGAGATGGTCAAACGGATCAGGATGATGCAGAGGCAAAGACATCAGGATTTGCAGGTGTTCGGGTTGTATTTGCAGCAGAGAGAAACCTTCCGCAGGAATGGCTGCCAGAATATCGTTCATATCTGCATCCAGTTTCCCGATACGGATTTTGATCGCAATCTCCCATAATGATACGATACTCACCAGAATATCGTGGACCGGATCTGCAATGATCTCCCGTGCATTCTCACCCAGCCGGTCGGAGTCCGAAAGCCACCAGAGCAATGCATGCGTATCGAGCAGAACCTTCATAGGTCACGTTCCATGCTTTCAAGAATGTCCGGCGGTGTCGCATCAAAATCTTCGCGCATTCTGATCCGCCCGCGAAGAGCTCCAGGCTGACGGCGGGGGCGATAGGAAGGAGCCGGTGGACGCAGTTCAGCCACAACCTCATCATGAGACGTCACGAGGATCGTACTGCCCTGTCTGACCTGACGCAGATACGCTGTCAGGTTCCCCCTGAACTCCCGAACACCGACTTTCTGTGGGGATGCTGCGTTATCTGAAAAATGCCGACTCATGACCTCCTCCCTATGTGTCATCATATCATGTACACATAGGGAGGAGGTAGAGAATTCCTGAGGCATATTTGATTTCGGAGATCAGGGGCCTCCAAACAGTGCCAGAGCGTCCTCAACAACCACTTCAAGGTCTCGAACCGTACTATCCAGTTTTGAATGAAGTTGGCAACGCCGAGCAGGTTGGCGATTATGTCTTTGAATAATGTGCCCTGTGCAGTTCTTCCTTCAGCTTGTCCATAAGCTGCCCCACTGGCATAGCCCGGGCCAGTGGGGCGCCTTGTCCGGCCCAATAAGCACCAAAACCACGTTCACCACAGTTTCTGGGGGCCTTGTTGAGTGCTTTCCCCGCATCATAGGCAATGGGTAATCGGGAAGCGGTGGAATGCCGACACTGTCACTCAGGCTCGTAAACCGGTTTTGAAGACAGCGCGCAGGCCATCCTGAAATGAAATCGGTCAGCCGGTCATACGACGCGCATACGTGTTCACTGCGAAAAAAGAGATCCCCTGCAGGAGCAGACGGACAGGATCCATCACCTGAACGACACAGAAAATCGCATTAGAATATTGAAATTTTCCAGGGCCTGTTGGGAATTAACGCGAATTGATGATTGCGGCGGTGAGATAAATCATCGCTGCGAATGATCTGTCAGTCTTGTCGCTTCGCATGGCGATGCGCTTGAACTCCGTGAGCTTGCAGAAGAAGTTCTCGATGAGATGGCGTGCCTTGAACAGGGTTCCATCGAAGGGTCGCCTGTCGAGGCGGTTCCGACACTGGGGAATGACCACGCGGGCCCCTTGCGCGCGTATGGTGTCCACGATCCAGTGGACATCGAACGCCTTGTCAGCAAGAAGTCCCTCGAAATCAGCCGGTTCAAGGAGAGGCGCCACCCCGACCGTGTCGTAATGCTGGCCGGGGATAAGCGTAAAGCGGACCAGATTGCCTAGGGCGTCAGTCATGGCGATGATCCTGGTGGACCATCCCGTCACACTGCGTCCTATCGCCTGACTTCAGGTCCCCCTTTTGCGCCCTGGCCATGGCGGTGAACCCGGACCACCGTGCCGTCGATCATCGCATATTCCATGTCGGCCTCGTCAGAGACCGCTTCAAAAAGCCGTTTGAAAACACCGGCTTTCATCCAGTCGCTGTAACGGGAATAGACCGAGTTCCAATGCCCGAAATACGTCGGAAGGTCCCGCCATGGGCTGCCGGTCCGGGCAATCCATAAGACCGCCTCAATGAAAAGACGGTTGTCCTGCCCGCTGCGCCCCCGATCCGTTTTCTTGCCAAGGCACAGCGGTTCCATTTTCGCCCATTGGGCGTCTGTCAGTAAGAAGCGATCCATACGGATTTTGAATCACATTTGGTGACTTTGAAAAAGTACAATTCCCAACAGACCCCAGATTAGGATAAAATTTCCTCCTATCCTGCACGCAGGATAAAACGGGTGATCTCGGATGGCCTGCCCAGCCGGAGCGCGAAGCCCGGCCACAACCCGGTCCCGTTGCTGACGTAAAGCACCATGCCACCCACATCGTAGCGCCCGGAGACAAACCCGCTGTTGCCACGTGCGACAAGACGGTCGAGGCCAACAATCATCCCGCCATGTGTATGCCCCGACAGTTGCAGGGCCACGCCGCGTGCGGCAGCTTCACGCGCATGCCCGGGCTGGTGATCGAGCAGCACGACCGGGGCACCGACAGGAATACCCGCAAGGGCCGCAGCCAGATCGGGGCTAGCTTGCCCATGTCCGGGTGCCGACCGGTCGGTAACGCCTGCAATGACCAGTCCGGCCCCTCCCCTTGAAATCACCACATGGCGGTTCAGCAACATGTGAAAGCCCAGTTCTGACAGGTGCTGCATCCAGTCGCCATAATCGAAGAAATATTCATGGTTTCCCGGGATCGCCAGAACACCGTCCGGCGCATGCAGCCCCGCAAGCGGTGCCACGTCGGCACGGCGCATGACCACCGAGCCGTCAATGAAATCGCCCGTCACGACAATCATGTCGGCCCCGGCCGCGTTGGTGCGCTCGACAACCGCCCTCGCCCATCGGGCGGGAAACAGCCGGCTGATATGCATGTCGGTCAACTGGACCAGCCGATAGCCGTCAAATGCTGGCGACAGGCCGGGAATGGTCACACTCACGTCCCTGATCGGCGGCACCCGCAGCGCATTGGCAACGCCGATGGCGGAAAGCACCCCGGCAAGACCACCCACGGCCGCCCGCGCGGCCACCGGGATACGCGCCGGCTGCCACGTTACCAGCGCAAC
The DNA here is from genome assembly GCF_004302915.1 of Komagataeibacter xylinus. GTDB lineage: Bacteria > Pseudomonadota > Alphaproteobacteria > Acetobacterales > Acetobacteraceae > Komagataeibacter > Komagataeibacter xylinus_C. Next base: position 12,183 of record NZ_QQBI01000049.1, on the reverse strand, counting down.
CAGCAGCGCACCGATATCAAGCGCGATCTGGAACAGCATGAGAAACGCGATCGCCCCGAATGCCCAGTTGAACAGGATGACAACAGGCCGGGGAAATTCCGGGGCAAAGATGGAACCCGAGGAAAGCCGGGACCAGTAGTGGTAAAGTGCAGCCACGACCACCAGAGCAGCAGCAACTCCCTTCAGCCCCAGCGGAAGTGGCAACGGCCAGAGCCAGTTCAGGATCACGACCAGAAGGGGCAGACCGAAAACAACAAGGCGCATTCAATATCCTCGCACGGAAGCGCAGGGAGACATCTTCCATCCCCCTGCGTCCGGGCCATTCATATCGGTAAACTGTCTGTCTGGGCGTCAGGAGCGTCCATTATGCCACAAACAGGAACAGGGGTGACTCAGGAGAATTTTTCCCCGACCATTTCCTCGCTTTTGGCCCACAGCGCCTCGGCATGTGCGGGATCGACCGCGTAAGCCCGCACCCCTTCACTGACCAGGCTGATCGGCTGGTCATCGGGCACGACCGGGCTGACGTGGCAGTCTTCGCAGTAATGGCCGCCGACCGCGTCAGCCGCCCCCACTACGCCTGTCCAGACTGCCGTGGCCGCCCCTTGCGGAATGGTCTTGAACTGGAACGGCGGCTTGCCTTCCGCCGCAGCCTGTTCATTGATCTGCGCCACCATCGCCTCAATGCCACCTGCTGGCATGTAACGCGTCAGTTCGGTCAGGATTCCACCCGGATGAACCGCTGTAGCGCGCACGCCGCGCGCGCGGTGCCGTGCGTCAAAGGCGACGGCAAACAGGATGTTGGCTGTCTTGGAGCGCCCGTAGGCGATGAACGGATCGTACGGCGTATGCTCAAAATTCGGGTCCTTCAGGTCCACATCCGCAAAGCGATGCCCGGCCGAGGACACGTTGACCAGCCGGGCACCGGCGCGCATCAGCCCGGCAATGCGGTTGACGAGGACAAAGTGCCCCAGATGGTTGGTGCCGAACTGCGTCTCGAACCCGTCCTTCGTATGGCCGAATGGCGTCGCCATAACGCCCGCATTGGCGATCACCAGATTGAAAGGCAGACCGGTTGCATTCAGTTGATCGGCACAGGCGCGGACACTGCCCAGATCTGCCAGGTCCAGCGCGACCAGTTCGAAGCTTCCGTCCCCACGCGCCGCGTCCGCGCGGACCTGCGCGGTGGCCTGCTCGGCTTTTTCCAGATTGCGCGCGGCACCCATCACATGGGCACCATGGGCAGCAAGGACGCGTGCGGTTTCAACGCCCAGACCGGCAGAAACGCCGGTTACAAGCACGCGTTTACCCTTCAGCGATACGCCGGAGAGGACATCTTCCGTTGTCGAGCTTGCGCCAAAAGTCTGTGTCATGGGGGAAACTCCCTGAAAGGATGCATCCGTTTTTTGCCGAAATGGCATGCGGGATGTTATGTGGAGCATAGCTCCGCTTGGTATATGCGGAGGATATCTCCGCTTAACAAGAGGGAAACCGGTGACCGACGAAAAAAAGCCGCGCCGCCGACCGCGTAGCGATGGACAGCGCAACAGGGAAAACCTGCTGAACGTGGCCAAGGCCGCGTTCACGGCGGGGGAAGTCGATATCCCGTTGGATGAGATCGCCCGACGTGCAGGCGTGGGGATCGGCACGCTTTACCGCCACTTTCCCAATCGCGATGCGCTGATTGAGGCGGTCTATCGCGCTGAACTCGACCGCCTTGCCAATGCTGCACCAGTCCTCGCCGCCCAGCATCCGCCGGTGGAGGCGCTGCGGGCGTGGATGCGGCTGTTTGTTGATTATATTGCCGCCAAGCTGGTGATCGCCCCTGCGCTTAACGGACTGGCAGGCGGCACGGGCACGCTCTACGCCCAGTCCGGCACCGTTTTGCAAAGTGCGATCGACGGGCTTGTAGCTGCTGCCGTTGCCAGTGGCGAGATCAGCGCGGATATCGAGCCTGTTGATTTGCTCCGCGCCCTAGCGGGGGTCTCGAATTATGCGGCCGGTCCCGGTTGGGAGACCAGTGCGAAGCGTCTGGTCGATATTCTCATCGCCGGATCACGGGTGTCGGCATCGTAATCTGGCGGGAGCGTTCTGGCGGCCGGAATGACCGTCGCGCTGCATGACGGATAGTTCTGCCGCCATTCCTTGCGGGAACGTCCCGTCTGTTGTAACGCTCAGACCCCGCGAAAAACGCCTGCCCATGGCCCACTTTCAGGCTCCAAGGCTGTCGCCCGTACGTCCTTCATGCCGTGGCATGATCGGCCAGCGTCTCCGAAAAACACAGCCCGCATTGGCAGATGCCGATGCGTTACATGGAGCGCGATCATGCGACGGACCATTGCGATCATCGGTGCTGGTCCTGGTGGCCTGATCCTTGCCCGTATCCTGCACCTGCATGGGATCGAGGCCACGGTCTACGAGGCCGAGACGTCGCCTGCTGCCAGAAAACAGGGCGGCCTGCTTGATATCCACGAACATAACGGCCAGCGCGCGCTGAAGGCGGCGGTCCTGCATGATGATTTCCGCCGCCTTGTCCGTCCAGGTGAGGATGCGAAGCGCATTGTGGACAGGAACGGGACCATCCTGTTCGACCGGTCGGGGCAGACTCTGTCCCCGCGCCCGGAAGTTGACCGCGGCGAACTGCGCCGCATGCTGATCGCTTCCCTGCCCCCTGCTGCGATCCGGTGGGGCCATAAGGTCACATCCGTATCGCCTGTTGCCAGTAGCAAGCATGAGATCGTCTTTGCCAATGGCGCCAGAACTACGGCGGATCTGCTTGTCGGTGCAGATGGTGCCTGGTCGAAAGTCCGCCCGCTTCTCACCGCTGCCCGACCCGTCTATTCAGGCACCTGCTTTATCGAGATTGCCTGCCCTGTTGCCGATCTACACCGCGTGGTGATCGGCACGGGCACCCTGATGGCGGTGGCACCGGGCAAGGGCATCATCGTGCACCGCAATGCCGATGGAAGTGTGGCGGGATATGTGGCGCTGAACCGGCCGGAAACATGGCTCAGGTCCATTGATTTCAGCAATAGCCACGCGGGATTGGACGTAATCGCACGGCAGTTTGCGGGCTGGGCACCGCACCTGACACGCTTCATTACCGACAGTATTGCCGATCCAGCGATCCGCCTGATCCATGTCCTGCCACCCGGGCTGCGCTGGCCGCACCGACCCGGCGTGACCCTGATCGGCGATGCCGCACATCTCATGTCCCCGTTCGCGGGTGAAGGGGCCAATCTTGCCCTGTATGACGGCGCGGAACTCGGCCAATCGCTTATCGGCCATCCCCATGACATAAACGCGGCTGTGGCGGCCTATGAGGCGGCACTTTTTCCACGAAGCCACGAAGTGGCACGCCGGTCCGCGCAGAATCTGGCCCTGTTTTTTGGACCGGATGCACCCGGCAGCGTGGTCGATCTGTTTGACCAGTTCGCGTGAATGATAGGTTCCCCCAGAGAACAGGCAGGTGCTTCTGAAACGCTACAGGTCCGGCAGGCATGACAACGGGTGACACCCGTCAGGCACCGTTCCGTGCGACCCAGACGTTACCGTCCTTGACGTATTTACGCTTCACAGCCGCCCACGCCACGCGATTGGCTGCTTCCTCGGAGTCTTCACCTTTCGCGCCATATTCGGTCCAGGCATTGTTGAATGCGGCCCGGAAAATTTCCTGGGCATGGGTGGGCAGGTGCAGACGGACACGGTCTGGCAGATCGTTAATTGATGAGTAAGGCATCAGGTCACTCCATTAGTTAGGACTTCATCTGTCGCGCACAGACCTGTCGGGGGAACCATCAGGTCATACCATGGCGGATCGGTTGCAATACCTGTGCTGAAGCAGGTCAATCCGGACAGTTTCCGTGGTTTGCAGGCAGTTATGCCGAAAATGACCTATGATGGAGGAAGTTGCCTAACCGCTCCCCTGACGGCATCAGTCCGTCATGAGCGTAGCATATGTCATCTCAGAACCGATCCACAAGAAATGAGCCGGGTATGGCCGGTCTGCACCCCCTTCATTCGGCGGCGTTACCGGACACACGCCATATGACACCGCCCACATCGTCTGCCACCAGCAATGCGCCCGACCTGTCAATCGTGAGGCCGACCGGTCGACCATGCACATGCGCTTCGTCGGCTGTCAGGAAACCCGTAAGCACATCAACCGGCGGTCCGGACGGCTTCCCATCAGCAAACGGCACATAGATGACCTTGTAGCCGCTTTTGGGACGGCGGTTCCACGACCCATGCTGTGCCACGAACATCCCATGCCGCCAGGCATCCGGAAATTGGGTGGCATCCCGGGAGAAGGTCATGCCGAGGGAGGCCGTATGCGGGCCGAGCGCGTAATCCGGCGCGATTGCCTGTGCCACAAGGTCCGGTCGTTGTGGCGAGACCCGTATGTCAACGTGCTGGCCATAATAGCTGTAAGGCCAGCCATAGAATGCGCCTTCCTTGACCGACGTGATGTAGTCGGGGACGAGATCACTACCGATTTCATCGCGCTCGTTGACCGCCACCCACAGGGCACCGCTCTCCGGCTCAAAGGCCAGCCCGTTCGGGTTACGCAGCCCGGTTGCATAGGGCGTCAGCTTTCCCGTGCTCAGATCGAGCCGGTCGATCCGTGCCCGACCTTCTTCGACGTCCATCCCGTTATCGGCAACATTGCTGTTGGACCCGACGGTCACATACAGGAAACGTCCGTCCGGGCTGGCAAGCAGGTTTTTTGTCCAGTGATGGTTGTAGCCTGCTGGCAGATCCACAACCTTGGTTCCCGGCGCATCAATCCGCGTGTCACCGTCATGATAGGGAAAACGAAGGATTGCGTCGGCATTGGCGACGTAAAGATCATTGCCCACCAGCGCCATGCCGAAAGGCGAATAGAGATGGTCGAGGAACACCGTGCGGGTATCCGCTGACCCATCGCCCCTGGTGCCGCGCAGCAGGATGATCCGGTTCGGGCTGGCCTCCCCCGCGCCAACCTTGCCCATCACGAACCCTGCAATGCGGTTTTTGAGTGTCTGGACATCCGTTTGGGGCGAATTGCTCTCGGCCACCAGAATATCGCCATTGGGTAACCGATAAAGCCATCGGGGATGGTCGAGACCCTTCGCATAGGGCGTAACCGTCAGGCCCTGAGCGGGTGTGGGTACCTTCCCCTTCGCCCAACCCACGGGCGTCGCGACATTGACGGTCGGAAACAGGGTATGGTTGGGCTGCGGCAGATCAGGGTGCGGGCCTGTTCCTGCCGTTACGGGAAGAGATGCATTTTCCGGACGCAGGACGAGTTCCCATGTCGCTGCACCGAGCACTGCCAGTCCGATCACTCCGGCACTGCTCCAACGTATCCATGTCTTCATGCTATTCTCTCGGTTCCATGTTACCCGGCAAAACCCTGCGGTCCGTGCTATGATTCGGCGCCGCCCTCTGGCAGGACAAAGCCCAGTACCTCTGCAAGATGGGCACGGTAGCGCGCGACGGTCCGACCAACCGCCGGTTCCTTCATAACGTTTGACGCAAGATACGTTGCAAGCGGTGCCATGCCCAGGAACTGGTTGGCCTTGTGGAAAGGGAAATAGACCGCATCAATCCCCTTCCCTTCAAAGAACTGTGCCGGATCGACAAAGGCCTCTTCCGGGGCGTTCCATGTTACGGAAAGCATGTAATGCTTCCCCTGCAGCAGGCCGCCTGAACCGTATTTACGCTCAGGATGGGAACGGCTGCGCCCATCATTGGCATAAAGCGTGCCATGACCGGCGGTGAAGACTTCATCAACATACTTCTTGACCGTCCACGGCGCGCCCATCCACCAGCCCGGCATCTGGTAGATGACCAGATCAGCCCACAGGATATTTTCGACTTCTGCCTGAATATCGTAGTCAGCATCGATTTTTGTCTGTCGTGTATTGAAACCCGCGTTCGACAGGACCGCAAGGGCGGCGTCATGCAGCGTATCGTTCAGACGACCATGAGAATGGGCAAAAGCCTTTCCACCGTCCAGAAGGAGAATATTTTTCATCGCAATAGTGTCCTGCAAAAGCATCCCGGATACGACTGATCAGGATTGAGAACCATTGTCCGGAAGCATTTTCAATATGACGGCGCCTTGGCCGTACAAGCGGCATCTGTTCCCTACGGAACATGATGAACTTGACAGGCTTTGATAATCCGTTGCTTCTGCACAGCACTTGTGAACCTGTTTCATCAAAGGGGCGCGGATGGATAACCGGATTGGCGAAATGCAGATATTTCTGCGTGTCGTGGAAAGCGGCAGTTTTTCCGAGGCGGCCCGCCTGTCGATGACAACGCCCTCGACGATAAGCAAGCTGATCGCCCGCGTTGAAACACGCCTTGGCGTACGCCTGCTTGAACGTTCGACACGGCGCCTTTCCGTCACGCCGGAAGGGCAGCTTTACTACGAGCGTGCTCAGGCGCTGATCGCCGAACTTGACGATATGGAACATGCGCTCACAAAAGGAGCGGTTCGACCCGGCGGTACTGTGCGCATCAATGCTTCAGTGGCCTTCGGAGCGCTGGCACTCGAACCTCTCCTTCCCGAATTCTGGGATGCCTATCCGGATATCGTCATTGATCTGTCGCTCTCCGATGAACTGACGGACCTTTATCTTGACCGCACGGATGTCGCCTTCCGGGTCGGACCGTTGCAGGATTCAAATCTGACAGCCCGGCATATCGGCACGGCCCGACGCAAGATTGTCGGATCGCCAGATTACCTGAACCGGTTTGGTACACCACGGAGCATTGATGATCTGGACCATCATAAATGCCTTGGCTTCAATTTCCGGCGTGCCGCCCCTGTCTGGCCGCTGCAGGAGAAAGGCCGCATCGCAGATCGTATCGTCCGAGGGCCCCTGCTCGCCAATAATGGCGAAACAGTCAGACGCCTGACATTGCGGGGTGCAGGGCTGGCGCGGCTTGGCGACTACCATGTGCGCGATGACATCAAGGCCGGCCGTCTCGTTGAAGTTCTGGCCCATGCGGACGCGCAGGACGAAGAACAGATCCATGCGCTCTATCTTGGCAGCAGACAGACGCCCCAGCGCGTGAGAGTATTTCTCGACTTTGTCATTCCGCGCCTTCAGGCATATCTGCGTGCCTGAACGTTGCGCCTTCTGTCAGATCAGAAGCGAAGAATTGATCTCCGGACGATGCGTTCACGCACGCGCCAATATAACCTGCAGCCCGCTTCGCTTCCAGCATCTCCAGCATGATGGGTGAGATATCTTATGCAAAGCTTGCGTTCTTGACCTTCAGGAGAGGGATGTTGGTCTTCATACTTCGCACGCCTTTGATCTGCGTAAGGTGTTCGCTCTGAAAACGTCTCAGTCCCGGGAGGTCTTCTGCAACAACGCGCAACAGGAAATCACAATCTCCCGCAAGGACATGCGCTTCCGTCACCTGCGGAAGCTTCCCGATTTCCTCGACGAAATGCTCGGACTGCCGCTCATCTTCTCCCGTCAGCCATATCCTGACAAAAGCCGTCACGCCGAACCCGGCTTTTGCGGGATTTACAACGGCGACATACCCCTCGATAACGCCACTTTCTTCCAGTATCCGCACCCGGCGCAGACATGGCGAGGGAGAAAGCCCGACGCGCCTGGCAAGTTCATTGTTGGGGCAGCGGCCATCTTCCTGGAGAACGTGAAGAATACGCCGATCAATCGTATCCAGTTTCATTGGCATCATATATCATGAATGAAATTTCTGACGCAATCATATGCCAGATATTGGTGGATAAATTGGCATAAACGCAACCCCCTATCTGCTGGTCTGCGCTATCCTGCCCTCTCTCGCGTCGCAGGAATAGTGATCCAAAGCATAATCGGAAAGCATGAAACGCCGCGGGACCTTGTGGATTTTCTTCTAAAGCGACGCGTCTTCGATGAATTTGCATACACTTCTTGCCTTCTGGACAATCTCCATCCTCCTTGCCGCAACTCCTGGTGCTGACTGGGCGTATGTCATTTCCGCCGGAATACGTGCTCATGCCGCAGTCGTTCCTGCGGTATTCGGCCTGTTCCTGGGATATCTCGCCATTACCGGAACGGTCGCAGGTGGTATCGGTGCGCTTGTCGCCAGCATGCCGCTTGCGGTCACCATTCTGACGTTTGCAGGTGCGGGCTATCTCATAAAACTGGGTATTTCCCTGTTGCGTCATCCTCCCGTGCCGAAAGAGGGACATGAACGGGAAACTGGTACGCGGCGCTGGATTGCCAAAGGGTTCGCCATCAGTGGCCTGAACCCCAAGGCTCTTCTGTTTTTTCTTGCCCTTCTGCCCCAGTTTACAAATCCGGGTTCATCATGGCCGATCTTTTTACAGATCGGGATCTTGGGTATCATTCATACAATAAACTGCGTATCCATCTATCTGATGGTCGGATTTGGCGCGCGGACAATATTAAGCAGCCGCCCCAAGGCGTCCATCGTGATGGGCTATATATCTGGAGCGTTCATGATTGTTCTTGGGCTGGGTCTGGCATCGGAAGACATCATGAAATTACTCCACTCATGACGATGGAATATGAAGAGCAAAGATATTGGAAACTGGCTCTCTGCACAGGTTCCATGGATCAGAGTAAAGTTCGCTGTATCGATTTCCCGATTTCCATAAATGTCGAGACTGCTGGGTTTTTTGTAGTAATCGGCGCGCGAAGGACAACGTCGAGTTGAGGCGCGTCTGTCAAAGCCCGTGATATCAGTCCTGCTCCCGGTTCGGTACACAGCGATGCGGGAATAAGGGCTACGCCCAGCCCTTTTGCAACAAGCTGGATGATCGTGTGCTGCAACCGCGGTTCAAGCACGACATGCGGGACAATTCCCCTGGCCGAAAAATAGCTGTTGATCGCGGATCGCAGAGCCGGCGCCGTCGCGGCGGGTGCCGCGATGACCTTCTCCCCGCGGAGTTCCTCAGGGCCGATCTGGCCGACTGTGGCAAGGGGATGGTCCTTACGCATGATGATGCGTAATCGCTCCCTGGCCAGCAGCACGGTCTGCAGGTGTGGCGCATATCCGCAGTCAAATGTTACGGCGGCATCCAGCGTTCCTGCCACCAGCATCTCATCGATTTCTGTCGGCGTGCGTTCATCAAGCACAAGGCGGACATCCGGCCTCGCCTCCGCATAAAGCTGTACGAGTTGCGGCACGACACTATGGGCGGCATGCATCATGAATCCAAACCGCAATTCGCCTTTCATGCCGCTGGCAACCAGCCTGACATCCCGGCACGCCTCCTCAAACTGCCCCAGCACGTTTCGGCAGTCTTTCATGAAGTGTTTTCCGGACGGGGTCAGCGCCACATTGCGCGAGTTTCGTTCAAACAGCTTCACGCCCAACGTGTGCTCGATCATGGCAATCTGGCGACTGAATGGCGGCTGGCTCATGTTCATCCGCTCGGCGGCCCGACCGAAATGAAGCGTCTCCGCCAAGGCCATGAAATACCGCATATGTCGCGTGTCCATCTGATACCCTGAAAGCATTGATCGTGAACTATATGAGCATTGGATTATATCAATAGCCTCCGGTAGCGTCACGCTTTTGCTGACCTCCCGAGATCCTTGATGCTGAACAATCTGCTGATCGTCCTGCCTATCTTTGCCCTCATCTTAACCGGATGGATCGCACGCAAATCGGGTGCGCTTGGCCCCAATGCCACACGCGAAGTCAATCGGCTGGTGGTCTATCTTGCGTTGCCTGCGGTGCTGTTCGACATCGTGGCGAATGCAAAAATGACCGATCTGTGGGAGCCGGGATTCATTGCGGCGTTCACGCTTGGCTGTTTTATCGTGTTTGCCGGAACGCTGTGGTGGCGAGTATCGACAGGACATCATCTTGCCGATGCGGCCATTGACGGACTGAACGCGAGCTACGCCAATACGGGGTTCGTCGGCTTCCCGCTTGTCCTGTCCCTTGTCGGCGATACCGGCATGGCGCCGACGCTCATCGCCACGATCGTGACGGTCTGTGTGCTGTTTGTCATCGCGATCGTCCTGATCGAGGCCGGACTGCAGACCGAAGCACGACCGCGCGACATCGTTGCGAAAACGCTCTTTTCGCTGGTGAAAAATCCATTGCTGGTGGCGCCAGCACTCGGTGGCCTTGTCATGGTATCGGGTGGCCATCTGCCAGAACCAGTTCATGCCTTCCTGAAGCTTCTCGGCGGGGCTGCATCGCCCTGTGCCCTGATCGCCCTCGGTCTGTTCCTTGCCGGAAATTCGGCCGGTGCCGCGTCTGCACGCCCGTCGACTGCCGCCATTCTTGTCGGCCTGAAGCTGATTGCCCAGCCCCTGGTTACGTGGATCATCGCAGCGCCCGTGCTACACCTGCCGCCAGCAATGACACATATTGCCGTGCTTCTTGCCGCACTGCCCACGGGAACCGGCTCGTTCATGCTGGCGGAATTCTATGACCGGGAGGCAGCCCTTACCGGACGGGTCGTCCTCGCCTCCACCGTGTTCTCGATTGCAACGATCTCGCTCTATCTCGCCTTTGCGCTCGCGTAGGGACGCTTACGCGCATTGTGGATGAAGGCGCGGGCCAATAATCTCCACCAGCCAGTCCACGAACACCCGCACGCGCGGAGAAAGCTGCCTGTTGCTCGGATAAAGCACAGAGACCGGCGTTGGCGCGGGTGGAAAATCAGGAAGAACTTCGATCAGCGTACCATTTGCAAGGTCATCCTCAAGGCCATAGCGCGGAACCTGCACGAGGCCAAAGCCGAGCCTGGCCGCTTCGGCATAGGTATCAACGCCCCCAACCAGCAGGCGTGCGGGAAGCGAGACCTCGATCACCTCCTCTCCGCGCGTAAACTCCAGTGGCAGGGTCTGGCCGGTGCGTGAGGATACGAAGCCGATCATCTGATGCCCCTCGAGATCGTCAGGAGAGGCAGGCATTCCGTGCCGCGTCAGATAGGCCGGGCTGGCGACCGTCACCTCTTCCATCACGCCCAGCGGCCGGGCGATCATGTCGCTGTCCGGCAGGGTTCCGGTCCTGACCACGCAATCTACCCCTTCGCGCACCAGATCGACAAACCGCTCGCCCTCGCCAAGATGAACGGTCAGCGCCGGGTGGCGCGCAAGGAAGTCCGGCAACGCTGGCAGCAGGGTCATACGCGCCAGACGCCCGATCACATCAGCGCGCAACAGGCCGGCCACAGCACCACTTGCACCACGATCGGCATCTTCAAGGTCCGCGAGGATCGCTACACACCGGCGATAATAGGCAGCACCCTCCTCGGTTGGCCGGACGTGGCGGGTTGATCGGTGCAGCAGTCGGGTGCCAAGCCGATGTTCCAGCGCCTTGATCGCGGCGGTCGCGACCGGGCGGGAGACGCCGCAATCGGCTGCCGCGGCGCTAAAGCTGCTGCGGTCAACAATACGGACGAAGAGGTCGAGTGTGGCAAGCCTGTCCATGGGATTATTCCATCGCGCAAAACAATGCTGGCGGAAAGAGCGATCTTATCGAACGCGCGGCGTTGTGACCAAGATTGGTCCCTCACCTGATGGAGATACCCATGCCAGAAGCGAACATCATTGCCATTGTCACCGGCGGCAGCCGTGGACTGGGCCGCGCCACCGTTGAGGCCCTCGCCCGACGCGGCGTCTCGTCGATTTTCACCTACCACACCAACAGATCCGCAGCCGATGAGGTGGTTGAGAATGTCCGGAGCAGCGGTGCCCGCGCGGTGGCCCTGCAACTCGACACCGGCGATACGCACGCCTTTCCTGCCTTTGCCGACGAAGTCCGGCGCGTGCTGCGCGAATGGGGAGCAGAGCGTTTCAATTATCTGGTCAACATGGCCGGTACATCCCATAATGGGCTGTTCGGCGAAGTGACCGAAGAGGATTTCGACGCCGCCTACCGCGTTCACGCCAAGGGTCCGTTCTTCCTGACGCAGACCCTGCTGCCGCTGATCGCGGATGGTGGGCGGATCGTGAACATCTCATCCGGCCTGACGCGCTTTTCCTATCCCGGCTGGATTGCCTATGCCGCCATGAAGGGCGCGGTGGAAGTGATGACGCGCTACATGGCCAAGGAACTCGGCCCACGCCGCATTGCCGTCAATACGGTAGCTCCAGGCGCGATCCAGACGGATTTCTTCTGTGGTTGCCGTCCGTTATGCAAGAGTTTTCTGACCCATATTGACGTGTGATCGTGTGCGGTCTT
>NZ_QQBI01000048.1 GCF_004302915.1 Komagataeibacter xylinus | reverse complement strand
CATGACGATCACGCACAGTTCTCAAACTGGGGAATTTTCAACCAGCACATTTGGGGAGATTACAACCAGCACTCACATCCTGACGAAAACGGACTCCACCCTGACGTCCTCCATGTTCCGGGATCTGCTGCAGGGCGCTCCTGTGGAGGCGCAACAGATTATTGGTGTCCTGGTCAGGCGGGCGCGCGTCCATCAGATCCCGACGCCTCTCCTCGATCTCACCGATCTGAATCTGCGCGTGTATGAACAACAAAGGCACGCATGAAGAGGCACAGTGCAGATACGACGTCCCAGCGGACATATCCACTTCACAAATCATGCCCGCCTTGCTCAAAGATAATTTCTCCCTGCATGAACAGCCGGAATGGAACGTCTGACTTGGGGGGATAACGGAATGTCCGTTCGTAGCGTAGAACTTAAAATACCGGACGTTCGTTCGGGTTAGCGTCGGTTTGGTGGTTTTATTTATAATTCCCACTCGATTATAAATAGTGTATTTTTATCTTTTAAAACAATTAATTATCAGACATTCCCTTCAAGGAAGTCATACAAAATGCCATGTTGGCATTCGTAAATCTTTTTGCACGCCTCGTTGAGCACAGCCGGAAGCACGGCGTCCAATCAGGCGGAGTCCTACCTCAGTATAGGCTTAACTGCGTTCTTCTGGCGGTCGCGGATAGACTGAATCCAGTCTTCCAGCGCCCTAACCTCATTGAGCAGGTCATCAAGCGATACGGCTTCGGGGTTGAGTGCCTGTGCCGACGAATGAAGGTCTTCAGACAGCCTCGATTGCGCGGCCATAACGCGCTTCACGTCATCCTCGGTTAGAATGCCGAGTTTAAATATTGAGGTCGGCTTGACCTTGTTGTCGAACCGTTCAAGCACGGGGCGGACATAATCGGAGATCGCCTGTTCCCAAGCATCCCGCAGTTGACCAATTGTACCTTTGCAGAAGATGGTGCGTTGGGTATCGGTCAGCTTATCGAAGCCGGATTTTGCTGATTTCAGCGACGACCGCAGCGCATTGCACATCTCAAGTCCAGATTTCGCCTTGTCCGGCAACTCATTTTCAATGTAGCCGGGCTTGTCTTGTTGACGCCTGACGTTGCGAAACGCGATTGGCCGGTTTGCCTTTTCCGCTTCGCGGCGAAGTTCGTACAGGAACACAAGGTCATGCGTGAATACGACGACTTGGCGGTGTTCTGCCTCTTCCACTAGCCGCGACGCAACCGCGCCTCTGTGGATGTGATCAAGCGATGACATCGGATCGTCGAAAACGATGCCGGAATAATGCTGTGCCGTGACCAGCTCGGCGAGGAACGCGGCGAGCGCGACGCAGCGGTGCTCGCCTTCGCTGAATATCTCGCCGACCTTGGCGTTGGGATTCTCTACCAACGCGACGCGAAAATACGATACGGCCTGCCGGTCTTTCTCTTTGCGAAGCTCGACCGGCATTCTGGACAGTCTGAGTTTTCCGATCTCGCGCGCAAACCGACCGCGCAGCGCGTCCGTCACCATACGATCCGAGAGTTCCTTGTTCTTATCGGTGATCGGCTTCTTGGCGGTCGCCTTCAGCGCGGTGTTGATCGACTCGATTTCCTTAAGGCGCGCAATTTGCGCCTTGATATCCGGGAGCAGCGGCGCAAGGGCGAAACGCTCCTTGAGTTCAAGGTATTCGGATTTCAGTTTCTTGTAGTCGTCGCTCTGCGTATCGGCGGAAAGCTGCGCGGCACGGGTTTTGAGATCGGTTGCGAGCGCCGTAAGTGCCTGGAGCGGATCAGCGCCAAGCGGCTTGGGCTCGCCGTATGCCCTGACCATTGCCCGAAGCCGCCAAAGCACCACGACGAAGGCCCGGCGGACTTGCTGGGCAAGCGCCGCATCGCCGATCTCGGTGGCGAGGAATTTGCCGAGTTTCAGCACATCGCCAAGGCGCAGCATCCGCCCTTTCAACTGCGTGAGCGCGGCGTCCAGCTTCGTGCGCGCCGTCGCTTCGTCAGCCTTTGTCGAGCTTTTTACAAACGACTCGAATGTCTGTTGGCGTGCAATTGCCTCTGCGTCGAGGGGCTGCTGACAAAGCACGCAAAGCGTATCCGCTTCGCTCGAAGGGAAGGTCTTGCCGGGATAGGCCACGGTGTCCGCGTAGTTGCGCGCGGCCTCCCACAATTTTTGCCAGGCGGCTTGGCCCACCTTGGGCAGCGGCGATGCGCTGAATAGCTGTTGCGATGCTACCGACGCGGCTTCCACGGCATCGCCGTGGGTCTTTCTCAGTGTCTTGATTCCCGCGAATGCCTCCGCATCCGTAGCCGCAATAAGACCTTGAAGGGTCGTCTGGATGCGCTCCACTTCACCGCGCTGATTATCAAGCCGCGCCACGGCGCGCTTGGGGTCTTGAGCGAAGTCGGTTTCCAGCGTGGTGACACGAGCAGCTTCCTGATCGCTAAGCGCAGCGAGCTTATCAAGCTGGGGAATGTTGGATTTCGCGCTTAACCCGAAGACGTAGCTGCCAGCCGCCGTTTCCTTGCTCAGCGAGGGGTTTGAAATCGCAAGCGGCACCTGACTCTTGAGCGTTGCAATCTTGCCGTCGAGCCCCGTTTTGACGCGGTCGGAAGCGTCGGCTAGCGCCTCCAGCAAGCGCATTGGCCGGGGGATGTAGGCTACCTCGTTGGTGCTTTCGACGTGGATACTCGCGCTTCGGGAATCGAAGATGCTGACCGAGGGCAGATCGCCGTGCGGCTCGCCGTCGGGCGTCCAATTAAATTGTTCGGTGTTCGCACCTCGCGCGAAACGTATCTCAGCAGATTGCGGCGCGTCGGTCTTATCCTCCAAGTCCCTGTGGATTGCGAACTTCTCGTCCCGTGACCGACATGCGTGTTTCAGGACACGGACATAGCCGGACTTTCCCGAACCGTTGTCGCCGTAAATTACCGTCAGCCCGGAAGGCTCGAAGGACAACTCCTGCTGGCTGGCAAGCGCGTTGATGGCGGTGGGGTTCTTTATCGAAATAAGTGAAATCGGCTCTGCCGCACTGGTTTCGGCCACGATATGCGATTGCGAAATCGGCGTATGGGTGCGCGCGGGATCGAGGCAAAGCTCCGTAAGTTCTGCAATCGCCCGATCGTCGAGCGTTTCGCCTGTGACCAGCCGGCGAAGCGCATCTTTCTGCCAAGCAGGCCGTTTCTCCGCCCATGCCAAAAGGTCCGCAAGGGCGGCCTTTTCGGTCAGAGGCGCGGATGGCGTGGTCCCGACGCTCATGTCGTCACAATCCCCCCTTGAATGCCTTGTCGAGAATCGCGGGAAGCATGGCGGCCAGCTCGGCGGCGGTTTCAGTTTGGAGCGCCTTCACCGCATCGAGCTTGGATTGAAGTGCGTCGAGTTCGGCAACAATTTTGACTTGCTGCTCCATTGGGGGGAGTGGCAGAAAGAAATGTGGAGCATCTCCGACACGGATGTGTGGATGGGTCTGCCCCCGACCGCTGGCCGCGATTTGGTCGGTGAAACAGGGGCTGTTCAGAAAGTGCAGAAGATAACGACCCTGTATCACGCGATGTTCTGCCCGAAGCAGCATCAGGCGTTGCGTCAGACATGCCGAAATGCCTTCTGGGACCATGCACACGTTTCCGACGGGTGCTTCCCTTGTAAGAACGATGTCACCCGCTTGCGGCGACTGCCGGCGATTCCAAGAGGCGAAGTCGTCGGGAGTCATGTACCATCGACGTTGCAGGTCGAGCCGATACGGCCTGATGTTGGTTGTCTTCAGCCCCAGAAGTCCCGTGTCGATTTCCGCGAAATTTGGAGTGTCGTTGACGCAATCGACCATATGCGTGAGCACAGACCCCAAAGTTGTCCAACACCATCCTGTTGGCAGAATGTATGGACCGTCGCCAATAATCTGCGGCTTATGCGGGTAGGCATTATTATTGTTGCTTGCCCGATAGCCCGCATGGAGCCTCGTCGATTGCATTAGAAGCTCTTGAGCACTCGTCTTGAACGGAACAGTGCCGACGAGCCGCCCATCGAAAGCAAGTTTGAGTATGGCAGGCCATTGGGCATCGACTTCTTCGGTAGCAGTAGTCCGAAATTGCTGCGCTTCCTTCACCTTCGTGGCCAGTTCTTCGATGCGCGCGACGATGCGGCGCTGCTCGTTGACCGGCGGAAGGAGGATATTCAGGGCTTTGAAGCGATCTTCTGAAAGCCTGACTCGATTGGTGGTACCTTCGCTGGCTCGTTTGCATAGATCAACAAACGAGGCAGTCTTTGACATCCAGCCAAGGAATGCAGGGTCTAAACGATCCTTGGCTGCATCAAACAGAGGAAAATCGTTGGTGACGATCGCGCCATCCAGATCATCAGGGATGAGGCCGCTAGCGCCGTGCCGCGCGTCAATGCGCGAAATGATGAACTGCCCGGACTTCGCCCGGTAGCGGCGGTCTGCGGCAATCTCAACGCCCTTCACCTGCCGACGTTCGACAACCCCCTTACCGTTGATGCGAACCGTCACCTCCTTATAGGTCGCCTCCGGATCAAGTGGAATTATGTGCTCAGAACGACGGAGCACATCACCAAGAGCAACGGTCGGCCAGGCCGCACTCATGCGCTTGCCCCCAGCGCCACCTTAATCTCCCGCATCAGCTCTGCGATCCGCAGTTCCTTCTTGAGGATGTCGTCGGCAAGCTGATCCGGTGGCAGGTGCTCAAAGTCCACCTTGGCGCGCGGGTTCTTACGATCGAGATTGCAGTTGGCATCGAGCAATTCCTTGACCGAGGCTTTCCAAGCCTGATCGTTCTCCTCGCGCTTTGCCCACCACGCCATGCAGCCCTTGAACTCCTCGAACTGCATGGGCTTGGTCTTGGTGTAGTTCTTGCGGCCCTCGGGCAAGGGCTGTTCGTAGTACCAGACCTCCTTCGTCGGGCCGGAGCGGTCGAAAAACAGGATGTTGGTAGGGATGCTGGTGTAGGGCGCGAACACGCCGTTGGGCAGCCGCACGATGGTATGAAGGTTGAACTCCTTGAGAAGCTCTTCCTTGATGCGGGCGCAAACGCCGTCACCGAACAGAGTTCCATTGGGCACGACGACGGCGGCACGCGCCGGGCGCCCCACGGGAGTCGGCTGGCGTTTGAGCTTGCGCATGATGAGCTGAAGGAACAGCAGCGCGGTTTCCGCAGTCTGGCGGTCTTCAGGGAAGTTGCCTTGGATGCCTTTCTCTTCCTCGCCCCCGAAGGGCGGATTGGTGAGGATCACATCGACGCGCTCTTTCTCGCCGATCTCGGAGAGTTTGAAGCGCAGGGTGTTGTTAGGGTCTATCTGCGGTGCGTCCAGCCCATGCAGCAGCAGGTTCATCTGGCAGAGCAGATAAGGCAGGGATTTGGGTTCGCAGCCGGTGATGGTGTCGTTTTGCAGACGCTTGCGGTCGGCGACGGTCTTCACCTGCTTCTCAAGGTGGTTGTACGCCTCCACCAGAAACCCGCCTGTGCCGCTGGCCGGGTCGAGGACGGTTTCGCCAAGGCGCGGGTCGGTGACTTCCACCATGAAGCGGACGACGGCGCGCGGCGTATAGAACTCGCCGGAATCGCCCGCCGCGTCGCGCATTTCGCGGAGCATGGATTCGTAAAGCGCTCCGAGGGTGTGAAGCTCGTCCGACGACGTGAAATGAATCCCGCCAACCTTGTTGATGATGTCGCGGAGCAGATAGCCGCTCTTCATGCGGTTATCGACGCCCTTGAACACGGTGGCGATCACGTCGCGGCGGTTGTCGCCATTGGAGCTTGAGAGGGAGCGCAGATAAGCGAACAGGCCGGGGCCTTTCGTCCCGTCCGCCCGCACGGCTTCGTCGGAATTGATGAAGGACAGCAACTCATCACCCGTGATGCCCTGCGGGTCGGCGGCCCAATCGCGCCAGCGATACGGGGCCTCAATGGCGGGTTTGAACTTCTTGCCGGACAGCGCGGTTTCCTCCTCGCGCTGCTGTTCGAGGTCGTCGAGGAATTTCAGGAACATGATCCAGGTAAGAAGCGGTAGACGGTCGAGGTCGCCGTTCAGCCCCTTGTCCTTGCGCATGATGTCGCGCGCGGACTTGAGAAGGCTCCCGAGCATTTGGGAAGTCGTCATCGGTGCGGCGTCTGCGCCGCTCTTCTTCTTAATTCGCGCCATAGAGCAGTCCCTGCAGGTCGTTCACGGCCCGGCGAAGCTCGTCGGGGCCGCCGAACAGCTTGATGATTTCGGCGGGCTGGCCGTGGGTTGAGATGGGCGGAACCTTGAGCACGTCCGGCAAGACAAACTGCGCGTCGCCGTGTTCCGCATATTTTTCCAGAAGCTCGTCGAGCACCTGACGCGCCTCCGGGGAAAATTTCTCGAAATAGTCCTTGCGCTCGGCCTTGAGGCGCTGCGCCCGCTCGCGCCTTGTGCGAAGCGGGGCGTTGAAGGCCAGATGGCAAAGCAGATCGAAGGGGTCGGCGTCGGTCTGGCCAGACTGTTCGGCAAGAACGTCGAAGTCGATACCGCGCTCGACCAACGCGGTGATGATCTCGCTGCGCTGGTCTGTATCCGCCCAGCGTTTGCGTAACTCGGCGGAGGTCGGCGCAAGCGAGCGGACGCTTTCGGCGGCGTAATCGGTATATTTGACGACGCGAAGCTGCCCGCCGTTCGGATCAAGCTCGTGGACCAGATGGGCCACGACCTCGACCTGGCCGCCGTCGAAATAGAATTTGCGCGGCTCGCCTGTCGGCGGTTCGATCACGCCGGGTTCGCCAGCCTCCGGCGGTAAGGGCTCCGGTTCCTGCCCTTCGGGGACGATTTCCGTCGTCGCCGTGGTCTCGCCGGCGTCGTTGACTTCCTCTTCCGTGATCCGGGCCGGATCGCCGTCGAAATCCGGGTCGGCGAACATGCGGGTGGCCGTCCCGGTGTAATCGAGGATGTTGAACCACAGCTTCCCGTAATCATCGCGCAGGCGTGTCCCGCGCCCGATGATCTGCTTGAACTCGCTCATCGACCCGACGACGCGCGCCAGAACCACGTTCTTACAGGTCGGCGCATCAACGCCGGTCGTCAGCAGTTGCGACGACGTAAGGATGACCGGCGTTTTGGTTTCAAGGTCTTGGAATTTGGACAGGTGGCCGCGTCCGATGGCGCCCTCGTCGGCGGTGACACGCGCTACATAGTCGGGATACTGCGCCACAAGATCGGCATTGAGGTTGACGAGCGCCTGCCGCATTTCCGAGGCGTGTTCCTGATCGACGCAAAACACGATGGTCTTGGCGAAACGATCGGTCTTCTTGAGAAAGTCGGTCAAATGGCGGGCGATGGCCTCCGTGCGGGCGCGCAAGGCGACGGTCCGCTCGAAGTCCTTGGTCTGATATTCGTCATCGGGGATCGAGCGGCCGAAGCGGTCAACCTCGTCCTTGCTCGGCCGCCAGCCCGCCGCGTCCCATTGGGTGATGACGCGATGCACCCGGTAGGGCGCGAGAAAGCCGTCGTCGATGCCCTGGCGCAGGCTGTATTCGTAAATCGGACTGCCGAAATAGAGGTAGGTGTCGCGGTTGTCCTCACGCAGCGGCGTCGCCGTCATGCCGAGCTGGTAGGCGGGCTTGAAGTGCTCAAGGATAACGCGCCATGAACTGTCGTCCCGCGCGCTTCCCCGGTGGCATTCATCGACAATGATGAGATCGAAGAAGTCTGGCGGATAGTCCCGAAAAAGCCCGGCACGGCGCTCATCCTCGGCGAGCGCCTGATAGATGGCGAAATACATTTCTCGGCTTTTGACGATCTCGCCGGATTCGATCTTGTGGCGCGCGTCCCCGAAGGGCGTGAAGGTCTTGTCCTTCGGGTCGTCAATGAGGATATTGCGATCCGCAAGGAACAGGATACGCGGCTTGCGATGCTCGCCGGTCGTGTTCCAGCGGCTCGACCAGAGCTTCCAGCAAATCTGGAAGGCCACGATGGTCTTGCCCGTTCCCGTCGCCATCGTGAGAAGCAGGCGCTTCCTTCCGGCAAGGATGGCTTCGACCGTGCGGTTGATGGCTATCTGCTGATAGTATCGGGGCGGCTTGCCACCGATCGCATTATAGGGGGCGATCAGGTGCTCCACCCGTTCGGGCGTGTCGATCCCGCTTCCCGCCTGATAGCGCTGCCAAAGGCCTTCAGGTGTGGGGAAGTCGGCAACGCGCGTTTCTGTCCCCTTGAAGTAGTCAATCTCGATGATCTCGGCACCATTCGTAGCGTAGGCGTATTTGAGGCCGAGGATTTCCGCATATTCGCGGGCCTGCTGCACAGCGTCGGTCGCGGATTTGTAGCCGGCCTTCGCCTCGACCACAGCCAGCGGAAAGTCCCGCATGTAGCGTAGCAGGTAGTCCACCCGCTTGGGCGGCTTGCGGACAAAACCCTTCCCCACCGGAATGACGCGGCCGTCAGTGATAGTGCGCTGCTCGGCGATGGAATGAGGGTCGTTATCCCACCCAGCTGCCTGCAACTTGGGAACAACAAATTTCCGGCATGTGTCGGCCTCGTTTGTCATGCCTCGTCGCCACCTTCAAGCTGCGCTTCGACCTTGCGCTTGATCCAGTTCGCGACTTCCA
Organism: Komagataeibacter xylinus; assembly: GCF_004302915.1. Taxonomy (GTDB): domain Bacteria; phylum Pseudomonadota; class Alphaproteobacteria; order Acetobacterales; family Acetobacteraceae; genus Komagataeibacter; species Komagataeibacter xylinus_C. The sequence goes on along the minus strand of NZ_QQBI01000048.1, from coordinate 7,506 downwards.
GCCGCTCAAACCTCCAAGACCCACCTACCTTGAAGCCGGGAAGCTTGCCTGCCGAAGCAAGCTTGTAGGCGGTCTTCTCATTGATCTTCAGAAGCTCCGCCATCTCCCGGATCGTCAGAATTTCGTCGGTCATGGGGCTGCCGTCTAATGTGGTCAGGATCACTATAGAAGATTAGAGAAAATTGGGGAAGATAGCGGTGCTGATCCAGGACTTAAGAGTGCGGCTCCGGTGAAAGGCAAGACTACCCTACGCCTCGATTGAGTGGGACCGCCTGTACGTTGAAAATTTAACGGGTATCTTGACCTGACAGGCAGCCAACCTCGCCTCGAAAGGGAGAAGTTTAGCCCGTCAGAAAAACCACCGTTTAATGGACATTCGAAGGTCATTTCCAGAATGTCCGCTATTGGGAACATTTTCAACAACCCGCAATGACTGGCATGAGGCGAAAGCGGACTATTTCCTGAGCCTGATGATTCCGAGTTCGTGCCACATCCACCCAAAATCGTAGGCAGCCATGCCACCGCCACTCCCTTGGGCGCGGACCGTAGTGTTTTCGATATCCTTCAACCAGATGGTCACCTTTTTACGTCCTGAAGCTGTCTGGACGGCCTGGCGCGGCGTCATATCCCCCAGGGCCGGGACTGGCTCATCAAGCACCTGCCGATAGTGCTGCTCCAGCATCTGCCCGATAATCCGGGCTTCCTCCTCGGGCGGGATCTGCAGTTCTGGCGAGACCTCCCGTCCATGCGTCCCCCGCTCTTCCATCGCCTGCGCCGGCGTCATGATCTGCATGAGCGGAGCGCGCACGAGATCTCCCAGACCGACCTGCAGCATGGCACGACCACGTTCGGCACGCTCTTTCGAGTTCACCTGCAGCCGCAACTGCCGCCCCTTCAGATCCAGCGTGCCCAGCACGATCGCACCATCATCCATCTCCGTGCGCAGGAACCGCCCGTTTTCATCCCGTCCAGCCTTGCGCACGGGATCGCTCATCGGCTCTTTCAGCCAGTTCCAGAATGACCGGCTCTCTGCCCGCAGGGCTGCCATCCCGTCAAGCACATCCGCCACCATCTTCTGCGTCACGCCCTTTGCCAGCGGGAAACACACTTCGTGGAAGACCAGATCCTCTCCGTCCCCATTGAACAAAGCTGGCCCCTCCATCTGCCGGGCCATGTCCTCCAGCGTCCGGAACAGCCAGGTCAGCGTGAACATCGGCGCAAGCTCACGCAGGGTCTGCGTATCGACTTTCGGAAACTCCGCCTTGCCCCGTCTTTTCCGCAGAGCCCTGTAAAGGTTCGCAGCCAGATCCTCACAGGCACCCCGCGAATAGGCGAGCAGTCCGCCTGCCAGAATGGTCTTCCCATCGGACGGCACGAGACGTGCTGCAATCCGGTCCCACTGCTCCAGTGTCCGGGTTGCCGTGCCTTCATGCACCAGAACCGGATCACTACCCCGCAGCAGGTCTCGCGCCATCAGGCTCTGGCCGGGTCTGATGTCCGAGACTTCATACAGGCTCATGACCGAAGCCTTGAGGGCACGCATGTAGGCGCTGTTACGCGGCCCTTCCTTCCAGCTCCGACGCTTGAGGTAAACGTCGACGAAGTTCCGGCCGTCATCCCAGTCCTGCCCGAGAAAATCCTCGAAGGCGCAGCCCCACAGCGTCATGGCAACGTCGGGGCCGATCATCTCCGCCAGATCCTCGAAGGAGATGTCGCCCGCTTCCAGCGCCGGACCAATGTGATCGCCAAGCACTTCGCCAAAACACTCCTGCCAGTCCTCCTGGCCGAGATATCGGATCAGTCCCGTGAGTTCGTCTGCGGCCATGACTGCTCCTGCGTCTCCTGAACCTGACTCGGTGAGGCCGGAACGATATCCCGAAACAGGCATCAGGGCACCCTGCCCCACATTCACACACATGTGACCTTCGACAAAATTGCGCCGGATTACCTTTTCATCTGTTTCCCATGTGTTTCCTGCAGGGAATTTCAGACAACAAAAAACCCGCCGTGTGCGAGCGGGTTTATCGTGTCAAATCAAGGATTTGTATCTGGTTTCAGGGGGCCTGCAACCAAAGAAAATTGCAGTTTGTCAGCGGGTTCGTAGAGAGGCTCTACTGCATGACATAGTCGATTGATAAACAATCGTTTTTATCAATATTCTGTCTCGCCGCAGCCTTTCCCGGTCAAACCGTTTCAGTCAACCAGTCCTCGGTTCGAAGACCTTCCACCCGCTGAAATTCCCGCAGATTGCCGGTCACCACAATCAGCCCTCTGCTCCGGGCATGCCCGGCAATCATGAGATCATACGGACCTATGATACGGCCATTCCGTTCAAGAGCAGCCCGAATGTCCGCTGTATGGGCGGCCGCTTCACTGTCGAATGGCAGGACCGCCAGCCTTGCCGCGAAGTGCTCGACCTCACGCCTTGTGCGCACGGGATCAGACGAGCGTTCCGCGCCATAAAGCAGCTCATACAGCACCACGTCCGAGATGCAGAGTTCCTCCGCACAGCTGTTGAACCTCGGACGCAGCCCCTGCGGTCGATCCCGCAACACCCGGATACAGAGGTTCGTATCCAGCAGGTAACGCAGCATTCAGAGCGCCTCGCGTTCCTGCATGGCTGGCTGGTTCCGCTCCCCCAGATCCACCCCGGGAGCCGCAAAGAAATCATCCCACCCCACATCGACCGGAGCGATGATCCGCCGTGGACCTTCGGACACGATGACCACCTCACGCACCTGTTCCCCGAAGGCGACCATCTTCGGCAGACGCACCGCCTGCGAGCGATTGGATAGAAAGAGTGTTGTACGGGTCAGCATCGGAGATCCCTCCTCATGGATATGTATCGTGTATATCCAATTTGGACAAAGATGTCCCGTATTTTTGGGACTCTCTGCACCGCATACACACAATCTGGACAGGTGATTGGGAATATATGTGATATCGGAACACCAGTCTTGGTTAGGCCGATTGATGACCAGATCCCGCAGCAGATATGGATATTTCCGATGCTCCGGATGGGGCACGGTCGTACGCGGCTTCTGGTAAATCGCCCGCAGGCCCATGATCGCCATGAGCCGCCGGACCCGCTTGCGGCCCACTTCATGTCCCAGGCGGCGCAGATGCCATGTCATCTGCCGTAAGCCATAATAGGGCGTTTCCAGGAACTGGGCGTCGATCAGCCGCATCACCTCTGTGTATGATTGGCGTGACGGGTGTTTTCCCAGTTCCAGGGAAGGAACTCGTGCAGGCATGAGACCGGCTGGTCGTTGATCCGGGCGAGAACGTCGGCGAGACAGGCCTGGGGATCGACGTCGTTGAGCTTTGCAGTGACGATGCGGGAATACATGTCGGCCGCGCGCGGGCCGCCCCGATCGGAACCGGCGAACAACCAGGCTTTCCTGCCCAGAGCGATGCCGACTACAGAGCATAGTTGCCTTACTCCGCCAGGTTCGATGTTGCCAGCTTTCTTCACCAGCCAGAAGATCAGCTGCATGCAGGCCCGGTGCCATGCAATGCGGAGGCAAGGAAAGCTGATCCTTCATGTCGCCACGGGTGATGGAGACCCCACGTCCCCCTTGCGACGGGGAATGCGGTTCCATGCATCAAGGGCCGCGATCTTGTATGCTTCCGCCAATGTCGGGTAATTGAAGGTCGCATCGATAAAGTAGTCGAACGTTCCCCCGAAATTAAGCACGGCCTGACCGATATGGATTAGTTCCGTGGCACTTTCACCGACTATATGCACCCCGAGCAGCCTGTGGGTTTCAAGGGAAATCACCAGTTTCAGCATCCCCGAATGCATGCCTGCGATATGCCCGCGTGATGTCTCGCGAAAGCGTGCGATCCCGCATTCATACGGTATGGATTTTTCCTTTGCCTGTTCTTCCGTCATGCCGACCGTTGAGATTTCAGGCACGGAATATATCCCATAAGGAAAGAATTCAGGGGCTGGCGGCACGGTCTGGCCAAAAGCATGGCACGCTGCGATACGCCCCTGTTCCAGCGATGTGGAAGCAAGGGACGGAAAACCGATGACATCCCCCGTGGCATAGATATGCGCGATACCTGTCTGGAACGTCTTCGGGTCTACTTGCAACCTGCCGCGACTGTCGGCCCGCAGACCGCATGCATCAAGCCCGAGTTGATCCGTAGCCCCGGAACGTCCGCCGGTATAAAGCAGGATATCAGAACGGATCTGCCCGCCATCGGCCAGGACGGCCACGGGTTGTCCATCTGCGACCGTGATTGAATCCAGCCGGCTACCCAACCTGAAGCGCATCCCGCGATCACATAACTGATGCATGAAGTCGGCAATGATGCCCCGGTCCACAAAATCCAGAATACTGTCACGTGCCTCGACAACGCTCACCTGCACATCCAGCGCACTGAATATTGTCGCGTATTCAATACCGATCACCCCCCCGCCAATTACCGTCAGGGAACGTGGCAGGCGCGCAAGGCTGGTCATTTCATCGCTGTCCAGCACAACCGTCCCGTCAAAGGGCACATTGGCCGGACGGTGCGGGCGGGTGCCGACGGCAATAATGATCCTGTCACCCGACACAGTCCGCGCAACTCTGTTGTCCATAGTGATCGTAATATGGTGCGGATCCACGAACCGTGCCGTGCCATGCGCAACCACTATACCATTGCGGGCGAACTGGTGGTCCAGCATATCGACTTCATAATCCAGGGTCTTGCGCAGGCGGCTGTTCAGGTCGGCTATGGTTATATCCTTGCGGGCACGATAAGCCCGGCCATAGAAAGCCTGCTCCCGCCAGCCTGTCAGGTTGAGGACCGTCTCCCGCAGGGTTTTGGACGGAATGGTGCCGGTATGCACGCAGACCCCGCCAACCCGGGTATTTTTTTCGATAATCAGCACGGATCGACCCAGTTTCGCCGCCTGAACCCCAGCCCGCCTGCCTGACGGGCCGCTGCCGATCACGACCAGATCATAATCATATGTCTCGGTCATGCCCCATCCCCCAAACCGGACTGTTCCGGCCCATGTCGTGCCTGTATGGCTAACGCACGGATCATATGCGGGATTTCGCCGGCCATGATGGCTGCGGACCAGAACTCGACCTTTCCCCTGCTGGAAATGGCCCGGATCGATTTCGTCAGGCGTGGGAAGAGCATGACAGAAGCGATGTCTTTAACGTGCATGCAATTCATGGCAGCGGGGCAGGCCTGTATCCAGTTTGCCTGTCAATATCCCGGTCTTTATCGGCTGATGTTCAGTTCCGATGTCGGCAAGACGATAGCCCCAGTTACATGATGCGGCCATGAATATCTTCGGAAGTCTTCCGGGTCTTCTGGAAAGAGGACAACGTGACGGAAGCTTCCGACCGGTTGCCAGCAGCGCCCTGACGGCAGCAAACCAGGCATCGTGAAACCTTGAGGATGTGGCCTTACCGGTGATAATCTCGCTGCACGATCCAGAGTAATCCAGCCTTATGAAAGCCATCGAATGTTTGATACAGGGAAGTTTGTATCAGTTGGCGATACAAATTTGTTCGTCTCTGAAGCCGGGAACCCGAAAGGAAGAGTAATTATATTGCTTCATGGCGGCTTGCAGAGCCGGCTGGATTTCATTCCGCTCGCAAAGCACTTGGCAGAAGATTATAGGCTGATTGCTATTGATACGCGCGGGCATGGTCGATCTGGTATCGGGACAGCCCCCCTGACATATCGACAGCTTCAGGATGATTTTACCGCGGTTCTTAACGCGATGGGGCTGCAAAAATCCGGTATAATCGGACATAGTGACGGTGGCATTGTCGCCCTTCGTCTGGCTGCATCTCATGCCGTACAACCAGAGTTCGTCATAGCGGTCGGCGCGCACTGGGTGTTGCCGGAAAATGATCCGGCCCGGCAGATTTATCAGAAGATCAATCTTGAAAAATGGCGTGGGATGTTCGGGAATCAAATATCGGTCTACAACGCGGAAAATCCCGAACCGGATTTCGAAAAGTTATTCAAGGCGGCGACGCATATGTGGCTCGGCTGCGACGAAGATGCCTATCCCGGCGCGTCTGTAAAAAACATCCGGTGTCCTCTGCTCGTCGTGCATGGTGACGATGATATGCTGGTGTCGCGGCAACAGGCGTTTGAGCTTGCTGAGCAGGTCAAAGGTGCCAGATTGCTTAACCTACCCTTCGCGAAACATACGTTACTTGAAGACATGCCTGAGCGTGTTTTTCCCTTTTTACAGGATTTCATGAATCGCATTACTGCCTGAAGGCCATGCCGTTTCATGTCCCGTCAGAGAAATCCCTTTCTGATTCCCCAATGTCTGGCATGAGGCGACTATCGCCTGTCCATTTGTTCCATCAAACGAAACATTCGTGAGTTCCAAAGGACGAAAAAGCCAAACGGAAGAGAGGTTATCGAAATATAGCCTGTGTGGTAGGGTTCTGCTTCAGGAAACAGGGATTTTTCTCAAATATGAAATTGCGGCAACTTGGCAAGAGCGGCCCTCAGGTATCCGAAATCGGTCTTGGGTGTATGAGCATGTCCGGCATGTATGGTCCGGCTGATCGGAAAGAAAGCATCGCTACCATCCATGCCGCGCTGGATGCCGGAATCACGCTTCTCGACACCGGCGATTTCTATGGCATGGGCCATAACGAGATGCTGATTGGTGAGGCGATCAGGGATATTCCTCGCGACAGATTCCTCGTCAGCGTCAAGTTTGGTGCGATGCGGGATCCGGGTGGCAACTGGGGTTCCTACGACGCGCGGCCTGCCGCCATGAAGAACTTCCTGGCCTATACGCTGCAACGGCTCGGGCTTGATCACGTCGACATCTACCGGCCTGCACGGCTGGACCCGGCAGTGCCGGTTGAAGAGACGATTGGCGCCATCGCCGAGATGGTTCAGGCTGGTTATGTCCGGCATATCGGGCTTTCGGAAGTTGGCCCGGAAACCATCCGGCGCGCGGCTTCCGTCCATCCGATCAGCGACCTTCAAATTGAATATTCGCTGATTTCGCGTGGCATCGAGGACAAAATTCTTCCTGCCTGTCGTGAACTCGGCATCGGCATAACAGCTTATGGCGTACTCGCGCGTGGCCTGATCAGCGGGCACTGGCAAGGAGCGAAGGGACCAGGGGACTTTCGGGTTCGTAGTCCCCGCTTTCAGGAAGGCAACGTCGAGCGTAATCTGGCTCTCGTGGAGACATTACGCGGAATTGCAGCCACCAAAAATGCGAGTGTGGCCCAGTTGGCAATCGCCTGGGTGGCCGCACAGGGTGACGATATTGTACCACTTGTAGGAGCCCGCCGGCGCGATCGGCTCTCCGAGGCGCTGGGTGCGCTTGATCTTGCGCTGACGCCCGGCGATCTGGCTGCTATCAAGCAGGCTGTTCCCAAAGGGGCCGCAGCCGGGGAACGCTACGATCCGAAACAGATGGCAGTACTCGACAGCGAGATGGGGTGGTTGCCGTCCTCCCCGCACGGCATCGCAATGTGCCAGAATGGTCGTTGGAAGAAACGACTGCGC
>NZ_QQBI01000047.1 GCF_004302915.1 Komagataeibacter xylinus | reverse complement strand
GCGTGAACCTCAATGTGGCCAGTTCTACAGGTGTTCACTCCAAGCGTACGTAAAATACACTTTCGTGTCGTGATCCCCAGAAAGTCGGGAAAAGGAGGCCTGGACGGACGAACAGGAAATGGCCAGCCCATCAATACCCGACAAGGCCCGCAGAGCGCCCTGGGAGGCCGCACAAAGCGCAATTCCCTTATCTCGCCACCCGACCACACAATAACACCTGTACGGCCATCCTGTGGCGTCTGGTGGGCATGTTGTGACACGTGAGCCGCTGAATGATCGCCTGAACGCCGGTAAGTCTTGAGCAGATTGCGGTCTTGCCCGGTTCTTCTGTTGTTGCAGGCGTCGGGCGAGCGCGGAGCGGGAGCCCTGTAGGGCGCCGAAGGCGCCGACGCGGGAGAGGAAGGTGCTGGTGGAGAGACGATGCGGCAACGCATCGTCAGATTATGATTTCGCGCCGTAGGCGTGTCCGTTTAGCGCAGCCCTGAAAGGGCGAGCAGGGGGATGCCGGGTGGGAGATCGCGCATAGCGCGATCGGGGCGGCCGTAGGCCGCGAGCCGGCGGGGGCGGAGCCCCCAAGAGGCGGTGCTTGGAGGCAATTTGGCTGCAAATTTCAGGAAATAAAAAGTTATCCACAGCATTGGAGTGTTTAAATAGGTGTTAAAGTGGTGTTACGGATTTTTATAATTCAAATAACATACTGAATAATAAAGGTTTTATCGGGAGATTCTATCGTCCTGTGAATCCACTATGACGATAAACCGAATCCACTATGACGATAAACTGAATCTAATATGACGATAGCGAGTATGCGTAATTGAAATGACGATAAGCTCAATCTGAATCTAAAATGACGATAATTGGCTTGCGTATTTGAAGTGACGATAGTAGCTATCTGTAATTGAAATGACGATAGAATCTTCTCCTTCCTTGTTCGACATTGTGCCTTCTCTGGCTGTGGAAGGTGATGATCGCACGCCCCTCCTTCCAGTCCGCCATCCAAATCAGGATCTATTCATCTGTGACGTGCTCGATGCCATTCCCAAAGATGATATGGCGTCAATGGAGCATCCAGTTTTTTCGCTCTCGACCAAGCCAGACAACCGGATGCGACGCTATGAACACAATGGGAATATCATAGAGATCATCCCGTCTGGCAAAGGGCTGGCAACGATCCATGACAAGGATATCCTAATCTACTGCATCTCTCAGCTCGTTGCGAAAATGAATCACGGCGAACAACCAGGCCGAACACTCCGCCTTCAAGCCTATGACATGCTGGTCGCTACCAATCGTCAAACCAGCGGAGCAGGCTATAGGCTACTGACCGACGCGTTGACACGTTTGCGCGGAACAACCGTGCGAACCAACATTCAAACAGGCGGCATTGAAGAAACGCGAATTTTCGGTTTGATCGAAGAAGCTAGAATCACCCGTAAGACGTTTGATGGCCGAATGCTTGATCTTGAAATCACTCTGTCAGATTGGGTCTATCGTTCAGTCATCAGCAAGAATGTCCTAACTCTTCACCGAGACTATTTCCGACTTCGTAAACCGTTCGAACGACGCATGTACGAACTAGCCCGCAAACACTGCGGTATGAAAGATGAATGGAAGATCGGATTAGAGCTGCTGCAAAAAAAATGTGGCTCAAATAGCCCGCTTCGCGTCTTTCGATCCTTGGTTAAGAAAGTTTGTGCGCATGACACCAGTCATGCTCATTTTCCTGACTATGCCATCACAATGGCCGACGACATCATTCTATTTCGCAACCGTTTGAGCCTTAAAACAAAGGTCGATGTTATCGCCCCTATGAGGGATGCTCCCTACATCGACCCCGAAACCATGCATGACGCTAAAACCGTTGCGCCAGGATATGACATCTATGCTCTCCATGACGAATGGGTTTCATGGTGGCACGACATGGGAAAACCAGAGCTTAAAAGCCCTGCCGGAGCCTTTATTGGCTTTTGTAAAAAACGGCACGAACGCAACCCAATACGCTGATTCCGGCATACGCCAGCAAGTGTACATGCCTACATGCAAACATGACCGCACGTAAACATGCCTACTTGCCCACAGGACTTTCTCCCATCTTGCGTAGCCAGTCGTTAAACGCGTCGGCCATCGCATCCTGTAAACTCATCCCATGCTTTCTGGCGGTCATATGCATGGCAAATGACATTTCCGGACTAAAATAGCCGGTCATGGCTTTCTTGCCCTGACGGCTCGGCGCAACCTGCTTGCTGGCTGTACCAACAACATTGGTAGCAGCAACCTTGCCTTCTGATGCAACTGCAACCGGCGATATTGCGGAATCACGATCCCGCAACGACAGTAGAGACCCCTTCCGGCTCATGCACTAGCTCTCCGCTTCCTTGATGATTGCATGTTTACATGCTTGCATGTCCACTTGTAAAGCAGCCTTACCTCATCAGACGCCTTGCCTTTAGGCTCTACTTCCATTGCAGTTTTCCCTTCCGCCGCAGCATGACGGAAAACTGCACGATCAGCGATAATATGTGGACATGCGTTCAGTCCGTAACTTTGTACGAGTTGTGTGGCCTCCTCATACATACGTGGAGCAGTCGGACTTCCCGCTGTAAAAACGACGAAGGCTGGTTTGCCACGCATTTTTATAAGGCTGGCAGTCGTTTTGATTGCTGCAAGATCGAACGCACTCGGCCGACATGGAATTAATACCAAATCGGCGACTTCAACGGCAGCACTAGCCGCACTATCAGCGTGAGGCGGAGTATCAATCACGATGAACTCAGCACCCTGACTCATTGCCTGTCCGATCTTAGCCGCGAGACGAGGCGGAGCACTGTCAATTACAACCGGCGGAGCATCCTTACGCCATGCGGCCCATTGGCTCGCCGTCGCCTGTGGGTCCACATCAATCACCAATGCTGTATGGCCAGCATCCTCAGCCGCAGCAGCCAGATGCAAGGCCAGAGTGGTTTTTCCAGCCCCACCCTTCTGGCTGATAATCGCTATTGTTGGCATGTGAACGTCCTTACATGACCTCATGTTTGCATGTGGTCATACGTGAAAATCTGCTCTATCTACAAGAGAGAATGACAGAAAATCACTCCCACATTTTCCGTGCGATATCCTGCTCCTCGGCGCCGACGGCATCGGCGTAGATGGCGGTGGTGGAGAGCTGGGCGTGACCGAGCCATTTCTGCACCATGTTGAGGGGGATACCGCTGGAGACGGCGGCGACGCCGAAGGCATGGCGCAGGCCCTTGGGGGAGGCGGCCGGGCCGGACAGGCCGGCGGCGTCCATGACCGCGTGCACCGCCCGCCAGCCGGTCATGCGGGACCAGGGCCACAGCCGGGCGGCCGATCCACGCCCTCGCCTACGCTGGGCCTCGCGGATGCCATGCACCAGATCCAGGGCCTCGAGCAGGGAGGGGGGCACCGGCACGGCGCGATAGATCCCGTCCTGGCGCTTCTTGAGCGTAGCGAACACCAGCACGCCGCCGGCGAGGTCCACCCGGTCCGCCGTCAGGGCGAGGGCCTCGGACAAGCGACAGCCTGACCAGGCCAGGGTCATGCACAGCGTGCGGGCCTCGCGCGGCGCCTGCTCGGCCGCGCGCAGGAACCGCGCCCGCTCGGCAACCGTGAGGTATTTGCGGCTCCCGTCGCGGTCGAACAGCTGCATCCCGCCAGGGGCGCCTGCCGGGGTCGCCCGCTGTCCCGGTTTTCGGGTGCCGCTCATCCGGCCGTCCTGTCGCGGTAACCCCGCCGGCGCTTGGCCCGAAGCTGACGGGCGAGGGCGTCGAGCGCCTGCCCGACATCGTCATGCAGCTCGCAGATCTGCCGGCCGACCGTTCCGATCCGCCCCCACTGCCGCACCAGGGCGGTGCCGCCGAACAGGTCGGGCTGCAGTGACAGATGGTAGAAGCGCCAGCAGTTGGCGGCCGGATCCACGCGCACCAGCGCCGCCGTTTCGGGGAACAGCGGCAACTGGCGAGGCGGCCGGACAGGGGCCTTCGGGGCAGGTCTGGGCATGATTTCCCGAAAAGTGTAACACATATCACCCGCCCCGGACAGGAAAACCGCTGCAATCGCGGGGCCGGCCGGCCCGATTCAGGCCCGGCCTGTTACACTATTGCCTATAGCCCTTTGAAACACCGGAAAATCGCGCGTAATCATGGAAGACGGTCACCCGACAGACCGAGAAAAACTGACAAAGCTTGATCAACCTGACGCAGAGACGCAGCCTCCAGATGCCCGAAACCCTGACCGATCTTCTCCCGTGGCAGGGATATCGCCCAATCAACCATCACCTGCGACAGGCTGCGTAAGCCGTTCGTCGTGCTGGTACAACCGTAATCCGGAACAAAGGCCAGTTCTGCACGATGCTGGTCAACCTCAGCACGGTCATAGCTGGCGGGTCGGAAAAGGCGTCGGCCTGCACCCCAAGGACCGGACGCGGTTCGCCATAATCACCATTAACGGCAATCGTCACCAGATCACCACGTTTCACGCCGTCCACCCATCCCGGAAATCGTCCTCCTCGAAAAGCGCGTCCAGTGCGCGCAAGACGAGAGCTTCATCACTCGCCGGGGCGCACGCCAGCACCGCTACTTCACGGGACTGCCGCCGCGCTTCTGCCTCGAAAGCACGACGCTCCCGCCCCGCCACATAGCGCGCATGAAATCCCGCAGCACATCGGCAGCAGGCCGTTCATCCGCACTGGTTGCAGCCGTGAACGCTGCCTTCAGCGCCGGGTCAATCCGGAAGTTGAAAATCTCCACCTTCGGATGAGAGCTATTCCGGGGCATCATAGCCTCCTGATCTAAGGTCAGAGACTTATTATGCAATTGCATTCTGCTTCCCCCCAGAGCGGGGATAGAACACTTCTCTGAAATCATCGCGTGTGTGACTGGGCCCTGAGTCTCAGGGCAGCATAAATGGGCATGTCTCCAAGTGCGCCGGCTACGACCATCGCAGCAAAACTCCCGGATAAAAGCGGCATTATCAACTCGGACGAACCTGTCATTTCCATAACCAGAATAATCCCGGTCAGCGGTGCACGAACGGATCCGGCGAACATGGAGGCCATGCCGACAATCACAAAAGGTGCGGTCGCCAGAGGTGTATCAGGACTTAATGCCTGTGCCACAACACTACTCCCCAGACCGGAAAGTGCCCCCAGGGCCAGCATGGGGGCAAACAGACCTCCAGGTGTTGCAGCGGCATAAGACAGGGCCCCAAAAATCAGCCGAAAAGCCAGTAGTGCCGGAATCTGATGTAATCCGATCTCGTTGTTTATGGCCGTCTGCGTGATCCACTTTCCCCCTCCAGCCAAGTGCGGTGCAAGACAAACCACCAAACCGGCCAAACCTCCCACCAGAACAGGCCTGACTGAGATGCTGATAGGCAGCCTCCCGGCCAGACGGAGCACTGCCATGGTCGTCCGGTTGTATCCGACAGCAACCAGGCCCGTCATGACCCCGGTCATGACGAAAAACAGCTGTTTGGCAAGCGATTCTGGAAGGATCAGAGGAGCGACACTAAAGACCGTCTGGCTACCCAGCATGCCCCGGCTGACCAGAATGGCCGAAATGGATGCCCCCAATGCGGCACAAACCATTCTGATTTCAAACCGGCCGACCAGTTCTTCCAAAACGAAAACAGCACCGGCTGCCGGCGCATTGAAAGCGGTCGCCAGCCCTGCTCCCGCGCCTGCAGCAAGGAGGGCAAGGCAGTCTGTCTTCTCCAGACAGAGCAGCCTGCCAAACGTATGAGCTGCAGTCGCTCCCATCTGCACACTGGGCCCTTCACGTCCCAAGGCAAGCCCACTTCCGATCGCCAGCAGGCCACCCACGAATTTGACGGGCACCACCCGCCATGGCGCAGGCGGTGACGCACTCAACAAGACAGCTTCCACATGCGGGATGCCACTTCCTGCTGCAAGAGGGGCAAAATGACGAACGAGACCTGAAGCCAGCCATGCAGCTGCGCCAGATCCGATGATCAACAGCACGCCTTCGCAAGAAAAGCCATGCTGAAGCGACACTTCCATTCCCATATCTGTCCGGACGGCCTCCAGCCATTCCAGCAACAAGCGGAAGATACCACAGATCATACCGGCAGATGCCCCGATCACGACAGATGCCGCAGACAGGAACACCAGACTGCAGACATTTTCCGGTTTCCCTGATTGTGGAACCGGATTGGACAGAGGAAGCAACATGATTTCATATTTCTTTTCTTGTTGGTGAATCTGCCCAACAGAATGCTGATCAGCCGCTCGATCAGGAACCCAGTTCAGAATAAAATTATTTTTCCAATCTATCGTGAGATACCTGTCGCGCCATTTGCTCTGTTTTTTCCAGAAATCCCGTAGCCAGTGCCGAATAAAGCGGTCTGGGACAGACCATGCGGGATACACCGAACGACAGGAAGGCCGTGGCCAGCAGGGCTAGGGTCACCTGCTGATTGTCACATATTTCCATCACGATGATGGTTGCCGTCAGCGGTGACTGGGCAACGCCACAAAAATAGGCAGCCATACCCAGCAGTACAACGCCTCCAGGCGACGTATGAGGCAGAAACTGCTCGGCCCATCCTCCCATTCCTGCACCGATCGCAAGGGAAGGTGCAAACATGCCGCCAGGAATGCCAGAGCAGAAAGTAATCAGCATGGAGATATACTTCAGAAGAAAGAAAGACGCAGGATAATGCAGACTTCCATCCACTATCCCACGCGCCTGCAGATAGCCCGTACCATAAGTCGCACCATCTGATGCCAGTCCGATCAGAGCCAGTAACAGGCCGCATAGCGCCACAAATACAAGAGGGAATCGACTTGAAAACCGGCCAAGAAAAGCCGGTAGACCTTTTGAAAGGCGGATGACAAGACGGGCGAAAATCCCCCCCGCCAATCCACCACTTACACCACATACCAGAACGGCCAGCCATGCGCGTCCTACCGGAATAAAAACATTCGTCCGACCAAAATATGTATAGTTCCCCAACAGGGCAATTGCTGTAATCCCCGAAAAAATAATAACAGTCAGAGTACGCCCCGACGCCTTCTGTTCAAAGGAGTGCGCCAGTTCTTCAATCGCAAACACAACACCGGCAAGAGGCGTATTGAAAGCGGCAGCCATGCCGGCAGCCCCCCCTGCGAGGATCATACCATGCCTGGTGACATCATTATGCTGCCCCATGGCACGCGAAAATGCGTGCATGATGGAAGCGCCGATCTGGACACTCGGCCCTTCACGACCGATCGAGGCACCACAGATGAGACCCAAGCATGTCATCAGGATCTTGCCCAGCGCAATGCGCAAGGTCAGGATCCGGTCCACAAGCACGAAATTATGCATATGCAGGGTTGCGATTGTCTGGGGAATTCCTGATCCCTGAGCACCATTGAACAACAGGCGTGTCAGCCAGGAAATGGCAACAAGCCCGAGCGGGGCAATCACCAGCATGGACCATGGGTTTCTGGCGACAACATGATAACGCAGCTCGGCCGCCCAATCCCCGATATGGGCAAAGATTACGGAGATAATGCCAATCAGCACGGCCCCGGTACAATACATGATGGTTCGATGCCACTTCAGGGTCCTGACCCGCGCCAGACGCCGCATCCGACGGGCCCGCCTGGAACGGGTAGTAGCTATGGAAGCCTCATTATTGTCGTTCTGGGCTACGCCGGGAGAGAATAAAGGGGACATACTGACCATGGGAAATAATTTTCAGAATTACGAAAAGTTCAGAAAACAGACCAACCACAAATTTTGCCAGAATGCACGGAAGATCTGGACGTGGTCGATCAGGAAATGGACGGACCTGGACCGGCACAGCCTCTACCTAAAATGACAGTCAAAGAAACGTCTCTCCTGCATGATCTGTAAAGAGTCCGGCCTCGCGGACATAGGCTGCGAGGACATCGGTGGAGCGGTGGCGGGAGACGTCCTTGAGCCGGAAGAGACTGGCCCCGGCCCGCGCGCCTGAGGTGAGGAAGCCTGCGCGCAGGGAATGCCCCCCGAAGCGGGCCGGGTCGTAGCCTGCGGCCTGGGCAGCGCGCTGGACCACGCGGGCCACGGTGCGGTCGCTGATCGGGCCTGCGCTGGCCTGACCGCGCACCACGTCACGGAATACGGCTCCGTCCGTAATTCCGGCCGCCTCCAGCCAGGCCTCGAGCAGGGCGACGGGCCGGATGCGGCGTCCTTCGGGAATGGCGATGCACACGCCCCGCCCCTCGGGATCGGTCTTGGTTGCCCCGAAGCGCACGGTCATGCCCTCTGGGGTGCGGTCGAGCTGGTCGCAGCGCAGCCCGGCCAGTTCCGAGCGGCGGAAGGCCCCGGCCATGCCGAAGGCCAGCAGCGCCCGGTCACGGATGGCCTTCAGGTTTGTCGCCGGCAGGGCGGCCAGCATGGCCTGCAGCACCCGGTCATCGGCAGCCTGCTTGCGGCGCGGGGCGGTGCCGGCCTGACGACGGATGCCGGCGATCACTTCTGCCAGCACGCCCGCCTGTGGCTGGGCCTGGGGCGGCACGCAGCCGGCCTGACGATGGGCAAAGGCGATGGCCGCCAGCCGGCGGCCGATCGATGACGGGCGCAGGCCACGCGCGGCCTCATGGGCAAGGAACAGTGCCACCAGCCGGGGATCGGCGGGCAGCGCGCCCTGGTCCCGGGCGTGGCACCAGGCGGTGAAGGCGGCCCAGTCGCGCCGGTAGGCCAGGCGGGTGGCGGGCGCCCGGCTGGCGCGGGCATAGGCGCGGGCCTGGGCCAGCGGCGCGGCCAGGGAAGTGTCCCTGCCGGCCGGGCCAATCCCGTTAGGATCGATAATCACGATAGGGCGGTTTCCTGCGGCTTTCGGGCTCGCCAGAGCCTAGCGCAGACCTGTCCGGTAATCCATATTACCGGACAGGATTAGGCCTGGAGGGATTTTCATCCACGTCACCTGTGGCTGCACGCACAACGTGGCAGAACCTTGCGCAAGGGCCTACTTCTGGCTAACATGATTAAGGTTTTAACAAAAACCTTAATCATGTTAGGAAAATCCGGTCTCAGGAAAAGGTTGGCCAGGATGAAGCGTGAGGATCTGGCCGGCGGGATCCGGGAATGTCTGCAGCGGCTACCCGCCCCCTATGCCCAGCATTACGGGGTCGTGCCCCCGTCGCCGCCTGAAGCGGGCGTTATGCTGGGCGATGCCGCCGCCCGCCATGGGCAGGCTTTGTCCGCCCTGGGTGAAATCGCCGCCCTCGCCCGTACCCTGCCTGATCCGTACCTGATCAGCCGCGTCCTGAGCCGTCAGGAAGCCCTCAGCAGTTCTGCCATGGAAGGCACGCACAGCACCCTCAATGAGCTGCTGGTGGTCGATGAAGACGACCAGGACGCTTCCCATGCCACACGGCAGGTCCGCGACTATGCGCGCGCCCTGGAGCAGTTCCTGCCACAGGCCTGCAGCGAAGGCCCGGCCCTCTTCCGCCTGCCCACCGTGCTGACGCTCCATCAGGCGGTCATGCAGCATGACCCGGCCTATCGCAGGACACCGGGCACCCTGCGCCGGGACGTGGTCTGGATCGGCGGGACAGGGCATATCGCCTATTCGACCTATAACCCGCCTCCTCCCGACCAGGTGGCAGCCTGTCTGGAGGCCTCCCTGAACTACATGCAGGCCGACGGGATGCAGCAGATGACCCAGTCCCTCATCACCCGGCTGGCCATCGCCCATGCCCATTTCGAGGCCGTGCATCCGTTCAGCGATGGCAATGGCCGGGTTGGCCGCCTGCTACTTCCGCTGATGATGGCCGCTGACGGCCAGGTCCCCCTGTATCTTTCCCCCTATATCGAGGCCCACAGACAGGACTATTACGCGGCGCTCAAACGTGCCCAGCAGCGGCTCGACTGGCCGCCCCTGATCGGGTTCCTGTCAGACGCCATCATCCGGACCGTTACCGAAGTGCAGGTCACCCGGCAGGCAACCCAGGCCCTGAAGGCCACATGGCGGCAGCGCCGGGCTTTCCGCAAGGGCTCGGCCGCGCTGCGCGCGCTGGACCTGCTGACCGATTATCCCGTCCTGACGGCCAGTCGCCTTGGCCATCTGCTGGACATCACGCCCCCGGCCGCCCAGACGGCCCTTGCCCAGCTCTGCCAGGTCGGGATCCTGACCGAACGTACCGGCTATGCCCGCAACCGGATCTATGCTGCCGAAGAGGTGCTCACGATCCTCAATCGCCCCTTCGGGGAAGAACCGGCACTGCCAGACCCATCATCATAAAAGGGCCTCGCTGCACAATATCCGTTTTGACAGCTTCAATAGAAATGGCTGGAAGTCTGTCCCATTCAGGCTTCCCGACAAAAACCGACATATAGCCCTTATTCTTGCATAGCTTTGCTCTGTCTCAATATGACTATAGACTGTTTGGGTCAACCCAATTTGAATGGAAGAAATGGGGGGGCAAGCGGAAGGGCTGC
Organism: Komagataeibacter xylinus; assembly: GCF_004302915.1. Taxonomy (GTDB): domain Bacteria; phylum Pseudomonadota; class Alphaproteobacteria; order Acetobacterales; family Acetobacteraceae; genus Komagataeibacter; species Komagataeibacter xylinus_C. The sequence goes on along the minus strand of NZ_QQBI01000047.1, from coordinate 5,695 downwards.
TTTTAGTGCGGATAGATCAGCAGGTCATTGGACGGCTGGCTGTCGGTAATGAAACACAATTCGGTCGCGTCAGCTTGGCATTGGTGCATCATGCTCTTTCCTCTTGGCATTTATCCGAGCCTATGGCCAAGGTCGATCATGCATCTCCTGTGGTTGCGCTGGACGTACCGAAGCGAAGGGGGATATTTAATCGTGCAGCCACACCCGCTTTGCCTTGTCATCAATCGTAAATTGGCAAACCTCGCCAAAACACCCCCCCATCTCAAATGCTAGTGGCGCCCGCCTCAATCGTAGTGTAAGCTGACAACTAATCTGTCAACCACGAGAGATCTGGAGAGCCCTGTGAGCGAGATGATGTCGAATGCGCCTGTCTACTATGCGTTGGCACAGGCGCACTTCAATCCCGTTGCGGCGATGGCTAAATACGTCGATCAAATCCAGGATCGACTGCGGCGTGAGGGGTATCCACTGTTCGAACCGCAGCAGTTCATGCAACTGGTCGTGCCGGGGCCGGGTCAAGCGCAGCCACAGGAACCACAGATTCAGAGGGCAGTGTCGTGGCTGATGACGCGCAGTGACCGAAAGGCAGGATTCATTCTCGCGCCTTCAACGATCACCTATCGCACGACCCATTACCAGACACGCAACGAATTCATCCCGGAATTGCTACGCGGCTTGGCGGCGGTACATGATGCGGTTTCACTCGACCACGTCAGTCGACTGGGGCTACGATATCTTGATGCCATTTTGCCACGCGCTGGAGAAACTACCGAGCAATACCTTGCGGACGGATTGCATGGCATTGATTTCGATGCGACCCGCCTCCGTGCTATGACTGAATCCGTGTTTGCCACGGACACTGGCCCGCTCGTCCCGAAGGGAACGCTGGTCGTCAAGGTGTATCGGATGACTGGTCCCTTGGGCTTCCCGGCGGATATGCTTCCTGCAGGATTGGCGATAGCACCGAAGTTCGAGATCAAGGACGCACGTAAGCATGGGGTCATCGACACGGATCACTATGTCGAGGGTAGAATACCAGTGGAAATGGACAAGCTGAACGAGCAACTACTTTCGCTGCATGGTACGATCAAATCAGCGTTCAGTGCGACGATAACGGATCACGCGCGCAGCGCGTGGGCCTGACACAATCAGGATCGAGGCGCTTATGTACACAACCTTGCCCGCCCATCGTTTCATGCCGACTCTTCAACCTGTGGATGCTGCCGTTGTCGTAATCGCTTGCGCGCTCGGAGGCACCGGCAGCGTGTTCGCTCTTCCCTACGTCCATGAGTGGGGCAAGATGCTGGATACGAGCGTGCCTTATTTCGACGTCCAAACGATAGACATGTATGCTGCACGCCCTGACGTCCGTTCCGCCGCCGAGCATCTTGCAAATATCCGGCAGGTGCTGAATCCCGCCATCGCCGATTTGACAACGGTGTTCGGCGTTTCGCGACAGGCTATCTACAAGTGGATCGGCGGTGAATCCACGCCTGAAGATAACAAACTGGAGCGCATATGCTCCCTTAGTCTTGCTGCCGACGCTTTCCAGAAGGCCGGGGTGACTCGCGCATCATCTCTACTGAAGATGAAGGCATTCAATGGCCATTCCTTGCTGGACTTGGTTTCCGTTGGGAAGCTTGCGCCCGAACATACCCAGACGCTCATTGCCGAAGCGCAAGCCATGAATGTCGCGCATAGCCGTTCCGGCTTGGCGAACTCGAAGGCCCTGCCATCGGACGATTGGCGCGCGGAGCTTTCCATTCCCGGCTCATCCGAGTGATAGTTCAGAGGACGATGGATGCTGACGCGTGAAACCGACTGGCGACAAGGTGATCTTCTTACTCACGAAACTGCGGGCAAGTTGACAACGCTAAATATAGCTGTTGATGGATCACAACGTATCGTTGTGATCACGCATGACTGCGATCTTCCGAATGACAGCGAAACCTCAGTCGAGGTCATCGTTGCCGATGTCGTTAGCGCGCCAGATGCACAGTTCTCTTACGCGAAGAACCCGCGCAAACTTCATCTGTGTTATGAGGTCACTGGCGGGCAGACCCTCGCTGTCGAGCTTCGACACGCAGAGCGGTGCATCGTGCCCAAGGGCGAATTTGAAAAGCACGCAGCCAGAGATGACCAAGCATCACTACCCATTGATGGGAAACGTACGCTGAAGCAGTGGCTCGCAGCGCGCTATGGCCGACCGGCGTTCCCCAACGCCTTCGAAAGTCGATTGCGGAAGGAAGTTGGCAGGAAAAAAACGGTCGAGCGCCAGATAGGAAAAATTCTTGAATCTAACGCCAAGCACCTAGTCGGTCTGTTCTTTGATCTTGGCGAACAGCGGTCTGCAGAAGTTCCAGAGGGCGAGCCCTATGCATTGTCGATATCCGTAGTGTACGATGCAACCGAAGGTGGTCCTCAGGCGCGACATGCTGCAGAGGAGGTCGCTGTTCAGTTGGGCACGCTTTTCAAGCAAGCTTACGGCGAGCCAGATACCGCAACCGACATCGCCATTGATGCCTGCGAGGCGATTGCCGACACTTCCATCACTTTGGCTGACCTCCGGCGCGTGGATCAATGGCGACTGGAATACATCAGCCTGAACGACCGTGACCATGGAAATTTCCTTCCAGTCGGAGAAACGCCTGCGTGATATCCAAGACGATCATCCCGCAATCCTCCGTAACCGAATGACCATTTTCTGGACTTTCCTGACTGTCTGCTATCCGCAAATTGAACCGCGATGTCGCACGTCCGGGATGAGGCGTCTGCCGCCTGTCCGCTTCATGTTCCTTGAGCGGACAGGCAGTTTAGGGAGGGGGGAACAGACAGTCGGCTATCGGGATGGAGTTACCGAAAACAGCCTTTCGCAGTGTTCACATTCATGGCAGGGAGTAGAGCTATTCAGGTGATTTCGCCTACTTCACGACAAGTATCACGTCGGCGGCTAAATATTTTCTATAGTTCAAATGCAAGTTCCTTCCATTGGAAGGAACTTGCGGGAAAAATAGGGTATCAGCGAGCAAGCGGATAATCCGTATAGCCTTCTGCACCCTGCGAGTACCAGGTGCGGATATCGTCCTTGTTCTGGGGCAGATTGTCTTCCAGACGACGCACGAGGTCCGGATTGGCGAGGAAAGGCCGACCAAACGCAATGGCGTCCGCAACACCGGTAGCGACTGTCTCGATCGCTTCTTCCCGTGTGTAGTCCTGATTCAGAACCAGCGGCTTCCTGAAGACTTCGCGGATCGGACCATGCAGCTTGGGCTGGTCGGTCTTGCCGAACGTGCCGTTCGGTCCGGGCTCGCGCAGTTCAAGGAAAGCGATATCGAGGTCATTCAGCAGCTTTGCGGCCGGCACAAAAACCTGCCCTGGATGACTGTCGATGCAGCCCTGCGTATCGCCATTGGGGGACAGCCTTACTGACGTTTTGTGCGCGCCAATCGTTGCGATCACGCGTTCGGTGACTTCACGCAGGAAGCGGATGCGGTTTTCCGGCGAACCGCCATATTCGTCGGAACGATGATTGGTGCCGTCCCGCAGAAATTCGTCGATCAGATAACCGTTGGCGGCATGAATCTGCACACCGTCAAAGCCTGCCTGAAGGGCATTGCGAGCAGCATTTTCGTAGTCGTTCAGGATACGGGCAATGTCCTCCTTGGTGAGAGGGCGGGCGACTTCGGGAGCCTGCTTGCCATCGTACGTATGGAGGGCTTCAGGCGCTTTTGTCGCCGAGCAGGACACAGGTTGCTGGCCCGTCACGCTGGAATGAACCATCCGACCCATATGCCAGAGCTGGGCCACAATCTTTCCGCCCTTGGCGTGAACTGCGGCGGTGATGGGCTTCCAGGCTTCCACCTGTTCCTGCGACCACAGGCCCGGCGCATACGGCCAGCCAAGACCTTCGCGGCTGATCCCGGTCGCTTCTGAGATGATCAGACCGGCTCCGGCCCGTTGCGCGTAATATTCGGCCATGATGGGGGTGGGCACATGATCACGGGTGCCCCGACCGCGTGTCAGCGGCGCCATGAGAATTCTGTTTTTGGCGTAAATGCTTCCCAGTTCAATCGGCTCAAACAGGCTGGTCATGACAGATCCTTCTTAAAAGACGCAGTTCCTATGAATTTGGGAAGCCTCACGAGGAATACAACAGAAGGCTTACCATCTCGTCTGACTTGAGGTGAGCACTGCCTGTCTGCTGAATTGGTGAAGCCGACAGGCAGATTTGGGGGGAGAACGGAATGTCCGGTTCGTAGGCTCAGGATCTATTAATTTATTGAACTGAGCCTAATTTAGAGCCCGATCCGAAAGTTTTTGAACAATACCAGCCTGTTGTGATTCATCCGTCTTTGCGAAGAGATGGAGTGAATGGTGACATGGACTGGTATTGCCCGACGTGAACATAGCCGGGAAGGAATGCGATATCCATCGGATACGACGGACGAAGAGTGGGCTCTGATCATGCCATTTATACCCCCGGCGAAACGGGGTGGTCGCCCCCGCACGACGGATATGCGCGAGGTGGTCAACGCGATGCTCTACATAGCCTCGGCCGGGTGTGCGTGGCGTTTGCTGCCGAAATGCTTTCCGCCGGTCTCGACCGTCAGGCGCTATTTTTACGCCTGGCGTGATGCCGGATTGTTCGAAGTCATGAATACGGTCCTGGTCATGAGCCTGCGCGAGATTGAGGGGCGTGAAGCCTCTCCAAGCGCGGGCGTGATTGATAGCCAGTCGGTAAAAACCACGGAAAGCGGCGGGCTTTCGGGCTATGACGCGGGTAAGAAGGTCAAGGGCCGCAAGCGCCATATCGTGACGGACACCTGCGGCTTCCTGATCTTTCTCCTCGTTCATGCCGCCGACATCCAGGGGTCACGACACGAAAGTGTACTTTACGTACGCTTAGAGTGAACCCGACAAGAACATTGAGGCTGTTCTGCTGAGAGCTCGATAGACTGTCGGACGAGAGATGGAAAAGACTTCGGCTAGATCGCTGATGGAGTAATCGCCGGTATCATACATCCGGCGAAGCTCCTTCTGCTGCCGGTCAGAGAGCTTAGGTTTTTTCCCGCGTAGCTTGCCTTTGGCGCGGGCGACCGCCATGCCTTCGCGGGTGCGCATCCGGATCAGATCGGCTTCAAACTCCGCGAAAGTCGCCAAGATGTTGAAAAACAGTCTACCCATCGGATCTGACGGATCGTGAATGCTGCTCCCAAGTTGAAGCTTCACACCACGGGCTGTCAGACTATCGCCAATGGCTCGCGCGTCAGGGACAGATCGGGCCAGCCGATCAAGCTTTGGCACGACCAAAGTATCGCCACTGCGAACAGCCGCAAGGGCTTGATCAAGGCCGGGTCGCTCCCGGTTCGTGCCAGTAAAGCCTTTGTCCGTGTAGATGCGATCGGCAGCAACACCGAGTTTGAGAAGTTCCTGCTGCTGGACCGCGAGGTCCTGTTTGTCCGTCGAGCATCGGGCATAGCCGATCAATGTGTGCGTCATGCGGGAAAGTGTAACGTATAACGCCCCATCAATGCAAAAAATATGGTACCATCTATATGAGACTCGGCTTTCGGCTGTTTTTCTGCCTTGGCAGGTGAACCAGTGATCGTCCGTTCAATGATCCCCTTCCGGACACATGAAGGAGACATCCGATCATGGCGCGGCGCCGTCTTCTGACCCGTGAAGCTCTCGCCCG